>NZ_CAXXYC010000001.1:0-549069 GCF_963675335.2 Sedimenticola selenatireducens
TTTCTGGCGCTGCAGGCGCTGGAATGCCAGGCTGATTCGCCTGCTCCGAAAAAAGTGGCGGGTGAGCGTCGACTGTTGTTCTTCGGCCACGGCTGCCGGCGCAAGGGACTGGACCGTTTGCTGGAAACCGTGGCCGGCAACCACTGGCCCGGGACGGTACATCTGGTGGTGGCGGGCGAGGGTGTGCTGGGCGGTATATCGGAGGCGTTGCTTGACGCCGCCAGCCGTGCCGCCCGCATCACCCTGATCGACCGCTATGTGGCACCCCGGGAGGTCGCCGCCCTGTTCCGGGATGCCGATCTGCTGCTGATGCCCTATGTCAAGCAGTGCAAGAGTCCGCTGCTCGATCTGGCCGCCGCGCTGCGTCTGCCGGTGCTGCGCTCCGACCGGGTGCAGGGCGCCGAATTTCGTGAAGGCATACACGGTTGTACTTTCGCCCATGATGATCACGCGGCCATGGAGCGCCGCCTGAAGCAGACCCGCTGGCTGGTCGGGGTGAGGGACAGGCTCGCCGCCATGGATGATCCCCTTGCGTCTATCGACCGGCTTGCCGAGGACCACCGGCAGCTCTACCTGAAAGTCCGCTCGGAGTGTCTGCCGGGTGGTGAGGCGTATCGGCTTCCAGCCTTTCCGGCGCCGCTTTCGGAGGTTTGAGCCCGCCATGCATAAGCAACCAGATACAGAACTCCGGTACCAACTTGAGACAGGGATGTTTCACTTTTTTTGTTGGCCCGAGAGCACCATGAAGCCCGTAGGTTGGGGTGAGGAACGAACCCCAGCATCATGGCATGCAGGCATGAAACTCCGTTGGGGTTCGCGGGCTCACCCCAACCTACACAACTTCCATACAACATTGGGGGGTGCATAACATGGCGGGTGCCGGACAGACCGTGATCCTGATCGCGCACGAGCGCAAGCTGCCGGAGCTGATCAAACTGATCAAAAACCGCTTGGCGGTCTTCAGTGAGTATCGCCTGCTTGCCACCAGCGAGACCGGGGAGGCCATAGAGCGTGAACTGGGCCTGGAAGTCACTCACCTCTTCTCTGGAAAAAAAGGTGGTGAGATCCAGCTCTGCGGTCTGGTTTGTACCAATACGATCCGGGCGGTCTATTTTATTCGCGACCCGGAGACCCCGGCTGCCGACGAACCGGATATCACGCCCTTCTACCGGGTCTGTGATCTGAACAACGTGCCGCTGGCGACCAACATGGTCAGCGCCGTCGCCCTGACCTACTGGCTGGGGCGTAAGATCGCCGCCGCGCCGGCGGCTGATGAATCCAGGGAGAAAGCGGCATGCGAATGACCACGTCCGAACAGGCCGACGGTTACCTGAGGCTATCCGAAATGATCGTCGAGGAAGAGCTGTGCATCAACTTGCGCGGCCGCCTGGAGCACTGCTCCCGCTGCCGCGATGTCTGTCCCTCCGATGCTCTGCGGCTGTCGGCAGATGCCGTGGATCTGGACCAGCAGAAGTGCACCGGTTGCAACAGTTGCCTGCCCAGCTGTCCGGCTGGTGCCCTGCGCTCCAGCGGTTTTGTACCGGAACGTTTTGTCTCCGCCCTGGCAGGGCGGCAGCGGGTCGATCTGCACTGCCGTGCCAGCACCGGCGCGGGCGGCGGTGTGGTGATCCCCTGCCATGCCGTGCTCGATGCGCGCCTGATCAGCGCGGCCCGGGCGGAGGGGGTGGAGATACTGGCCCTGCATGGACTGGATCACTGTGCCGAATGCCGTTACGGCGATGCCCACGACGGGCTTCGCCAGGTTGCCGAGACCCTCGACGAATGGCTGGGCGAGGTGTCGCCGCTGCTGGATCTGGCTCCCGCTGACGGGGCGCGCAAGGCGGTGCGTGAGTACCAGGATCAACCCCACCTGAGTCGCCGCGCCTTCCTGCGCTTTGGTGGCGCCCAGGCGGTGACTCAGGCGGCGGAATGGATCGTTCCCGGCCTCCGCCCGGAGGAGGCGGACGCGGACGTGCTGCCTTTCTACCAGAACAGTGTGTATCCGCAACGCACGGTCCAATACCAGGCGGTGCTGGCGAGTCGGATCGGCCGGGTACCCTGGCGTGATGACGCGCCGCTGCCCTGGACGCCACGTTCGGTCAATACGCTGTGCAGTGGCTGCCTGGCTTGCGGCGAACGCTGTCCCACGGGTGCCCTGCAGGCCGTTGAGAGTGGCCAGGCACGGGAGCTGAGCTTCGATCCGCTGCTCTGCACTGACTGCCTGCTGTGTGAACGCATCTGCCCCGAAGGGGCGATGGTGCCGCATTCCGCCCTCGCCCTGGAAGAGCTGGAGGCGGGCCGTTCGCGGTTAATCCACCTCCGCCAACGGCCTTGCGGTCGTTGCGGGACACCCTTTGTCCCGGAGCAGTCGGGACAAGAGAACTGCCGGGTATGTGGCAATGAACAGGAGCTGGATGACGAGTGGCTCGACATGCTGTCCGGCTAGAGACGCGCAGGCAAAGGGATCGGAGATGGACTGGTTCGATCCATAACCTGTCCACTGTCTGTCATGCAAAGTAGGGGGACGTGGATGGGTGCCGGGGTGTTGATGGTCCTGCTTTCGGCTGTGTTCGTCTGGTGGGCCATGCTGCCGCGAACACCGAGGGAGCTGTTTCTGGCGCGTTGCTCCAGTTGTCACGAACTGCGAATTGCGCGTCTGTGCGAATTTGAACCGGCGTTGCGGCCAGCCATTGTCGATGTAATGCGCCATGAACACGGCGCCGACCAGGTGATCAGTGCCGAGGAGGCGCTGGCTATCCGGGACTACCTGAAGGAAGCCTTTATATGTCCATGAATTGCTCATATCAACCGATACAGAGTCTGGAGCAGCAGGTGCTGGAAAGCTTGCGCCAACTCAGCCTGAGTGACGGCGGTCCGGATGTCGTTAGCGCCGGCCAGGTGTATGACGTGGTGGCCACGGCGGGTGCCGTCCGTGTGCTGCTGGACCCGGAGCGGATTGCGGAGGATGCATTGGAACCGCTGGCTGATGCGATCATCCCGCTGGTGGAATCCCTGCCGGGTGTTGATCGCGCTGTGGTAAAGCCGCGCCCCCGCTCCATTGCCGGGCGTGACTCGTTGCCGGGTATCCGCCACGTGGTGGGTGTGCACAGCGGCAAGGGTGGGGTGGGCAAGTCAACCCTGACGGCCAATCTTGCCGTGGCTCTGGCGCAGCAGGGGTACGCCGTGGGATTGCTGGATGCCGATGTCTACGGACCCTCGGCGCCGACCCTGCTGGGGGTGAGTGGACGGGCAGAAACCACGGCGGCGGGCGATCGTATCGCTCCCCGGGAGGCGTTCGGCGTACGCATGATGTCGATCGGCCTGCTACTGCCCGAGGCGCAGGCCCTGATCTGGCGTGGATCCCTGGTGGACGAGGGGCTGCCGCAGTTGTTCAACGATATAGACTGGGGCGCCCTGGATATCCTGCTGGTGGACCTGCCTCCGGGAACCTCGGACGTGCATCTGGCGGTGGCCCGTGTCGTGGCACTGTCCGGCGTGATCACCGTCACCTCCCCGGGACAGGTGGCCATCGATGACGTGCGGCGTGGGCTGGAGATGTTTGCCGACCTGGCGGTCCCCTGCCTGGGGCTGGTGGAGAACATGGCCGGGGTCAGTTGCCGGCGTTGCGGACATGTGGGTGCCCTGTTTGGTGCCGGCGGGGCCACCGGTCTGTCAGACCTGACCGGTCTGCCGCTGCTGGCCAGTCTGCCGTTCATTCCGGAGGTGGCGGTGGGTTCTGACAGTGGCGAGCCGGTGGCCAGGGAGAGTGCCGGTAACGGGGCGTTATTCCATGCCCTGGCGAGCCGAATCGCCGATGATCTGAAACTGGCTGTGCGGAAGGAGGCAGGGGTATGAGCGGATTACCGGAGTTTCCCATTGACGTGCAGGTGAATAGGGGCGATCCCGGAAGTGAGCAGGCCTGGTATGCCGAGCCCCAGGCGCCGGTTGCCGGGATCGAGGATATCGTCCTGGTGGCCAGCGGCAAGGGCGGGGTCGGCAAATCCACCGTCACCGTCAACCTGGCCTGCGCCCTGGCCCGGGCCGGCAAGCGTGTCGGCATCCTCGATGCCGACCTGTACGGTCCGTCGATCACCCGCATGATGGGTACCGACCGCGAGCTCCCGGTGGATGACGAGGGACGCACCCTGCCGGTGCAGAATCACGGCGTCTGGACCGTGTCGGTGGGTAACGTCCTGCCACCCGAGGCGGCGCTGGTGTGGAAGGGACCCTTGGTGACCCAGGCCCTGACCCAGATGTTCCACGATATCGCCTGGCCGGAGCTGGATATCCTGCTGGTGGACCTGCCGCCCGGCACCGGTGACGTTCCGCTCACCATACTGGAGCAGATTCCGGTCACCGGCGCGGTGCTGGTGACCACTCCACAGAAACTCTCGGTGGTCGATGCGGCCCGGGGAATCGCCATGTTTCACGACCTCGATATCCCGGTGTTCGGCCTGGTGGAGAACATGGGCAGCTACCTCTGCCCATGTTGTGGTGAGGTGCAGCCGCTGTTCCCCGATGGTGCGGCAAAGGCCCTGGCCGGACGCAAGCATGTCAAGTTCCTGGGCGGCGTGCCACTCGATCCGGAGGGGCAGATGCTGGCCGATGGTGGTCTGCCACTGGTGATTGGTCGTCCCGAAAGCGTGGCTGCCGCCGCTTTTTCCGATCTTGCCCTGGAGGTGAGTGAGGCGGTCGGGCGGGAGCGCGCATCCCGGACGCGGGAGAGCAGCGATGAGATGCGCTCCAAACACGAAACCTTTTGGGAAAATCTGTTGGATGATTAACGCTGGAAAAACACGTTAAAGAGAGGCTCGTAGGCTGGGGTTCGCTGGCTCACCCATCGAGCTGTAGGAGGTCAGCCCCGGGCCGAATCGCGGCGAGGGCGCCGCTCCTACAGGTGGTGGGCCTTAGCTCGGTAGAAGGGTGGGCTCGCTTTTTGTGCCCACGCTACAGGGTTCACCAAATTGGTCCAGTACGGGTGGATAAGCCGCCAGGCGCATCCACCAATCCGGGAAACCGCGGATTAATCGATTGAGGTAGGGTTATGAGTGAAGAGACCAAACTGTTTGTACAGTACCAACCAGAAGCTGAGGATATGCAACAGGAGGCGGACGCCTGGCTGGCCGGTGCTGATGGCCTGGTGATCAATCCGTGCGGCTGCACCCCGGAACGGCTGGGGAATCTGGTGTTTGAGACCGCGCTGCTGCTGGCGGGTGATCCGGTGCGTGATGTGGAGTGGCGTGAAGATGGCGAACGTAGCTGCTGGATCTGTGACCAGGGACTGGAAGCGACCGCCCGACTGCAGGAGCGTTGGCCCGGCTTGCACTGGGTACCCCGGCTGACTGTCTTCAAGCCGGAAACCAGTTATCGATTCTCAGGGCCTGCAGTCGGCGAAGGGTTCTCCTTCTACATGCCGGATACGGCGGCAATAAAGGGTTGGCGGGTGAGTGATGGCGAGACCTTGCTTTCCGAGGCGGTCACCCGGGCCGCCGAGCTGGGGTTCGATTCACTGTGGCTGCACTCCGAAGCGGCCGAGTCCCGTGGCAAGGGGCTGGATCTGGATGTGCTGGACAGGGTTCGGGGTGGCCCCCTGTCGATCTGGCTGTCCGGTGGTGTTTCCGAATTGAAGTACCTGCAAAACCTGGCCCGGGCTGGCGGCGCATCGGCGGTGGTGGTTGGTGAGGCTCTGGCCCGGGAGTCCGGCATGGAACGACTGAGGCAGGCGCTGATTCCCCGCGTGCCGCTGCAGCAGGTGCCCATCCGCATAGGTCAGGGAGATGCCCCGGCAGGCACGGTGTGAGGCCCCTGTTTGTCCTGCTGCTCCTCGCGGTGTTTCTGCTGCTGGGGTCTGGCGACCTTTCTGCCCGTTGGCCAGGCGTCAGCCCCGGGCAGTTGCAGGCGTGGCTGGATACAGCCGATCCGCCGTTGATCCTGGATGTGCGTGGCCGCGCCGCGTATCGTGCCGGAACCCTTGCCGGGGCGCTGGATGGCGGAGTCGAACCGAGCGGCTTTTTGCCTGATGGTGGCGGGGGGCTGGTGTTGTTGCTGCCGGAAGGTGCCTCCGAACAGTTGGTGGAGGCCTGGTTTGCCCGTCTCACCGACGCCGGTCACCAGGTGTGGATACTGGAGGGTGGCATCGCGGGTTGGGTCGAGGCGGGCGGTAGTGTGGAGATTCCGCAATCCACCTACACCCGGCCTGGCAGTGTCCCCTTTCTTATTCCCAGGGGCTTGTGCGAGGGCGGCAGCCCGTCCCAGGTGTTTGATTGAGGATGTTGACCGCAGTAGTCAGGCGACCGGTAACCCTCCCTGGAATAGTCGGGAAGCAGCTGTCCGGATTTGATTTGGCATGGGTTGTGGTTCTGTTTTTTTTTCCGCTGCTGGCCTGCTCCGAAACCGCTTACCCCCCTGATGAGTCGGCCTCTTGCGCCGCTTGTCACCCGCGGCAACAGGCCGGATTTGAGCGCAGCCGCATGGCCGTGGCGGCGCGCACCGAAACGTTTCTCGATGAATGGCGGCGCAAGGGTGAACCGAAGGCCTGCCTTGGTTGTCACTCCCCCTCGGGTTCCGAAGGTGTCATCTGCACCGATTGCCATGGTGCGAACGGACACCCCTATCCTGCCCTGCAAGTGCCGGAGGCCTGCGCCCGCTGCCATGATGCACCGGGAGAGATCACGCTGCAGGGCTTCCTCGACTCGCCGGCGGCCCGCCGGGGCGAGGACTGCCTGACCTGCCACCTGCAAGGGAGTGGCAACAGTCATGATTTCCGGGGGCCGACCCGGCCCGGCTTTCTGCAGGGCATCGCCACCTTGAGGATGGCCTTTCGGCATGACGCGGAGGGCGGGGTTGCGCTGCTGCAGATTCGGCACCGCGCGGGACACGCCTTGCCGGGCGGAACCACTGGACGCGCGGTCTGGCTGCTGGTTGAACAGCGCGATGCACAGGAGCGGATGCTGGACAGTCGCCGCTACCGCTTCGGATGGCTCCATTCGGCCAGCGCCGGCTGGCGGCAGAACACACTGCCGCCAGGTACGGGCCGTGTGCTCGAAATCCCGCTGCATGAAGCAGCCGGGGTGATTCGTGCTAAGCTGGTTTATCGCTTCAGGGCGGGGGAGCTGGACGAGGTTGATCCCGACCAGGTGGTGCTGGTGGAGCTGGCGCGATTCGTGCCAACCAGGGCGGAGCGGGAGCGATGATGGGTACAACAAGACCGCTCATGTCGAAGGCGAGTGGCCACATGACGGGTTGCCGGGTGCTGTTGAGATGATCAAGGGCCGAACAACAATTCGCTGTATTCTGCTGATGGCCTGCCTGCTAATGGCGGGTAATCTGTTGGCCAGCAGCGAAAAGACCTATCGAATAGGCCTGACCGCGGTGATCCTTACCGATCAGACATCCTTTCTCAAGGAGTGGCAGGACTACCTCTCCAACTCCCTGCAGCGCCCGGTCCAGTTCATCCAGCGCCAGACTTACGAGGAGGTGACGGATCTGCTGCTCGGCGGGGACCTGGATGCGGCCTGGATTTGCGGTTTTCCCTATGTACGCAACCGGGAGCAGCTGAAACTGCTGGCGGTGCCCCTGTTTAACGGCGAGCCACTCTACCGCTCCTATCTGATTGTTCCCACCACCGATAGCGTGAGCCAGGGTATCGTGGATCTCAAGGGCAAGGTGTTTGCCTACTCCGACCCGAACTCCAATTCCGGCTTTCTCTACCCCCAGGTCAGTATGATCAGGGAGGGGCTGGAACCGAAGCATTTCTTTTCCAAGACTTTTTTTGCCTGGGCGCACCGGGATGTGGTGAAGGCGGTGGCCGATGGCGTGGCCCAGGGTGGCGCGGTGGATGGCTATGTGTGGGAGACACTCTCCCGGCATGAACCGGCGCTGACAGCCGGCACCCGCCTGGTGAGCAAGTCTCCGCTGTTCGGGTTTCCGCCGCTGGTAGTGCGCAGGGATATTTCCCCGGCGAATTTTTCCGCCTTGCGCAACGCCCTGTTGAAAATGGCCTCCGTTACTGAAGGCAGGCGACTGTTGCAACGTCTGAATCTGGATGGCTTCACGGAGGGCGAGGACAGCCTGTACGATGGCGTGGCCGAGTCGGTGCGGATACTGGAGGATGCCCAATGAAGATGGGGGATATCAGCTACCGGATCAAGGTGCCGCTGATGTTCACCCTGGTGATTCTGATCACCGCCAGCGTAGTCACGCTTGCACTTACCTGGCGTGCTTACGAGGAGCTGCGCGAGGAGGTGTTCAACAATGCGGTGGAGATTGGCAGCGTGCTCTCCAACAGCCTGCCCAACGCCATGTTGCACGATGATCTCTGGGGCGCCTACCGCCTGGTGCAGGCGGCTGAGGGGTGGTCCGGGGAGACCTCCAGCCGCTTGCTGGTAGTGCTGGACAAGGATGGTCGCATCTATGTCTCCAATCGTCCCAAGGAGCTGGCGGTAACCACGCCGCTGCGTGCGCACGGGGCGGAATTGGCGCGTGTTGAAGCGGAGGTTTTGAGGTTGACCGGCGACCTGCGGCCGCGTCCCTACGAATACCCGAATGACCAGCGCCTCTATGTGATCCTGCCGATGTTGAGTGACGGGGTTGCCATGGGCACACTGGTGATCGGCTATGACCGGGCACTGTTCTGGCCAAGGTTTATTGCCATCGTTGAGCGGGTGGTGGTTTCCGCCCTGCTGGTAACGGTTCTGCTGTTGCCGTTCGGCTGGTATCTGGGCAATCGAATGGTCAAGCCGCTCGGCCACCTGGCCAACTGCATGTCCAAGGTGGGACGTGGCAGCAACGAGGAGATTACCTGTGACCTGCGCCAGGGCAAGGACGAGATAGGCCGGCTGGGGACCAGTTTTCAACAGATGCTCGGTGAGCTGGATGAGAAAGAGCGCCTGGAATCCGGTATGCTGGCTTCTGAACGGCTGGCTGCCGTTGGCCGGTTGGCGGCGGGGGTGGCCCACGAGATCAACAATCCGCTGGGAGGTATGTTGAACGCGCTCAATACCTTTCGTCGCTACAGTGAGACAGACGCGTTGGGCCGGGAAACTTTTGATTTGATTGAACGGGGGCTGCAACAGATTCGGGAAACCGTTTCCGCACTGCTGGTGGAGGCCAATCCGCGCAGCCACAGTCTGAGCCCCAAAGATGTCAATGATGTGCGCATGCTACTGCTGGCGGACGTTAGTCGAAAGCAGATCAGGCTGGATTGGCGCAATTGCCTGGAGGGGGATGTCGCGTTGCCCTCGACGCCGATCAGGCAAGTACTGATCAACCTGTCGCTGAATGCCGTGCAGGCCTCCCCGGAAGGGGGGGCGGTACACTGCCTTGTGGAAAACCGTGAAAACCGGCTCTGCCTGAGCGTTGTCAACGAGGGACCGAACATCTCCCGGGAGCAGAAGCTGAGCCTGTTCGAACCCTTCTCCGAGAACGCCACGGGCAATGGTCTCGGGCTCTGGGTAACCTACCAGCTGGTGCACCAGCTGGAGGGTAATATTGAGGTAAAATCCCGTGGCGGAAGAACACAGTTTGTTGTGGAATTGCCGATAAAGGAGACGTAGTGATCAACACCTCTCGTCTGTGCCTGGTCGAGGATGATGCCATCATGCGTGCCTCTCTGTGCCAGCGTTTCAAGATCGAAGATATTGGCTGCGACTGCTTCACCCATGCCGAAGAGGCCCTGGGCGCATTGGCGGAGCGGCAGTATGCAGCCCTGATCAGCGATATCCGGCTTCCGGATATGAGCGGTGAAAACCTTTATATCCGGCTGCTGGATTCGGAACGACCACCTCCTCCCACCATCTTCATCACCGGGTATGGCACCATCGACCAGGCGGTACGCCTGCTCAAGCTCGGGGCCAGGGACTACATTACCAAGCCATTTGATCTCGATGATCTGCTGGCGAAACTGAGGGAGGTGTCACCCTCGTTGTTCGAGGACATGCATCAGGGCAATGCGGAGCTTGGGGTGTCCCCGGCAATGCGGCAAATCAAAAACACCCTGGACCGCCTGGCGGCGCACCGGGTGGATCTGCTGATAACCGGGGAGTCCGGTGTCGGCAAAGAGTATGCGGCCCGCTATTTCGCCCAGCGTTACAATAAGGGTACTGACAAGCCGTTTATCGCCATCAACTGCGCCGCACTGCCCGAGGATCTGCTGGAGGCCGAGCTGTTCGGCCACGTCAAGGGAGCCTTTACCGGTGCCACCAAGAGTCGGCGCGGGATGTTCGAGCAGGCCAGTGGCGGGGTGCTGTTTCTCGATGAGGTGGGCGAGACCTCGCCGCGCATGCAGGCCAAGCTGCTGCGTACCATTCAGGAACGGGTGGTGCAGCCGATCGGCAGTGAGGATCAAATTCCAGTGGATGTGCGCCTGGTCTACGCCACCAACCGGGATCTGAAGGCGATGGTCGATCGCGGGGAGTTTCGCGAGGACCTCTATTTCAGGATCAACGTGGCCCACGTGCACATCCCGCCGCTGCGGGAGCGTAAAGAGGATATTCTCTGGCTCGCTCATCGCGTCGTGGAAAACTATTTCAATGAACACCAGGCGCGTCGATTGATTCTGCCCTTGACCGAGCGTTACCTGGAAGCGCAGCCATGGCCGGGCAACCTGCGTGAATTGGCGAATGCCGTGGAACGGGCCTGCATCCTCTCTCCACAGGAGGTTCTGGGCCCGCGCGAGTTTGGCGCTTCCGGGGAGGAGCCGTTGTTGTCACCGGATCACCTCTCTCTGAAAGAGGCGATGGAGCACTACGAAGAGCGCCTGCTGCGGGAGACCCTGGAGCACCATGAATGGCGCATAGCCGAGACTGCGGAAAGTCTCGGCATCAGTCGAAAGAACCTGTGGGAGAAGATGAAGCGGTACGATATTTCGCAACCGGCTTGAGGTGGTGGCTGTTACGCATCAAGTACACAATAAAGACGTACGCCACCGTCGATCTCCTTTACCTTGAGCCGTGGCAGAAGCACCGCCTGCACGGGATAGCGGGCCTTGTGGTGTTCCGGGCGAAGCCGTTCTCCATAGGCAATACCGCTGATCTTCAATTGCTTTTTACGATGACGCTCATCCAGATCGTCCACCTCTTCAAGTGACTGCGTCACGAAGCGCTTGAAGACCCAGCCGTTGTCCATCTGGAACAGCAGTTCCGAGAGCAGGCCGACCACGGTGGTCGGTATGTCGAAGCCGTACCAACTGATCGGAACCTCCTCCCGCTCCTCCACCGTCTCCTGATCCCACATAAAAAGACAGAGCGCGGTTGAGGCCGCATCGAACATCTCGTTATGGTCCCGGGCGATCACCTCCAGGCCCACGCCGCCCTTGGGGTCCTCTGTAAAACTGTAGTTTGCCATGGTGTCTGTTCCGTATTTTCTGTAGGGACGGCATGTCAGCGGCTCCGTCCTTTCCGGGGAAGTCACCAATGGTATCACTATGATAGCCGGTTCGCAGTGCTCGCCCCCGGGCGCGGCCCTGGTTTACCGTCAACCTTTCTGCGTCTCCGGCTGCCTTTGGCTCTCTTCGATTTGAGGAAGGCCAAAGGAGAGCAGCGCCGTGGCCAGTACGAAGGCCGCCGACCACCAGAGGCAGCCCTCCAGCCCCTGGGTCTGGTAGGCCCAGCCGGAGAGCACCGTACCCGCCAGGCGGCCGCCGGCGTTGGCCATGTAGTAGAAGCCGACGTTCATGGAGACCCGCTCGTGATCCGAGTAGGCGAGGATCAGGTAGGAGTGCACGGCGGAGTTGATGGCGAAGACGATGCCGAACAGAATCAGCCCCACGATCAATACCCACTGCGCCGGCCAGTCCTGTTGCAGGCCGAGGGCGATACCTGCCGGGAACAGCAGCAACACAAAGGCCCACAGGCGCGCCGTGTCGCCGCCTGTTTGTTTCAATGGGGCGGAGTCTCCACCTGTTTTCAATCGAGTCTGACCCCATTGAAAAAGGCGGAGCAGTCGCGGGGCGTTGGCCTGCACCAGGCCGTAGCCGATCACCCAGAGGGCGAGAAAGCCCCCCACCTGGCTGAACGACCAGCCCAGCACTTCGTAGAGAAACACCGGCAGGCCGACCACGAACCAGACATCGCGCGAGCCGAACAGGAAAAAGCGTGCTGCCGCCAGTCGGTTGATGGCCGCGACCTTGGAGAATACCTGGGTGAATTTCGGCTTGGATTTCAACTTGCCGACGCCGGACGGTAGCAGCAGGGCGGTGGTGATCAGGACAATCACCAGCATCCCGGCCAGCAGGGCCAGGGCGCCGCGAAATCCGACCCACTCCAGCAACACGGCACCGATAAAGAAGCCCGCCCCCTTGAGCGCGTTCTTGGACCCGGTGAGTATCGCCACCCATTTGAACAGCTTTCCCTCGCCGCCGCTGCTCAGGTACTTGACCGAGGCCTTGGCTGACATCTTGTTCAGATCCTTGGCGATGCCGGAGAGCGCCTGGGCCGCCATCACGTAGGGGACCGAGAGCCAGGTATCCGGGACTGTGAGCGCTAGTAACGCCAGCACCTGCAGTCCCATACCGATGTGCATGGTCAGGTTGAGGCCGATGCGTGCCCCCAGCCAGCCACCCACCAGGTTGGTGACGATGCCGAAGAACTCGTAGAACAGGAACAGCATCGCCACCTCGAACGGCGAATAGCCGAGCAGGTGGAAATAGAGCACCACCAGCATGCGAATGGCGCCGTCAGTAATCGTGAAAGCCCAGTAGCCGGCGGTTACTACGAAGTAGTTGCGAAGTCCCTGTTCCATACTGCTTACAGGCTGGATGCTACTTTGCTCGCCAGATCCATCAGCCGGTTCACATAGCCCCACTCGTTGTCGTACCAGGCGTAGATTTTTACCTGGGTGTTGTCGATAACCATGGTGGAGAGGGCGTCGACGATCGACGAACGGGGGTCGTTAAGATAGTCCACCGAGACCAGGGGTCGCTCTTCGTAGCCGAGAATACCGTTGAGTTCGCCCTCGGCAGCCGCCTTGAAATAGCCGTTGATCTCTTCCACAGTTACAGGACGCGCCGCCTCGAACACGAAGTCGGTGAGGGAGGCGTTGAGCAGCGGCACCCGTACTGCCAGGCCGTTGAGCTTGCCGGTCAGTTCCGGGAAAATTTTGGTGATGGCTCGCGCCGAGCCGGTGGAGGTGGGAATCAGCGACTGGCCGCAGGCACGCGCCCGGCGCAGGTCCTTGTGGCCCTTGTCGATAATGGTCTGGGTGTTGGTGATGTCGTGGATGGTGGTCATCGAGCCGTGCAGGATACCGACCTGTTCGTGCATCACCTTGACCACCGGCGCCAGGCAGTTGGTGGTGCAGGAGGCGGCGGTGACCAGGTGGTGTACTTCCGGGTCGTAAAGCTGGTCGTTGATGCCGTAGACGATGTCCAGGGCCCCCTCGGTGGGCGCGGCCACGATTACCTTTTTCACCCCCTGGTTGAAATAGTGTTGCAGGGTTTCCGGCTTCTTGTGGTGCTTGCCGGTGGCCTCGATCACGATGTCGCAACCAGCCCAGTCGCTGTCGGCTATGCCCGGGTTGCTACTGTAGTCGAGCGCCTTGCCCTCGATGAGGACCTGTCCCCCTTCCGTGGTGGCCTCCCGCTCCCAAGTGCCGTGTACCGAATCGAACTGCAACAGGTGGGCCGACCCGGCTGCGTCTGTAGCGATTTCGTTGATACGGATGAAGTCGAATTCCGGCCGCTGCCAGCCGGCGCGCAGGCCCAGCCGCCCCATGCGGCCGAAGCCGTTGATGCCTACTTTGATGGTCATGCCTGTTCAGTGCCTCGCTGCTTGTTAACTGGTAGGTTGGGGTGAGCCTGCGAACCCCAACGGGTTTTCATGTGTGTGCGTCACGATGTTGGGGTTCATTCCTCATCCCAACCTACGGATTCGTTGCCTGTCGGAATACCCGCCGCGGATCACAACTCGTAGTCGCCGCTGTAGGGCGCCTCGCCCTGTACCACCGGCAGGGTCAACTCGTTGCCCCAGTGGGACCAGCCGCCGTTATAGAGTCGCACATCTTTGTGACCAAGATATTTCAGCTGCAGATAGGCCAGGCTCATGCGGAAACCGTCATGGCAGTAGGCGTAGATGGTCTTCTCTTTTGGCACATCCCGGTACAGCGCCGCCAGCTCCTCGCCGGATTTCCACTTCTGACCGCTGGTTCCCTCCAGGCTCACCACGTTGACCGCGCCGGGGATATGGCCACCCTGGATGGCGTGCGCGATCACCTGGCCGGTGTACATGTCGCGGGGCCGCGCATCCAGCAGCACAACCCCGGGATCACGCCGCGACAGCACGTCGTCATAAACATCGGTCCACTCGACGAACAGGGCCGGGTTGGCCGCTTTCAGGGTCACGCTCCCCGTCGCCCGTTGTGGCGTCGGCTCCTTGCTCATCTCCTCAAAGGCGCTCCACTCCACGGTGCCGCCGTTGAGGATCTTCACCTGCGCCATGTCGAAGCCGTACAGCTCCAGCAGGTAGTAGAGGCGTGACACCAGGGCGGTGTTGGAGTCGTCATAGAGCACCAGGGTGGAGTCGTCGCTGACCCCCCAGCGACGCAGGGTCGCCTGGAACGCCTCCCGCGAGGGGAAGCGCATCAGGGGGCTGCCCTGGTTGTCCCCCAGGTCCCGGAAGCGTTGCACCTGCACTGCCCCCGGGATATGGCCGACGGTGTAGTGGCGGTGCGGATGATAGCGCGCCTCCAGGACGATCAGGTTCTCCTCGTCGATATGCTCTGCGAGCCACTCCGAATCGACCAGAAAGGCAGGGGCGGCCCAGCCCAGGGTGGGTAAAAGAAACAGCAGGGCGGCAAGTCCCTTGTTGATTAGATTCACAGTTATCCTCCAGGTGATTTTATGGCCGATTCATACCAGCCTTTTGTGTTATTGACGATCTTGACGACCGAGAGCATTACCGGCACCTCGATCAACACCCCGACCACGGTGGCCAGCGCGGCGCCGGACTCGAAACCAAACAGCACGATGGCGGTGGCCACCGCCAGTTCAAAGAAGTTGCTGGCACCGATCAGGGCCGAGGGTGCCGCCACGCAGTGGGCGACACCGAATCGGCGATTGAGCAGATAGGAGAGGCCGGAGTTGAAGTAGACCTGGATCAGGATCGGCACCGCCAGCAGGGCGATGATGGTCGGCTGCGCCAGGATCTGCTCGCCCTGGAAGCCGAACAGCAGCACCAGGGTAATCAACAGGGCCAGCAGGGAGACGGGACCAAGCCGCTCCAGGGTGCGTTGCAGGGCGGCCGGGCCGCCACTGTTCAGCAGCAGTTTGCGCCACAGCTGGGCCAATGCCACCGGCACAAGGATGTAAAGCACTACCGAGAGAAACAGGGTGTCCCAGGGCACAGTGATGGCGGAGAGTCCCAGCAGCAGCCCGACGATGGGGGCAAAGGCGAAGATCATGATGGTGTCGTTCAGCGCCACCTGGGTCAGCGTGAAGTGGGGTTCACCGTCCGACAGGTTACTCCAGACGAAGACCATGGCGGTGCAGGGGGCAGCGGCCAGCAGGATCAGTCCGGCGATATAGCTGTCGATCTGATCGGCCGGCAGCCAGTCGGCGAACAGGCCGCGGATGAAGAGCCAGGCCAGCAGGGCCATGGAGAAGGGCTTGACCGCCCAGTTGACGAACAGGGTGACACCGACCCCGCGCCAGTGCTCCCGGACCTGGTGCAGGGCACTGAAATCGATCTTCAGCAGCATGGGGATGATCATCAGCCAGATCAGGACGGCCACCGGGATATTGACCTGGGCGACTTCCATCCGACCCAGCAGCTGGAACGGGACGGGCAGCAGATGGCCCAGCAGGATGCCGGCAACGATGCAGAGAAAGACCCAGAGGGTCAGGTAGCGTTCAAAAAATCCCATCCTGGCGCCACTCTGCTGTTTGGCGACGGTTTCACACTGGCTGGACATGGGGGCTCCCGCTGGTCAGGTGTTGATGATGAGGTTGCGTCAGCCGGTGCAAAGCTCGGTGGCGCGCTGGTTTGTCGCAAGCAGCTTGTTGCTGTCTCCGGCGAAGGGCTCCTGGTCAGCGATTCCGTCGGCGGTAGTCTGGATCACCCCGGCAGCCCACTCCGGCAGGCCGGGGCTGATGCGGTAGTGAATCCACAGCCCCTCCTTGCGATCAATCACCAGCCCGGCCCTGCGCAACGCGGCCAGGTGGTGGGAGATCTTGGGTTGAGGCAGATCCAGCGCCTCGGTCAGTTCGCAGACGCAGAGCTCGTCATGACGGCTGAGCAGGGCAATACAGCGCAGGCGGGTGGGGTCGGAGAGGGCCTTGAAGAAGGTGCTGGGTTCCATATCTATAAATATCTATATATACCAATTTAGATATATATTTTAGCGATTCGTCCGACTATGGCAAGCGCTGTTTTTTGAGCGGGGTGTTCTCGTCGATCGGCTTAGCCGTGGTCAATCAGGGCGCGTCGGGTACCCCCAATTAATGCCCTGCATGGCCATGTTCAAAAGAGTGATCGATGGTGAGGGAGGCGTTTGCGGTCGGCGCTACAGAAAATATTTTTGGGTTAATTGGCGTACTAAATGTGTTGTTTAACTCAGGCGAGATAGGAATGTGACCGCCGTCAATTTTATAAGTTGATGAATATCAAAGAATTAATAAATTAGTTCGTCAGCTGGCTACCAACATACTTCTGAACATTCAGATCCAGGGCAATACAATTTTACCGCTCATTTTTAAAGGGAATTTAACCTGAGTATCGGGTGTTTTGTTTGCGGATGGGTAGTGGCCTCGTTCGCAAGTCCTTTTGATAATTTTAATTAGGTTGCGAAGTAGTTATGCATCTCAATAAATATAACAGTATTTTTAAATCATCCCTTGCCTCTTCCTTACTAATATTCAGTAACAGCCTGTTCGCGGCAGATTCCCAGAGTGGTGATGCGGATCCGGTATCCGACGAAGCGATAGACACCATCAGTGTCACAGCGTCCCGAATCGCCCGTGGCACCAAAGAGGTGCCGGCGGCGATCAACGTGATCGATTCCAAGCGTATTGATGCTGAGCAGATGCAGAACATCAAGGATGCGATCAGGGGCACTCCGGGTGTACTGATTGAATCGAAAAATGGCGGTTACGATTCGCGCCTGATCATCCGGGGAGCCGGTCAAAAAGCCAACTACGGTGTGCGTGAAATCATGGTGATTCGTGATGGCGTACCCATGACCGATCCCGACAGTTTCTCACGCTTCGATTTTATCGATACCCAGGATATCGAACGTATTGAAATCACCAAAGGACCCGGGTCGTTGTACGGCAGCGGTTCATCGGGCGGTACGATCCAGATTATTTCCAAATCCGTATTCGACGTGGATGGCAACCGGGTCAAGCTCGGAATTGGTGAAGATGGACAGGAGAATCTGCATTTTCGTTACAGTCAGGAGTTGAATGACAGCAACAGTGTCCTGCTGACCGGCTCCCATCGGGCCGCCGATAACAACTGGCGTGACTGGAATAACTTCGATACCCAGCAGTTGAGCCTGAAGCATGGGTTGATGCTGGATAGCGGTGCGACGCTGGAAACCGAACTCAGCTATTCCCAGGCGGACCTGCAGTTGCCCGGGTCGCTTACCGAAGCTGAATTTGAAACCTACCGCAACACCGGCGAACAGCACAACACCAGCAGCCAGTGGCAACACAGCGGTCGCTATTCAACCATCTGGTTCTTCAATACCCGTTATGAGCAGGAGTTCGGCGACCTGGTATTCAAGCCCCGCTTCTATTTCAACAGCTGGGATCACTATCATCCGGTCACCGGGGCGATCAACGACAATCCCGGCACCAATGTGTTTGGCACCGATCTGGAGTTTGCCTACAGCCATAACCTGTTGGGCGACAGCACCCTGGTGGGTGGTGTGACCGCGCGGCTGGACAAGACAGACGGGTCCAAGAAATATCAGTATGCGGACGTCGACACCGTTTTTGTTGATCCAGATGGACCTTTCGGGCCAAGTCCGTTCGTCAATCAGATTGTCCGAACTCTCTCTGATCGAAAGGGTGCCTTGTTATCCACGGAGGACTCCGCCAACACCCTGTTTGGCCTGTTCCTGCAGGAGACGGTACGACCGACCGACCGGCTGACCATCGACGCCGGGTTCCGTTTTGACCGGATGAATTTCGATATTGAGGAGATCGCTTATGGTGAATATGACTGGGGCACCAAAAGTTACGATACCTTCGGCGCGCCGGTCACCACCAAGACAGACACAAGCTTTGATCTTTTCTCGCCCAAACTGGGTGCCACCTATGCCCTGAACAAGACCTTAAGCGTCTACGGCATGGTGGCGCAGTCCGGCCAGGTGCCATCGGAGTCGGAAATTCAGAGCAACTCCAATCTGGATGCGGCAACCGCAACCAATGTGGAGATTGGTTTAAAGGCCAGAGCAAAGGATTGGAACCTTGATCTCTCCCTCTACAGGACCACTGTGACAGACGAGATTGTCTCGGTGCTTCAGCCTGGTAACCAGAGTGAATTCCAGAATGCGGGAGAGACCCTGAAGAAGGGCTTTGAGCTGAGCGGTAATGTGGCACTGGGCCGGCACTTCTGGCTGGGTGCCAACTACGCCTACAGTGATTACCGCTATCAGGACTTCAATGAGCTTGTGAGAATAATGGGGGTTCTTACTCCCTTCGACCGTTCAGGCAACCAGACCCCCTTCGTGCCCAATCACCAGTACAGCCTGAGTCTCGACTATGATCACCCGTCCGGTTTCAGGGCGCGTATCCAGGCCGACACCTGGGGCAGTTATTACATGGATAACGCCAATACGGAAAAGTATGACGGGTACGATTTTCTCACCAGCCTGATGCTCGGTTATGAGACCGGTGCGCACAAGGTGTCGTTGAACGTGGATAACCTGTTCGACAAGCGTTTTGCCACCGAGGTGAAAAAGGATACCAGCGGCAACAAAACCTATAGTGCGGGTTCACCCCGTACCGCAATGCTGAACTACACCTACAGCTTTTAACGGGGGTCCGCATGATCTGGTTGAATTATCGTCCGACGCTGGTGATATTTACCGCCCTTGTGGTGAGTGGCTGGTGCAGTGGCATGGCCTCGGCGCAAACTCAAGGTGCCGCCGGGGGCGCGGAAAAAAAGCCGCCCGCCCAGGCCATGCAACACAATCGCGGCCCCAAGAAACTGGCCTTGTCCAACGCGGATGGGGCGGTAGTCACGCTCTGGAAACCCGATCTCGGTAAACGTGAGCTCGAGCCCAAGATGGGCATGATTACCCTTCCGCCCACCGGCGTGGACAATTATCACGCCATTGTGGTGGAACGTGATTGGGGCGATTCGGTTGATGCCATCGTTCGCTATGAGTATATGCGAGGTAAGCCCAGTGGCGAGAGTCCGCGCAAATTAACTTCGGCGGTTAAGACGCCGGTCGAGGTAGTGCCGGATCCGCTGCCGAGGGAGCACCATCGTTATTACTCCAGGGCCGAGGCGGCATTTATTCTGCGCTACAAGAATCAGTTGCTGGCCAATCACCCGGTGGTATTACAGACCAGTAATGGCAGTTCCGTGAATGGGGTATCGGATAGCGAGGGACGGGTGGTGTTCCAGATACCGGATGATTTTTCCGACGTCGTGCCGGGTGAAAGGGATCAACGCGGAGCGGAGCTCAGTGTCAGTACGGAGTACCAGGCTGAGGGTGTCCAGTATAACAGTGTCTTGACTGCGGAATATCGGGTGTCTCCTGAGCACTGGCAATCAAAACCCTGGGGCGTCGCGGTTGCTGGTATCGGGTTTGTGTTCGGTGGTTTTTTAACCCGCCGTATAGCGCGCCATAAAAAAGGGGGAGCGAAATGAACCCGATAAAAAACCTCTCTGTTATTCGTAAACTGGTTCAACTGGGGGCCTTTTTGCTGCTGGTCTACGGCAGTGCCCTGGGCAGTTTTTATCTGGCCGACAAGATCACTGGTGCGCTGCCGGCATTGAGTTGTGCCTATGACATGAATGGCTCGGATCTCTGTGCGTTGATCCCGTTTCAACACCAGATGGACCACCGTTTGGGTCCGGTAATTAACCAGGGCGGCGATATACTGATGGGGTTGATGCCGACGCTGATTACCCTGGGTACATTCCTGATATTTTTTGTGGTTCTGAACAAGGCGTTCTGTGGCTGGATTTGCCCCTTGGGTACATTCCAGGAGTTGGTGCAGATCCTGGGGCAGAAGCTGGGGTTGCAACGAACAGAATCGGTAGACCCGGGCGTGGTACAGAAGACACGGCCAGTGAAGTGGGCGATTCTTGCGCTGCTGGTGTTCGGCTTTCCGTTAATGACCGGGTTGGGTTATCTCAATCATGATCTGGGCGATCCGTTCTGCAAGATCTGTCCCAGCCGGATTCTCACCACCCTGGCCAATGGCGACGCCAGCCAGCTGGTGGTCGATTCCGCGAGCACAACAACCATCGTGCTTACCCTGATCGCGGATTTTCTGTTTGGTCTGATGATTGCGCTGGCACTGACAGTCCGTCAACCGTTCTGCCGCATCTGTCCCATGTTGGCACTGCATGCCGTGTTCCGGAAAGTGGGGTTGTTGCGGCTGGTCAAGGAGGCCTCGCCACGTTGCGGAAAATGCGGACTCTGTGCCAAAGCGTGTCCGATGGATATCAAGGAGATCCATACGGAGATGGTCAAGAAGGATGTCACATTTGAGGATTGCACACTGTGTGGTCGTTGCGTGGAGTTTTGTCCCGACAAGGATGTGCTGAAGCTGAAATATGCCATGTTTCCGGTCTTCAAGGCCGATCCGCAATATTTCAAGGTACGTAAAAAGGCACAGAGCGTGTGGGAAAAGCGCACCTTGCGTTCGCTGTTTTCAAAAACAAAACAACGCGGGGTGACCGAACCGTGATGCCGCTTGAGCCGGTTGTACTCAGCTTCAGCGCCGTGCTTTTGCTTGGTCTGGGTTTTGGCTCCGGCCCCTGTAATATTGCCTGCCTTCCTTACCTGGGGCCGGTATTCACAGCTACCGGCGACGGCATCCGCAGCGCCTGGAGAATTCTGCTGCCCTTTTCCGCCGGCCGCCTTACGGGTTATGCCTTGCTGGGTGCCTTTTCCGGTTTTCTTGGACTGATCGTGCAGGACTGGATTGCCGCGCCCTGGGTGCGCTGGGTGCTGGGCGGGGCCACCATTACGGTGGCGCTTTCGTTGATCTGGCGGCGGCATAAACGTCAATTGAGTTGTAACTCAAGGCATGGAGGTGCTGACCCGGTGGAAGTTTCCCCGCCTGTTTCGGGCAGGTCGGAACCAGCGTTACCGAGTGGGTTGTTTTTAATGGGTGCCGGCATGGCGCTTAATCCCTGCGCGCCACTCACTACCGTTATTTTGGCGTCGGCAACCACCGGTAGCGCAGCCGCTGGCATGATGCTTGGGGCTGGCTTCGGTATCGGTGCGGTATTGATACCAACACTGGTCTTTTCATTGGGTGTTGCCCATTTCGGGCAACAGCTAAAACAACATTTGAGCCGCTGGGGTAACTCTTTGGAAAACGCCAGCGTCGGACTGCTGCTCATTATGGGCCTGGGGACAGCAATGGGATGGATAGCACCATGAGTATGGCTGAATTACTAACCAAGGGTGGACCCGTTGTCTGGTTGCTGGTCTGCTATTCTGCAATCGGTCTGGCCATTGTATTGGAACGATCGCTGCTGTTTTTGCGACAACGCAGACTCCCCCGGGCGTTGCAGGAAAATCTGAGATGCCTGCTCGATCAGCCGGAGAAGCTAGATAACTCGGATGCGAAGCCAGGCCCCGAGTACCGGATTGTGCAGGCGATCACGAATGCGGATGCAGGTGAAGTGGAAGATCTGCGCAGCGTAGGTAATCGTGTGCGAAGTGACGAACTACAGCGCATGGAGTATGGGCTTCGTACCCTGGGTATTCTGGGTAATACCGCACCGCTGCTCGGCCTGCTGGGTACCATTACCGGCATGATCAAGGCGTTCATGGTCATCGAGCAGGCGGGGGGTAAAGTGGATGCCCAGGCACTCGCCGGTGGCATCTGGGAAGCGATGATTACCACGGGCGTAGGGTTGGCTGTCGCCATTCCGTTGTTGATTTTGCTGCATTTCCTTGAGGGTGCGGTGGAACGGCGTAATCAATCAATGGAAACAACTATCGCCCTGTTGCTGGAGCGCAGGGGAAAGGCGCAGGCCTATCATGCCCCGTCGGAACAGCCGCATCATTGGGAAGGGATAACGGATGGCGTCTGAACCCAGACGACACTCCAATGTGGTGCTCAACCTGACACCGCTGATCGATATCGTCTTTCTATTGTTGGTGTTCTTTATGTTGACCGCCCACTTCATCGAGGAGGAGCGGATTGATATCCAATTGCCAAAAGCCAGCAGCAGTGAGCCGCTGGAGGACAGCAAATATGTAACGGTGACACTGACGCCAGATGGACAATTGCTGGTGGATGGAAGCGTTACGGAGTTGACTGATTTGACGGAAGTGCTGCGGGGCGCGCTGCATTCACCCGGAAAGAGTTTTGTCCGCTTAAAGGGTGATCAACAGGCAGATTTCGGTAAAGCGGTGCAGGTTATTGATGCGGCCCGTCTGGCAGGTGCCGAAGCTCTGGATATTCAAACCGAGAAGCCGTGACTGCGCGGGATATCAACTGGCGGCTGTTCGCCATTTTCTGTTCTATTGTCATCCATGTCCTGGTCATAGTGGATATATGGCAGAGCCGGGTTATCAGTGCGCCTGAAAAAATTGCTCAAGCTGATCCAACGCCCGTTCGGATAAGCTTTCCTTCTCCAAAACCCGTGGTGAAACAGGTAGAGCCAGAACCCGAACCCGAACCCGAACTGGAACCCGAGCCCGAGCCGGAACCCGAGCCCGAGCCGGAGCCCGAGCCGGAGCCCAAGCCGGAGCCCAAGCCGGAGCCCAAGCCGGAGCCCAAGCCGGAGCCCAAGCCCAAGCCCAAGCCCAAGCCCAAGCCCAAGCCCAAGCCCAAGCCCAAGCCGGAACCGGTTCCGAAGCAGGAGGAGGTGGTTGATCGTGCGCCGGTTGTTGAGCAGAAAATGCCGGATCTGCCAGAGACGGATCAGCCAGTGGTGACTCAACAGCCAACTCTGTCCGAGTTAAAGGATCTCTATATTGCACAGTTGTTGCGACATATCGAGCAATACAAACATTATCCGATACCGGCCAGGCGACGGGGTATTGAGGGATTGGTGCAGGTGAGTTTTACACTCTCGGAAAATGGCCGCATACAGGATCTGCAGGTTAAGGGGGGGCATAATTTGCTCAACAAGGCGACCCAGCGCGCGATGCAAAAAGCCTTGCCCCTGCCGGCGTCACCTGACTCCATCAGTTTGCCGATCCGGTTGAGTTTCAACCTGAAATATTCCCTCTCAATGTAGTGAAAACATCCCGCTGACAACGCAAAAAATAGAGTCGGGAAAAAGACGCGATAGCGTTGATCAGGTTATCCAGATGATAAAGATGTCAATCATGAGACGAATAACGCGTTACAGTTTGCTGATTTTCTGCCTCGCACTGCTATCTGATGCATGTGCGGAAGAGCAGCCAGTCTATGATCTGCAGGGCAATCAACGGTCGCTGGCGGAGTTTCAGGGAAAATGGCGGCTGGTCAATTACTGGGCCACCTGGTGTACACCTTGCCTGGAAGAGATACCGGAACTTGTCCAGTTTCATGCGCGGCATAAAGATAAGGATGCCGTAGTGATCGGTATCAATATGGAACAACTGGATGCGGAGGCCTTAACCATCTTTATGGACGAGCTTTCCATCAATTATCCTGTCTGGGTTGCCTCCCCTTCACAGCAGACCGCGCTGGGCCCGCTCTCCGGATTGCCAACCTCCTTCCTGGTTTCACCCCAGGGAGAAGTGGTTGCAAGGCAGGTGGGCGTGGTGTCCGCCCACATGATCGAGCGGTTTATTGCGCGTCAGACAGAGTCTGCCGAAACCGCTACTCAACAAAAATAGACCATTGGTTTAAGAGGTGCTGCGCTGTGTCACCACGATCGCAATACCGCCAAGAATGGCCGCCGAAGCGATCAGCAATCGCAGGGTGATTGCCTCGGACAATAGCAATACGCCGCCGAAGGCCGCGATGACGGGTACCGAGAGTTGCACGGTTGCAGCAGTGGTGGCCTTCAGTTCACGCAGGGCTGCATACCAGACGACATAGCCAAGCCCCGAGGCAATAGCGCCCGAGATGATGGCAATCGCCAATCCCCGGGTACTAAAGTGCAAGTTGTCGATAAACATAATACTCAGCAGCAGTCCCAGCGGTACCGCAAGCAGAAAGTTGTGGGCCGTGGACTGCAAGGGGTTGAATACACCGCGACCTCGCAATGAGTAGACGCCCCAACTGATGCCCGCGATTACCATAAGGATAGTGCCGATCGGTTCAGGGGCGGTAACCCCGGGTGACACTAGGTAAACCAGCCCTGTCAGGGCCACTGTCAGACCGAGCCAGGAGAGACCGGAGAATGGCTCACCGCTGCGTAGTCCGAAAAAAAACATGGTTAGTTGTACCGCGCCGAACAGGATCAGTGCGCCCGTACCCGCGCTGAGTGTGATATAGGCAAAGGAGAAGGTGGCCGCGTATATAAACAGCATGAGTGCTGCCAGCCAGTCGCTTTTAAGTGGCTGTTCCTGGGTGGTGCTGGGTAGATGCATGATCAGCCAAAGCATCAAGGCGCCCGAGGTCAGGCGCACCGTGGTAAAACTGGCTGCGTCGATGGCCTGTTCTCCCAGGGCCAGTCGGCACAGCAGGGAGTTGGCGGCAAAGGCCGTCATGGTCAGTGCGGTAAGCGACAAGGTTTTTATATCAACAGCGTGGGACATCCGGATTCCGTTATTTATTGGCGAAGACTTGTTAATCGGGTTCTGGGTGTCGGCGTGGCCGCGACTGCCGACTGTTAATATCTGGTAACTGGCGAGTCTTTAGGATAGATCAGACGGATAGCCGTTGATAGTAAAGGGAGTGTACTTGGTGGTGAAGGGTGCTTGTCCGTTCAGAGCGATTATTTAGTACGCGACCGGACCGGGTTTATCGTCTCGCTAATGGGTCCGGTCGTTTCTGGCGTTGTATCGCATGGAATTGTCTGTGTAGCCATGCGGTAGTGGCGATGGAATTTGCGGGATCGAACGGATTATCGGCAAATGCTCCAGGTCATGGTGTGGGTGCCTGATTGTGACAAGGGTCTCTATGGTTCAATGGTTAATGGGGATAACATAAGGGCGTTCCGTTACTTTGATCTGGGATCCTGAGAATACGATGAAATTACAATACCTGATTTTCTCCATCGCCCTGGTTGCCGTTGAAGCAACCGCAGACAGTTCAACCCTGGACGCCGCGATTGGTGGTGGTCTTGGTGGTGCTGCTGGCGCCGCAATTGGCAACGAGGTGGGTGGTCGTGACGGTGCGATTATCGGGGGTGCACTCGGTGCGGCAGTCGGAACAGCGGTTAACACCGAGGAAGAGTCCGGTCGCTCTTCCCCGCCTCCCGCAGTACGATATGAGAGCAGTGCGCCGCGTGGAGGCCATCCTGGCGCGTACCACTGCCCACCTGGCCAGAGGAAAAAAGGGCGCTGCTGATTAGTCCGGGGATCCCGGTTTTCTGCGGTGCTATGAGTTTGTGTTCAGGGTTTTGGTGAAAAATTCAGCGGCTATGCTCGATCTGTTTTTTTGCTTCGACAGGTTGCGATAGCTGTACCGCGCTTTTGAATTGACCCAATAGCAAACGCTCATTGTGCCAAAGGTGCGCCAATGAGGAACTTCTGGTGCTCGGAGTGTTGGTAAGTCTTTTGTGCTACCTGACACATAGGTTACAGACGATACCGGAGACATAGGTTACACATGACGGTATTTGGGAGGAATCTCAAATGCCCTGGAAAGAGTGTAACCGTATGGAAGAACGCCTTAGATTTGTTGCCCGTCTGCTTGACGGTGAAAAAATGGCTCCCCTTTGCCGGGAGTTCGGCATTTCCCGTAAAACAGGTTATAAGCTATTCAATCGCTATAAAAATGAAGGATTAGCAGGGCTGGAGGACCAAAGCAAACGCCCCTATCGGCATGCCAATAAATTGCCCTTCCAAATTGAACGCGCCATTCTCAAGATCAAGACGGAACATAAGAGTTGGGGCGCACCTAAAATCCGCGAGAAACTGATTCGCCTTTATCCAATGATTCGGCCGCCAGCCAAGAGTACGGTCCATGCCGTGCTTGATCGACACGGCCTGGTCACACGCAGAAAACGGCACCACCCAAAGGCTCAAGGCACCTCGCTACGTGACAGTCAAACCCCCAATGGACTCTGGTGTGCCGATTTCAAGGGCGAATTCCTGTTAGGCAATCGCTGTTATTGCTATCCGCTAACCATGACGGATTACGCCTCACGATATCTACTATCCTGTGAAGGCTTGGAGTCCACCAAGGAAGTCGGCGCTTTTCCTGTCTTTGAGCGGACCTTTAAACAATTTGGCTTACCGCAGGCTATCCGCACCGATAACGGCGTGCCTTTCGCCTCGCCCAATGCGCTTTTTGGTCTGAGCCGACTCTCCGTCTGGTGGTTGCGCCTGGGCATCGCTATCGAGCGGATTCAGCCGGGACAACCGCAGCAGAACGGGCGGCATGAGCGCATGCATTTAACACTGAAGAAGGAGGCCACTAAGCCGCCTGCGTTCAATTTTCTTCAGCAGCAAGAACGATTTGACCAATTTTTAGAGGTCTACAATAACCAGCGCCCTCACCAGGCACTGGGCATGAAGTACCCCGGTGAGCTGTATACACCTTCCACCCGTGAATATCGCGTTCCCGAAGTACCTGAATACCCTTTTCATGATCGCACCGTAAAAATCACGAAGTGCGGACGTATCTGCATCGGCCGCCGAAAAATTAATCTCAGTACGGTGTTCGCCGGTCAATATGTGGGTATTCGCGAGGTCAGTGACAAAATTTGGCTTGTCAGCTTTATGAAATATGACTTAGGATTTTTTGATGAAAACGAAGAAAGGGTTGAGCCAGCGCCCAACCCTTTCTTGACCGAAGTGTTACCTATCTCTCCGGTATAAAGTGTGACCTATGTGCTCGGTACACACCTTTGAAAAGATGGCGCGCCCGACAGGATTCGAACCTGTGACCCCTGCCTTCGGAGGGCAGTACTCTATCCAGCTGAGCTACGGGCGCTTGAGATTCCTTCCCACCGTTTTTTCGCTGCGGTGGGCGAAGAGGGCGTATCTTACCCTGAGGTACCCGGCACGTCTATCCCATCTCCCCCGTTTCCGGGCGGTGATACCGGGTTGACAGTCGATCTTTATTACGGTTGTCGTTATACTGCGCCCTGTTAAATCCGGGGCGGGCCAATGTATGGCGTCAGACGCCCATCCATATGATCCCGATGTATGAGGAGTTAGATTGTGAGCCCTAAAGCTGTTTCCCATATGAAAAGTATGACTATGGCGGGTATTGCCGTCCTGGTTATGAGTAACCCGCTGATGGCGCAGGATCGGACCGAGGTGATCGAGCGTATCAAGCCGGTCGGCCAGGTCGCGGTAGAGGGGCAGGCTCAGTCCGCAGCCACATCCACTGCGGCCGCAACCCCGACCGCGGCAGCGCCAGCCGCACCGGCCGATCCGGCTGAGGCACTCTATACGGCCAAGGGCTGTACCGCCTGTCACGGCGCCCAGGGCAAGGCGCCCATTATGTCCACCTATCCGAAGGTAGCCGCCCTGCCTGAACAGTACATTCTGAATCAATTGAAAGACATCAAGAGCGGCGCCCGCAACAACGGCCAGAGCGCGGTCATGAAAGGGATTATGGCGGCTGTTTCCGAAGAGGATATGAAAGTGCTGGCGGCCTGGCTGAGCAGTCTGCCCCGGGGTGAGGCTGCTCCTGCCGCCGCAGCGCCTCCGGCAGCACCAGCTACCGCAGCACCAGCCCCGGCAGCCGCCGCGCCGGCTCCATCCGCTGACCCCGGTGCGGCGTTGTATGCAGCCAAGGGTTGTGCCGCTTGCCATGGGGCAGACGGCAAGACCCCCATCATGTCCACCTATCCCAAGGTGGCCGCGCTTCCCGAGCAGTACATTTTCAACCAGATGAAAGATATCAAGAGCGGTGCCCGCAATAATGGGCAGACTGCGGCGATGAAGGGAATTATGGCGTCCGTTTCCGAAGAGGATATGAAGGCGATCTCCGGCTGGTTGAGTCAGCAGCCGCGCTAAACAACCAGGCCGATGGCAGGTTAAAGGGCATGCCATGGCATGCCCTTTTTAGTTTGATGACGTGCTTCGTTTATCCCATGGACCTGTCTATTTACCCAGCAGGGAGCGCAGGTTGGCCAGGTGGGCATTGCCCCGTTCCTGTTTCTCCTCTTTGGACAGGCTGTCACCCTGTCGTCCCTCCCATTTCAGGTCGGCTTCCGGCAGTTCGCCCAGGAAGCGGCTTGGCTCACAGGCGATTATCTCCCCGAAGCGTTTGCGTTTCTCGGCAAAACTGATAGTGAGTGTGCGCTGGGCCCGGGTGATGCCCACGTAGGCGAGGCGCCGCTCCTCCTCGATATTGTCCTCTTCGATGCTGCTCTTGTGGGGCAGCAGCTCCTCCTCCATGCCCACCAGGAAGACATGGGGAAACTCCAGGCCCTTGGAGGCGTGCAGGGTCATCAGGTGGACCTGGTCGTTACCGCTGTCGTCGTCCTGCCGTTCCAGGATATCCTGCAGGGCAAGGTGGTTCACCATCTCGGTCAGGCTTTCGCCCACCCGGTCACCCTTGTGCAGCTGATCCAGCCACTGCACCAGTTCCAGCACATTCTCCCAGCGCCGCTCCGCCACCTTGTCGCTGGAGGCCTTTTCATACAGCCAGTCCTCGTATTGCAACTCCCTGAGCATGTCGCGCACGGTCTCTACCGGATGGTCCCGCTCCGCCCTCTGCTGGAATTGTCGGACCCAACCGGCAAATTCGCGCAGGCGTTCCAGCGGCCGGGCCGAGAGGTGCTGCTCCAGCCCCAGTTCGTCGCAGGCGGCCAGCAGGCCCGCGTCCCGCTCGGTGGCGTAGTTGCCGAGCCGTTCCAGGGTACTGGCACCGATCTCGCGCCGTGGGGTGTTGACGATGCGCAGGAAGGCGGCGTCATCATCCGGGTTGGCCAGCAGGCGCAGGTAGGCCATCACATCCTTGATCTCGGCGCGGCTGAAGAAGGAGGTGCCGCCGCTCAGGAAGTAGGGGATGTTGTGCTGACGCAGGGCGGACTCGAACAGCTTGGCCTGGTGATTGCCGCGATACAGGATGGCGTAATCGCCGTGGGCGGCGCCGGAGGTGAATTTGTGGTGGATGATCTCCGAGACCACTTTTTCCGCTTCATTCAGTTCGTTTTTGCAACTCATGACGCGGATCGGTTCACCGGGGCCCAGGTCACACCAGAGGCGTTTTTCAAACACATGGGGATTATTGGCGATCAGGGTGTTGGCCGCCCCGAGAATGCGCCCCGAGGAGCGGTAGTTCTGCTCCAGCTTGACCACCTTGAGGCGCGGGAAATCCTCCTTCAGGCGAATCAGGTTCTCCGGTCGGGCGCCGCGCCAAGCGTAGATCGACTGGTCATCATCGCCCACTACGGTGAGGGATTGGCGCACGCCGACCAGTTGCCGGACCAGCTCATACTGGCTCAGATTGGTGTCCTGGTACTCGTCCACCAGCAGGTGGCGGATGCGGTTCTGCCACTGCTCCAGGCTCTCCGGGGACTCGCGAAACAGCCGCACCGGCAGCAGGATCAGGTCGTCGAAATCGACTGCGTTGAAGGCGCGCAGGGAGCGCTGGTAGTGGGCATAGAGCAGGGCCGAGCGTTGGTCCAGCTCGCTCTCGGCCCGGCTCAGTGCCTGTTCCGGGCTGAGCATGTCGTTCTTCCATTCGGAGATGCGCCACTGGTAGCTGGAGGCGACCTCGTCATCTCCCTTGCCCTTGCGCAAGAGCTCCTTGAGCAGACTCTCCGCATCCTGCGCGTCAAAAATAGTGAAGCCGGATTTCAATCCCAGCAGTTTGTGTTCGCGGCGGATGATGTTGAGCCCAAGGGTATGGAAGGTGGAGATGCTCAGTCCCTTGCTGTTTTTGCCTTTCAGTAGCGCCGCCACCCGTTCCTTCATCTCCCGTGCCGCCTTGTTGGTGAAGGTGACGGCGGTGATGTGGCGCGGCTGCATGCCGATGGTCTCGATCAGGTAGGCGATCTTGCGGGTGATCACGCGTGTCTTGCCCGAGCCCGCGCCGGCCAGCACCAGCAGCGGGGTGTCGATGTGTCGTGCAGCCTCTAGCTGGCTGGGATTCAGGTCAGACATCTCTTTGGACAGAAAACAGGATAGAATCTAATGGTTCGTGTGGAAGTGCTGGCGGGTCACTGCCGGTATTATGCGGAAAAGATGAGGGATAGACCAGATGGCGAAGAACAAAGATTACTCTGAGCGGCCGCAACAGAGCCAACTCTCCCGGGAGTCCTGGAAGGTATTCCAGATCATGGCCGAGTTTGTCGAGGGTTTTGAACAGCTTTCAGGTATCTGGCCGGCGGTCAGTATCTTTGGTTCGGCGCGGGCCGGGAGGGAGAGCCCGGATTATCTGAAAGCGGAGCAGATTGCCTATCTGCTGTCAGAGAGCGGCTTCGCGGTGGTCAGCGGTGGCGGTCCCGGTATTATGGAAGCGGCGAACAAGGGCGGGCATCGGGGACGGGCGCCCAGTGTGGGGCTCAACATTGAGCTGCCGAAGGAGCAGCAGCCCAATCCCTATCAGGATATCTCCCTGCACTTCAAACATTTTTTCTCCCGCAAGGTAATGTTCGTGAAATACGCCTCGGCCTATGTGGTGATGCCGGGTGGTTTCGGTACCCTGGATGAGTTTGCCGAGATCCTGACCCTGATACAGACCGGCAAGACCCGGCGCATCCCCATCATTCTGGTGAACGCCGGGTTCTGGAGCGGACTGCTCGACTGGATGCGCAATACCATGTGTGCTACCGGCACCATATCCGCCAGCGACCTGGAACTGGTGCAGCTTTGCGAAGAGCCCCAGGAGGTGGTGGATGCCATTTTCGCCCATTATGAATCGCGCGGTTTTGAACCCTCATTTTCCGAGCAGGAAATCCTTCTGGAACTGTAATATGATTCCGCTTCCGGCGTTTTCCCGTCAGGTCCGGGCGCGGTTCAGAAAAAACACCCAGGGGCCGCTAAAATTACCATTAGGGTAACGTCATATTAACGGCTGCCGCCTATCCTTTTGCCGGGTTTGAGCGGATGTTAATGGTTGGTGTTTGAACCCCTGTCTCAGAAACCATGGGCGTTGTCTGATACCTAATATGATCAGGTAGCCCGGAAAAAGGAAACGAGAAGAAGATGAAAAAAACATTACTGGCCACGCTGCTTCTGCTGGTGGCGCCACACATGCTCCTGGCGCAGGAGTCCGCCGCACAGCCCGAGCCTCCGGATCTGCCGCCCAAGGTGGAGAGCGGCGAGGTGCTGGAGCCGGAGGTGACCATTATCGAGAGCGAGAAGGGCACTACCGAGGAGTACCGTATCAACGGCCGGCTCTATATGGTGAAGATCACCCCGATCGCCGGCCCGGCCTACTATCTGCTGGACAATAACGGCGATGGCGTGCTGGATGTGCGTGAAGAGGCGCGCCCGGGGAATATCTCCATTCCCCAGTGGGTACTGTTCAGTTGGTAACTACTCACTGCCTGTATTGTCTTGATCCAGCCGAATCTGCCTGCCGGGTTGTCATCAAACTGTAATGTTGTGACGGTGTAATATTCGCTTCACACAACCCGCGGTTGGCAATCAGAGAAGGCAGAGTGACGCGTATGGCGACAAAGATCCTGGTCGTTGAAGATGAATCCGCAGTACGGGACATGATCCAGTTCGTACTTGAGCAGTCCGGTTACGATGTGATCGGCGCAGAGAGCGTGGACAAGGCGAAGGAGCGCATGGCCGATGCGCCACCGGATCTGATCCTGATGGATTGGATGTTGCCGGGGGTCAGCGGGGTGGAATATACCCGTGAACTGAAGCAGGACCCGGTGACGCGCGATATCCCGATCATCATGCTTACTGCCCGTGGCGAAGAGGATGACAAGGTACGCGGGCTGGAGTGCGGTGCCGAGGATTATGTCACCAAGCCGTTCTCGCCCAAGGAGCTGGCGGCGCGCATCAAGGTGATCCTGCGTCGGGTTGCTCCCCACGCCACCGAGGAGGCGGTTCAGGCAGGTGACCTGCGGCTTGATCCGGTCTCCTATCGCGTCACCATGGGCGACCGGCCGATCGAGCTGGGTCCGACCGAGTTCAAGCTGCTGCACTTTTTCATGACCCACCGGGAGAAGGTCTACAGCCGCTCCCGTCTGCTGGACAAGGTGTGGGGCACCAATGTTTACATTGAAGAGCGCACGGTGGATGTGCACATCCGACGCCTGCGTCAGGCCCTCGAACCCTTTGACATGGATGGTCTGATCCAGACGGTGCGTGGTGCAGGCTATCGATTCTCGGAGCAGGTTGCAGCTCGATGAGCCTGGAGCAGGCGTGGCGGAGTGAACTGGTCGCTGCCGGTTTCTTCGCCCTGCTGCTGATTCCACTCGGCCTGGGCAGCGGCTACCTGATCCCTTTCCTGTGGGGCGGCCTGACGCTCTACCTTGGCTGGCATCTCTACCAGCTCTATCGCTTCACCCGCTGGCTCGGCAAGCCGAAGCGTCATCCTCGTCCCCATCTGTTCGGTATCTGGCGCCCCCTCATGCAGCGGGTGGATGAACTCTCCGGCCGTGGGCAGAAACGCAAGCGCAAGCTCAACCGCATGCTCAGCGGCTTCCTCGAATCCACCGGCGCGCTGCCGGACGCCACTCTGGTGCTGAATGACGAGGGCAGGCTGGACTGGTGGAACAGTGTGGCCGCGGAGTTTCTCGGCCTCGATCGCAAGCGGGACAAGGGCGCACTGATTGATGATCTGATCTCTGATCCGGTGTTCCTGAACTATCTGCATGCCGGCCACTATGGCCGGTCGCTGCAGATGCCGGCGCCGGTGAATGCCAATATCAGTCTTGAGGTGCGGGTGGTTCCTTATGGCAAAGGTAAGCGCTTACTTCAGGCGCGGGACATTACCCGTTTGCATCAACTGGAGATCGTGCGGCGCGATTTCGTGGCCAACGTCTCGCATGAGATACGTACCCCCCTGACCGTGGTGCACGGTTATGTGGAGACCATGCTGGAGAGCAGCGAGGCGTTTCTGGGACCCTGGAAGCGAATCCTCGGCCAGATGCAGGTGCAGACACTGCGCATGCAGCGGATCGTAGACGATCTGCTGCTGCTCTCCCGCCTGGAGACGCGGCGCAATAATGAGGGGCAGGGGGTAGTTGGAGTCTACTCACTGTTACGCGGAATCGTGGAAGGGGCGCGCCAATTGAGTGGCGACAGCGGACATCAAGTCAGCTTGGAAGCGGATGAACGGTTGCGTCTGGTGGGTAACAGCCACGAGCTGGAGAGTGCCTTTGCCAATCTCGTCTATAACGCGGTCCGCTACACCCCGGCGGGCGGGGAGATTCGTATTCGCTGGTGGCTGTCGGGCAGTGGTCCCTGTTTCTCCGTGACCGATAGTGGTATCGGGATTGCACCGGAGCACATTCCCCGGCTGACCGAGCGCTTCTACCGGGTGGATGTCGGCCGCTCCCGGGAGAGCGGCGGTACCGGTCTCGGTTTGGCGATCGTCAAGCATGTGCTGACGCGGCACGATGGGAAATTGGTTGTGGAGAGTGAGCCGGGCAACGGGAGCGTCTTCACCTGCTGTTTTCCACATGCCCGGGTGGCTTCGTGAAGTTTGCGGTTCCATAGGGCGGGCCATGCCCGCCGATTAACACAGCGATCCGTGCCAACCACTCTTTCCGCCGGTCCGGTGCGCTGTCACGAATCTGTAACACTAAACCAAGACTCCTGTAACAAAACATCCCGATAATTTTCTCCAGGTTGAATATAGCAATTACTCAATGACCTGGAGGTCTCAGTGATCAACAATCGTCTTATCCTGGCTGCCGCACTGACCGCTGCCGCCGCATCAAGCGTTCAAGCCGCTTCGCGCGACTACATCTCCGTGGTCGGTTCTTCCACGGTTTACCCGTTCGCCACCGTGGTGGCCGAAACCTTCGGCAAGACCACTGCGTTCAAAACCCCGAAGATCGAATCCACCGGTTCCGGCGGCGGCCTGAAGTTGTTCTGTGCCGGAGTGGGTGTTGAGCATCCGGATATTACCAATGCGTCACGTCGCATCAAAAGTTCCGAGGTTGAGCGTTGCGCCAGCAACGGCGTAAATGACATTGTTGAAGTAAAGATCGGCTATGACGGTATCGTGATTGCCAATGCCAAGTCCGCACCGCAGTTTAACCTGACCCGTCGTGACCTGTTTCTGGCGTTGGCCAAGAAGGTGCCGAATGTCAACGGTGGCGGCGAGCTGATCGATAACCCCTACAAGACCTGGCAGGATGTCAATGCCAGTCTGCCGGCGACCGCGATCGAGGTGCTGGGTCCGCCGCCCACCTCCGGCACCCGTGACGCCTTTGTGGAACTGGCCATGGAAGGCGGCTGCAAGACCTTCGACTTCATCAAGGCGATGAAGAAACAGGACAAGAAGACGTACAAGGGGATCTGTCACAGCATCCGCGAAGATGGCGCCTTCATCGAGGCGGGTGAGAATGACAACCTGATTGTGCAGAAACTGGAGAGTAACCCTGCGGCATTGGGTATTTTTGGTTTCAGTTTCCTCGACCAGAACGCCGACAAGGTGCAGGGCTCCATTGTCGACAATGTGGCACCCACCTTTGAAGCGATTGCCGATGGCAGCTATCCGGTCTCGCGTCCGCTCTACTTCTATGTGAAGAAGGCGCACGTTGGCAAGATCCCGGGCATCCAGGAGTTTCTGGCCGAGTTCACCAGTGACAAGGCCTGGGGTGAAGAGGGTTACCTGGTGGACAAGGGCATGATCCCGATGCCTAACCAGGAGCGCAGCCAGTTTGCAGCCGATGTCAAGGGGCTGAATATTCTCAGGTTGGCCAAGTAAATTTATCTCTTATGCAAAGTGCTGTTCCGGTCGGGAATAGCCTGTCGCGACAAAGCCCTCTTCCGGGAATCGGCAGAGGGTGTTGTCGTGCATAAGCCAGGAAGTAGCTGTTGCTGAAGTACTATGTCTAACACCCTACTCATTTTGATATTGCTTGGCCTGATGGTGCTCGCCTATTGGCTGGGCGTGCGCCGCTCCCGGCGACTGGTTGCGGGTTCCGGTGGCGTGCGCGCCCTTCACTCACTGCCTGCCTATTACGGTTTCTTCACCGCGCTCTGGTGCGGGCTGCCGGCGCTGCTGGTGCTGTTTCTATGGGTTTCGCTGCAGCCCGGGGTGATCCGGGACCTGGTGATCTCGGATCTGCCGGAAATGGAGCGTGCATTGCCGCCGGCACAGCTGGGCCTGGTCATAAACGATATCCAGAATCTTGCCCAGGGCAATATCGTTTCCGCTGAGGTGAACCCGGCCATGGAGCAGGCGGCGGCGCATTATCAGCGCCTGCAGCAGACGGGTTACGCCGCATCCGTGGTCGTGGTACTGAGCCTGGCGCTGGCCGGCCTGTCCCTGGGGTGGCGCCTGATCACACCCAAATTCAGGGCGCGCAATCGGGTGGAATCGGTGGTCAAGTGGCTACTGGTGGGCTGCTCCACCATCGCCATCTTCACCACGTTGGGTATTGTACTGTCGGTACTGTTCGAGGCGATCCGGTTCTTTGAGACGGTGCCCATCACGGAGTTTCTGTTCGGCCTGGAGTGGAGCCCGCAGATGGCTATCCGCGAGGATCAGGTCGGCTCTTCGGGTGCCTTTGGCGTGATTCCGCTGTTTGCCGGTACCTTGCTGATCGCCCTGATTGCCATGCTGGTGGCGGTACCGATCGGACTGATGTCCGCCATCTATCTTTCCGAATATGCCGGAGCGCATTTCCGTGCCTGGGCCAAGCCGCTACTGGAGATCCTTGCGGGTATTCCGACGGTGGTGTACGGCTTTTTTGCCGCCCTCACCGTGGCCCCATTCATCCGCAACAACGGCGCGCTGCTGGGGCTTGATGTCTCTTCCGAGAGCGCCCTCGCGGCCGGTTTGGTGATGGGGATTATGATTATCCCGTTCATCTCTTCCCTGTCCGATGATGTGATTAATGCGGTACCCCAGACCATGCGCGACGCCTCCCTGGGAATTGGTGCCACCCATTCTGAAACCGTGCGCAAGGTGATCCTGCCTGCCGCGTTGCCGGGTATTGTCGGCGGCATTCTGCTGGCGGTCTCCCGGGCCATCGGAGAGACCATGATCGTGGTAATGGCGGCGGGTCTGTCGGCTAATCTGACGGCCAATCCGTTGCAGAGCGTGACCACGGTAACGGTGCAGATCGTCACCCTGCTGGTGGGGGATCAGGAGTTTGACAGTCCCAAGACGCTGGCGGCATTCGCCCTGGGTCTGCTGCTGTTCCTGATCACCCTGGTTCTCAACGTGGTCGCCCTGCATGTGGTGAGAAGGTATCGGGAAGCCTATGAATAAGCCGGCAGTTGAACAGATGCGAACCATTGACCGGGTCAATGCCACTCTCAAGCAGCGCTATAACCGGGAGCGCCGTTTCCGCCGGTTTGGTCTCGGCGCGGTTTTGCTGGGCCTGCTGTTTGTCGGTCTGATGTTCCTGAACATCATCGGCAACGGTTACAGCGCTTTTCAGCAGACCCGTATTCTGCTGGAGATCGACTACCGTGCGGAGGTGATTGATCCAACCGGGGCGCGCGATCCCGCGACCCTCTCATCGGCAGATTACGCCGCCCTGGTCAAGTCTTCGCTGCGGGCGCTTTTCCCTGCCGTGCAGGGGCGCGGGGAGAAGCGCGAACTCTATGGCATGCTCAGCAGTGGAGCCTTTCTGGAGTTGCGCCGGCGGGTCATGGCGGATCCCGGCCTGATCGGTACCCGCGAGCAGCTCTGGCTGCCGGTGGATGATGATATCGACATGCTGGTGAAGGGATATATCGATCGCCGGCTGCCGGAGTCGGAGAGGCGTCTCGATAATCGCGTGGTGGCTTGGGTCGAACAGCTGGAATCGACCGGGGCGATAGAAAAACAGTTCAATCTGACCTTCCTTACCGGTGGCGACTCACGCGAGCCGGAACTGGCCGGCATTGGTGGTGCCGTGATGGGCTCACTCTATACCCTGATTGTCACCTTGCTGTTGTCATTCCCGATCGGAGTGGCGGCGGCGGTCTATCTGGAGGAGTTCGCCCCGCGCAACCGCTGGACCGACCTGGTGGAGGTCAATATCAACAACCTGGCGGCGGTGCCCTCCATCGTGTTTGGTCTGCTGGGGTTGGCGGTGTTCATCAACTTTTTCGGGCTGCCCCGGTCGGCGCCACTGGTGGGCGGCATGGTGCTGACCCTGATGACTCTGCCGACCATCATCATCGCCAGCCGGGCGGCTTTGAAGTCGGTGCCGCCGTCAATACGTGAAGCCGCGCTGGGTGTCGGTGCGTCGCGCATGCAGACGGTGTTTCACCATGTGCTGCCGCTGGCCATGCCCGGCATGCTGACGGGCACCATCATCGGTATGGCTCAGGCGCTGGGCGAGACCGCGCCGCTGCTGATGATCGGCATGGTCGCCTTCATCGTGGATATTCCCGGCGGTGCACTCGATCCCTCCACGGTGTTGCCGGTACAGATCTTTCTCTGGGCCGACAGTCCGGAGCGGGCCTTCATGGAGAAGACCTCGGCGGCCATCATGGTGCTGCTGGGCTTCCTGATACTGATGAACGTGATCGCGGTTATCTTGCGCAAGCGGTTTGAGCGTCGCTGGTAACTGATTTTAGTGAACAAGTTAAGACGGTTAAAAAACAGAGTAGATAACTGAATGCAGAACAGGAGTGACGAAATGTTAAGTGTAACGCCAGACTCCATGGGTACGGTCACCGCACCGGCGGGCGTCATTGCCGCGGGCTTCAGCCCGGTCGCGGATGACTCACGGGCGATCAATGGCACGGTGGGTGATATCACCGCCATCGACCCGCGCATGACCGCCCGCCATGTCAATGTCTATTACGGTGACAAGCTGGCGATCAACAACGTCAGCCTGGATATCGGCAAAAATGAAGTGATCGCCATGATCGGTCCGTCCGGCTGCGGCAAGTCCACCTTTCTGCGCTGCCTGAACCGGATGAACGACACGATCGATATCTGCCGGGTAGAGGGTGAGATCCGCCTGGATGATCAGGATATCTATGATAGTGGCCTGGATGTGGTGCCGCTGCGCGCCCAGGTGGGCATGGTGTTTCAAAAGCCCAATCCGTTTCCCAAATCGATCTATGACAACGTGGCCTACGGTCCGCGCATTCACGGTCTGACCGGCAGCAAAAGCGAGCTGGATGAGATTGTCGAGCAGTCGCTGTTGAAGGCCGGCCTGTGGGACGAGGTAAAGGATCGCCTGGACGAGGTGGGTACCGGTCTCTCGGGTGGCCAGCAGCAGCGCCTCTGTATCGCGCGCACCATTGCGGTTGCCCCCGAAGTGATTCTGATGGATGAACCCTGTTCCGCGCTCGATCCGATCGCCACCGCCCGGGTCGAAGAGCTGATTGATGAGCTGCGTGAACAGTACACCATCGCCATTGTTACCCACTCCATGCAGCAGGCGGCACGGGTCTCCCAGCGCACCGCCTACTTCCATCTCGGCGAGTTGGTCGAAGTGGGCAAGACGGATGATATTTTCACCAATCCCCGTCACCGCCTGACGGAGGACTACATCACCGGAAGGTTCGGATAAGGTATGAATGAGATGACCGACGGCCATATCGTCAGCAGCTACAACAAGGACCTGAATCACCTCCATCAGCTGGTGATCCAGATTAAGGACCTGGCCTGTAGACAGGTAAGGGAAGCGGCCCGGTCGCTGGAGGATGAGGATGTCGAATTGGCCCGGGCCGTGATTGTCAGTGATCGGGAGATCGACGCGCTGGATATCAAGGCGGACGAGGAGATTATCCGCCTGATAGCCAAGCGTCAGCCGGTGGCGCGTGATCTGCGGGAGATTATGACCGTGGCAAAGATAGTCGGTGACCTGGAACGGATAGGTGATCAGGCACGGCGATTGGCGCGTCTGACCATTCGTTTTTATGATGGGGATGTTATTCCACCCAATCGCCATCTGCTGGATGATCTGAACAAAATGGCCGATTTCGTCAACCGGATGGTTGAGGATTCGGTCAATGCCTTTGACGATCTGGATCTGAATCGGGCGATGGACGTGATCCGGCGCGACAGTATTGTGTCGGATGATTTCCGCTCCGCACTGCGTCGTCTCTCCACCTTTATCATGGAGGACTCCCGCAGTGTCGGACATATGGTGGATGTGGTGCTGGGATTGCGTGCGCTTGAGCGTATTGGAGGGCATGCCAAAAACATCAGTCGCTATGTAGTCTTTCTGGTGAAAGGGAAAGATGTCCGGCACAAGGATCTTGACGCGGTTGAGGCAGAGATTATTTCCACCCTGAAATAGCCTGAAGTTCGGGGCCATTACCGTTCCATTCCGCTCTCTCTGGCGGGGATATCAGTTTTTGCTGGTATACCGGTTCAATGCCGTTACACTTGTATGACAGATATCCAGTCAAGCCGGAGGAGAGCCCGTGAACAGCGCAATACGTATCCATCAATATGGCGGGCCGGAGGTCCTGACCCTGGAGACCGTGACGGCTGGTGATCCGGCGGCGGGGGAAGTCAGGCTCCGGCACAGCGCCATTGGCCTGAATTTTATTGATGTCTATCAGCGCACCGGGCTCTATCCGCTGGGTGCTTTTCCCCAGACCCTGGGTATGGAGGCGGCCGGTGTCATTGAGGCGGTCGGGCCGAATGTCGAAGGATTTTCCACCGGTGACCGGGTGGCCTACGCCATGGACCTGGGCGCTTACTGCAACGAACGAACGATAAGTGTCGACAAGCTGGTTAAACTGCCAGATGGCATTGAGGACCAGACCGCCGCGGCCATGATGCTGCAGGGGATGACAGCGCGCTATCTGCTCAAGAGCTCCTACCCGGTGCAGGCCGGCGACACCATCCTGGTAATGGCGGCGGCGGGCGGTGTTGGTACGCTGCTCAGTCAGTGGGCCAATCATCTGGGTGTCACGGTGATCGGCTGTGTCGGTAGTCCGGAGAAAGCCCGCTTGGCGCAGGAGCACGGTTGCCATCACACCATCCTCTATAAAGATGAGGACGTGGCCGCCCGGGTGCGGGACATTACCGGTGGCGCGGGTGTGGCGGCCGTCTATGACTCAATCGGTAAGGCGACGCTGACGGCTTCCCTCGATTCACTGCGCCCCACCGGCACCCTGGTTAGCTTCGGCAATGCCTCCGGCCCGATCAGCGATTTCAATATTGGATTGCTGGCACAGAAAGGCTCGCTCTATATTCAGCGGCCGACCCTGGCCACCTATATCCGCAGTCGCGAACTGCTGGATCAGTGTGCCGGTGACCTGTTCGATGCGGTGCAGTCCGGGGCGGTCAAGGTCAGAATCGGTCAGACCTACCCGCTGGCCGATGTGGCGCAGGCGCACCGTGACCTGGAGGCGCGGAAAACCACCGGCGCGACGGTGTTGTTACCATAGCCGTTTCTACGCAACGCGAACCCATGCCCTTACGATTTTAGGCCGGTAGCCCGTAGGTTGGGGTGAGCCCGCGAACCCCAACATGTGGCGTCAAACGGTACCCTCATTCGTTGGGGTTCGCTCCGCTCTTCCCAACCTACGGACACATCGGTTCGTTCATTAGGGTAGGGGCAGGTGCCGTACCGCCTCTATGATTTCGGCAGGCTGCGCCGCAACACCAGATACCCCATTAGACCGGAAGCCAGCGAACCGATAATAATACCGAGCCGCTCGTCGAAAATGAGATTGATATCGGTCTCCTCAAACGCCAGCGAACCGATAAACAGGCTCATGGTAAAGCCAATGCCGCACAGGGCGGCGGTGCCGTACAGTGAACCCCAGGAGATGCCGCTGGGCAGGCGGGTCAGGCTAAGCTTGATGGCCAGCCAGCAGAAACCGAACACCCCCAGCTGCTTGCCGATGAACAGACCCAGGGCGATACCCACCGGTACATCATGCAGCAGTTGCTCCATGCCGACGCCGGTAAGCGTGATGCCGGCATTGGCGAAAGCGAATATCGGCAGTATCCAGAAGGCTACAACGGAGTGCAGATCATGCTCCATCTCCTTGAGCGGAGAGTGTTGCGGGTCGCTCTTCGATTTCATCGGAATAAACATGGCCAGAATCACCCCGGCCAGGGTGGCGTGCACACCGGATTTCAGCATGGCGGCCCACATGATGATACCCACCAGCATATACAGGCTCTTCGACTCGACCTGGCGCCGGTTGAACAGCAACAACAGCGGAATACAGCAGGCGACCACGATCAGGGAGCTGAGGGATATTTTTGCGGTGTAGAAGACCGCGATGATCAGAATGGCGCCGATATCATCAAAGATGGCCAGCGAAGTGAGGAAGATTTTAATGGCCGTGGGAACGCGTGATCCCAACAGCATCAGAACCCCCAGCGCGAAGGCTATATCGGTCGCGGCCGGGATGGCCCAGCCGGCCATGGCGGTGCTGTCGTCCAGATTGAAAAAGATATAGATCGCTGCGGGTACCGCCATGCCGCCGATGGCGCCGATGCCCGGCAGGATGATGTTGCGTCGGTCGGCCAGCTCACCTTCAATCAGCTCTCTTTTCAGTTCCAGTCCTACCAGGAAAAAAAACACCGCCATCAGACCGTCGTTGATCCACAGCAGCAGCGGTTTGGCGATTCCGAATGCGCCGATACGGATCTCCACCGGGGTATCCAGGATCAGGGAGTAGTAAGACTGCAACGGCGTGTTGGCGCAAATCATGGCGAAAACCGCGGCGACCATGAGGATAATGCCGCCGGCGGATTCGAGCTTGAAAAATCCGGTTATGAATGATTCTTGTGAGTTATTCATCAACGAGTCTGAAATTGTGGCCGGGGCTGGGATCAGGTCGCATCACAGCGGTCCAGCAGTTTGGTGAAGCTGACGGACCTTGATCCGACGCTGTCTTATGGGTCTGCAGTTTGCCGATTCTTGCCGCTTATCTCAACCCCGTAAAATATGCAGTGGCAGGCGATTGGCGCCGTGCAGACCGATAGCGGGGCCCGCAGGGTCGCAGCGGATTCAATCACCCTTTTGGCGACCGGCGCGCTTTCCTGGCTGCACGTTTGGCGACCTTTTCCGCCTGGATGCGCCGGGTCTCTTCCTGCTCCCGCTCCATCATCTGCGGCGTTTCCAGGGTGATTCGTCCCAGGTTGCCGGCGCGCAGTTCTGTCAGCAGCAGTTTGCTCGCCTTCTCCATGTCCACCCTGCCGCCACTGCGCAGGCAACCCCGCTTTCGGCCGATCAGTTCCAGCAGTTCCTGCTCGGTCCCGGGGATCTGCGCCAGGGAATAACGTTGCTGGAGATTGTCCGGATAGGCCGACAGGAGATACTCGGCGGCAAAATGGGCCACATCGTCATTCTGCATGGCCGTCTCCTTGATCGCACCGGTTGTGGCCAGGCGATAGCCGCTGTTACGGTTTTCAATATTGGGCCAGAGTACCCCGGGGGTGTCGGAAAGGACAATGCCGTCACCCAGATTGATGCGCTGCTGTGCCTTGGTGATGGCGGGTTCGTTACCGGTCTTGGCAATGGTGCGGTTGGCCAGGATGTTGATCAGGGTCGACTTGCCGACATTGGGAATCCCGACAATCATGGCGTGAATGCCCTTGACGCTTTTGGCTTTTGCCGGAAACAGTTGGCGGCAGAGTTGCAGAAGCTGTTTCAGTGTAGCCGGTTGCTGGCAGCTGATGGCCAGGCTTTTTACCCCCTGTTCCTGCTCCAGGCAGTGCTGCCACTGTTCCGTCATTACAGGGTCAGCCAGATCACTCTTGTTCAGGACCTTGATGCAGGGCTTGTCGCCCCGCAGGGTGGCGAGCATGGGATTGGTGCTGCTGTAGGGGATGCGTGCATCCAGCACCTCGATAATGACATCGACATTCGGCAGGTTTTCTTTGATCTGCTTGCTGGCCTTGTGCATGTGGCCCGGGTACCACTGAATCTGCATGGGTGTTTACCTGTCGCCGCCGGCGTCAGCCTGCCTGACACACTTCCTGGCGGGGCAGTATACCGAAGTTTGTCGGTGAGCGTGGATAACACCTCCGGCTATCCACGCGCGGCCATGCTTACCCGCTCCTGTTAGTCGTGCTCCAGCAGCCGGTCCGGGGTGAAGCCGAGGATCAGGGCGCCCCAGTGCGTGCCATCGATATAGAGTGGCAGTGACAAGTCATTGAGCACTTCGCCGGTGTCGCGGGTATAGGTCTGCAGCAGGAAAGGTTCGGTATTGGCTGCCCGGCGTTTTTCCGCCCGGCTGTTGTTGTAGATTTTGAGATGCCGGCTGTTGAGATTGTCAGTTTCGAAGTCACCGGTCATCGGTTTGGACAGGTGTTTGTGGTGTGCCGGCAGGAAACCGTTCTTGTCCAGGGCGACCGCATAGATGAACTCGGGGCGCGCCTTGATAAAGCTGTCGATCAGCGGCTGGATCAGCGGTTCAAAGGCGGATACGTAGGGAAGGTTGTATTTCTGCGGGTTGGTGTTGGGGATGGGCTGGTAATTGGTATCAAACAGATCGGTGCCCCGGGAAGCCAGCTCATTGAGTATCTGCTGTACCTGGGCGGCCCACTCCCGGGCAGTCAGGATCATGTTTTCAAAACCGCCGCGGCCGATGATGAAACGGGAGAGCAGTTCCTGGGTCTGTTCGGTGGCCACTTCCAGTTCATCGGAATATTTCTCCGAATCATCCATGTCGGCCTTGATGTTTTTGCTCAGTTCGGCGATCTCACTGACGTTGCGGTGAGATTCCTTATTGGTGATCGAAAGCTCTTCGATAGCCGCGCTGATCTCAATCAGCTGTGAATTGACCGAATCAAAATCACTCACCATCTTGCGAAACTGGGAGGCGGTGTCGCCGATCACCGTCTGTGTGTTCTCTGTATAACTCTGTATCTCCTGGGTGCCCTTTTTGGTGTTTTCCACCAACAGGGACATTTCGCTGATGTTCTTACTGATCTCGCCGGTGGCGCTGTTGACCTTGTGCGAGAGGCTGCGCACCTCGTCCGCCACCACGGCGAAGCCGCGGCCGTTCTCGCCGGCCCGTGCCGCCTCGATGGCGGCATTAAGCGCCAGCAGGTTGGTCTGGTCCGAGAACTCCTGCACCATGGTCAGTATGGTACGGATATTTTCCGAGTTCTTGCTCAACAGGTTGACGGTGTCATTGAACCCGTCCAGCAGTTTGCCGACGGCCGCCACCTGCTCCGTTACCGCACCAAGGCGCTCTGATGAGCTGTTGGCCACCTCGAGATTGGCGCTGTTCTGTTCCGAGATGGCGTTGGTGTGGCGGGCAATTTCATCAATGGCGCGGGTTGCCTCGCTGCTGGATTGAAATACTTGTGTAGCGTTCATCTCCTGCCGGTCGACCCGCAGGTGGGCAGAGTGAATGATCTTGTCCAGCCGGGTTGATCCCAGCGCGACGCTGACGGTACGGCGGCGGGTTTTGTCGATGATATTGCGAAGGTTTTCCGCAAATCGATTGTAGCTGCGTGCCATTTCAGCAATCTCATCCTGGGTGGTGATCGGCAGTGTGGCCGAGATATCGCCGTCCTTTTCGGTGATACCGCTCAGGATATCGGTGATCCCCTGTATGGGATGCAGAAACAGGTGCCGCATGTAGAGCATGATGCCGATCGCTGCCACGACACTCAGCAGGGTGACCCCGAGCATCAACATCAGGTGGTTATCCAACTGGGTCGTCAGTTGGTCGGCCAGTGCGGCATCCGTTGTGCCTTCTTGCAGTATGGAACGTGTGTTTGTGATATGGCTGTAGGCCAGCCAGAAGGTAAGGAGCTGAAAAAGAAGCAGAAAACCCACATTGCCGATGATTTTACGGGTGAGGGTATAGAAGAAACTCTTTTCGATCTGAGTATATAGGCTCATTGTTCGGTCTCTGACTTGTAATAATATTTTATCCAGGGTTCTCTCATCCCTGGTGAGGCTTGTGGTGACAGTTCCCGCGTCAGTGACCGCTGGTGTTATTCGATCCTGTGGTCCTCCATTTTGTGCCGTCCCGTGCCCGACGGGGTTACTGCCTGCTGGCATACTAGGTTTTCGGGCATATGGCCTATTTCTTTAATTTATGTGGCAATTAACACATTTTTTTGATAGCGGGGCGTCGTTTACCCCGGGTTTGTCACCACAACCCAGGCGGGCTTAGAGGGGAGAAACAGGGTCAATATACGCCTGCGGACGGGGCGTTATACGCCGGAATTTCATGACTGATCGGCTATACTCGGTGTGACGGCCGTCACTGTTTCGGCGGGTAAGTGTGGCAATATCGCCAGTGGTCGTGCGGTATTGAGGTTGACGGATATTATCCAGGATGAATCTGCACCGTTGGGTGGTAATGCAAGGCATGAATGAGTTTCTCCATCACTTCGAACTTGATCCCGGCTCCCGGGCATTGGGGGCGGCGCTGAATGAGCGGGATCACTACACCCAGTGCCACTCCCGACGCGTGGCCGGCTTCTCCCGGCTGATTGGCCTTGCTTGTGGCCTGGATCGGGCCGATCTTGAGGTGCTTGAGCTGGGCGCCTTTTTTCACGATATCGGCAAAATCGGTATTCCCGATCATATTCTGCTAAAACCGGAACGCTTCACCGTGGAAGACATGGAGGTGATGAAAGACCATGCCACCAAGGGAGAGGGAATCGTCAGGGAGCTGGGGCTGAAGGCCGGCGATCTGATTGCCCGGGTAGTGCGGCATCACCATGAACACTTCAATGGCGGGGGCTATCCGGATGGCCTGCAGGGCGAGACAATACCGATTCTCTCCCGCATTATTTCGGTGGCTGACAGCTATGATGCGATGACCAAAACCCGGCCTTATCATGAAGCGCGTCCGGTCGCAGAGACGTTGGATATCATGTCGGGAGAGGCCGGAACCAAGCTGGATCCCTATCTGGTGAATAAACTGCAGCAGCTGGTCGAGACCTGGCGAGGTGGAGGTATTGACTGAATTCCCCAGGCTTTGTCGTTAGCCGCATGACCATCAGGTGTCATTATTCCCCTTAAGAAGCCCTCCGCGTTTAACGCCAGCGGTCGCTGGCGCTGTAATTCAGACTGTTTTTCATGCTTATGTGTTAACCTCTATAGTCCGCAGGACGCAGTCGGGTGCTTGGATGCCGGTTATGCCAACTCTAGATAAACCTACCAATTATGAATGCAGCAAAATTACTGGAGCAGATACCTCTCTTTTCCGACATGAGTAGCGAGGATCTGGCGCGGGTGGCACAACACACCCAAGAGCTGGTCTGTGAGAAAGGCAATATCCTTTTCCGTGAAGGTGATAAGGCGGAGTACCTTTATGTGCTGGTAAGCGGGCTGGCGCAGATGACGGCAAAGGGACCGGAGGGGCAGCAGACCGTGATAGAGATTCTCTATCCGGGGGATTCCTTCATCCTGGCAGCAGTGATCACCGGCAAGCGTTTTCTGATGTCCGCCGAGGTAGTGAAAAGTTCCCGTGTACTCAAGATACCGGGTGCTGAATTGGTAGGGTTGATCCGGCATGGTGGTGACTTCGGCCTCAACATGATGGCGACCCTTTCAACCCAGTACCGCAGCATGGTGCGTCAGGTGAAGAATCAGCGGTTGCGCACCACCGCGCAGCGGGTGGCGGCATTTCTATTGGATCTGGCCTATGACCAGGGTCGGGGGGAAAACTGCATCATCCTTCCCCACACTAAAAAGATGCTGGCGGCGCTTCTGGGGATGTCCCAGGAGGGCTTGTCCCGTACCTTTACCGCGCTTCGGGAACAGGGTGTGACGATCGATCACAAGCAGGTACGGATTGAGTCCATCGTCAAGTTGCGGAGATTCTGCGGGTTCAGTAACAAGCTGGATGCATCGGACAGAATCACCCCGAAGGAGTAAGCAGGTTACCCGGCTGGTCCGGTGCATTCGAGGAAGGCGGGTGTTCGACGTTAAGCCGGAGGAAATGCATAACCCTGCCGCGTCCGTCTACCCGGTATTGCACTGGCCGGGGCGACGCCGCCTCTTGGCATGTAGCGGACCCAGACTCTGACTTTGTGGTGTCTTGTCCATGATGGAGGCAACCCTCTCCATCGTGATTGTTATTCAGTAACTCAGGGGTGTTGAGTGGATCGGTTTTTACAGGCAAACGGTATCAGGCTGCACTATCTGGATCATGCGTCGGCTGGTCCGACTCTGCTGCTGATGCCGGGGCTGACCGCCAATGCTCACTCGTTTGATGGCCTGGTGAGTGCCGGACTGGTACCCGCCGTGCGGCTGTTGGCGCTGGATCTGCGCGGACGGGGTTTGAGCGACAAACCCGAATCCGGCTATTCCCTGGCGGATCATGCGGCTGATGTGATTGGCCTGCTGGACCGGCTGGAGCTGGATAGCGTGATACTCGGCGGCCACTCCTACGGTGGCCTGCTGGGCCTCTATCTGGCGGCAAACAACCCGGAACGGGTGGAGAAGCTTGTGGTAATCGATGCCGCGGCGGAGATGCATCCGGATACCCGGCGCCTGATACAGCCTGCCATTGATCGACTGGGCAAGCCGGTACCGTCATGGGAAACCTACCTGGCCGCGGTTAAAGTGATGCCCTTCTTCCATCAGTGGTGGGACCCGGCTATCGAGAGCTATTTTCGCGCAGATATAGAGACGCTGCCGAGTGGCCAGGTGGTGTCCCGCTCATCTCCCGCGGCTATTACCGAGGCGGTGGAGCATGTATTGGCCGAGGCGTGGCGGGAGAAGCTGCCACTCATCGGTCAGCCGACCCTGTTGCTCAATGCCACGGGAGGCTATGGCTTGCCCGGCGCACCTCCGTTACTACCCCGTGAGCAGGCAGAAGCAACTGTTGCCGCCCTGCCCCAGGGCAGCTATAGCGAGGTACCGGGCAACCACATCACCATGCTGTATGGTGCGGGCGCGGCGCGGATTACCGAAGAGATAGCCAAGTTCGTGTCGAATTAGTCACCAAGATATCCAGTCAACAGCAGATCAACACCCCGCTCAGTAGCGAGTCTCCCAGACAATTTCGGTTCGAGATCCAGGGCCGCCAGGATTAATTTTCTTTTGTGCTGGCAAAATTTTTGTTATAACCGGGCTGTGAGCATGATTTCAGAATAAGGGGATGGGGATAAGCATGAAAGTAAAATATAAGGCGCTGATAATACTCTGGTTTGCAGCGCTGCTCTGGCTGCCGATGAGTGCCTCCGGTGCCGTTGCGGCCGACATGGCGGCACTGGTGAATACCGCAGGGATGCAGCGGATGCTCTCGCAACGTATTGCCAAGGATTATCTCTTTCTGGGCGGACAGATCCGCGCCGGCAAGGCGACACGCCAAATGAAGGGCAGCGTTGCCCTGATGGTGAACAATCACGATGTCCTGAAAAAATCGGTTACCGATGCCAGGGTGCGGGAATTGCTGGATGAGATTGACCCGTTGCTGGAGAAGATGGTCAAGATCTCCCAGGCGCCCTATGTCAAGTTCGGTGGAGCAACCATGCTCGAATTGAGTGAGACGCTACTGGAACTGAATCAGGCGGTTGTCATGGAGCTTGAGGGCAAACAGGCCGAAAAGACCGTTTCGGCGGTCAATATCGCCGGGCGTCAGCGGATGCTTTCACAGCGAATTTCCAAATTTTATGCGGCTCATCAGGCCGGGTTTCAGAGTGACGCCACGATGGCGCAGATGACGCGTGCGGTAGAGGAGTTCGAAAGTGCTCATGCAAACCTCGAGAGTAACAGCCTGAATTCGGAAAAGATCAACCGGGAGCTGAAAGGAGTGGAGAATCTGTGGAAGACCATCCGGCACTATTTTACTGACAACAGTGAGGTGGGTTATCCGGTGACCATTTTTGTGACCACCGATGACATCATGAAGCGGATGAACGCCATTACGCTCATGTACGTCAAGGCCCATTGGGCGTCCAAATCCAACTAATCTCCAGATATCCATCGCCGCTCCTTCCGCGCTGTGAGGAGCGGCGCCGATGAAAACCGGGAGCGTATAGAGCGTTTCCCCAGTTGCCCCACCTCCCGTCGATGACCTTTTCCGCCCTGGTTTTTTGGGTCCGGTCCAATGCGCTATGCTTACCGTGTCGCAAGGGTTCGGACTGATGTGAGATCGAGGGTATCCTGATGAAAATAGCGGTGTATGGCAGTGGTGGTGTGGGTGGCTATTTTGGCGGCCGGGTGGCCAGAGCCGGTCACGAGGTGGCGTTTATTGCCCGGGGAGCGCATCTACAGGCAATGCGACAGCAGGGGCTGGCGGTCGAAAGTATCAAGGGTGATTTCACCATCACCTCACCGTTCGTAACTGACGACCCGACGGAGATCGGGCCAGTTGATGCGGTCCTGGTTTGTGTCAAGAACTGGCAGGTACCGGAGGTGGCCCGGGCGATGAAGCCCCTGATCGGCCCGGAAACCTGTGTCGTCTCCCTGCTCAACGGCGTAGAGGCACCTGATCTGCTCGGTGAGATACTCGGCAAAGAGCGGGTGCTGGGTGGGGTGGCGAAAATTTTCAGTTTTATCGAGCGCCCCGGGTTGATCCGGCATATCGGCCATGAGCCGACGTTAATGCTGGGTGAGCTTGACGGTGCACCCAGTCGGCGCCTGGACGCGCTGGCCACCATGCTCACCGACGCCGGAATCACCGTAGAGCTGCCTGATTCTATTCTTCTGGAGATCTGGAGAAAATTCCTGTTTATCACCGGTTGGGGTGGCCTGGGTGCGATCAGCCGGGCCCCGATCGGTATTCTGCGTGAAGAGCCGGGCACGCGCGCCATTATCGATGCCTGCCTGCATGAAACAGTGGCCGTGGCTGCAGCGGCAGGAATTGTCTTTCCGCAAGATATCATCTCCCGGACCTGGGAATTTACCCAGGCGCTGGAGCCGAGTGGTACCAGTTCCCTGCAGCGGGATATCACAGCCGGCAGGCCGTCGGAAATCGATGCCTGGAATGGCGCTGTTGTGCGCCTGGGAAGACGTTATGGGGTAGCCACGCCGACGCATCAACTGATTACCGATGCACTGCTGCCCCTGGAGCGCCGGGCACGTGGAGAGTTGGTCTTTTAGCCAATGTTTCGCAGACAGCCTGATTTTCAGATTGTGCCTATAGTCATCCGGGCTGTTTCGGTTAACATTAGCGTAATTTTCAACCGCGTATTTCAGAGTGCAGATAGAGATGGGATTCTCAAGTTTTTACAGACTATTCCAGCGCAATCGTCCCGCCATTAACAAAGATCGTCGGACCAATCGCCGAGTGATGCCGGCGGAAGGTACCACGGTGCTGATCGTGGATGACTCCAAAACGGTACGCAGGATAATGAGCAGCATGTTACACCAGTCCGGCTATCAGACACTGGAGGCGGAAGATGGTGCGCGGGGAATCGAACTGGCGCGCAACCATAAACCGAATCTGATCTTCATGGATGTGATGATGCCGGGTATGGATGGGTTCCAGGCGACGCGAAAACTGCAGACCGATGTGGATACCCAGGGTATCCCGGTGATCATCATCAGCGGCAACCGGCAGGCCACGATTCAGACCTGGGTGCGGAAAATCGGCGCCACGGGGTTCATGGCCAAACCCTTCGAACGGGGTGAATTTTTCCGGCGGCTGGAGAGTGCCATCTATTGACTCGACTCCATATGCCTGCCCGGCTCGGCTATGGTCGGGTACCGTTAGTAAGTCTGCGATGCTTTTTTATGCTCTGCCCCAATTAGTTGTTGGTCCTGTTTTGGCTTAGCTTGGCGATTCGCCCGGTAGGAGCGGCGCCTCGCCGCGAATTCGGCCCGGGGCGGGCCTCCTGCAGTTCAAAGCCCTCTGCGGCGGCCAAGCGTAGCGCCAGGAGTGGTTTCAGTCGCGAAGTTCGCCTCGCCCCATGATTCCGGATCAGCTGCAGCACCTTAGCCTGGATGAACCCCGCCCCACGAGAGTGATTGAAACAACTTGCGATGTCGGGGCGAGATTGGCAGCGGGATGGCACAATAAGCTCCTCGTTAACCTGTTTTCGGAGTCAGACACGCCATGGGACCACTGAAGGGGATAAGGGTACTGGACCTGAGCCGTATTCTGGCCGGGCCCTGGGCAACACAACTGCTGGCCGATTACGGGGCCACCATCTGGAAAATCGAGCGGCCCGAAGTGGGGGATGACACGCGTCACTGGGGTCCCCCGTTTCTCAAGGACCCACAGGGGATCGATACGGCCGAATCCGCTTACTACCTCTCCACCAACCGGGGAAAACAATCCATTGCGGTGGACATCACCACAGAGTCAGGCCAGGCCATTATCCGGAAGCTGGTCGCCCGGGCCGACATTCTGGTGGAAAATTTCAAAGTGGGTGGGCTGGAAAAGTACGGTCTGGACTATGCCACCCTCTCCGCAGAGCATCCCGGCTTGATCTACTGCTCGATCACCGGGTTTGGCCAGACCGGCCCGGATGCCGGGTTGGCCGGTTATGACGCCATGGTGCAGGCACGGGGCGGCCTCATGAGCATCACCGGTGAACGTGACGGCCTGCCCGGGGCCGGCCCGCAGAAAGTCGGGGTGGCGGTGGCGGATCTGATGGCCGGGATGTATGCGGTCAGCGCCATACTGGCGGCCCTGCATCACCGCGAGAAGAGCGGAGAGGGGCAGCAGATCGATCTGGGCCTGTTGGATACCCAGGTGGCCTGGCTGGCCAACCAGGGCATGAATTACCTGATCGGCGGTGAGGCGCCGGTCCGACAGGGTACGGCACACCCCAATATCGTGCCTTACCAGGCACTGCCGACTGGCGACGGTTTCCTGATGTTGGCGGTCGGCAATGACCGGCAGTTTGCCGCCTGCTGCAAGGTGTTGGGTCAACCGGAGCTGGCGCAGGACCCGCGCTTCGTCACCAATCGGCAGCGGGTGAAATATCGTGAACAGCTGATCTTGCTGCTGGAACCGCTGTTCAGGCAGAAAACCACCACCGAATGGCGCGCACTACTGGCGGCGGAGCAGGTGCCCTGTGGGCCGATCAACAGCATTGACCAGGTGTTCCGTGATCCGCAGGTGCTGTCCCGGGGTATGCGGCTGGATCTGCCCCATCCTGTCGCCGGCCACGTGCCCCAGGTAGCCAATCCGGTAAAGTTTTCGCGCACCCCGGTGGAGTACCAGGGGGCGCCGCCACTGCTTGGTGCGGATACCGAGACAGTCTTGAACTGGCTGCTGGAGGAGTGACAGTCAGCCTATTGCAGCGGGTTCCATGATCGTGCAGGGGATGGATCTGAAGCCGGGCTGGAATTCATTACGGGCTGCTGCACGGAGTTTGTGCTGGGTCTCTCTAAACAGAATACCGATCTCATGCGGAGTGGTATGGGTGATGACCGCCTTGATCTGCCAGGTCGACTGGCCCAGGGCCACCGACAACTCCACCTCCATGCCGACGGGCAGGGTCAAGGCATGGGTCTCGAGCAGCGCGCCTTCTGCAGTCAGGCTACCCAGTGTGGCGGAAAAAGTGCGTCCGTGGTAGCCGATCTGGGCCGGCAGCAGCAGATTGACAGGGTTATTCGGGTACGCGTGGTTATGGCTCATGTTCGATCTCTTCCTGTTAGTCCTTGGGTTTCAGAACAGAAGGCTATCGAAGTCTGGTTTCAGTTCGGTTGCGCTGCGGTTAAGGTTTTATTGCCTCAGGCCAGGGCGGCTACCAGTTGGCGCAACGCCTGCCCCCGGTGACTCAGGGAGTTCTTCTGATCCGGGGTGAGCTCGGCGGAGCTGCAGCCGAACTGCGGCACCAGAAACAGCGGATCATAGCCAAAACCGTTCTCGCCCTGGGCTGCGTGCAGAATGCGCCCCTCCCAGGTCCCCTGGCAGATGATCGGAGTCGGATCGTCGGCATGACGCAGATAGACCAGAACACATTGGAAGCGGGCGGTACGATCTTCGTCCGCCACCCCTTGCAGGTCGGCCAGCAGCTTTTCGTTATTCGCCTGGTCGTCGCAGGCGGGTCCGGCAAAGCGTGCTGAGTAGATGCCGGGCGCCCCGTTGAGTGCGTCGACTTCGATGCCTGAATCATCAGCGATGGCCGGCAGGCCGCTGTGCCGGGCGGCATTGCGTGCCTTGAGAATGGCATTTTCCACGAAGGTCAGGCCGGTCTCCTCGGCTTCCGGTGTGTCGAACTGGCTTTGCGGGATTACCTGAATCTCCTGTTGCGCCAGCAACTGATTGATTTCACGTACCTTGCCGGCGTTATTGCTCGCCAGTACCACCTTTTCTCCACGATGACTCGCTGTCATGACACGGTTTCCTGCTGTGAATTGAATACCGGGATTCTACCCCGGAACATGGCTTAGGGCTCGCGAAAGAATAATTCCGTCGTACCAAGGGCGTTCCTGGGTCACGCGGGCAAGGCACGCCTTGCAGGCAATGACTGTTCCCTTACCAAAAGGCGTAACGCCGGCAGCGGGGCCAGGGGCGACCGAATACAGGAACTTATTCTTTCGCGAGCTCTTATGGGAAAGCGGGGTCAGGCTGTGTACAATCGGGCGGTTTTTGACTGTTATTAGGGTGCTTTCGATGCTCGAAGTGGCGGGGCTGGCCTGTATACGGGGTGACCGCAAACTGTTTTCCGATCTCAGTTTCAGGCTCGAGGCGGGAGAGCTGTTGCATCTGCACGGCCACAACGGCAGTGGCAAGACCACCCTGATGCGCACAGTGTGTGGCCTGATGAAGGAGAGTGATGGTGAGATCCGCTGGAACGGCGAGTCGATCCATCGTCTGGGGGAGGATTTTACCCGGGATGTGGTCTACATCGGGCATAAGAACGGTATTAAGGACGATCTGACCGGAGTGGAAAATCTGCGTGTCTGCAGTGCCCTCGATGGCAATCCGATCACTGAGCGGCAGGCCTGGGATGCGCTGGAGCGGATGGGGCTGATGGGGCATGAGGATCTGCCCAGCCGCGTGCTCTCCCAGGGCCAGAAGCGAAGGGTGGCATTGGCCCGGCTGCTGGTGAACAAGTCGCGGCTCTGGGTGCTGGATGAACCCTTTACCGCGCTGGATGTAGCGGCGGTTGACTTTCTCCAGTCCATCATCCGAGACCATATTAATAGTGGCGGTATGGTCATACTGACCACCCACCAGGAGGTCAGGATCACCCGGGAGCAGGTCAAGGAATTGCAGCTTGGCTGGAAGGAGGTCGGGCATGTTTAGCGCCTTCAGGACGCTGATGGGACGCGATCTGCTGCTGGCGATGCGCCGGCGTTCGGACCTGTTCACCACCCTGTTCTTTTTTGTCATCGTGGTGAGCCTGTTTCCACTTGGCATCGGACCGGAGATGAATACGCTCCGGCTTATCGCGCCGGGTGTCTTCTGGGTAGCGGCACTGCTCGCCTCGATGCTGGCACTGGAGCGCCTGTTTGCAGTGGATTATGAGGATGGAGCCCTGGAGCAGATGCTGCTTGCCCCGCAGCCGCTGTTTGTTCTGGTGCTGGCCAAGGTGACCGCCCACTGGCTGGTGACCGGTCTGCCGCTGGTGCTGATGGCGCCCCTGCTGGGATTGCAGTATGACCTCTCCAGCGAGGCCCTGGGCGTGATGGTGCTGTCGTTGCTGCTGGGAACGCCGGCGCTAAGCCTGATCGGTGCAATCGGCGCGGCGCTCACGCTGGGTCTGCGCGGGGGCGGTGTGCTGGTTTCGCTACTGGTTCTGCCACTCTATATACCGGTATTGATCTTCGGCTCGGGGGCGGTGGAGGCGACCGCATCCGGTCTCGGTGGCCAGGGACATATCTCCATGCTCGGCGCCATTCTGGTATTATCCTTGCTGCTTGCTCCGCTGGCCGCCTCTGCGGCGCTGAGGATTTCCGTAGAGTAGTGGGAATGAATGGCGCTATTGTTGGGTGCGGTTTTGCTTTCGGTCAATGCCCGTGTGTGACCGAGTTGGGTATAAACGCCTCCCGTTGCAAAATTTAATGAAGTCACGGGAACCAAACCCTATTTGTAATATCAAACCCCCGGAACAGCTGGCCTACACTATCCAATGAATTCAAGATTAATTAACTGGTTTAAATTTTCATCACCAGCCACCTTCTATCCTTTGGCGGGTCGTCTGGTTCCGATTTTCGCCGTACTCGCACTTGCTCTGATTGGCGTTGGACTCTACATGAGTTTCTTCGTGGCGCCGACGGATTACAAGCAGGGTGAAGGTTATCGAATTATTTTCGTTCATGTGCCTGCTGCCTGGATGTCCATGTTTATCTATCTGATCATGGCTTTCTGGGCGGCGCTCGGCCTGGTGTTCAACACCCGCCTGTCGGGCATGATGACCCGGGCCCTGGCGCCGACCGGCGCCATTTTCGCCTTCCTGGCGCTCTGGACCGGCGCCTTCTGGGGCAAGCCGATGTGGGGCACCTGGTGGGTATGGGATGCGCGGCTGACGTCGGAGCTGATTCTGCTGTTTCTCTATCTCGGCTATCTGGCCCTGCAGGGGGCCATTGATGACACGCGGCGGGCAGACCGGGCAGGTGCCCTGTTGGTGCTGGTCGGCGTGGTAAATATTCCGATCATCTATTACTCGGTGCAGTGGTGGAATACTCTTCATCAAGGGGCCACTATCAGCATGGATAACGGGTCAAAAATGGGTGTTACCATGCTCTGGACCATGCTGATCATGGCGCTGGGTTTCTGGGCCTACACCATTGCCGTGGCGTTGGCCCGCGTGCGCTCGATCATCCTGGAGCGGGAGGCAGACACCACCTGGGTCAGTGAATTGGCAGAGGTGAGGCTATGAGCGTGGCGGAATTTTTGGACATGGGCGGCTACGCCCTCTATGTGTGGGGCTCGTTCGGCGTATCCGCACTCTTGATGATACTTGAGCCGATTATGCTGCGAAATCACCGGCGTGCCGTATTGCAACGCATTGCCAGGATCATCCGGATTAAGGCAGGAGAGAAGGTATGAAGGCAAGACACAAGCGATTCGGATTTCTGGTCGCCGGACTGGCAGGGCTCGGGTTGGCCGCCTGGCTGGTATTCAATGCGCTGGACAGTAATCTCTCCTACTTCTTCTCGCCCAGCGATGTGGTACAGAACAAGGCACCGGCCGATCACGTCTATCGTCTTGGAGGCATGGTACAGACAGGCAGTCTTGAACGTGGCCAGGAGCTGACGGTGCGCTTTCTGGTGACCGATACCGCCCATGCCGTGAAGGTCGCCTATACCGGTATCCTGCCGGATCTGTTTGCCGAGGGCCAGGGTGTGATCGCCCAGGGGCGCATGGGCCCGGATGGGGTATTTGTCGCCGATGAGGTGCTGGCCAAGCATGATGAGAACTACATGCCACCCGAGGTGGCGGACGCCCTGGACAAGGCGCATCAGGGTACACCAACCGGAGTAGCCAACAAATGATTCCCGAACTCGGACATGTGGCGCTGATCCTGGCGCTGTCGCTGGCGCTGATTCAGGCCACTCTGCCGATTATCGGCGCCCATCGCCGTATTGCCAGCTGGGTGGCAGTGGCCAAGCCTGCGGCGCTGGGACAGCTGCTGTTCATGCTGATCTCCTACGGCTGTCTGACCTATGCCTTCCTGGTGCACGATTTTTCGGTCACCTATGTGGCGTCAAACTCCAACACCCACCTTCCGACGCTCTACCTGGTCTCCGGGGTCTGGGGTGCCCATGAGGGTTCCCTGCTGCTTTGGGCGGTGATTCTCTCCGTCTGGACCGGTGCAGTGGTGTTGTTCAGCCGCAGCATGCCGGAGATCATGCTGGCCCGGGTGGTCGGCGTGATGGGTATGATCAGTGTCGGCTTCCTGCTGTTTATGTTGTTTACCTCGAATCCGTTTGACCGGCTGGTCAATCCGCCCATTGAGGGTCGGGACCTGAATCCCTTGCTACAAGATCCCGGTCTGGCGATTCACCCGCCGATGCTCTATATGGGCTATGTCGGGTTCTCTGTAGCGTTCGCCTTTGCCATTGCCGCCATGCTGGGCGGTCAGTTGGATGCGGCCTGGGCGCGCTGGTCACGTCCCTGGACCAATATCGCCTGGATGTTCCTCACCCTGGGTATCGTGCTGGGCAGCTGGTGGGCCTACTATGAGTTGGGCTGGGGCGGCTGGTGGTTCTGGGACCCGGTGGAGAACGCCTCCTTCATGCCCTGGCTGGTGGGCACGGCGCTGATTCACTCCTTGGCGGTGACCGAGAAGCGAGGCGCATTCAAGGCCTGGACCGTACTGCTGGCCATCTTTGCCTTCTCGCTGAGCCTCCTGGGTACCTTCCTGGTGCGTTCCGGTGTACTCACCTCGGTACATGCCTTCGCCACCGATCCGGGACGGGGTATCTTTATCCTCGCCTTCCTGGTGGTGGTCATTGGCGGCTCCCTGCTGCTGTACTCCTGGCGTGCCTCGCAGATCCGCAGCAGCGTCAGCTTCAAATTGATCTCCAAGGAGACGGCGTTGCTGCTGAATAATGTGATCCTGGTGGTGGCTGCCTGCAGTGTATTGCTGGGAACGCTCTATCCGTTGGCGATCGATGCCCTGGGTCTGGGCAAGATCTCGGTTGGACCTCCCTATTTCAATTCGGTGTTTATTCCCCTGACTGCTCCGCTGGCTGCGTTAGTGGGTGTTGGCGCACTGGCGAGGTGGCGGCACGACAGCGGTCAGCGGTTGTTTACAAAGCTGCGGCTGTCATTGTTGTTCAGTCTGATTGCCGGATCCGGCCTGATGCTGCTGGCCCCCTACTACTCGTGGGGTGCAAACTTGGCTCTGGTGCTGGCCGTCTGGGTGGTCCTCAGCACCCTGCAGTGGCTGTTTGACCGGCACACCGCCGGGCGCGCCTTTACCCAGACCCTGGCCAATACTCCCCGCTCCGGTTGGGGCATGATGCTGGCTCATACCGGGTTGGCCGTGTTTGTGGTCGGTATCATCCTGACCAGCGTATACAGCGAGGAGAAGGACGTGCGGCTTGCGCCGGGCGAGACTTATTCGCTGGGCGGGTATGATTTTCAGTTCCAGGGGGTGAAAAAAACCCAGGGACCCAACTACCTGGCATTTAGGGGTGAGGTGGACATCTACCTGAACGACACCAAGATTACGCACCTCAGCCCGGAGAAACGCAACTACAAGAGTGGTATGCCGATGACCGAAGCGGGTATCGACGCAGGGTTGTTCCGTGATCTGTTTGTCGCTCTGGGCGAGCCTCTGGGTAATGAAGGTGCCTGGAGTGTGCGTCTCTACCACAAACCGTTTGTTCGCTGGGTCTGGCTGGGCGGCCTGTTCATGGCGTTGGGTGGCCTGCTGGCGGCCACCGATCGTCGCTATTATCGACTGAAACGCAAGGCCAGTGTGGGCGTTGACGGGGTCACGGTGGGTACAGCATGAAAGCGCGTTTTTTGATACCGCTGGGCATCTTTCTGGTCCTGGCGCTGCTGCTTGGTATCGGCCTGACACTGAATCCGCGTGATGTACCGTCGGTGCTGATCAATGAGCGGGCACCGACATTTAATCTTCCGGATCTGTTTGATCCGGAGAAAACGGTTAGTTCCGATGCCTTGAAGGGCAAGGTATGGTTGCTGAATGTTTGGGGAACCTGGTGTCCGGAGTGCTGGCGTGAGCATGAGTTTCTCAATCGTCTGGCAAAAACCGAGGGCGTCACCATTATCGGTATCGACTGGCGCGATGATCGGGCTGAGGCACAGGCCTTCCTGGCCAAGAAAGGCAACCCGTTTGCCGCGGTTGGATTCGATCCCGAAAGCGAGGCGATCATGGACTGGGGCGTCTATGGCGCACCGGAGACCTTTGTGATCGACAAGCAGGGAATGATACGCAAGAAACACACCGGCCCCCTTTACCAGCAGGTGTGGGAGGATGAGTTCAAGCCTCTGCTGCAACAGCTGGAGGGTGAGTCATGATCCGAGCCTGGCTGTTTGTGTTGCTGTTGATACCGCTGTTCTCCCAGGCAGCCATTGAGGCAACTCAGTTCGATGACCCGGAGAAGGAGGCCCGCTACAAACAGCTGGTCGCGGAGTTACGCTGTCTGGTTTGCCAGAATCAGAACCTGGCCGACTCCAATGCCGAGCTGGCCCAGGATATGCGCCGCAAGACTTACGAGTTGGTGCAGAGTGGCGCCAGTAGCGACGATGTGGTCGCCTACATGGTCAAGCGCTATGGAGATTTCGTGCTCTATCGCCCACCATTCCAGTTGTCGACCCTGCTGCTCTGGCTGGGGCCGTTTGGCATCCTGGCGGGTGGTGTCGCCATCCTGTTTATATTTATTCGGGGAAAAGGCAAACTGGCTGATAACCAGATCAGTGATAACGACTTGCAGAGAGCCAAGACATTGCTTGGCGAAGAAGATAATAATACATGACAATTTTCTGGATAATTTCGGCGGCCATGATACTGGTCGCGCTAGCGTTTATTGCCCCGTCCCTGCTGCGCGCGTCGGAGCTGCAGGAATCGGATCGCGATAAACAGAATGTGGTGATTGCCCGCGAGCGGCTGGCCGAACTGAACAAGGAGCATGCCGCCGGTTCCCTGTCGGACGAAGAGTACGAGCAGACCAAGCTTGAGTTGGAGCAGGCGCTGTTGATAGACCTGGAATCCAGTGGTGATTCGGGTGGCGCTGCGGGGGCCGGCAAGGGCGGCCTCCTGGTCCTGCTGTTCTCGGCGCTGTTTGTGGTGGCCGCTACGATCTCGGTCTATCTCTATCTGGGGACGCCGCAACTGGTTGATCCGCAGGTTGTGGTGGCGCAACAGTCGTCAGACAAGAAACTGCCCTCAATTGAGGAGATGATGACCACCCTGGTGGAGCGTCTGAAAGAGAATCCCGAGGATGCAGAAGGGTGGTATCTGCTGGGGCGTACTCACATGGCGATGAAGGATTATCAGAGCGCAGCCTTTGCCTTTGACAAGCTGAACCAGCTTGCCGGTGAGCAGCCCTCTATCATGTTGGCGCTGGCCGATGCCCTGGCGATGTCGGCGGGTGGGGATATGCAGGGGCGCCCTGCCGAACTGATCCGCAAGGCGGTTACCCTGGCGCCTGAAGATCAGACGGCGCTCTGGCTGGCGGGTATGGCGGAAAATCAATCGGGCAATTATGCCCGTGCCCTGGAACACTGGCGTCATCTCAAGCCGATGCTGGCGGATGACCCGGATGCAACCCAGCAGGTCGACCGGCTGATTGCGGTGGCCGAACGCCAGCTGACCGCGTCGGGTTCGGAGAGCGTGCCGGAAAAACCGGCGGCGGCTATCCCGTCAGGCACGGCTATCACTGCCCGTGTTTCCCTTTCTGCCGAGCTGGCGGCCCAGGTAAAGCCGGAAGAGAGCCTGTTTATTTATGCCCGTGCCCTGACGGGCCCGAAAATGCCCCTGGCCGCGGTGCGTCTGAAAGCGGGTGATCTGCCGACCACGGTTGAATTAAGTGATGCCCAGGCGATGGTGCCGGGGATGAATTTGTCGAAGTTTCCTCAGGTGGTGGTAGGAGCCCGGATCTCACGATCCGGTAATGCTATAGCCGCCAGTGGCGATCTGTTGGGAGAAGTGTCTCCGGTGACCGTCAGTGATCAGGCGGTGGTGGAGTTGGTGATTGACTCGGTAATTCCTTAACTTCACTCCACATTCGGAAGAGAAAAAAGGCCTTCCCCTCGCGGGTAAGGCCTTTTTTTTCAGGAATGGTCGGGAGCGGCGTCAGGTCATATTCTGACTACAGGCACTCACCTTTGGAGCCGACAGCGCAGACACGCCCATCGGTCCAGGTGGCGTTGTCCAGCTTGGCCGCAATCAGAATGGTACCCTCGAGATTGGCGCCACGAAGATTGGCGCCGCTGAGGTCCGCATCCAGGAAGTTGGCGCCTTTCAGATTTGCCAGCATCAGGTTGGCGCCCTGCAGGTTCACAGCATGCAGGGCCGCATATTCCAGGTTGCTTAGCATCAGGTTGGCGCCCTGCAGATTTGCCAGGTGCAGAGTGGCGCGCGAGAGATTGGCGCCCTGCAGATTGGCGTTATCCAGCCGCATGGAGGCCATGGAGGCCTCATGCATATCGACGCCGGGGATCTGGGCGCCGATCCGTACCGCCCAGGAGCATTGCGCCTCCGGTTCATACTTGCAAGTGGTGTTTTTGATACGACCAGAGGTCTCGATATCCTTGCGCCAGGCGTTGGATTCGATGGCATAAGTGGAGAGGAGTGCCGCAGTGACTCCGATGACAGTCGCTCGTAGGTTCGGTGAAATCATGGTGTTTTCCTGGATCTGTTGCCCGGCTCAGGGCGCTGTTAAGGAAAGGTGTTGTGTCGGCTCTGGTAGAGAGCCTGATACGACAATGTCGATCAGTATTACTTATGATATCAGTGTAATATTTTATCAAACTTGATCCGGAACGATAGCATAAATAAGCGGAATTTTTCCAACGGCTGTTTCGTGAGGAATTCCGGGATCGGGCGTTCAAGCTCGGCCAGCGTGCCACGACCGCCCGAAAGATGCAAAGCTGGCGGATATCGATATTACTTATCTGGCCACCGGAAGGGGTGAGGTGACTAAAACCCCGGCCTCATTCGATATCTATGTTTAAGTGGCTATGGATGCTGAAAAATCCAAATTTATTTAACATATTTCAATAGCCGGACTAGGCTTATATTCACCGATGGATCAAGGATATCCCCATGTCAGATTTCGATTCCCGGCTCAGTGCCGGCCTGAGCCGTGAGGCACTGGAAGCCCTCTGGATGCCGTTCACCGGCAACCGGGATTTTAAACAGAATCCCCGCATGGTGGTGGCCGCCGAGGGCAACTATTATCGGAGTGCCGATGGCCGGCAGATTCTGGACGGGGTGTCCGGCCTTTGGTGCTGCGGGGCCGGACACAATCGACAGGAGATCAGCGAAGCGATTACTGCCCAACTGGGCCGCATGGATTATGCCCCGGGATTTCAGTTCGGTCATCCGCTCGCGTTTGAACTGGCCAATCGTCTCAGGCAGCTGACGCCGCCAGGCCTGGATTATCTGTTTTTCTCCAATTCCGGTTCCGAGGCGGTAGAGACTGCACTGAAAATGGCGCGCGGCTACTGGCGTCTGAAGGGCATGCCGGGCAAGACCAAGTTGATTGGGCGGGCCAAGGGTTATCACGGGGTCAATATTGGCGGTATCAGTGTGGGTGGCATCGGGCCGAACCGCAAACTGTTCGGCACCCTGCTGGATGCCGATCACCTGCCCCACACCCTGTTGCCGGAGAATGCCTTCAGTCGTGGCATACCGGAGCATGGCGTCGCTCTGGCGGATCAGCTGGAGGAGTTGGTGGCGCTGCATGACGCCTCCAATATTGCCGCCGTGATTGTTGAGCCCGTTGCCGGGTCGGCGGGTGTGATCGTGCCGCCTGAGGGTTATCTGCGACGACTGCGGGAGATCTGCGACAAGCACGCAATTCTGCTCATTTTTGATGAAGTGATTACCGGTTTCGGCCGTACTGGACATGCCTTCGGCGCGGATGCGTTCGGTGTTGTGCCGGACATCATGACCCTGGCGAAGGGATTGACCAACGGGGCAGTGCCGATGGGGGCAACGGTCGTGCGGGAAGATATCTACCAGACCTTCATGACACACGGCGGTCCGGAATATATGGTGGAGTTCCCCCATGGCTATACCTACTCGGCCCACCCCCTGGCTTGTGCAGCGGGACTGGCCGCGCTGACGCTGTTTGAACAGGATCGGCTGGCGGAACGGGCCCGCGATATGGCGCCCTATTTTGAGTCGGGCCTGCACAGTCTTCGGGGTGGTCCGCACATTACCGATATCCGCAACTTCGGCCTGGCGGGTGCGTTGCAGATTGCCCCCTACCCGGATGAACCGGCACGCCGCCCCTGGGAGATCGCCATGCGCTGCTGGGAGCGGGGTGTCTATGTACGCTATGGCGGCGACACCATTCAGTTCGGACCGGCCATGACTATCGAGAAGGAAGAGATTGATCGGCTGATCAACGTCGTGGGGGACAGCCTCAAGGCGATTTGATCCCCTGGTTTGCGATCCAGCCGGAAACAGCTCACGCCTGTTCTGGCGTATTTGTATCGCAACAGGGGTCTTCAGGATGATAACCAGAGAGCCCGCCGCGGCTCGTTCTGTCAGGAGCAACTTATGAATACCATTGGTCATTTCATTAACGGCGAGATCGTCAACGACGACCAACGGACCCAGCCGGTCTACAATCCGGCCACCGGTGAGACGCCGCGGCAGGTGGCACTGGCCTCCCGGGCCACGGTTGAGCGGGCGATTGCCGCCGCCGAGGCGGCCTTCCCGGCTTGGCGGGAGACCCCACCCCTGAAGCGGGCCCAGGTGATGTTCCGCTACAAACAGCTGCTTGAACAGCATGCCGAGGAGATCTGTGGACTGATCACCGATGAACACGGCAAGGTGCTGGATGATGCCATGGGCGAACTGATGCGCGGCATTGAGGTGGTGGAGTACGCCTGTGGCGCGCCGGAACTGCTGAAGGGGGAATACTCCAAGAGTGTCGGCCCGGCTATCGACTCCTGGTCCGAGTTTCAACCACTGGGGGTGGTGGTGGGGATCACGCCATTCAATTTTCCCGTGATGGTGCCGATGTGGATGTTCCCAATGGCAATTATCTGCGGCAATACCTTTATTCTTAAGCCCTCCGAACGGGATCCCTCGGCGGCTCTGCGCATAGCCGAATTGTTGCAGCAGGCTGGGCTGCCGAACGGTGTGTTCAATCTGGTTAACGGCGACAAAGAGGCGGTGGACACGTTACTGAATGATCCCCGGGTGCAGGCGGCCAGCTTTGTCGGTTCCACCATGGTGGCGGAGTACATCTATCACACCGGTACTGCGGCCGGCAAGCGGGTGCAGGCGCTGGGTGGCGCTAAGAATCATGCGGTGGTGATGCCGGACGCTGATCTGGACAATGCGGTCAATGCCCTGATGGGGGCGGCCTATGGCTCCTGCGGTGAGCGCTGCATGGCCATTTCGGTGGTGGTCTGTGTCGGCGATACGGTGGCGGATGCCGTGGTTGGCGGGCTGGCGGAAAAGCTGGCGCACCTGAAAGTGGGGCCGGGTCGTGAGTCGGGAAGCGAAATGGGTCCGCTGGTGACTGCACAGCACCTGCGGAAGGTGCGGGGCTATGTGGATCGGGGTCTGGATGAAGGGGCTGAGCTGGTGGTGGATGGCCGGGGTCAGCGGGTCGAAGGCCATGCGGAAGGGTTCTTTCTGGGTGGCTGTCTGTTTGACCGGGTCACGCCGGAGATGTCGATCTACCGTGATGAGATATTCGGGCCGGTGCTCTGTGTAGTGCGGGTGGAAAACCTGCAGCAGGCGATGACCCTGATCGATAACCACGAGTACGGCAACGGCACATGCATCTTTACCCGGGATGGTGAGGCGGCCCGCTTCTTCAGTGACCATATCCGGGTCGGCATGGTGGGAGTGAATATCCCTCTGCCTGTACCTGTCGCCTACCACAGCTTTGGGGGCTGGAAACGCTCGCTGTTCGGCGATCTCCATGCCTATGGTCCTGACGCGGTGCGTTTCTATACGCGGCGCAAGACCATCACCCAGCGCTGGCCCTCTGCATCCGTGCGCGAAGGGAGCAGCTACGCCTTTCCCACCCTGTAAACGTTACAGATTGGAAATAAAAAACATCATCCATGTGTCGTATCTACTTCAGAAATCGGTGACGGGGCCGCTATCAGTGGGTACTCCGGTTACAAGCCGGGTGTACGTTGGGCGCGGGCGCGGCTGAATGGCGCAATCCGCAAGTGCATGAGATTAATCCAGCAGGTGACCAGATTGGCGCCTGAATGACCTGTTATGAAGAAAATCCACTGGGATGAAGGGCTTAGTATTGGTGATCCTGGGCTGGATGGTGAGCACCGGCAGCTTATCTCACTCCTGAACCGACTCATTGATCTGATCGACGAAGCGCCCGATGCGGAGCAGGTGCATCGGATTCTGGATGAGCTGGAGCAGCTGGCTACGGCGCACAGTCGCCATGAGGAGATGCTCAGCGCCACCGCCGGTGAGGATTTTAAAGAGGAGCAGCGGCGCGAGCACAGCGATTTCCTGTCGGCCATAATCGAAGCGAGAAGCCAGTTACGATCTGACGATCTGGGGGGGTCCCTGATCGATGTGACCGAATCGCTGGTCAAGCTGCTGATCAACCACATTATTGATCAGGACCTGGATCTGGCGCCCCTGCTGGCTGAACGAGAGGTAAAGAACCATTCCCTGGCGGAATTTCTGGTGCTCAAATTCCAGAAGCTATCCTTCGTCCGGGGACTCGAAATGCTGGTGGTCATCTCCCTGTTGCCGATGTTGATTTTTGCCGGAATGATTATGTATCAGTCCTGGCAGGAGGCGGTAGGTGCGGGTGACGTTGCTCAGCTTGCCTCATTCAGTCAGGGGGTGGGCAATCTCGCCCATGAACTGCAGAAGGAGCGTGGACTCAGTGCCGGTCTCCTGACCAGCGATGACCCTGCTTTCAAGGCTGCACTGAAGCTGCAGCGCAGCCGCAGTGATCGTGAGCTGGAGATATTCAGGGTGAACCAGGAGGCTCAGAAGCAGGAGGGCCGGTTGGCACAGATCGGTAATCTGGCGACAAAGGTGGCGGTTCGCCTGGAGGCGCTGGAGCGCTTCCGTAACCAGGTTGATAAGCGATCACTCTCTTCCCAGGAGAGCTTTGAGGGTTTTACCGGACTGATTGCGGAGTTGATCGGACTAACCAATCAGATTGCTATCATGTCACGGCGCCAGGGCGCCTACGAGCTGTTTCAGGCCAACAACATCCTGATACAGTTTGCCGAAATGGGCGGGCGTGAACGTGCGGTTGTTTCCGCGGCGTTAGGCCGAGGCGCCTTCACCCGGCAGGAGTATCGACAGCTGGTTTCTCTGGTCTCGGAGCAGGAGTCTTTGGAAAGACAGTTCTACTCGTTTCTTTCTGATGAACAGCGGGTTCAGTGGCGGTCGCACTACGCGGTGGATGAGGTGACCTCTTATCGGCGTCTCAGTGACTACGCTCTGGAACACGGCAGTGGCGACGGGGTGGTCTCGATAGATAGCTTTACCTGGTTCAAGGTCGCCACGCAGCGCATCAATCTCATCAGTGAATTTCAACAGCAGTTGATCAACCAGTTGCTGGATGAGATGGGGCGTCAGCGCAGCCTCTCCACCATCACGTTCATGGCGACGGTCTTGGGCGGGGGAGCCATGGTGCTGTTGATCGGTTTTGTGGCGCTGCAGCTGGCAAGGTCGATCCGGCTTCCCATTCTCAGTCTGACCGATGGTATGCGGGCGCTGACCGCGGATGATAAGTCCTACCGTATTCCGTTTGCCAAGCGCAAGGATGAGTTGGGAGATATGGTGCAGGCCTACGAGACGTTCCGCCGTAAACTGATACGCACCGATATGCTGACGATGGGCGAGCAACTGGGGCCGCTGGCTGTGAGCCGGCATGTCCTGGCATTGAAGCGCAGCACGGCGGAGGGCGAGGAGTACAAGCGGCTTGCCAGTATTGATTCCCTGACCGGAGTGATCAACCGCCGCGAGTTCATGAAGCGGGCGAAAATGGAGGTGGCGCGGCGGCTGCGCCATCAGGGCGAGTTGTCGGTGATGTTGCTGGATGTGGATTATTTCAAGCAGGTGAATGACAACCACGGTCACCCGGCCGGTGACCGGGTGCTGAAATTCGTCGCACAGGCCATTGTTTCGGCGCTGCGTGAAGAGGATATTTTGGGTCGGATTGGCGGCGAGGAGTTTGCCGTTCTGTTGCCGTCGACCGATGAGCCGTCCGCCGGAGCAACCGCAGAGCGCGTCCGGTCTGCGATCGAAAATCTGCGCATCCAGGTTGGTGAAAAGGAAATTATGGTGACCATCAGCATCGGTATCAGCGGGTTCGCTGCGGGTGATGTGTCTATTGAGCCGGCCATGGTGAGGGCCGACAGGGCGCTCTATCAGGCCAAGGAGCAGGGGCGAAACCGGGTCTGTACCCAACCTGTGCCCGAGCTGATGTTGGTGTAGGGGGCAGCGCGGCTGAAGCCGCTCCCGGACACCTTGTCGCGGGAGCGTTTTCTGCCGTTAAAACCTAGCTGACCAATGCTTCCTGCTGTACCGTCATGATCTCCCGTATTCCGCTATCCGCCAATGCCAGCATGGCATTGAGCTCCTGCAGATGAAAGGCGTGGCCCTCTGCTGTGCCCTGAACCTCGATAAAGGCTCCGGCATTGTTCATCACCACGTTCATGTCGGTCTCGGCCTGGGAGTCCTCGGCATAATCCAGATCCAGTACCGGTGTGCCCTGATAGATACCCACCGAAACGGAGGCGAGCTGGCCATGAATCGGGTCGGTGGCGAGTTTGCCTGATGTCTGCAGATTGCTGATGGCGTCGCACAGTGCGACGTAAGCGCCCGAGATGGACGCCGTGCGGGTTCCGCCATCAGCCTGGATCACGTCACAATCCAGGGTGATGGTGCGTTCCCCCAGGGCCTGAAGATCGGTCACTGCCCGCAGGCTGCGCCCAATCAGTCGTTGGATTTCCAGGGTGCGGCCGCCCTGTTTGCCTCTGCTCGCTTCCCGTGCCATGCGGCTGTTGGTGGAACGGGGCAGCATGCCGTACTCTGCAGTGACCCAACCCTGACCGGTACCCTTGAGGAAGGGGGGGACGCGCTCCTCAATCGAGGCGGTGCAGATAACCTGGGTGTCGCCGAAGGCGACCAGTACCGAGCCCTCTGCATGTTTGGTGAAATGTCGGGTAATGCGGACATTGCGCATTTGCTCGGGTGTACGGCCACTGGGTCTCATTCTTTATCCTGCCTGGTTTCTGTTTCAAAATTGCTGATGGCGTTCTGAAGGTCGGCAATGGCCTGGGCCAGGTTGCCCTCTTCGGCGCGCTCCTGTTTGTTGTTCCGTGGTTCGCCGTCAGTCTCCTCATCCAGCGGCTGCATCCTGAGGGCAATAAGGGTGATGTTGTCACTGTCTGGAAAGGCTTTGTGTGCCGCCTGTTCGGACAGTGTCCGTACCGCTTCCGATAGCGGCAGCCGACTGAACAGGGTGGTCAGCATCTCGGATTCGCTGATGCTTCCCCAGAGTCCGTCGCTGCAGAGCAGCAGGATATCCCCGGCCTCCAGCTTGTGTTTTCCCAGGGTGATGTCCGGGGAAACCAGTGCACCCCCGAGGCAGCGGGTGACATAGTTTCGCTGCGGGTGATTCTTTTGCTGCCGGGCGGTGATCACGCCCTGCTGTTTCAGCCGCTCTACATAGGAGTGGTCTATGGTCTTGGCGAGTATCCGTTGTTCCCGCAACAGATAGAGCCGGCTGTCGCCGGCATGTGCCCAGTGGGCGACATTCTTCTGGATCAGGCAGGCTACCGCCGTGGTTCTGGGGTCGATAGCCGGCCGCTGCTCATAACCGAAGGCGACGATGTTCTCATGCGCTTTATGCAGCAGGCGAGTGAGAAAACTGCTTGGGTTGAGGATTGGATGGGGGGTGCGATTGAAATAATTCTGGCAGGTGTCGATCAACACCTGTGCCGCCGTCTCACCGCGTGGATGGCCGCCCATGCCGTCGCCCAATCCCAGCAGGACTACATTACCGTCATCCACCCGGATGCAGCGGTCCTGATTGATCTTGCGGTCGCCTATCAGGCTGCTGGAGGCGAATTCACCGGGTTGTATACTCATTCAGGGTGTTTCTCCTTGAACAGCTCGTCAGCCGACTCTAGCTGTGGCTGGCGGTTGTTGGCCGGACGCCCCCGTTGCTGGGTCAGTGCCTCCAGCATAATGCCGGCATTCTGAGGTCGGAGCAGCGGGTCCACCTCCATCGCCCAGTCGATCACCTCCAACAGATAGGCCGGATACTGCTTCTTGTACAGGCTTGCGATCGGTTTCATGGAATCTTTAGCATGCCGTTCAATGGCGGAGGGTGGTGGCTTTCCCTCGATGCAGGAACGCATGGTGGCGCCGATGGCGTAGACATCGCTCCAGGGACCCACGTAACCGGAGGAGTAATATTGCTCGACCGGGGCAAATCCGGGAGTCACCACCTGGGAGGATTGCCGGCTGCGTGTGGTCGCGAACTGATGTACGGCGCCAAAATCCAGCAGCAGCGGATTGCCCCCCGGGCGCAGGTGGATATTGCTGGGCTTGATATCCAGGTGCAGCTGTCCCTCTGAGTGGATCAGGTTGAGGGCGTCGAGCACCGCCGGAAACACCGTCAGCAGAAAGGTGGTGCTGAGCCCGCCGTTGCGCTTTTTTACATAGCTGCCGAGGTTCTTCCCGTGCTCATAGTCCATCACCAGATAGGCGGTGTTGTTGGCCAGGAAGAAGGTGCGGACATTGACGATATTGGGGTGGCGCAGGGTGGCCAGCGCCTTCGCTTCCTGGTAGAAGAGTTTGCGTCCGTTATGGAAGGCATCGCTCTGCTTGTCGCCGCTGACCTGCACCATGCCGGCGCGGTCCCGTACCGCCAGCTTCTTCGGCAGGTACTCCTTGATCACCACGTGATCCTGGCTATCCTCGTCCTCCGCGAGGTAAATCAGGCTGAAACCGCCACTCCCGATCAGCTTGATGATCGAGTAACAGTCGATGACGGTACCGGATGGTAGGCTGTCCCTGTTCTGTTCCGTGGGTGAAGAAATAGTCGGCTCCAGATGCACTCTGTCTGAATGCGCATTATGATACAGGTTACCACGTCAGGGGTGTCGACAGGAGATGGACGGCCCGGTGAACTGGCGGATACTCAACGTCTGCGTTTAACCGATAATACGCAGTATGCCTCCAAGGATAAATAACAGGTGCGCACATGATAAGCAGTATGACCTCATTTTCGAGAAGAGAGAGCCGGGACGAACTGGGTGAGCTGGTATGCGAGCTACGCTCGGTGAATCACCGTTACCTGGAGCTGTTTGTCCGGTTACCCGAGGAGTTGCGTGCCCTGGAGCCGCTGGTCAGGGAGCGGGTTGCCGCCCGGCTGGGACGTGGCAAGGTGGATTGCCTGTTTCGCTTCGTGCCATCCAAAAGTGCTACCGCCGGGGTGGCGGTGAATGAACGTTTCGCCCAACAGATCATTGATGCGGCCGGGGAGGTGGGTCTTCTGCTCCATGAGTCCGTGCCGCCCCGCGCGATAGATATCCTGCGCTGGCCTGGTGTGCTGGAGACTGAAGAGCTGGATTTGACGCCGGTGCATAAGCGGGCGGCGGCCTTGCTGGATGAGACCCTGGATGGCCTGGTGGAATCCCGCCAGCGAGAGGGTGGTCGGCTGGCCGAACTGATCATCCAGCGCTGCGGGGCAATGCGCGAAGAGGTGGCCAAGGTGAAGCAGCTGATGCCGCAGCTGCTGGTGTCACTGCGTGACCGGCTGCGTGCCCGGCTGGCTGAACTGACCGCCGAACTGGATGAGGGACGCATCGAACAGGAGATGGTATTGCTGACCCAGCGGCTCGATGTGGATGAGGAGATGGACCGGCTGCAGACCCATCTGGATGAAGTCGAGGCGGTGCTCGCCAGGGATGAGCCGGTGGGACGCCGTCTGGATTTTCTCATGCAGGAACTCAACCGGGAGGCCAATACCCTGGGCTCAAAGTCCAATGATGTGGAAATGACCCGGGTGTCGGTGGAACTGAAGGTGTTGATCGAGCAGATGCGCGAGCAGATCCAGAATATCGAGTAGGCGCGCTGCGCCCCGGCTATTGATAAAACGACAGCAAGGAAAAGTGGAAAGAGCATGACTACAGGCACCCTGTTTATAGTGTCCGCCCCGTCCGGGGCGGGAAAGACCAGCCTGCTGAAGGCGCTGGTAGAGACTGAAGAGCGTGTGCGGGTTTCCATCTCGCACACTACCCGGCCCAAAAGGCCGGGTGAGACTGATGCCCTGGATTACCATTTTGTGGCTCAGGATACCTTCACGGGAATGGTGGAAGCCGGTGCGTTTCTGGAGCACGCGGAGGTGTTTGGCAATTATTATGGTACTTCCGAAGCCGGTATCCGCGAGCAGATGGAACAAGGCAATGATGTGATCCTGGAGATCGACTGGCAGGGCGCGCAGCAGGTCCGCGCGCGCTTTCCGGGAACGGTGTCTGTTTTTATTCTCCCCCCCACGCCGGAGGCGCTGCGGCAGCGGCTGGGCAGCCGGGGACAGGACAGCGAAGCGGTGATACAGCGGCGACTGGGTGAGGCAAGGGAAGAGATGTCGCACTATCCCGAATATGACTACCTAGTGGTCAATGACCTGTTTGATCAGGCGCTCGGTGAGCTCAGGGCGATTATCACGGCGCAACGCCTGCGCCAGCCGATCCAGGCGGAACGGCTGCAGGAGCGGCTGCGTTCGCTGCTGGAGTGAACGGTTGCTTCAACGAAAAGGGTAGTTGGACCCCTTAAGCACAAGGTGCATCTTTATCTGTGCGATCTTGGCGTCTTTGAGAGCGTTACATTGAAAGATCGGTATGGATGCTGGAACCGCTTCGCTCCCAAGAGGAAGTACCGGCAGATTCCCGCATCTACCCGCAACGCAGGATACCGGCTCCGAGGGGGCGGGTTCGCAGAGAGTGGCCCCTTCCACCGGTATGATTCGTTAAGTCAAAATAATACCAACACATAATTGGCAGGGAGTCTTGATATAGCTGGCTACGCATCTGGTGTGTGGGCTTGTATTGTTATACTATTTAATGTTCCGGCCGTAACGGCTGACATAACCGCATTATTTTCTTCCCCGCTGAAAGTGTATCCGGGGATTAGACCTTCGGAGTATATTGAACATGGCCCGCGTTACAGTTGAAGATTGCCTTGAACATGTGGATAACCGTTTTGACCTGGTTTTGCTGGCAACCAAGCGTGCGCGTCAGCTGAGCCATGGCGTGGCGCCAATGCTGGCCTGGGAGAATGACAAGGCGACGGTGGTAGCCCTGCGGGAAATTGCTGCCGGACTGGTCGATGATCATGTAGTGGCGCCAAAGTCCGACACCGAGGTCGATATGAGTGCTTTGGAAGAGAATTTCGGCTCGGATGAGCTGGTGGATGAACAGGCATTTGCCAAATAGGGAATGTGCACCAGAGGCCTTTCAAGAAAAATTTTCAGCCCACAGTTTAGAGAGGCTGCGCCGGTCTATGGCGCGGCCCCTGACCGGACCGTTGTATGAACAGTCCGGCCAGCATCCAGCCTTCCGAACCTAGCAGTAAACCCCGCTTCCTGATCAGCGATCTCTGCGTCTACCTCGAATCCTATCTGAGTGTTGAGCAGATTCGCGAAGTCTATCGCGCTTATGTTTTCAGTGCCGAGGCGCACGAAGGACAGAAGCGTCTCAGTGGCGAGCCCTACATCTACCATCCCCTGGCCGTGGCCCGGATTCTGGCCGATATCCGGCTTGACTCCCGCTGCCTCATGGCCGCGATTATGCACGACGTGCTGGAGGATACGCCGGTCACCAAGGCCCAGCTGGAAGAGGAGTTCGGTGAAGAGGTGGCCACCCTGGTGGATGGCGTCAGCAAACTGAATCAGATCAATTTCCCCTCCAAGGCTGAAGCGCAGGCCGCCAGTTTCCGCAAAATGCTGTTGGCCATGACGCAGGATATCCGCATTATCCTGATCAAACTTGCGGACCGCTTGCACAACATGCGCACCCTGGAGGTGATGCGGCCGGAGAAGTGTCGGCGGATTGCCCGCGAGACCCTGGAGATCTATGCCCCCATAGCCCATCGACTGGGCATCTACCGGCTGCGCACCGAGCTGGAGGAGCTCTGTTTCGCCGCCTATTGGCCGATGCGTTACCGTGCCCTGAAGGAAGCGGTGCGGGCTGCCAGAGGCAACCGCAAGGAGGTGATGGGGAATATTGATGCCGCACTGGTCGGGCGATTGGAACAGGAAGGCATTGTCGGCGTGGTAAGGGGACGGGAAAAACACCTCTACAGTATCTACACCAAGATGCGGGACAAGAAACTCTCGTTCTCCGAGGTGGTGGATGTCTATGCCTTCCGTATCATTGTCGACCGCCTGGATACCTGTTACCGGGCGCTGGGGGTGGTGCACAATCTTTATAAACCGGTGCCCGGGCGCTTCAAGGACTATATTGCCATACCCAAGGCGAACGGTTACCAGTCGCTGCATACCCTGCTGTTCGGCCCCCACGGCCTGCCGATCGAGATACAGATCCGCACCGTGGAGATGGACCGCATGGCGGAATCGGGCATTGCGGCACACTGGTTGTATAAATCCAGCGAGAACCAGAGTGGCGAGGCGCACGCCGACGCCTCCAACTGGCTGAAGAATCTGCTGGAGTTGCAGAAAGATGCGGGCGACTCCATGGAGTTCCTGGAACATGTCAAGGTGGATCTGTTCCCGGATGAGGTCTACGTATTCACTCCCCGGGGAAAGATCATGGTGCTGGCCAAGGGGGCCACGGTGATTGATTTTGCCTATGCGGTACATTCCGATGTGGGAAACCATACGGTGGCGGCTCGGGTAGACCGGCACATGGTGCCGTTACGCACCCGGTTGTACAGCGGCCAGACAGTGGAGATCATCACCTCCGATACCGCCAACCCCAGCGCCGCCTGGCTCAATTTTGTGGTAACGGGCAAGGCGCGGGCCAACATCCGTGGTTATCTGAAGAACCTGCGCCACCAGGAAGCCGTGACGCTGGGACGGCGGCTGTTGAACAAGGATCTGGCGCAACATGATCTGACTATCGACCAGATACCGGATAGCCAGCTCGGCAGGTTGCTGGAGGACTTTCACCTGACCAGCAAGGAGGCGTTGCTGGAGGAGATCGGCCTGGGTAACCGCATGCCGCTGCTGGTGGCCCGGCGGCTGACCGATTCGGATACCGAGCTGCCCAGAGAGGATTTACCGCAGCAGGCCGGATCGGCTCCGTTGGCCATTACCGGCACCGAAGGCATGGTGGTACGGTTTGCCAAATGCTGTCGGCCGTTACCAGGCGATGAGATCGTGGCGATTTTCAATCCGGGCAAGGGCATCGTGGTGCATCGGCATGAATGCCGCAATCTCGGTGACTTCCGTAAGAGCGACAGCTGGCTGGATGTAAAGTGGGAGAAGGAGCCGGTGGGTGATTTTACCACCGAGATCAAGGTGGATGTCGGGAACAAGCGGGGTGCCCTGGCCTCGGTCGCATCGGCCATCTCGGAGATGGGCTCCAATATCAAGAACGTCATCATGGAGGAGCGGGACGGACTCACCTCCACGCTGCATTTTGTGGTGGCGGTGGATAGCCGTGTCCATCTGGCCAACATCATGCGCCGCCTGCGGCAGTTGAGTTCGGTGTTGCGGATACATCGGGTCGGATAAGTAGAGGTAGAGAACAGATATGGAAAAAGAGATTATTCGAACAGACCTGGCGCCCCAGGCGATCGGGACCTATTCACAGGCGGTCAAGGTGGGAAACACGGTCTATCTGTCCGGGCAGATTCCGCTGGTGCCGGAGACCATGGAGATGGTGGAGGGGGATATGGAGGCCCAGATCCGGCGCGTATTCGATAACCTGCAGGCGGTGGCCAGGGCGGCCGGCGGTGAGCTCAGGGATGTGGTGAAGCTGAATGCTTTCCTTACTGACCTGACGCACTTTCCGCTGGTAAACAGCGTGATGGCGGAATACTTCTCCCAGCCCTATCCGGCCCGGGCCGCGATCGGTGTGGCCCAGTTGCCCAAAGGGGCGGCCGTGGAGATGGATGCGGTGATGGTGCTTTAGGAGCCTGCAGGGTTTAACAATGACCTCGTGGGGAAAGATTGAAAAACCTGTCTCCCCTCAGCTCTTCCTCGCTACGATCGGTTAAGCCCGACAGGCGCTTCCTTACATCAGCAGCGCGTTTACTCGCCCTGCAGGGTGACGGTGATCTGACGGCGTAGCGGAGCGGTGCGGTGTTCCCACAGATAGATCCCCTGCCAGGTGCCACGGGCACAGCGCCCGGCGGTGACCGGCAGAGTCAGGTCCATATTGGTCAGGATCGAACGGATATGGGCTGGCATGTCATCGGGCCCCTCCAGGCTGTGTTCATAGGCTGGGTCGCCATCCGGTACCAGCCTTTCCATGAACTGTTCCAGATCCCGTCGCACTGCCGGGTCGGCGTTCTCGCACAGGGTGAGGGAGGCGCTGGTATGGTGGCTGAACACATGACACAAACCAGTATTAATATCGGAATCGCTGACTACCCGCTCCACTTCCCGGGTGATGTTGTAGGTGCCCCTGCCGTTGCACTGAATCTGTAGTATTACCTGATGGATCATGATCCGATCTCCGAAAAGGGATTCAGCTGCGCACGTCGCCGATCTTCTCCCGTACCGACGCCACCTTGCCTTGCATCCTGTTCTTCTTGCCCTTGCGAATATCCAGTTTCAGCGAGGAGTAGACCCGCTCGCAGCCGGCCTGATCCAGTATTCCATAGGCCGCCTCCACCAACGCCAGGGCCTGTGCCAGGCTGTCGGTCTCTATAATGGTCCCCATGGGGGTCAGTTGATAGTCACTGCCGCTGTCGCGGATCATCTGGATCACCTGGCTGACATAGGCGCTCACACTCTCCCCCTTGTCGGTTGGAAACATGGCAAACTCCAGCAATACGGACATGGACGGTCTCCTCTATTTGTTCTCTATAGGTTTTCCATACGAAATTATCTGGTAATATTATCACGCCTTAATTGGCCGTCGGCCGGATAAATCTGCCAAGTATATTTGTCAGGTTAAGCGTGGCACAGGGATGCGCCGCCGGCCATGATTACCACATTAAATCAGTGGACGGTGTCTGGCTGCGCTTGGGTCGGATGAACCAGGGAGTTGGCCGGGGGGCTGACTCCGGCCTCGGTCACGCCGGGGTCCGATAGAGCAGATCACTCACAGAGGGATGCGGAGGATGTCAGAGGTGCCCTTGAATAAAAACGGCCGGACTACAGGATTGGACCAGATGCCGGTAACCGCCCTCAAGGGTGTCGGCTCGCGCAACAGCGAAAAACTGGCCAAGATCGGTATCCGGACCGTTCAGGATATTCTCTTCCACCTGCCGTTTCGCTATCAGGATCGTACCCGGGTGGTGCCGATTGGCTCGCTGCGTCCCGGTGACAGCGTGGTGGTCGAGGGCGAGATAGAGCTGGCGGATATCCGCTTTGGACGGCGCCGCTCGCTGTTGGTCAGACTGGCCGATGGCAGCGGCGCCCTGACCCTGCGCTTTTTCCATTTCTCGGCGGCCCAGAAATCGGCGCTGAGCCGTGGCAGCTGTCTGCGTTGTTATGGCGAGGTGCGTCCCGGCCCCGCCGGCTATGAGATGGTTCATCCGGAATATCAGCGCATAACTGAAGGGGAGAGTCCGCAGGTGGAGGAGAGCCTGACCCCGGTCTACCCCACCACCGAGGGGATGCACCAGCTCAGTTGGCGCGCCATGGCCGGCAGGGCTCTGGCGCTGCTGCAGGCCGATCCGGCCGCCCTGCCGGAGTGGCTGCCGGATGAGCTGTTGCGGCGTTTCCGACTGCCCGATCTGACGGACGCCCTCGGTTATCTGCACCGGCCGCCGCCGGATGCCCCGCAGCAGCAGCTGTTGGCCGGCAGTCACCCGGCCCAACAGCGCCTCGCCTTTGAAGAGTTGATGGCGCACCAGCTCAGCCTGCGAGAGACCCGTCTGCGACAAAAACAGCGGGAGGCGCCGATTCTGTCGGCCACGGCAGCGTGGACGCGGCCGTTTCTCAAGCGTCTGGGTTTCTGCCTGACCGGCGCGCAACGGCGGGTGTTGCAGGAGATCGCCCGGGATCTGCAGCAGCCCCATCCCATGATGCGTCTGGTGCAGGGCGATGTGGGATCGGGCAAGACCGTGGTGGCGGCGCTGGCGGCCCTACAGGCACTGGAGGCGGGCCATCAGGTCGCCCTGATGGCGCCTACCGAACTGCTGGCGGAACAGCATCTGCGGGTATTCCGGGAGTGGTTGGAGCCACTGGGTCTGGAGGTGGCCTGGCTGACGGGACGGCATAAGGGCAAGGTGCGGGAACAGCTGCTGGATGATCTGCGAGCCGGGCGGACCCGCATTGTGGTGGGCACGCACGCCCTGTTCCAGGCTGATGTCACTTTCCATGCGCTGGGTCTTGTTATTATTGATGAGCAGCACCGTTTCGGTGTGCACCAGCGTATGGCGTTGCGGGAGAAGGGGAGTGGCAGCGCCTTGCCCCATCAGTTGATCATGACCGCCACGCCTATTCCCCGCACCCTGGCGATGACCGCCTACGCTGATCTGGACCTGTCGATCATTGATGAGCTGCCGCCCGGACGCACCCCCGTCGCGACCGTGGTGATACCGGACAGCCGGCGTGCTGAAGTGGTGGAGCGGGTGCGCAGCGCCTGTGTGGCCGGACGTCAGGCTTACTGGGTCTGCACCCTGATCGAGGAGTCCGAGGCGCTGCAGTGCCAGGCGGCCGAGGATACGGTGCGTATGCTCCAGGAAGTACTGCCGGAGCTGCGTATCGGGCTGGTGCACGGACGTTTGAAACCCTTGGAAAAAGAGACTGTGATGGCTGCTTTCAAGCAGGCTGAACTGGATCTGCTGGTGGCCACCACGGTGATCGAGGTCGGGGTTGACGTGCCCAACGCCAGCCTGATGATTATTGAAAACCCGGAACGCCTGGGGCTGGCCCAGCTGCATCAGCTGCGTGGACGGGTCGGCCGTGGGGCGGTGGAGAGTCACTGTGTCCTGATGTACCACCCGCCGCTGTCCCAGCACGCGCAGCAGCGGTTGGGTGTCATGCGCGAGACCAATGACGGCTTTCTGATTGCCCGCAAGGATCTGGAACTGCGGGGTCCCGGCGAAGTGCTGGGTACTCGCCAGACCGGCGAGATGCAGTTTCGCATTGCCGATCTGCTGCGTGATCAGCCCCTGCTGGAAGAGGTGCAGCAGGCTGCCCAACTGCTGCTGGAACAGTATCCGGAACGGGTCACGCCGCTGGTGCGGCGCTGGGTCGGTGATCGGCAACACTATATCAATGCCTGAGGTGACAGTGCCATAAACGTCCCTGATCCTACCCCGAAAAACCGTCATAGGGCGCCCCGTGGGCGCCGTCGGCGGGCACAGTCCATGAGTGCGGCGAAATGCATTTAGAGGGGAAACCGGGCTAAAAATCGGTGATAATGGCAGCTTTGCCGTCACCGGAAGTGGCCATTGAAGCGTTATTACAGCCGTGGTGAACCCAACTGGACCCCCTGGTGCCGGTTTCGGCACCATCAGGTGCCTGCGGAAATCGAGCAGTGGCTGCGGGATGGCGGATCGTTGACGGCGCGCCTGAAGCGAGCCGCGCAGGGTGATTTTCGGGTCAATCTGCTGCGTCAGGGCTGGGCCAGGCCGCTGGATAGCGAACGTCGGTTGCTGGGCATGCGCCGGGGCGGGATTGCCATGCTGCGCGAGGTGGAGTTGCTCTGTGGCGGGGTGCCGTGGGTATTCGCCCGCACCCTGATTCCGGTCCGCAGCCTGAAGGGGCCGGCCCGGCGATTGGCCGTGCTGGGGGAACGGCCGTTGGGTGAGGTGCTGTTTACCGATCCCTCCATGCGGCGTGGGGTCACCCAAATCGCGCGCCTGCTGCCTGGACACGCCCTGTTTTCATCTGCAATGGTGAATCTGCAAACCGTGGAGGCGATCTGGGGGCGGCGGACCCTGTTTCACCTGGCAGGCAAGCCACTGCTGGTGAATGAACTGTTTTTACCCGATATCCCAACGAGTAGTTCATGAGTCATTCGGAATTTGATATCAAGGCAGTCACGGCGCCCCGTACCCTGCGCCAACAACTGGATGGTTACATTCGTCTGGTGCGGCTGGACAAGCCGATCGGTATCCTGCTGTTGCTGTGGCCGGCACTCTGGGCGCTGTGGCTGGCAGGCGCCGGTGAGCCGCGCTGGGGGGTGGTGCTGGTCTTCATTCTGGGTGTGGCGCTAATGCGTTCCGCCGGTTGTGCTATCAATGACTATGCCGACCGGCATATCGACGGCCAGGTAAAACGGACCTGTGGTCGGCCAATTGCCACCGGCGCAGTGTCGCCAAAAGCGGCGCTCTGGGTCTTTGGCGCGCTCTGTCTGGTCGCCTTCGGTCTGGTGCTGCTGCTCAACCGGCAGACTGTGCTGATGTCGGTCGTGGCCGTGCTGCTCGCGGCACTCTACCCGTTTATGAAGCGCTATACCCATCTGCCGCAGTTGGTTCTGGGCATGGCGTTCGGCTGGGCGGTACCGATGGCCTACATGGCCCTGTTGGGTAACATCCCGGCCATTGCCTGGCTGCTTTATCTGGCGGCTATCATCTGGGCGCTGGTCTATGACACCGAATACGCCATGGTAGACCGGGAAGATGATCTGCGTATCGGGGTCAAATCCACCGCCATCCTGTTTGGCCGGCAGGATCGTCTGATTATCGGTCTGTTGCAGCTGACCATGCTGGTACTGCTGGTTCTGGTCGGCGTAGAGGTGGGACTGGGTCTGGCTTACTACCTGGGCCTGGTCGTTGCGGGCCTGCTGTTTGTGCGGCAGCAGGCCTTGATCCGGAATCGCGAGCCTGCCGCCTGTTTCACCGCCTTCCTGAACAACAACTGTGTCGGCATGGTGATTTTCTTTGGGCTGTTGCTGGATTATCTGCTGGCGTGACGGAGCCAGGGGCGGAATAACGAAAGATCGTGACTATTATTCAGGACCTGTACCATATTTTCGATAATGAATACGCCAGACACCTGGACCGGCGCTCCTCAAAAAACCTGCTGGTGATGGAGCTGAGGCAGAATCTTGCCTTTCTGCGTGCCGGGCTGGCGGAGCGACTGGATGATTCAACGATTATTGCCGGTCTGGAAGAGGGGCAGTACAGGCGAGCCAATGAAAAGGGCACCCCTCTCGATTCGATCCAGAAGAAGTGCCTTGCACGACGTACCTATGGTGGCGTGAAAGAGTTTGAGAAATATCATGGGTGGTCAACCGGACAGCTGATCCATAAAGCCTATGAACGGGTGGCGGTGCTTAAGAAGCTCAACCTCAATTCCGCCGCCATCGACGTACGTGCCCGGCTGCAATACCTGTTCAAGTTTCTGATGGTGCTGATCGCCCATATCGACAATACGGAACTGCACATAACGCCAAAGTAAGGATACCCGACATGAAGGCCGGGTATCCGTTCCATGAGATGGGATAGGGTCAGATAGCCCCTGATTTACGCTCGTTCCATTTCGCCGCCTGCTCATCCCAGTCGTCGGTGCGGACATAGGGGTTGGTGCGTGGTTGGGAGATCATCTCCGGCTCGATCTCCAGACCGAGGCCTTCCAGGAAGTTGATCAGGCCGATACGCTCGATCATCTCACCGGTACGCTCGTGCTCCAGGGCATTTTCGGCAAAGAAGTCGAGGATGTTGGTGCTCAGTTCTTCCAGCCACTCGAAATCCTCGTCGGTCTCCAGCTTATGAAACGGCACGACTACCGTGCCCATCAGATCGCCAATTTTCAGCGTGCGCTTGCCGCCCACCAGGATGGTCACACCCTTGTCGTCACCGGGTGAGAGCGCCTTGGTCATGACATTAATACAGTGCATGCAGCGCACACAGTTGTGGTTGTCCACCACCAGCGTGTCGTCATCGTTGAGGGAGAGTGCCTGGGTCGGGCAGCGGGTGATCACGTTATCGATGGTGTACTTGCGACCCTTCTTTGCCACGAATGCCTGGACTTCCGCCTGATCCACCTTCATGTCATCACGCCAGGTACCGATCATCGCCACGTCGGCCCGCTGGATCGAGTTCATGCAGTCGTTGGCGCAACCGGATGCCTTGAACTTGAGCTTGTAAGGCAGGGCCGGGCGGTGCATGTCGTCCAGATTGGCATTCACGCAGGTGCGCATGGCCCGCGCCTCGTCATAACAGGACTGCTCGCAACGCGCCGCGCCGACACAGGACATGCCGGTGCGCACGGCCGGGCCGGCGCCACCCAGGTCGAAGCCTGCCTTGTTGATCTCATCAAACGCCTTTTGCACATTTTCCGTGGTACAGCCCTGGAACATGATATCGCCGGACTGGCCGTGGAAGGCGATCAGGCCGGATCCGTATTTCTCCCAGATGTCGCACAGATGACGGATGGTCTTGGTGTCATAGTGCATGCCGGGTGGCGGTATAACGCGCAGGGTGTGGAACTCGGCAGCCGCGGGAAACAGCGGCTTGTTGTTGGCGTCCTTTAATTCGGTAAAGCGGGGAATAATACCACCGCCGTAGCCCATGACACCGACGGTGCCGCCTTTCCAGTAGCCTTTTCGGGTTTCGTACGAGGTTTCGAGTTGACCCAGCAGGTCGACCATCATGTCGCTGTTTTTTGCCAGACGCTTCAGGCCGGTAACAAAGCTCGGCCAAGGACCTCCCTCCAGCTGATCCAGCATCGGGGTATCATGCATTGGTTTTGTCATACTGCTCCTCCCAAAATTACCAGTCACCCGGAATATTGAGTCGAGATGTCGCTCCGGGACTGCCTTTAGAGTGTGGCCCGCCTATCTATGGGGGCTTGACGATGATGATAGATCAAACCAATACCAAGTAAACCACTGGGTAATTGGGGTATGCGAGCGGTGGCTGGATGTGAACTGTCCGCGACCCTTGGTTTTTTGATTCAACCGCGAAGAACGCAGAGTACGCCAAGCGATGCAATGGCATGTATTCCTTTTGTCCCGCCTGGTAGAGGAAGGATGTCACGAATACAAGCTACTGTTTTCCTTTGTGTTCTTTGCGTGCTTGGCGGTAATTAATGAGGTTTAAAAAAAATGCCCGGCGGGGAGCCGGGCGAAAATCTCTCTATGCACTGTTCAGAGAGAGGAGGATCTCTGCCTGAAGGCCGCCAGAGGCCTTCGGGATTTCATCGCATCCGCAACGGCGGATGCGGACAATAGTTACTGTTTCAACGCCTCTTCAGCCGCGGCTGTTACTTTGCTGTTGAAGGTATTGATGCCGTTTTCCAGCCAGCTGCGATACTCATTTCCAGCCTGAGTTGCCAGGTTGACTGCGTCACGACCCTTGCCGGCAAGGTTTTCGCTGAGGCTCTTGCTCAAGGCGACCTGGCTGTTGAACAGCTCCTTTGGGTCACTGGATTTGCTGTTGACCGAGAGTTGCTCGATACCGGTATCCACCAACAGGCCGAAAGTATCCATCTGTTTTTCGATCAGTTGTTCCCAGGTGCGCAGGTTGATTTCCGCCAGGGTCCGGATATTTTCGTAGCCGTTGATACCGAACTCTTTGATCAGTTCAAGATTTGCCTTTGGATCTTTCATTGCGCGCTCTCCAGGAATTGTGCGTTGCAACAATATTGCATTGCAGCATAAAAGGTGGAGGGGGTCGTGTCAATAGGGGGTTCGAAAAAAAAATTGTGCGACGCACAATCCGTATCGCTTGGATCAGCGCCGTGGCAGGCCGGACCGACGGCGGAGAAGCCTGTATGGGTGGTTAATGTGGGATGGCTTGAGGATTATTCTTCTTTTTTTCTGTTGCCGGCACCGGCAAGACCGGCTGCTTTGAAAAAATTCTTCTGCATGTCGGCCCACATGCGCATGTTCTGTTCAGCCATGTTGGTGATCGCCTTCACCGGATCGGTGCCGACGGTGTTGTTAAGCTGGTCCTGCTGCTGCACGAACATGGAGAGGCTCTCTTCCAGGTAGCGGGCCAGGATGCCCTGTACCGTGCCGCCATAGAAACGGATGATCTGGGACAGCATCTTGGCGCTGAACAGCGGCTCGCCGCCGGACTCTTCGTCCAGCATGATCTGCAGCAGGATTGAGCGGGTAAGGTCTTCGTTGGTATTGGTGTCAACCACCTGAAAATCCGTTCCCTTCATAACCAGTTCCCGGATGTCGCTCAGGGTGATATAGCGACTCAACTCCGTATCGTAGAGGCGACGATTAGGGTACTTTTTTATAATTCTGGTACTAGACATCAAGCGGGATCCTCAACATGAAATTCCATCTGCAGTTACAGTTTACCCGGGAATATTGGCAAAGGGAAAACTCTTTGGTCTGTGTGGTTTGAAAAATAGCTGAGGGGATGCCCGTCACGACCGTTTAAATCATTCTCGGTGGGTGGGCAGGGAAGGGGAAAAAGCGGGGCTGACCTGGAGAGATCCCAGGTCAGCCCCGCAGTTCCAGCGATTTACTAGGCGCGTTCAACGGCCAGGGCTACACCCATACCGCCGCCGATACACAGGGTTGCCAGTCCCTTCTTGGCGTCACGTTTAGCCATTTCGTGCAGCAGGGAGACCAGGATTCTGGCGCCGGATGCACCGATCGGATGGCCCAACGCGATGGCGCCACCATTCACGTTGATCTTCTCCGCATCCCAGCCCAGCTCCTTGTTGACCGACATGGCCTGGGCGGCAAACGCCTCATTGGCTTCGACCAGATCCAGGTCGCTGACCGACCAGCCGGCTTTTTCCAGGCATTTGGTGGTAGCGGTGATCGGCCCGGTACCCATAATGGCGGGATCGACGCCGCTGGCGGCAAACGCCTTGATGCGCGCCATAGGGGTCAGTCCCAACTCCAGGGCCTTGCTCTCCTTCATGACGATCACCGCAGCGGCACCGTCATTAAGGCCTGAGGCGTTACCGGCGGTGACCGTGCCGTCACGATCGAAGGCGGGACGCAGTTTGCCCAGGGTCTCGGCGGTGGTGCCGTGGCGCGGAAATTCGTCACTGCTGAAAATGACCGGATCGCCCTTTCGTTGCGGGATCTCCAGCGGGATGATCTCGTCCTGGAAGCGATTGGCCTTCTGTGCGGCTTCGGCTTTCTGCTGTGAGGCGGCGGCGAACTGGTCCTGGGCCTCGCGGCTGAACTTGAACTTATTCGCAACATTCTCGGCGGTAACGCCCATGTGGTACTGGTTAAAGGCGTCCCACAGGCCGTCGACTATCATGCTGTCTTTCAGTTTCCAGTCGCCCATCATCTGGCCCTTGCGGGAGCCGGGTACCACGTGGGGGGCCAGGCTCATGTTCTCCTGGCCGCCAGCGATGACGATTTCCGAGTCGCCACAAGCTACCGCCTGCATGGCCAGATGCACGGCTTTCAGGCCGCTGCCGCACACCTTGTTGATGGTCATGGCGGGAACCTCTTGCGGCAGGCCGGCGCCCAGGGTGGCCTGGCGTGCAGGATTCTGTCCGCAGCCGGCAGTCAGCACCTGACCCAGGATCACTTCATCGATCTGCTCAGGTGAGAGTTTGGTGCGCTCCAGGAGACCGGCGATCACTTTGGCGCCCAGCTCACTGGCCGGGATGCCGGACAGGGTGCCGGAGAAGCTGCCGATAGCGGTTCTGCCTGCCGCGACGATTACGATGTTATCACTCATACGCATTACCTTTTGCTGTCATGGGCAGGGGGGGCCGCGAAATCCTGGTGCAGCCGACACCCCTTGGATGGTTGCGCCGGATGGCGCCCGGAGTATTCAGTTCTACTACATACGCTCCAGTGTAATGCAAATTGCTGCACCGCACTACACCGGTTTGCGTGCTAGTATGCAGCGTTGTAATGATAGTAGGGTTAATGGCTAATGGGAGACGGTGGCTTCTTGAACGATGACTGGCTCGAGGCTCAGCGTAACTACTGGGCTGAGTGGTCGGCGCGTGTCGGAAAGGAAGGTACCACAGGAGAAACCTCCGCCAATCCCTGGGAGCAGGCGCTCAATCAGTGGTGGCAGACCCTGGCACCCACCGCACCACTGCAGATCCAGGAGCTGCTGGAGAAGACGCTGGCCCAGGGTCGCCAACTGTTCCAGCTGGCCGAAAAGTTTGTCGAGGCTCAGAAAGGGCCGGAGGCTGGCTCGGACTGGCAGTCGGCGGTTCAGCAGACGTTCGGCGATCTGCGCGGGATTATCGCCGCTATTACCGGCACCATGAATCCGCTGCCGGAAGAGCTGCTGTCCGAGGCGACGATCGACGGTTCCCGTGACTATATGGAACGGCTGTTTGCCCTGCCTGGATTGGGCCTGGGACACCATGGTCAGACCCAGCAGCGGGAGATGATCTCGCGTCTGCTGCGTTATCAGAAGGCGCGCCAGGCCTATGAGGGGTTTTTGACCGATCTGGGTAATCGCTCAATCAGTCGATTGCAGGATGAGATAGCGAGTCTAGACGGGCAGGGAGCACGGATCGATTCTGCCCGTACGCTTTACGATGTCTGGGTGTCAGCCTGTGACGGCGTGTATACCGAACAGGCCATGACAGCGGAATACGTCAAGCTCTACGGGGAGCTGATCAACAGCCAGATGGCGGTCAAGCAGCAGATGCGTGACATGCTGGATGAGACCTTTACGGCCCTGGGTATGCCCACCACCCGGGCGGTACGTGCACTGGAACAGCGGGCGCACCAGGATCGGCAGGCCATCAAGGCACTACGGGCCGAAGTTGCTGCCATGCGGCAGGCCATGGTGCCGATAAAAAAACGACCCGGTACCCGGAAAAAAGCGGCCCCGGCGGAAAAATAGTATGGCGCCCATCGAGTTAAATCCGGAAAAACTGATTGAAGAGGTGGTGGATTACAGTCGCAAGCTGCAGGCGGGTGCCGAGCGTCTGTGCGCGACCGGTGGTGGTGGGACCGGGAGTTCTCCCCGCGAAGTGGTCTACCGCGAGGACAAGCTCACCCTGTACCGCTATCTGCCCGTCACGACTGCCCCTGCCACGCCCAATCCGGTGCCGTTGCTGATTGTCTACGCCCTGGTCAATCGTCCCTACATGGCAGATCTGCAGGCGGACCGTTCAACCATCAGGAACCTGCTGGAGTCGGGGCAGCCGGTCTATCTGATCGACTGGGGCTATCCGGACAGTGTCGACCGGTACCTGACCCTGGATGACTATATCAATGGCTATATCGACCGTTGTGTCGACCAGCTGCGGGCGCGGCATGAAGTTGATCAAATCAATCTGCTCGGCATCTGTCAGGGCGGGGCGATGAGTCTCTGTTATACCGCGCTGCACCAGCCGAAGATCCGCAATCTGGTGACCATGGTGACGCCGGTCGATTTCCATACCCCGGACAATATGTTGAGCGCCTGGGTCCAGCATCTGGATGTGGACTTGCTGGTGGATGTGCAGGGCAATATCCCGGGTGACTTCCTCAACTGGACCTTCCTGGCACTGAAGCCGTTTACACTGGCCGGCCAGAAGTACGTGCACCTGGTGGATATCCTGGAGGATGATGCTCAGGTGGAGACTTTTTTGCGCATGGAGCAGTGGATATTCGATAGCCCGGACCAGGCCGGCGAGACCTTCCGCCAGTTTATCAAACAGTTCTATCAGCAGAATGGACTGGTCAGGGGCGAGATCACCCTGGGTGAACAACTGGTGAAGCTGAAGGACATCACCTGCCCGGTACTGAATATCTACGGCGAACAGGATCATCTGGTGCCCCCGGCCGCTTCCCGGGCCCTGAAGGGGCTGACCGCGAGCAAGGACTACAGCGAACTGGCGTTTCCCGGCGGCCATATCGGCATCTATGTCAGCGGCAAGGCCCAGGCGCTGATTCCTTCCAACATCGGCCAGTGGCTGGATGCGCGCTGATCTGGAGAGCGGGAAATCAAGCCGCGAATGAACGAATACGCGCAAATATCGATAAAGCAGCAAGGGTAGGTTGGGATGAGCGGAGCGAACCCCAACGGACGGCGGCTCCATGTTAATGCCACATGTTGGGGTTCGCAGGCTCACCCTAACCTATTGGCTAAGGAGTGGAGCTGTAGGAGGCCCGCCCCGGGCCGAATTCGCGGCGAGGCGCCGCCCTATCCGGGGCGAATGCCGAAGCTAAAACAACTCCCGCACACAATTGGGACAGAATCGGTATAAACGGTTTCCGACCTTGGCTGAGCTTTGTGGGTAATCCGGCTGAGGCAAGCGCGGCAATCAAATCATCTTGCGCAGTTCGTACTCCAGGATTCCCTCGGCACCGGCCGCCTTCAGGCGCGGGATCAGGTCACGAACCTCACCGCTGTTAACCACGGTCTCTATTGCCAGCCACTCCTGGTCGTACAGATGACTGACGGTCGGGGCGTGCAGGCTGGGCAGCATGCCAACCACCAGCTCCAGCTGGTCCGCCGGCACGTTCATTTTCAGGGCCACCTTCTGGCGGGCGGTCAGCGCGGCCTGCAGCAGGGTGGCGATCTGTTCGATCTTCTCCCGCTTCCACGGGTCCTGCATCGCCTGTTTGTTGGCGATCAGGCGGGTCTCGGTGTGCAGTATGTCACAGACGATGCGCAGGCCGTGGGCCTTGATGGTGCTGCCGGTTTCGGTGATCTCCACCACCGCATCGACCAGTCCCTCCACCACCTTGGCCTCGGTTGCACCCCAGGAAAACTCCACCTGGGCTTGAATTCCCCGCTCTGCCAGATAGCGCTTGGTAAAGGAGACCAGTTCGGTGGAGATCTTCTTGCCCTGCAGGTCCTCGATGGATTGAATCGGTGACTCCTTGGGCACCACCAGCACCCAGCGGCAGGGCTGGTCGGAACTCTTGGAGTAGACCAGTTCACAGATCTCCTGCAGCTCATTTTCCGACTCGGTCTCGAGAATCCAGTCGTGTCCGGTGAGTCCCAGATCGAGCGTGCCGTTGGCGACATAGGGTGCCATCTCCTGGGAGCGCACCAGGGCGCAACTGATATCAGCGTCGTTGATGGACGGGAAGTAGTTGCGTGATCGGGGCGTGATATTCCAGCCGGCCTGTTTGAACAGGGAGAGGGTGGCGCTCTCCAGGCTACCCTTGGGGATACCGAGTTTCAGTTGTGACATAGGGCTCTTTATTTGGTCAGTGATGAAAAATGCGGGGGTGATTTTACCCGGTTATTGGGATGAATATCCATTCGGCTGACCGGCACTGACAACAGTGCCGGGGTGGAAACGCTCACGTTTATCCATCCAACACCATTCCGCGCGCCAACATGGCTGTCCTGGTGGGGCGAAAAGTGCAACGCATCCACCGGCTTTTCCCCGGTTCCGGAGCAGCCGGGGAAATGGATATTAATTTTTGTACGCCAGGTTATCTGTTGTCGCGCAGGTACTGGTAGATCTGGTCTTTCAATAGTGCCCGGGTCTTTTTCATCTCTTCCATTTCAAAATCATCAATCGGCTGATTGAGCTCTTCCAGGTTGCGGATCTCGTTGTCCAGGTTGTCGTGTTTCTCCACCAGTCCGGCAAATTGGACGTCGTTATGGCGAAGATTTCTGATGGTCTCCTCCAGGTTGGGAAATTCGTGGAGGATGTCGTGTGTTTCTCCGAGCATGGCTATCTCCTTGTGTCAGATATCGAGATGTCGTTGTGGGTTCGGTGTCTGGATACACCACTTATGATTATAGGGGGCGACGCCGGTCATAACATGATGCACGGCAACTGATTGACGTTACCGCTTGCCCGGTCAGTCCATCGGTTCAGGGGGTGCGTGCCACGGCCCAGACATCCACCCGTGCTATCCCCGCCCGCTTCAGGTGTCTGGCCAGTTCATTGACGGTACTGCCGGTGGTGACCACATCGTCCACCAGCGCGACATGGGTTGCCGGCAGCGGGCCGGTGACCTGGAAGGCGCCATGAATATTCCGTTTGCGTTGGCGTTTTTTCAGTTCGCTCTGAGGTTGGGTATGCAGAATCCTGCGACAGCTCCGAAAATCCAGCGGTATGCCAAAGTGGCGGCTTAGGGGTCTGGCCAGCTCCAGTGCCTGGTTGTAACCGCGCTGGCGCAAGCGGCTGGGATGCAGGGGAACCGGTATCAGCAGGTCGGGCATTGTGGCGTACTGCTCCAGATGCACTCGCAGCAGTCGGCTCAACAGGCGGCCATGGGGCAGTTTTGCGGAGAATTTAAACTGTCCGATCAGCCGGTCAATCGGTGTGGTGTAGAGAAATGGAATCAGGCTGCAATCAACGGCCGGGGGGTGCCTCAGGCAGTGGCCGCACACCGCTGCCCGGTTTGTCGTCAGCGGTAATCCGCACTGCCTGCATCCGTGGCTATTGTGTGGCAGCTCCTGCCAACAGCCTGCGCAGATACCGTCCGTCGCGGGGGCGCTACAGAGCTGACAGTAATCCGGATAGATCAGGGATAGTATATTATTAATACAATTGTAAACCATGCAAATCCGTTTTGGTTGACGAGCACTCCTGCTCCGGTATCATAGCGGGCTGGCCGGGTGTCTCCTGCCAGCGGTGCATTATCCACTATCCCCGTTACTACCGACAGAGTCCGAGATGAACGATATGACGACACGACACGACTGGAGCCTGGAAGAGATCGAGTCTCTGCTCAATTTGCCGTTTAATGACCTGATGTTTCAGGCGCAGGGTGTCCATCGTCAGCGCTTCGACCCCAACCGGGTGCAGGTGAGTACCCTGCTGAGTGTCAAGACCGGCGCCTGCTCCGAGGATTGTGGCTACTGCTCCCAGAGCGCCAAGCATGCCACCGACCTGGAGAAGGAGAAACTGCTGCCGCTGGATGAAGTGAAACGTGCGGCCCAGGAGGCGAAGGATAAGGGGGCGACCCGCTTCTGTATGGGTGCGGCCTGGCGCAATCCCACCGACAAGAATCTGCAGCGTGTGGTGGAGATGATACGCACCGTGCACGATATGGGCATGGAGACCTGCGTCACCCTGGGCATGCTGACCGAACAGCAGGCGCAAAGCCTCAAGGAAGCGGGTCTCGACTACTACAATCACAATCTGGATACCTCGCCGGAGTTCTACGGTAACGTGGTAACGACCCGTACCTACCAGGACCGGCTGGACACCCTGGCGCGGGTGCGCGATCTGGGGATCAACGTCTGCAGCGGCGGTATCCTTGGCATGGGCGAGTCGCGCCGTGACCGCGCCTCCATGCTGCGGGAGCTGGCAAATCTGCCGAAGCACCCGGAGTCGGTGCCGATCAACATGCTGGTGCAGGTGGAGGGGACGCCCCTGTATGGCACGGCCGCGCTGGATCCGTTCGAATTCATCCGCACCATTGCGGTAACCCGCATTCTGATGCCGCAGTCCTATGTGCGCCTGTCGGCCGGACGTACCGAGATGAGTGATGAAATGCAGGCGCTCTGCTTCATGGCCGGGGCCAACTCCATGTTCTACGGCGAACGGCTGTTGACCACGGACAACCCGGAAGCCGACGCCGATCGCAAGCTGTTTGAACGCCTTGGGCTCCATTTCGAGGAGACCCGGGAGTTGCAGGCCACCGAAAAGGAGTGTGACAGCAAGCGTAAGGTGCGCCTGGCGGCCGAGTTCTCCTGATCGCAGCCCTGTCACAAGACAACGCAATCCCCATGCGACCACTGGAACCGGAACTGGAGCGGCGCAGGGCCGAGCATCTCTACCGCAGACGCCGGGTGCTGGGCAGTGCCCAGGGGCCGCTGCTGCAGATGGACGGCAAGAGCCTGCTCAGCTTCTGCAGCAATGACTACCTGGGGCTGGCCAATCATCCCGATGTGATTGCCGCCCTGCAGCGCGGCGCCGGTCAGTACGGAGCCGGTAGCGGCTCGGCCCATCTGGTGTCGGGTCACAGCGCCGCCCATCACGCCCTGGAGGAGGAGCTGGCGGCCTTCGCCGGGCGGCCGCGCGCGCTGCTCTACTCCACCGGCTACATGGCCAACCAGGGGGTCATCACCGCCCTGCTGGGGCGTGGCGACACCCTCTACCAGGACCGGCTGAATCACGCCTCGCTGATCGATGGCGGGCTACTCAGCCGGGCCGAGCTGAAGCGCTATCCCCACAATGACCTGGCCGCCCTGGCTGCCCGCATGGCCTGCCAGAGCGGCGGTGACGCCCTGGTGGCGGTGGATGGTGTGTTCAGCATGGATGGCGACCTGGCCCCGTTGCCGGAACTGGCGCGAATTTGCCAGGAGCAGCAGGCCTGGCTGATGGTCGATGATGCCCACGGCATCGGCGTGCTGGGGCGAGATGGGCGGGGCAGCGTGGATCACTTTGGTCTGGATGACCAGGCGGTGCCGATTCTCATGGGTACCCTGGGCAAGGCGTTCGGTACCTTTGGCGCCTTTGTGGCCGGTTCCGAGGCCTTGATCGAGACCCTGATCCAGCAATCCCGCAGCTATATCTATACCACCGCGCTACCACCCGCCGTGGCGGAGGCGACCCGCGCCAGCCTGCGCCTGGTGCAGGCGGAGGAGTGGCGGCGTGAGCGGCTGCAGCAGCTGATCTCCCGCTTCCGGGAGGGGGCGGCCCAGCTGGGTCTTGCGTTAATGGCGTCGGAGACGGCCATCCAGCCGATCCTGGCCGGCAGTGCCGAACAGGCTGTTGCCTGGAGCCAGGCGCTGGAGGACCAGGGCCTGTTGGTGACTGCGATCCGCCCGCCCACCGTGCCGGAAGGGAGCGCCCGCCTGCGGGTGACCCTCTCGGCCAGCCACACGGTCGATCAGTTGGACCGGCTGCTGGAGGCGCTCGGGAAACTCAATCGGGAGATGGGCGTTTGAGGCTGTTCGTCGAGACAACCGGAGACGGGCCGGAACTGGTGCTGCTGCACGGCTGGGGCATGAATGCGGCGGTCTGGTCGCCGGTGGTTGCAGAGCTATCCCAGGCGTTTCGGGTCACCGTCATCGAGCTGCCGGGACACGGGGCGAGTGCTTACGACCCGGCCGCTTCGACCCTGGATGACTGGGTCACCGCCTGCCTGGCCGCAGCACCGGAACGGGCGGTGTGGATCGGCTGGTCGCTGGGCGGTCAGCTGGCCCAGCGGGCGGCCTTGCGGGATCCGCAACGGATCAGTGGCCTGGTGATGGTGACCGCCAGCCCCCGCTTTGTGGTTGGAGACGGCTGGCCTCACGCCATGGCGCTGGCCACCCTGACTCAGTTCGCCCGGGCGTTAAGGCGGGATCACCATCAGACCCTGGAGCGTTTTCTCTCCCTGCAGGTGCAGGGTGATGAGGCGGCCCGCGAGACCCTGCGCTTGCTGCGTCAGGACATCGCCCTGCGCCCCGAGGCCGATCCGCTGGCGCTGGAGCATGGCCTGGAGCTGCTGCGCACGGTGGACCTGCGGGCCGGGCTGGGGGATATCCGTTGCCCTACGCTGTGGCTGTTCGGCGAACGTGACACCCTGGTGCCGGCCGATCTCTGTGACGAACTGGAGCGGCTGATGCCGGCGGCCGAGATTCTGATCCTGCAGGGCTGCGCCCACGCCCCGTTTCTCTCCCACCCGCGACAGTGCCTGCGAGCGCTGAATCACTTCCTGGAACCGGACCATGCCTGACCGACAGCACCGCATCGACAAACAGCAGGCGCGCCTCGCCTTCTCCCGTGCCGCCGAACGCTACGACCAGGTGGCGGTGCTGCAGCGGGAGATCGGTCAACGCATGCTGGAGCGGCTGGAACTGGTGCGGCTGCAACCGCAGGTGATCCTGGATATCGGTGCCGGTACCGGGGTGGCCACCGCCGCCCTGGCGGCGCGCTATCGCAAATCCCGGGTACTGGCACTCGATTTTGCCTTCCCCATGCTGCTGCAGACGCGCAAGCGGGGTGGCTGGCTGCGTAAGCCGCGCTGTATCTGTGGCGACCTGGAGCAGTTGCCAGTGGCGGAACAGAGTGTTGATCTGATCTACTCCAATGCCGCCATCCAGTGGAGCAATGACCTGGATACCACTTTTGCCGAATTCCGTCGGGTATTGCGGCCGGGTGGGCTGCTGATGTTCACCACCTTCGGGCCGGACACCCTGAAAGAGCTGCGGGCGGCCTGGGCGGCCGTGGACAGCGGCGCCCATGTCAGTACCTTCATGGACATGCACGATGTGGGGGACGCCCTGCTGAGTGCCGGGCTGGCGGACCCGGTGATGGACGTGGATCGCATGACCCTCACCTACGAACGGGTCAGCGGGCTGATGAAAGATCTGAAGATCCTGGGTGCCCACAATGTCAACCATGATCGGCCAAGGGGTCTCACCGGCAAGGGACGCTTGCAGGCGATGCAGTCCGCCTACGAGGCGTTTCGCCGTGATCAGGACGGCCTGCTGCCGGCCAGCTATGAGGTGGTCTACGGCCACGCCTGGGCGCCCGAAGCGGGCCACCGCTCCAACGCCCCGTCCATTGCCCTGGACAGTATCGGCCGTGATCTGAATCGGGCCGGCCGGAGCGGCTGAACCGCTATGGCCAGCGGTTATTTCATCAGCGGTACCGACACCGACAGCGGCAAGACGGTTGTGACCCTGGGGTTGATGGCCCAGCTGCAATCCCGCGGGCTGCAGGTGCTGGGGATGAAGCCGGTGGCTGCGGGTGCCGAGCAGACCGATGCGGGTCTGAGAAACAGTGATGCCCTGCAACTGCAGGCGCAGGCCTCACGCGCCATTGCCTACGGGCAGATCAATCCCTACTGCTTTGAACCCCCGATTGCCCCCCATCTGGCGGCGGAGCGGGCGGGACAGACAATAGACTTTCTTGAGATCGGACGCTGTTTCAATCAACTGGCGATTGGCGCGGATCGGGTGCTGGTGGAGGGGGCCGGCGGCTGGCGGGTGCCGCTGGGCCCGGCGCAGAGCATCTCGGATCTGGCCGTGTTACTCGGATTGCCGGTTATCCTGGTGGTGGGGTTGCGACTGGGCTGTATCAATCATGCCCTGCTGAGTGCGGAGTCGATCCGGGCGTCCGGGGCCCGTCTGGCCGGCTGGATCGGCAACCAGGTGGATCCGGCCATGCAAGAACGGGACGCCAATATTGAAACCCTGAAACAGCGACTCGACATCCCCTGCCTGGGGCTGGTGCCCTGGCAGGTGCTACTGACCCCACAAGCGGTCAGCGACTGCCTGCAACTGCCGGCGGACTTTTGATCGACTCGGTAGCGTTGTTCGTATCCGTTGTCACAGCGCGCGCAGCACCTCGATAATCTCCGCCGGTTCCATGCGCCGGGTGTAGTCGGCATCGACAAAGGCATAGGCTATCTGTCCGTCCGGCCGGATCACGTAGGTAGCCGGCAGGGGCAATTCAAAGCGCTCATCGCCATTGTAGGCCGGCAGATCGGTGCCAAAGCTGGCGTAGATGGCGCGTATCGATTCCGGCAGCGTGAAGACCAGTCCAAACTGCCGTGATACCTGGTTGCCCAGGTCGCTCAATACCTCGAATTCAAGATCATGCCGCACGGTGGTCTCTGCCGCCTTGTCCGGCTTTTCCGGTGCAATGGCGACCAGTGAAGCGCCCAATGCTTCAATCTTTGGCAATTTCTCCTTCAGTGCGCGCAACTCCAGATTGCAGTAGGGGCACCAGCCGCCACGATAGATATTGACTACCACCGGGCCGCGACTGAGCAGATCGGTCAGGCGGATCTCCTCGCCACGGGCGTTGGGCAGGGTGAAATCCGGCGCCAGATCACCCGCTCCCAGGGCCTGGTTTTCTATCCCCGATGCCTTCAGGTCGGCGGTTGCCTGGGCCATGGTCTGAAGGATCTCCGGCGAGGCCTTGTTGATGGTGCTCTTTTTCTGTTCTTCAAGTTGCTGCTGTAGTCCCATGATGTGCTCCTGGTTGGATGGTGGCAGATTAGTTATTGATCGATCGTTCAATAATTATTAATTGAATGATCGCTCAATATCTTGTTAAAGTAAAGCCATGGCTCGTCCAATAGAATTTGATCGTGAAGCGGCGCTGGAGAAATCGATGCGGATTTTCTGGCGCTACGGCTACGCGAGTACCTCCATTCAGCGCCTCAGCGACCAACTGGCCCTGCACCCGGGCAGTCTGTACGGCGCCTTCAAAAATAAACGTCAGCTGTTCATGGAGGCCCTGGAGCTCTATTTCGAGCGCAGCAGCCAGTCGATTCGGCAAGCCCTGGAGAGTGGCGACAGCCCGCTACAGGGCATCCGCTGTTTCTTTGGCCAGCTACTGGATCAGATCGGGGATGAAAGCTCCATCAAGGGCTGCCTGATGATCAATACCGCCACCGAACTGGCGGAAGAGGCGGAGGACGAGGCGCTGGCCAGGCGCCTGGATGAGATGTTCCGCAGTCATGAGCGGCAGTTTCAGCATGCGTTGGTCGCTGCCCAGGCCAGCGGTGAGCTGGCGAAGGAGAAAGATCCGGCCGCCCTGGCGCGTTTTCTGTTGGTGGGTGTGCGGGGGTTGCGCCTCTATGGCCAGACCCGACCGCCTAGAAAGGAGCTAGAGAGCGTGGTGGAACAGCTGCTCTCTGTACTTTACCGTTGATCGGCCGGGTTGGGCGGTGAACTATCTTGCGCACCTGTTTCTGGCATCCGAGGATCCGGACGAACGACTCGGCAGTCTGATCGCCGACTTCACCCGCGGACGCCTGCAGACCCTGGCCAAGGACTATCCTCCAGGGGTGATGTGGGGGATCGCCCTGCACCGTCAGGTGGACCGCTTTACCGATGACAACCCCTGGGTCGTACAGAGCAGACGGCGTATAGCAGCCCCCTACCGGCGCTACAGCGGCATCATCCTTGATATACTGTACGACCATTTCCTCAGCAGTTACTGGTCTGAGTTCAGCGGGCAGGACCGGCAAAGTTTCATCCAGGATATTTACCGGCTCCTGGACCGGCGACGGAATGACCTGCCGGCACGACTGCGTGCTCTGGCGCCGCGCATGCAGCGGGAGGACTGGCTCGGTTCCTATGCGGAGTTTGAGGTGATCGGGCAGGTTTACCAGCGCATGTCTCAGCGCATGCGGCAACCAAACCGGCTGGCCGGGGCAATGGAAGAGGTGCGCCGGCACTATCCTGAACTGGCGCAGGATTTCAGGCAGTTCTTTCCGGAACTGATAGTGTTTGTACAACAACAGGAGCGGATGAATCGACCGTGATACCGGACAGAGTCAGTGACATCTTGAAAACCCACGGCCTCAAGGCACTGGAGTTCGAACCGGGCAGCACGCCCACCTCCGAGCTGGCGGCACAGCGTATTGGCGTGGCGGTGGGCCAGATAGCCAAATCGATGCTGTTCAAGGGCAAGAACGGCATGTTCTACCTGGCGGTCTGCCCGGGTGACCGGCGGGTCTGCAGCAAAAAGATGAAGAGCGAGACCGGCACCAAGGTGCGCATGGCCAGGGAGGATGAGACCGAGGCGGTGACCGGCTTTCGTCCCGGTGGCGTCTGTCCGTTCGGGGTCGAAGGGGTGGAGACGCTGCTGGATATCGGTCTGGCCGACTATCCACTGGTTTATCCGGCGGCGGGAAACGACGCCTCCGGTGTCCCGCTCACCTTTGAACAGCTGCAACAGGTCACCGGTGGCCGGGTGGTGGATGTGATGGAGCGCTGAATTCGCCGATTCGCCCCGCTGTGCGCTTCCCATGCAAGCGAGGCGATGGGGTGGATTTATACTGCAATCATGTCGCTCAACAACAGGCCAGACGCGACACTATAATGCCTTTCCAGGGTTTTTTGCTGCGACCGCAGCAGATTCTGCCGGCCAGAGGTGGCAAAAGGCCGGCGAATCTCCTATTCTTCAGAACCTTTTTTGTACAATCGAGCTCGAAAATGTTCAAAGACAGCCTGACAAATACCAATCTGCTGGCCGAGCGGGTACTGATCTCTCCCGTTGACCTGAAACGCCACCTGCCCCTGTCAGCCGAAGGGGAACGCCACGTCATCGAAGCGCGGCAGACCATCAAGCGGATCCTCAACAAGGAGGACCACCGCCTGCTGGTGGTGACCGGTCCCTGCTCCATCCATGATGTGGAAGCGGCCAAAGATTACGCCCTGCGGCTGAAAAAACTGCATGATGAGTTGGCGGATACCCTCTATATCGTGATGCGCATCTATTTTGAGAAGCCCAGAACCACCGTCGGCTGGAAGGGACTGATCAACGATCCGCGCATGGACGACAGTTTTCATATCGAGGAGGGGCTGCACAAGGCACGCGAGCTGCTGGTCTGGCTGGCTGAACTGGATCTGCCGGTAGCGACCGAGGCGCTGGATCCATTCAATCCCCAGTATCTGGGCGATCTCTTCTCCTGGGCGGCGATTGGCGCGCGCACCACCGAATCCCAGACCCATCGCGAGATGGCCTCCGGACTCTCCATGCCGGTCGGCTTTAAAAACGGCACCGATGGTGGACTGGCGGTGGCGATCAACGCCCTGGAGTCGGTCGCCAACCCCCACAGTTTTCTCGGTATTAACCAGAAAGGGCAGGTGACGGTGATCCAGACCAAGGGCAATGTCTGCGGACATGTGATCCTGCGCGGCGGCAATAGCGGGCCCAATTATGATTCAGTGAACGTGGCACTTTGTGAAGAGGCGTTGCGCAAGGCCGGACTGCCCGAAAACATCATGATCGACTGCAGTCACGGAAATTCCAGCAAGAAACCCGAGTTGCAGCCGCTGGTGGCGGAAAACGTGGTTAACCAGGTCGTCGAGGGTAACAGGTCGATCACCGGCCTGATGCTGGAGAGCAACCTGGAGTTCGGCAACCAGTCCATCCCGGCCGATCTCAGTGAGCTCAAATACGGTGTCTCGGTGACCGATGCCTGTATCGATTGGGAAACCAACGAGAAGCTGCTGCGGAGTATGGCGGCGAAGCTGAAGGATGTGTTGCCTGCCCGGCTCGAATCCTAGGGTGTCTTGCACTGGCAATCCAGACATCGGATTGTCATGGCAAAAAAAGAGGCCGCAAGGAGGTTGCGGCCTTAATCCAAAAGGAGGAGTTGATCAGGGCGATCGCGCTACTTCGATACTGCCTTTGGTCCATCACCCTGACCATGGACAGATTTGACCACGGAACAGCAACAGGCCGCATTGCGAATTCGCAACGCGGCCTGTTTTTTTGTCCAGGGATGGACTTATGCCGCGGACGACTCCAGGGATGGAGGAGGTAGAGCGAAGCAGGAAGCCAGAGCCGAGCACAGGGATGGCCGGGAGCGGCTTTGGGAAGAGATGGACTTATGCCGCGGAGAGGGCAGGCACGGGGACCTGCCCCTGCGGGGGCCCAATGGTCAGAGTGTAGGTAGGGATGAGCGGAGCGAATCCCAACAGCCGGTTTTACCCGATGCTAAATGTTGGGGTTCGCGGGCTCACCCCAACGTACAGATCATGAGTCGGACAGACTCGAAGGCCCGCCTTTATGTGCGCCCCAGTTTGCGGGTGATCGCCAGGGCCATCTCCAGCGCCTGTTCATAATTGAGGCGCGGGTCTACCTGGGTTTTGTAGGCCCGTTTCAGCCCCGCCTCATCCAGGCCACGGGCGCCACCGATACACTCGGTCACATCATCCCCGGTCAGTTCAAAGTGGACGCCGCCGAGGATGCTGCCCTCGCTCTGATGGATCGCAATCGCCTGCTCCAGTTCGCCGAGGATATTGTCAAAACGGCGGGTCTTGTAACCGCTCTGGGTCGATTCGGTGTTACCGTGCATCGGGTCGCTGACCCAGAGCACATGCCGCCCGGTCCGTTTGACTGCCTGGATCAGCTGCGGCAGGCCGTCGGCGATCTTGTCCACACCGAAGCGGTGGATAAACAGCAGCTTGCCCTCCTGGTTTTCCGGGTTCAGCCGTTCCACCAGTTCCTCGATCCATTGCGCCGACATACCGGGTCCTACCTTGACGCCGACCGGATTCTGGATGCCGCTGAAGTACTCGATATGGGCGTCGGTGGTGGCGGCGGTACGAAAACCTATCCAGGGCAGGTGGGTGGTCAGGTTGTAATAACCGCTACGGTTGGGAACCTGACGGGTCAGGGACTGCTCATAGTGCAGATGCAGGCCCTCGTGGCTGGTGAAAAACTGCACCCGGTTGAGTTCGCTGTTTCTGGCGCCACCCAGGGTCTCCATGAATTTGAGCGAGTGGGACAGCTCGGCCACCACCTGGTGGTATTCCTCGGCCAGCGGGGAGTGACTCATGAAATCCAGGTCCCAATTCTCCGGGTGGTGCAGGTCGGCAAAGCCACAGTCTGACAGGGCACGGATAAAATTCAGGGTCATGGCGGCCCGTCCATATCCGCGCAGCAGTCGAACCGGGTCAGGAATCCTGGCTTCCGGGGTAAACTCCGGGCCGTTGATCAGATCGCCCCGATAACTGGGCAGGGTAATACCGTCGATGGTCTCGGTATCTGCGGAGCGGGGCTTGGCGAACTGACCGGCAATTCGTCCGACCCGGATGACCGGTTTGTTCAGTCCGTGGATCAGCAGCAGGCTCATCTGCAGCAGGATTTTCAGTTTGTTGGTAACAATCTGGGCGTTGCAGTCACTGAAGTTTTCCGCGCAGTCGCCACCCTGCAGCAGGAACGCCTCGCCCCGGGCCGCTGCCGCCAGTTGACTCTTCAACGCCTCGACCTCCCAGGAGGTGACCAGGGGCGGCAGCAGCGAGAGCTGTTCCAGGGTGGCATCGAGCGCGTCCGCCGAGGGATAGTTGGCCTGCTGTTTGGCCGGTTTCTCCTGCCAGGATTTGGGGTGCCAATGATTCATCTATGTGACCCGGGGTTCAGGTGATTCGTTCTGTTGACAGATTGGCCGTGCCCGTTCCGGTGGCGCTTGATTGGCTTCAAACCGCTAGTTTTCCGCACTAGCCAGACGGCCCAGTTCGAAGGCCTTTTCATTAATCTCCACCAGCTCCGGCTTGCGGCCGCGAAAGCGATCGAGGATCTCGTTCTTCAGTGCCTCGGCCGGAAACGGCAGCAGTTCCGAGATGGCGCCGAGCATCACCGTGTTGACCAGTTTGAAATTGCCCAGTTCCCTGGCGATGGCACCGGCATCAAAGGCGTGATATTCGATACCGGTTTTGGCGATCTCGCCGATCGGATCTTCCGGATAGTCGTACAGTCCGAGACTCACCACCGGTGGCTCCTGGCGCGTGGTGTTGATCATGGCGACGCCGCTGGGACGCAGGTGGCTGCACCAGCGCAGCGCCTCGGCCGGCTCGAATCCCACCAGGATGTCCGCCTCACCGGGCGGAATGGCGGGAGACAACACCTGGGTGCCGAAGCGCACATGAGAGGTGACCACGCCGCCGCGCTGGGCCATGCCCGCCACCTCGGTCTTCTTCACATCGAAGCCTTGTGACAGGGCGGTCTGGGAGAGGACTTCCGCGGCGGTCATGACGCCCTGGCCGCCAATGCCGGCCACCAGGATATTGGTGATAGTATTTTCGCTCACAATAGGTTCTCGATTCTGATTCGTTAATTCTTTGATCGATTCCGGGTCACTGGCGAATGTAGTCGGCCAGTGGCAGGATGGCGTCCGGACCACAGGTCTTGGGACAGAGATTGCAGCCGGTGCAGGCGCCGCTCTCGATTTTGACAAAGGCCAGCTCCTTCTCGCTGCCGTTCGGTTTGACCACGGTTTCGCGCCGGGTCACCAGGATCGCCGGGCAGCCGATATCCAGGCAGTTGCCGCAGCCGGTGCACTTGTCGTCATCCACCGTCAGGGCCGGTTGGGCGCCGTAGTAGTCGATCAGTACGCAGGGCTGGTTGGTGATAATGACCGAGGGTTCGGCAATCTTCACTTCGTCGCGCAGTGCGGTAAACAGGGTCGGCAGTTCATAGGGATTCACCTCATGAATCCGCTCCGGTTTTACCCCCAGGGCCTCGCACAGCTTGCGGAAATCGACTTTCGTCGACTCCTTGCCGTGGATGTCGCGGCCACTGGCGGGGTTGTCCTGGCCGCCGGTCATGCCGACCGCGCGGTTGTCCAGCAGCAGGATGGTGACGTTGCCGTTGTTGTAGGTGATGTCGAGCAGTCCCTGCATGCCCATGTGCATGAAGGTGGAGTCACCAATCACCGCGATGATCTTCTTATCCTTGTCCGCCTCGACCCGGCCCTTGTCCAGACCGTGGGCGATACCCATGGAGGCACCCATGCAGACGGTGGTGTCCAGGGCATTCCAGGGGTGTCCGGCGCCCAGGGTGTAACAGCCGATATCGCCCGAGATGGTGGTGTTACGGATTTTTGACAGGCAGTAGTAGATACCCAGATGGGGGCAGGCCACGCACATGGTGGGCGGGCGCGGAAAGACGTTGATGCCGGTGGCCGGATCGATACGCGGCGCCGGCGGCTTGATCTCGATGGGTGCCTTGACCGGCGCGGTCTCCGGCACCGCCTCGCCCAGCAGTTCGGCAATGGCCGGACGCAGCACATTGGGTGACAGCTCGCCGATGCGGGGCAGGATCTCCTTGCCCAGTAAGGCAATCCCGGCGGCCTTCAATTCGGTCTCCAGGATCGGCTCCACCTCTTCCACCACCACCAACTGGTCCACCTGGCTGGCCAGTGCACGGATCTTGTCGAAGGGGACCGGATAGCTGAGGCCCAGCTTGACCAGCGGTGCATGCGGGAAGGCTTCCTTGACATGCATGTAGGTGGGGCCCGAAGTGATAAATCCGACGCGCTTGTCACTGCCGTCCATGATGATATTCAGGTTGCTGGATTCGCTGTGGCGCTGAATTTCGGCCTCGCGTTCAAACATCATCGGCAGGCGCTGTCTTGCCACGCCGGGGGTCATGATCAGGCGGCCGGGGTCCTTGACGAAGCCCTGGGCATTTTCATGCTCACGGCGTTCCCCGAAGTTGACCACGCCCTTGACGTGGCAGATCCGGGTGGTCAGGCGCAGGATCACCGGGGTATTGAACTTTTCGGAGAGCTCGAATGCCCGCTGGGTATACTCGTAGGCCTCCTGGGCGTCGGCCGGCTCCAGCAAAGGCACATGGGCAAAGCGGCCCCAGAAGCGGGAGTCCTGCTCATTCTGAGAGGAGGAGAGGCCGACGTCATCGGCCACGGCGATCACCAGGCCGGCACCGACCCCTGCCAGGGTCTGGCTCATCAGGGCATCGGAGGCGACATTCAGGCCCACATGCTTCATGGCGCAGAACGCCCGGCTGCCGGCCAAAGAGGCGCCGATGGCGACCTCCAGGGAGACCTTTTCGTTCACCGACCACTCGGTGTACATCTCCGGGTAGTGGGCGGCAAACTCCAGGATTTCGGTTGACGGGGTACCGGGATAGGCGGCCGCGAGATTACAGCCGGCCTCCCAGGCGCCGCGTGCCACGGCTTCGTTTCCCGACATGAAACGCCGGTTGGAACCGGCCAATGGGGGGACAGCACTCACAATGTTCACCTCTAACGCTTGAAACAATAGGGGCTGCCATATCAGCCAGCCCCCAGAAATCGCTCTATCCTACTACAAAGCAGGATGAATTCACTTTTTTCGGTGGTCGATCACCCGCACCGCCTTGCCCTCGGAGCGGGGTACCTCGCCCACGTCCTTGATCACCACCTTACAGGAGACGCCGATAAAGTCCTTGATGTCACGCACTACCTTCGCCGCGGTGCGGTCCCTGGCCTCCTGCGGCTGCTCCATCAGCGGCGGACTGCCCTCCACGTTGACCACCATGGTATCCATGCTGCCCTCGCGGAACAGCTCGATCTGATAGAAGGGCGAGAGGGTTTCGCTCTGCATCAACACCGCCTCGACCTGGGTGGGGTAGACGTTGACACCGCGGATGATCAGCATGTCGTCGCTGCGTCCGGTGATGCGTTGCATGCGCACATGGGTGCGGCCGCACTTGCAGGGGGCCTTGTCCAGTACCGAGATGTCCCGCGTGCGGTAACGGATGATCGGAAACGCCTCCTTGGTCAGGGAGGTGAAGACGATCTCGCCCTCTTCGCCATAAGGCACTGCCTTGCCGGTATTCACGTCTACGCATTCCACCAGGAAGTGATCTTCCCAGATGTGCAGGCCGTTCTTCGCCTCGATACATTCGTTGCCGACGCCGGGGCCCATCACCTCGGAGAGACCATAGATGTCGACACAGTCGATGCCCAGGCGGGACTCCAGTTCGTAGCGCATCTCCTCGGTCCAGGGCTCGGCACCGTGGACACCCACCCGCAGCGGCAGCTTGCGGATATTGATCCCCATCTCTTCGGCGGCTTCGGCGAGGTTCAGAGCGTAGGAGGGGGTGCAGCTGATGGCGGTGGGGGCAAAATCCTGCAGCAGCATGAGCTGCTTCTGGGTCTGTCCGCCGGACATCGGGGTGACCATGACGCCCAGCTCCTCACCGCCGTAGTGCAGTCCCAGGCCGCCGGTAAACAGCCCGTAGCCGTAGGCGTTGTGCAATCGGTCACCCGGATGCAGGCCGGCGGCGGAGAGGCAGCGTGCCACCAGTTGTCCCCAGGTGCGGATGTCCCGTTTGGTGTAACCCACCACGGTGGGCTTGCCGGTGGTGCCGGAGGAGGCATGCACCCGCACCACCTGTTCGGTGGGTACGGCAAACAGTCCGAACGGATAGTTCTCCCGCAGATGTTCTTTCTTGGTGAAGGGCAGGTGACGGATGTCACCGAGCTGCTGGATGTGCTCGGGTTTCACCCCCAGCTCGTCCATCGCATTCCGATAAAACTTAACCGTGTGGTAGCAGCGCTCCACCGTGGCTTTCAGGCGTCTGAGCTGAAGCGCCTCCAGCTCTTCCCTTGGCATGGTCTCGAAATCGGAATGCAGTATCATTGTTTATCCTCCGGGATAAGAATTTTTCTCCATCCACTCCGCGATCTTGTCAGATCGACGGAATACCGTGCCGCTGAACAGGCCCACCAACTGGCCCTCGCCGGTCTTCACCTCCACAGTATAGAGACCGGTGCGTCTGGTTGAGCTCTCCTCCCGGGCTTCGGCGATCAGACGGTCGCCTTCGCGGCTCGATCCGGGAAAACTGAGTTGTGTCGACAGGGCGAGCGATGTGGTGCCGTGGGAGTTGGAGGCGACCGCAAAGGCGAAATCCGCCAGGGTAAAGGTGACGCCGCCCTGGGTGACCTTGACCGCGTTCAACATGTCCGGCCGCACGGTCAGGGATGCGCGGGCGTATCCGGGTTTGACCGAATCCAGTTTGATATCCAGCAGTCGGGCAAACTTGTCCTGCTGCTCCATCCAATGGCCGATCGCCTCGGCCTGTTGTGCTGTTTCTATCGACATAAAAAACCTTATTCTAAACGCGGGACCAGGGATGACCAAGTCCTTTCTGTTGCAAGGGATACCGTTTCAGTGGGGACGGAGTGTGCCCGGAAAGTCACGACCGTGCCAGTGTTTCCGACAGCAGTGTGTAACCGTCCTGACGCAGTTTCTCATCCACATCCTGGGGATTGTCTGCAGCATAGCGCACGATGGCGACGCGCTGGGGGCTGCCCATCTGGGAGACGGGTGAGACGACGGTGGCGATATAGCCGCCGGCGTCGTTGATCTGGTGCAGCAGACCGCCGAGGGCGCGGGCCTTGTTGGGCAGGCTGACGGCGATGCGGGTGGTGTTATCCAGGCCGCAGCCCATGATATCGAGGAAGAAGTCGAGGATATCGGTCTCGCTGACCACGCCGACCAGTTCGCCGTTGTCGATCACCGGCAGGTTGCCGATGCGCTTGTCGCGGATCAGCTGGCCGGCCTCCTCCACCAGGGTGTCGGGGGCGCAGGTGATCACCTCGCGCACCATCAGTTCGCCGACGGTGATCTTGGAGGTGAGATAGTTCACCTCGCCCACCGACAGGGTGGTGATGGCCGAGGGCTCGGCCCGGTCCAGCTCCTTCTGGCTGAACAGGCCCACCAGGTGGTTCTTGTCATCCACCACCGGCAGATAACGCCGGCCCTTCTCCCGCATCACCTGGGCCGCATGGCTGAGCTTCATATCCGCCGTCACGGTATCCACCTCACGGGTCATGATCTGTTCCACATACATAGCGTCTTTACCCTCAGTTGCTTCGATTAGTAATGGCCCGCTCCCGGCAGTATCTGGCGCGGAGCCGGTGTAGGAGCGGCGCCCTCGCCGCGAACATCGGCCCGGGGCGGGCCTCCTACAAGGTGCCCTGTTCCACATTCCGGCGCTGGGCCGGTGCTGTCAATGGCCCAGATAGGCCTTCTGCACCGCCTCGTCGGCCAGCAGGTCGTCGGCGTCGGCACTCAAGACCACCCGGCCGGTCTCCAGCACATAGCCGCGATCGGCAATGCCGAGCGCCGCTTTGGCGTTCTGCTCCACCAGCAGAATGGTCACGCCCTTCTCGTTGAGCTCGCGCACCACGCGGAAGATCTCCGCCACCAGCAGCGGCGCCAGTCCCATGGAGGGCTCATCCAGCAACAGCAGCTTGGGCCGGCCCAGCAGCGCCCGGCCCATCGCCAGCATCTGCTGCTGACCGCCCGACAGGGTGCCCGCGGCCTGGCGGCGCTTCTCCTGGAGGATCGGAAACAGCGTGTAGATGCGTGCCAGCTCTTCCGCCACCCAGGCCTTGTCCTTGCGCTGGGTAAAACTGCCCAGCAGCAGATTGTCCTCGACACTGAGCGGCGCGAACACCTGCCGCCCCTCGGGGATATGACAGATCCCGGCCTGCACGATCTTGTGCGGCGCGGTGCGGGTGATCTCCCGTCCGTCAAAAATCACCTGGCCGCTGCTCGCCTTGTGCACATTGGAGAGGGTGTGCAGCAGGGTGGTCTTGCCGGCGCCGTTGGCGCCCACCATGGCCACCAGCTCGCCGGGGTTGACCTCCAGGGAGATCCCGTGCAGGGCCTGGATGGGTCCGTAATGGGCGGTCAGTTCCGCCACCTGTAACAGGGCCTTAGACGGCATACTGCACCTCTCCCCCCAGATAGGCCTCGATCACCTTCGGGTTGTTCTGTATCTCTTCCGGCAGCCCCTCGGCCAGCCGGCTGCCATAATCGATCACCAGGATGCGGTCGGAGACCTGCATCACCAGGCCCATGTTGTGCTCCACCAGCAGCACACTGATGCCCGCCTGGCTGATGCGGCGGATCAGCTCACGCATCTCCACCGTCTCGGTGTCATTGAGTCCGGCCGCCGGCTCGTCCATCAGCAACAGCTTGGGTTGGGCGGCCAGGGCGCGGGCGATCTCCACCCGCTTCAGGACGCCGTAGGGCAGGGAGTCGGCCGGCATGTTGATGTACTTTTCCAGGCCGCAGAACACCAGCGCTTCACGCGCCCACGCCTGGGCCTGACGCTCCTCCTTGAGGATATTGGGCAGACGCAGGGCGGCACTCCAGAGATGGCTGTGAGTGCGCAGATGGCAGCCCACCTTGACATTGTCCAGCACGCTCATGTTGAAGAACATCTGCAGGTTCTGGAAGGTGCGGGAGATGCCCATCTTCGCCACCCGATGGGGCAGGCGACCGACGATCTCCTGGTTCTGGAACTTAATACTCCCCTCGTTGGGCCGGTAGATACCCGAGAGCATATTGAACAGGGTGGTCTTGCCGGCACCGTTGGGACCGATGACCGCATAGACCTGGCTCTCCGGGACCTCGAAATGGAGGTCGGCAATGGCGGTCACGCCGCCAAAGGAGATGGTCAGGTCCTTGACATCAAGCAACGCCATGGTTGTCCTCCTTCTGCTTGGTGGCCTCGGTGGCCTGCGCTGCCTGTGCCGCGCGCTGGCGGCGCCGGGTGAGCTTGCGCAGCAGCTCCTGCAGGCCGACGAACAGGCCCTGGGGCAGGAAGATCATCGTGCCCATCAGGATGCCACCGAAGATCATCACCTCGTAATCCTCGAACACCACCAGCAGCTCGGGCAGGAAGGTGAGGATAATGGCGCCGAGCACGGCGCCGTAGGTGGAGGCCATGCCGCCGAGCACCACCATGGTGACCAGCTCGATGGAGAAGAAGAAGCTGAACGAGTCGGGGCTGACGAAGGCCTGCTGGTGGGCGAACACGCTGCCGGCCACCGAGGCGATCAGGGCGGCGAGCACGAACACGCCGGTCTTGGTGGCGGCGGTGTTGATGCCCATCATCTCGGCGGCCACCTCGGAGCCGTGCAGGGCGCGCAGGGCACGACCGCTGCGCGAGTCGATGATGTTCAGCGCCAGCCAGACCACGATCAGCAGCAGGGCGCCGATGACCATATACCAGCGCGCGTCACTGTCCACCGCCCAGCCGAACAGGGAGAGGGTGGGGATACCGCCCAGGCCGTCGGGACCGCCGGTGAGCCAGCCCAGCTGCACGATGAAGATATGCACGATGATGCCCAGGCCGAGGGTGGCCATGGCCAGGTAGTGACCCTTCAGCTTGAGGATCGGGCGCGCCACGATGTAGGCGAGGATGCCGGTAAAGGCGGCGCCGACCAGGATGGTGGGCCAGGGGTTCCAGCCGTAACGGGTGGTCAAAATGGCCGAGGTGTAGGCGCCGATGCCGAAGAAGGCGGCATGGCCCAGGGAGATCTGCCCGGCATAGCCCATGAGCAGGTTCAGACTGACCGCGAGGATCGCGTGCAGTCCGGCCGAGACGCCGACCACGGTGACAAAATAGTTATCGGGAAAAATGAACGGCAGCACAATGATCGCCACCGCCAGAAGAAAAAATCCGCTGAGGCGCTTCATCCTGGAACCCTCCGTTGGACGGGTCGGAGTGTGCGGGCTGCGGGGTGGAGGGCAAGGCGCGGCAACGAGGCATGGTTTATCCATGGCGAGGCGTCGCAACGCCGTCCTGCGCCGTGCAGGTCGTGCAATCCGGCTCGTAGCGCTGTTAGCGCCTGGCTTGTCCGGGGATGATCAAAATAGGTGCTTGAATACATATAATTACTCGTATGCGGCAGCGGTCAACGGAGGGCTCCAGGATGCCTATACCCGCTCCACGGACGCTTTGCCGAACAGGCCGCTGGGGCGGAAGAACAGCACCAGCAGCAGAATAATAAAGCCGATCGCATCCTTGTAACCGGAAGAGATGAGGCCGGCGGAGAGGGACTCGATCAGTCCCAGCAGCAGGCCGCCGGCGACCGCGCCCATGGGGTTGCCCATGCCGCCGAGGATGGCGGCGGAGAAGCCCTTGAGGCCGAGCATGACGCCGGTGTCATAGGAGGCGAAGGTGATCGGCGCCACCAGGATGCCGGCCATGGCGCCGAGCGCGGCGGAGAGGCCGTAGGCGACCAGCAGCATCACCCCCACATTGATCCCCACCAGATGGGCGGCGGTCTTGTTGCAGGAGCAGGCGAGGATCGCCTTGCCGAGCGTGGTGTGGGTGAAGAAGTACTGGGCACCGAACACCAGCACGGCGGCGCCGCCCATGACCCAGAGACTCTGGGGCAGCACGGTGGCGTTACCGATCAGGATCGGTTCGTTGCCGGAGAAGGGCGGCAGGGCAAACAGATCCTTGCCCCATACCAGCAGGGCCACGCCACGCAGGAAGATGGAGGCGCCGATGGTGATGATGATGGTGGTGACCACCGAGGCACCGCGGGCCGGGGCGATGGCGAAACGCTGCAGCGCCATGCCCACCAGGGTGGTGATCAGCACCGCCGCCAGGGCGGCCGCCCACAGCGGCAGGCCGGTGTCGCCGGCCGACAGCGCCACCGCGCTCATGGCACCGATCATCACGAACTCCCCCTGGGAGAAGTTCACCACGTCCGAGGCGTTATAGATAATGGCAAAGCCGAGTCCCACCAGGGCGTAGGTCGAGCCGACGGTGATCCCGGTGAGCAGAAACTGGAGGATCTGATCGAACATCCGAAAAATCCTGTGTCAGGGAGGTCAGCGAACCGCACAGGCCCAAGCAAACGGCGCTTGAGGCAGGCTGGGCTGCGGCACTCCCGGGTTTTTGAAACGAGCTGGTTGAGTGATGCGCCCGCTCCCTGCGGGCAGTCGGCAGCCCGGTGTGACCACCGGACCGCCGGACCGATTGACGGCAGACTTACTTCACGATGGTCCAGTCACCGTTCTTGATCTCCAGCATCTGGAACGCATCCAGGCCGAGACCCATGTGGTCGCTCGGACTCATGTTGAAGACACCTCCGGTGCCGGGGAAGCCCTTGGTCTTCTCGATCTCGTCACGCACCTTGGCCTTGTCGGTGGAGTTGGCGCGATCGATCGCCTCCAGGGCGATCATCAGACCGTCATAGGCGTGACCGCCGAAGGTGGAGACATCACCGTGCTTGGCTTCGTAGAGGTTCTTGTAACCCAGCAGCACCGGGCGCTGCGGATTGTCCTCCGGCAGCTTGTCGGCCACCAGCAGGGCGGCGGCCGGCAGGCGGACGCCCTCGGCCGCGTCACCGGCCAGCTCGATGAACTTCTTCGAGGCGACGCCATGCGACTGGTAGAGCGGCAGATCGATACCAAGCTGACGCACGTTCTTGGTGACAATCGCCGGTCCGGAACCGAAACCGAAGTTGAGGATCGCCTGGGCGTCGGTGTCGCGGATCTTGGTGAGCTGGGCGGTCATATCGGTATCCTTGGCGCCGTACTGCTCATCGGCGACGATCTCGATATCATAACTGGCCGCCATCGCCAGGCTCTCGTTGCGGCCGGACTTGCCAAAACCGCCGTTGCCGCTGATCAGGGCCACCTTGGTAATGCCGCGCCGGCTCATGTCCTCGTAGATCTTCTGCGCCGCCATACGGTCGGTATGGGGGGTCTTGAAGGTCCACTTCTGCACCGGATCGATGATCTTGACCGAACCGGCCAGGGAGATGAAGGGGATCCCGGCCTTGTCCACCAGCGGCATCACCGAGAGACTGGAACCGGAGGTGGATCCGCCCACGATCACATCCACCTGGTCCTTCTGGATCAGGCGCTTGGCGAAGTTGACCGCCTCCTTGGCATTGCCGCCGGTGTCATAATGCACCAGCTCCACCTGCCGACCGTCAATACCGCCCTTGGCATTGATGTTCTCAATGTACATCTGCAGGGTCTTCAGCTCCGGATCACCCAGAAACGACGCCGGGCCGGTCACCGCCAAAAAGGTGCCCACCTTGATCGGCTCCGCCGCCACAGCCTGTCCCGCCACGCCCAGGGTGAGTACCGCACTGATGGCCAGGGCAGTTACGCTTTTTTTAATGTTCATATCGTATGGTCACTCCTCAATGGTTCTGTCTGTAAGTTCTTGTGAATCGTGCGTTTGAAAGGGTGCTGCCATGCAGTACGCTGTCAATGCAGACCACTACTATACATTTTAATTATTACCGCGCGAAACCTATGGTAGATATATCGGTGCCAGTCGAAAGAAATGAAAAATAATACATATCATTCCGGGTTTTATATGTCCGTTAATGCTTGTTCGGAGGTCGCACATGCACCTGACGGTACTGAATGTGCAGACCTGATTTGAGGTAAAAACCCTTTAAATGCCACTGCTTAAGGATTCGCGGGGTGAGCATAACGGCTAGGTGTGTTGGGGTCAACAGGATGGAGAAGGGGTGTCGTTAATCTAAAATTAAACTAAAAAAATGTCTAACTCAATGTAAAATGGCTATTAAATATAATTAACCATGTAACAGAATAGTTATTTTCTGGGGATTTTATGAGGTAATATTGAATTATTTTACCTGATGTGACATCAGATGCCGGGAAACATGAAATATTATTCATGTTTCCCGGTTGTCTCAGGCTATCAGGTGCGCCTTCAGTTTACCCATGGCGGCCTTTTCGATTTGCCGGATGCGTTCGGCTGAGACCCCGTATTTATCCGCCAGCTCATGCAGCGTCATCTTCTTTTCCGCCAGCCAGCGGGCTTCCAGGATCTCCTTGCTGCGCTCGTCCAGTTCGTCAAGGGCCAGATAGAGTTGTTTTTTGTCATTCTCCTCCGTGTCGGTGTTCTCCAACTGACGAGAGGGTTCCATACGCATATCGGCCAGATAGGCTGAGGGTGCTGGTGCCTGGTCGTCATCACCGTGATCAATGCCGTCGAACGCCAGGTCATGGTTGTTAAGGCGGCTCTCCATTTCAAGCACGGTTTCCGGCTTGACGCCGAGATCCTTGGCGACGCCCTCGACCTCTTCCTGGGAGAACCAGCCCAGACGTTTTTTTGAGCTGCGCAGATTGAAGAACAACTTGCGCTGTGCCTTGGTGGTGGCCACCTTGACAATGCGCCAGTTGCGCAGGACGTATTCGTGGATTTCGGCCTTGATCCAGTGGACGGCGAAGGAGACCAGGCGAACGCCGTGGTCGGGATCGAAGCGGCGCACCGCCTTCATCAGACCGACGGTTCCCTCCTGAATCAGGTCAGGAAGGGCGAGGCCATAACCGGCATAACCCCGTGCAATACGGATGACAAAGCGAAGGTGGGACATCACCAGGGCACGGGCTGCCTCAAGATCACCCTCTTCCTGCAGTCTCACTGCCAGGCTACGCTCCTCTTCGGCGCTCAGCATCGGCAACTGATAGGCAGCGCTGATGTAGGCGTCGATACTGCCCGTGGGCAGTGTGTTTGCGATAGCGAGTTCTTTGCTCATCTGAAATACCCTAGTTAATTAGTCTGGTATTATATTAGCACTCTTGAATATGGAGTGCCATTACATTTTAGCACTCGCGGTGTAGGAGTGCTAATTACCGGATAAGTTCCAGGAGAGTGGTGCGATCGTTGATTTCAGGAGGGTTCAATCTCATTCAGATGCCGGCCCACGGCAATCCATGAGCCGGCCAGTCCCAGCAGAGTGCTGCCGCCGAGCAGCATCAGCAGGGTGGAGAAGCCGATGCCGCTTAACTGGAAGCCGCTTTGGTAGAGCCCGGCGAGCTGTTCGATCGGGTTATCCAGCAGCAGCAGTGAGACGGTGACCATCAGCCAGGCGGAGATGCCGCCAAACAGACCATACCAGGCGCCGTTATAGAGGAAGGGTCTGCGTATGAAGGCGTTGGTGCCGCCGATCAGTTTGGTGATCTCGATTTCCGCATGACGGTTCTGGATCTCCAGCCGGATGGTGTTGCCGACGATCAGCAGGACCGACAGCCCCAGTAGCGATGCCAGGATGATGACACCGCGCTGGGCGATCCTGGTAATGGCGTGAAAGCGTCTGACCCACTGCAGATCGAGCTGGGCAAACTCCACTTCGCTGTTCTGTCTGAGTCTGGCGAGCAGTGCCTCGGCCGGGACCGGTTCCGCATGTTGCGCCGTTGGCTCTACGATCAGCAGCGAGGGGAGCGGGTTTTCATCCAGGCTATCCAGGACGCCGGCGAAGCCGCTGAGCTGGCGAAACTCCTCCAGTGCCTCGGTTCGGCTGATCAATTTGACCTGGTTGATGGCCGGATCGTTTTGCAGTCGGCTGGCGAGTTGCCGTGCCTGTTTGTCGCTGGCCTCCTGCTTCAGAAACAGCGAGATGCTGGCAGCGCCATCCCAGTTGCCGCTGAGTGTTTGGACATTGCCCAACAGCAGGTAGAGCCCGGCTGGCAGGGCCAGCGCAATGCCGATCACCAGGGTGGTCATCAGGCTGGACAGGGGGGTTCGGATCAGGCGACCCAAGCTGGCCAGGGCTACCTGCAGATGACGCATCAGCCAGACATCCATTCTCAGGGAGCTGCGTGGACTGATCCTGGCTGACTGTTTCTTGCGGAATCTGCGCATCAGCTTATCACCTCGGCGGCGCTGTCCCTCGCCAGTCGGCTCTTTTCCAGTACCAGGATGCGCCGGTTCATGCGTGAGATGAGTTCCAGGTCATGGGTGGCGATCAGCAGGGTGACGCCTACGTCATTGAACTGTTCGAACAGGCTCATGATCTCCCGGGATAGCGCGGGGTCCAGATTGCCGGTGGGCTCATCGGCCAATACCACCGGCGGTTTGCTCACCACTGCGCGGGCGATGCCGACCCGTTGCTGCTCGCCACCGGAGAGGGTGATCGGCAGGTTCTTCTCCTTCGAGAGCAGCCCCACCTTGTCCAGCGCGGCACGCACCCGGCGGCCGATTTCGATATGACCGAGGCCGGCCACCACCAGCGGCATGGCGACGTTGTCGAACACCGTGCGGTCATAGAGCAGGCGATGATCCTGAAAGATCATGCCGACCTCGCGACGGTGATAGGGGATCTGGCCACGGCCCAGCCGGGTCAGATTGCGTCCGGCCACCCGGACCTGTCCGCGGGTGCTGCGTTCCAGCAGTCCGATCAGCTTGAGCAGGGTACTCTTGCCCGCACCCGAGTGCCCGGTGAGAAACACCATCTCCCCCGGCTCGATATGGAAGCTGACGTTACTCAGCCCCTCATGTCCACCGGGGTAGCGCTTGGTGACGTTATCAAAGTGGATCATCCGCCGGACCGCTGTGTGTTATTCCGCAAACAGGGCGTTGACGAACTCGGCCCCATCAAAATGCCTGAGATCCTCGATGGCCTCGCCAACCCCGATAAAGCGGATCGGCAGGCCGAGCTTCTCGGCAATGGCGAAGACGATGCCGCCCTTGGCCGTTCCATCGAGCTTGGTCAGGGTGATGCCGGTAATCCCAACGGTCTGGTTGAACTGGGTGGCCTGATTGAGGGCGTTCTGCCCGGTGGTGGCATCCAGCACCAGCATCACTTCATGTGGGGCATCGGGATCGATCTTTTTCATTACCCGGGCGATCTTGGCCAGCTCTTCCATCAGGTTGCCTTTGGTGTGGAGGCGCCCGGCGGTATCGGCGATCAGGACATCGATGCCCCGGGAGGTGGCTGCCTGCAGGGCATCAAATATGACCGAAGCAGAGTCCGCCCCGGTGTGCTGGGCTACTACCGGTATCCGGTTGCGTTCTCCCCAGGTCTGCAGTTGCTCCACCGCTGCGGCCCGGAAGGTGTCGCCGGCGGCCAGCATGACACTCTGTCCCTCATCCTGCAGCCGCTTGGCCAGTTTGCCGATGGTGGTGGTCTTGCCTGCCCCGTTGATACCCACCATCAGGATCACCTGGGGCTTGCCGGGTTGTGCCTGGCGGACCGGTTTGTCACAGTGGCTGAGGATCTGCTCCAGTTGCTCCTTCAGCACAGCGGTCAGGCGCTCTGGGTCGGAAAGTTCCTTGCGTTTTACCCGTCCGGTCAGGTCGTCAATGATTCGGCTGGTGGCATCCACCCCGACATCAGCCATCAACAGCAGGGTCTCCAGCTCCTCCAGCAGGTCGGTGTCGATACTCTTGCGCCCGAGCACCAGATTGGCCAGTCCATCGGTAAAGTTGCTGCGGGTCTTGACCAACCGGTTTTTAAGGCGTGCAAATAACCCCTCCCTGGCTTCAGGTTCTGCTGCGATGCTGGTTTCGCCGGGAGTGGTCTGGGGTGGTTTTTTCTTTCCAAATCCGAACATGCTGGTTTATCCGGTATGTCATTGAACTGATGACAATACGTCTTGTCTCTTTAAAGGAAATCCGGCCCTGGACTTTATGCGGTGCAGTGAAAATAATCTGCAGGCCGGTTTTTAAGTGTTAGAGTCGATCGTATCATTTTGCGGGGAATCAACCTATCCCTCTTACTTCATCGGTAATAAAAGGGTGTCATGGAATACAATATGAGATTACTCCTTAGCGCGGCCCTGTTGCTGCTATCCGGTTCTGCATCGGCCGAATCCGTGCTGGCCGATATCAAGGTACACGAGACACGGCTGGATAACGGCATGAAGGTGATAGTAAAGGAGGATCACCGAGCGCCGATCATGGTCTCCCAGGTCTGGTACAAGGTGGGAGCCTCTTACGAGCCGGACGGTATTACCGGCATTTCCCACGTCCTTGAACACATGATGTTCAAGGGAACCCAATCCCATGCGCCGGGTGAGTTTTCGCGCATTATTGCCGCCAACGGCGGCACCGAGAACGCCTTTACCGGGCGAGACTACACCGCCTACTTCCAGACGATGTCCAGTGACCGGCTGGCCATCTCCCTTGAGCTGGAGGCGGACCGGATGCGTAACCTGGCCCTGCCGGCCGAAGAGTTTGTCAAGGAGGTCGAGGTAGTCAAGGAGGAGCGACGCCTGCGTACCGAAGACAAGCCAACCGGACAGACCTATGAGCAGTTTGCTGCACTTGCCTACCGCAGCCTGCCTTATGCCAATCCTGTAATCGGCTGGATGAATGACCTGGATAATATGCAGGTTGAGGACCTGGCCGACTGGTACCGTCTCTGGTATGCGCCGAACAACGCCACTCTGGTGGTGGTGGGTGATGTGGTGCCGGAGGAGGTCTTCAGACTGGCCAGACAGTATTTCGGTCCACTGAAGCAGGAGTCGATCCCGAGTTTGAAACCCCTGCGGGAACCGCCGCAGAAGGGTGAGATCCGCTCGCTAGTCAGGATACCCGCCAACGAACCCTACCTGCTAATGGGGTACAAGACCCCGGTGGTCACCACGGCGGAAAAGGATTGGGAGCCTTATGCCCTGGAGATGCTGGTGGCGATACTGGATGGTGGTAACAGTGCCCGCTTCAGTAAAAATCTGGTACGTGGCAGCGAGGTCGCGCTCTCTGCCAGTGCGGAATACAACGCCTTTACCCGCCTGCCGGGCATGCTGATGCTTGATGGAACCCCGGCCAAGGGACGCAGCATTGCCGAACTGGAAGGGGCGTTGCGTGAGGAAATTGCCCGCCTGCGCACCGATCTGGTGGCGGAAGAGGAGCTGGATCGGGTACGCACCCAGGTAATCGCCTCCAAGGTGTTTGAGCTTGATTCGGTGTTCTATCAGGCGATGGAGATCGGCATGCTGGAGACTATCGGACTGGACTGGCGATTGCTGGATCAGTATGTGGAGAAACTCAAGCAGGTGACGCCCGAACAGGTGCGCACGGTGGCGCAGCGCTATCTGCAGGATGACAATCTGACAGTTACTCAGCTGGATCCTCAGCCGATGGAAAATGGTAAGCAGGTGCGCCGGTCCGCAGGGGGGCGTCATGGAGGTTAAGCTGATGGGCTATCGTGTGTTGATACTGGTGCTGGTGTTGCTGTCGAACCAGATCTGGGCCGGGCCGGCGATCCAGAGCTGGACCACGGAAAAAGGTGCTCGGGTGCTGTTTGTGTCGGCGCCGGAGCTGCCGATGCTGGATCTGCGGGTGGTGTTTGATGGCGGCAGTGCGCGTGAAGCGATCCCTGGTGCCGCGGCACTCACCAGCGCCCTGTTGGAAGAGGGGGCAGGTGACTGGGATGCCGATGAGATTGCCCGCCGGCTGGACAGTGTCGGCGCCAAGATGTCGGTGGATTCCCAGCGCGATATGGCCTGGTTGACGGTACGTACCCTGACCGAGAAGCGGGCGCTGACCGTGACCCTGGATACGGTAGCCCAGGTACTGGGCGCTCCCAGTTTCGATCCGGTTGCCTTTGAGCGCAATCGAAAAGCGATGCTGGTATCGCTGAATCATGATGAGCAGTCGCCCGGCACGGTGGCACAAAAGACCTTTATGCACACCCTGTTTGGCGACCATCCCTACGCCTCCCAGGTGGAGGGTACCCAGGAGTCCTTGGAGCGCATTACCCGTGAAGATGTGATTGCCCACTACAAAAAGTTCTACGTGGCGAAGAATGCGGTAATCGCCATTGTCGGTGCGGTGGAACAACCGGAGGCCGCGCGACTTGCAGAACTGGTGACCGCCGGGCTGCAATCTGGAGAGCGTGCCCCTGAACTGCCCCCGGTATCCGACTTGCAGACTTCGCGGACCCTGAACCTGCCGTTTCCTTCCAGCCAGTCTCACATCCTGATGGGACAGCCCGGCATGCACCGGGGCGACCCTGACTACTTCGTGCTTTACGTAGGTAATCATATCCTCGGTGGCAGTGGGCTGGTCTCCCAGTTGAGCGAAGAGGTGCGGGAGAAGCGGGGCCTCTCTTACAGTGTGTACAGTTACTTCTCGCCGATGCGCAGAAACGGGCCGTTTCTGATCGGCGCCCAGACCCAGAACGCCAAGGCCGGTGAGGCGTTGGAGGTGATTCGCCAAACCCTGGCGCGGTTTATCGAACAGGGACCGAGCGAGGCGGAACTGACCGCAGCCAAGCAGAACATCACCGGTGGATTCCCGCTGCGCATCGCCAGCAATAGCAAGATACTGGAATACATCGCTATGCTCGGTTTCTATGACTTGCCGCTGGACTATCTCGACACCTTTGTCGACAAGGTCAACAGCGTTACCGGTGAACAGATTCGCGACGCCTTCAAGCGTCGTATCAAACCGGATCAGCTGCTCACGGTCGTGGTGGGCAATGAGCAGCAGGCCAACTGAGCGGCCATGGCAAAACAGCGGCATCGTACGGGACAGGGCAACCAGGTCCGCATCATCGGTGGCGAGCATCGCGGGCGTCGGCTGGAGTTTCCCGACAGCCCCGGACTGCGTCCGACCGCCGACCGTACCCGCGAGACGCTGTTCAACTGGTTGCAGATGCAGCTTCCCGGAGCGCGATGCCTGGACCTGTTCGCCGGCAGTGGCGCGCTGGGGTTCGAGGCGGCGTCCCGTGGCGCCGGGCAGGTGACCCTGCTGGAACAGGATTCACGGGTTGCCGCGCAACTGGAGGCAAACCGCGCGCTGCTGGGCATGGCGTCGGTCGCAGTGCGCCAGGCCGATGCCATCAAGTGGCTCGATCAACCGCCGGAACCGTTCGATATCATTTTTCTGGATCCGCCATTTGCCGATCACCTGCTCACCGACTGTTGCCGGAAGCTGGATCAAGGCGGTTGGCTGGGGCTCGATCCACGTATCTATCTGGAGTGGGACCTGCACGGCCCGACCCCTGAACTCCCTCCGCACTGGGTCAATCTGAAAGAGAAAAAGGCCGGTCAAGTGGCCTATGCGCTTTATACCCGATAGCATACAGGGTTGATAAATTTCCGGAAAAATGAGATTTCTCATTTGACATTGTCTCATCCGATACTATTATCTCGCACCCTGGGGAACAAAACGGGCTCGCTTTGCTAATCAGGAACGGGCCCTTCGCGGTAAGATGCGGCACTTCAATCAGATGATCGCCGCCATCCCTTACCATATTTTTGTGTCGTTATGCGATTGCCGTCAGGTTCAGCACCGATACGGGCGACTAAAGACCAAGGACATACACTATGGCCATTGCAATCTACCCAGGTACATTTGATCCCATTACCAATGGTCATACCGACTTGATCCAGCGTGCGGCCAAACTGTTCGATAAAGTTATCGTTGCGGTGGCGGCAAGCAGCGGCAAGCGCCCCCGGTTTTCGCTTCAGGAACGGGTCGATCTGGCCAACCAGGTGCTGGCTTCGGTGAAGAAGATTGAGATTATTGAATTTGATACCCTGCTGGTGGATTTTACCCGGCAGTGCAAGGCGGATGTGATTCTGCGTGGCCTGCGCGCGGTATCCGATTTTGAATACGAGTTTCAGCTGGCGGGGATGAACCGGCGACTGGCACCGGAGGTGGAGACGATGTTCCTTACCCCGGCCGAACAGTTCGCTTATATATCCTCAAGCCTGGTAAAGGAAATTGCGGCCTTGGGGGGGAATGTGTCAGAGTTTGTGCATCCCCTTGTTGTCGAGGCGCTAAACGGCAAGCAACCGGTTTAACCCAGAAAATTTGAGGTAAAGGACCTCTTTCAGGAGTATGTGTTATGGCATTAATGATTACTGATGAGTGCATCAACTGCGATGTGTGCGAGCCGGAGTGCCCGAACGGGGCTATCTCCCAGGGCGACGAGATCTACGTGATCAATCCGGAGCTCTGTACCGAGTGTGTAGGACACTATGACGAACCCCAGTGTGTCGAAGTCTGCCCGGTTGACTGTATCCCCAAGGATCCGGATCACGAAGAGAGTGAAGAGGAGTTGCAGGCCAAGTACGAGCGTCTTTGCGGCTGATTTGGCCCGCTTCGCTGGTAAAATTACTAAGGCCCTTCATGCAAGGGCCTTTTTTTATGGCTCTGCCCCAGTTACCTGTTGCATGAGGGGCGGTGCTTTTGTAGGAGCGGACTTATCGCGAATTTCGCGGCCGAAGCCACTCCTGCCGCTACGCCTGGTCGCCGGAGAGGGGGTTGACCCGTGGGAGGCCCGCCCCGGGCCGAATTCGCGGCGAGGCGCCGCTCCTACCGGGCGAATCGCCAAGCTAAGCCAAAACAAGACCAACACATAATTGGGACAGCGCCTTTCTATACCAGGCATTCTGATAAGTAGGCTCTCGGCTGGGGGGTTATCCGGTTAAAAACCGCGCGGCCATCTGCTCCAGTGTGGCTGGGTGTGCGGGGGCGGTATGTTCCGTTCTGGCGTTGGCTGGTGCCCGAAAGATGAGGCCTGTCGCCATGCGATCATCCTGTTGCAGGCGCTGGGCCGCCACAACGCGGTCGGCGGTGGTGGTCTGGGTCTGCTCATGCACGGTCTGCTTCCACGCCTTCTGTTCCGGATGAAAGGTGACGCAGGGACTGAGCACATGAATGAAGGCGAAACCCGGATACTGGATGGCCTCGGTCAGCAGGTCGGTCAGTCCGCTCGGATCACCGGAGAAACCCCGCGCAATGAATCCCGCTCCTGCTGCCAGCGCAATGGCGGCCGGGTTGAAACTGGGCAGGCCGGTGCCGTGAGGCGTTAGTTTGCTCTCGGTCCAGTCCGGCGGAGTGGTGGGCGAGGCCTGCCCCTTGGTCATGCCGTACACCTCGTTATCCATGACGATATAGGTCAGATCAAGATTGCGTCGACAGGCGTGCATGAAGTGATTGCCACCGATGGAGAAACCGTCGCCGTCACCGCCGGTCACCAGCACTGTCAGATCGGGACGTGCCACCTTCAGTCCGGTGGCGATCGGCAGGGCGCGCCCGTGAATGCCGTGAAATCCATACACATGGGTGTAGGCCGGCAGGCGGGATGAACAGCCAATGCCGGAAACCAGGGCCACCTGTTCCCGGGGCAGCGCGAGGTGGGCCAGTGATTTGGTTATGGCGCTCAGTACCGCGAAGTGGCCGCAGCCGGCGCACCAGATCGGTTTGACATCCGACTTGTAATCTTTTGCCTTCAGGGGTGGCAGGGGAGGTGGGCCGTGCATTTTATAGTCCTTTCATGATGCGGTTGACGATTTCCTGGGGCCGTAATGGCAGCGGCCCGGGTCGGGCAAGAGAGCCGGCGGTCGGGGGCAACACCTTGCGCGCGTTGAGATAATCATAGAATTGAGCGCCGTGATTCTGTTCTACAACCAGCTGGTGGGTTGTGCCCTCGATGGCGGCGCTGAACCGGGCGATCGGTAGCGGGGAGAGCAGGCGAACCGCAACGGTGCGGGTCGGGTAGCCTGCCCGGGTGAGCCGTTCAGCCGCCTCCCGGGTGGCGCCACTGGCGGAGCCCCAGGTGATGAGACAGATATCGCCTTCGCCGCCGATATCTGCCCAGTCGTCGCCGTAATCAAATCCGCTCAGTTTATTGCGCCTTTTGTCCAGCTGCAGTTGATGGTCTGTGGCGGTTGCCGAGGGGGTGCCGAGTTGATTGTGCTCCAGACCGTCCGCGGTATACATGCAGTCGGCGTCACCCGGTATGGCCATCGGCGAGACTGCGTCTTCCGTCAGTGCATAACGTCGATAATCCGCGTGTTCAACGGCCAGTTTGCGTTTGCCTTCCAGCATGGGTGAAGTGGGCGGATCGATCACCGCCCGGGCCTGCCCCTGTGACTGGTCGCTCAGCACTATCGCCACGGTCTGTAGTGTCTCGGCCAGTTTTACCGCCCATTCGGTAGTGAACACGCTGTCCCGGATGGAGAGGGCAGACAAAACCAGGTGCGGGGCATCACCATGCAGGCCGTACAGGGCCAGGTTCAGGTCGGACTGCTCGGATTTGGTGGGAATGCCGGTGGAGGGGCCGCCGCGCATCACATTGCTGACCACCACCGGAGTTTCGCTGGCAACCGCCAGGCCGAGTCCCTCCATCATCAGGCTGAGGCCGGGGCCGGAGGTGGCGGTGAGTGAGGGGACGCCGCCGAAGGAGGCGCCGATGATCATGTTCACGGAGGCCAGCTCATCCTCCGCCTGAACCAGTCCGCCACCCAGCCGTTCCAGGTTGGGTGCCAGCCACTCCAGCAGTTCACTGGCTGGGGTGATGGGATAGGCGGCCACAAAACGTATGCCGCCCTGCACGGCACCCAGTCCGCTCGCCTCGTTGCCACTGATATTCCAGCGTGTCGTGGGTGATGCGGGTTGTGTCAGCGGGGTGATGATTTTTTTCTCCGGCGCCTGCCCGTAGCCCCGTTCGATACAGAGCAGGCTGGATGCGAGGACGGCATCTCCTTTCCGTTTCAGAATATCCTGCGCGGTCTCTTTAACCGTTTCCAGTGGCAGGCCCATTAGCTGCGCCAGCAGACCAAGCCCCACCATATTGGCGCGGCCGTTTTCGGATTCAGCGGCCAGTTGCGAGAGCGGGGCCGCGAGCTGTCGCTCTGGCGAAAGATTAAAGCGTGGCGGCACCTCGCCTTGGTCACTGTCGCGCAGAATGATCGATTCGGTGCTGATCGGTAGTTCGTCGGCAAAGCGGTCGACGTTCAGCCAGTCCAGTGCCAGCAGGAGATCGAAATGGTCATCCAGGCTGGCCACCGGCCGGTCTGCCACCCGCAGCATGATGGCCGATTCTCCGCCCCTGATCTGGGGCCCTGATGAGCGGGTCATCAACGCATAAAGGCCAAACCGTGCGATACTCTCCAGCAGTATTTTTCCAGTCGTCACCACCCCGCTCCCACCGGAACCAATAATGGCCACCGAGAGGCTGCGGGTTTCGCTTAAATCGGTTTTCCTGTCCATGGGCCTTCCTGCTTAAGCTCTCAATCCGTTCCGGGCGGAACAGCGCCAAGTTATTTCTGCTGCTCCTTATACTCGCATGTTCGGGTTTATAAGGTAATGATAATAATCATCTGCTGGTAAGTAGCAGCCAATCGGTTATGGTGGTTTTCGACACACTGCCCCTGTGTGCAGCGGGACAGATTCCTGGCGCAGTAATTCCCGGCTTATGAAGCAAACGTCATGTGACCGGAGCGGCAGACTTCACTCCGGCAGGCTGGCGGACAGCGCCGTCAGGGTATCACCGACGGGTTGTTCTATTTTTAATTGAAACAGGTGGTCCGCCCGTGTTTTTCCCTGGTTGATTGCCGCAATCGGCTTGCCCAGTCGGGATGCTTCACGGATAAACTGAAACGCTGAGAACACCATCAGGGAAGTGCCTGCCACCAGCAGCGCATCCGCCTGGCGCAGGGCGTCATAGACCGCTGCGATGCGGCTGCGCGGCACCTGCTCACCATAGAACACCACGTCAGGCTTCAGGATGCCGCCACAGATCGGGCAGCCGGGTATGGTTATGCGGCTGAAATCGATCTCCAGATCGGCATCGCCGTCTGGCGCGGTGGTGGCGCTCAGTGCGTCGATCCCGGGATTGAGTGAGGCCAGCTTCTGTTGCATCCAGTGGCGTGATTCCAGCTCGCCGCAGGACTGGCAGCAGAGCTGCTCCAGCCGGCCGTGCAGGTCGATGACCCGGCGGCTGCCCGCCTTCTGATGCAGGCCGTCCACGTTCTGGGTGACCAGTTGGCCTATTCTGCCCTGTGATTCCAGGCGGGCCAGGGCGTGGTGCGCGGGATTTGGAATGGCCTGACTGAACGGCTGCCAGCCCAGGTAACTGCGAGCCCAGTAGCGCTGGCGGGTGGCCTCGCTGCCCATGAACTCCTGGTAGAGAATCGGTTTGCGGCGTTTCCACAGACCCTCGCCATCACGATAGTCGGGGATGCCGGAGTCGGTGCTGCAGCCGGCACCGGTCAGTACCAGCAGCTGCCGGTGTTGTGCGATGAATTGTTGAAGGAGCTGCATCAGAGGAGCCGTCCGCCCGTGGTTCTTGAATTTAGTGTATCGTATTAGCCCATGAGCAGGGCAGTCAGGGATGGCTGTCTGACCCGAATCGGATGATGTCGCAACAGAGAAAACCATGACCAAGATAGCCATCCTGATTGTTATCGTGCTGATTGTCGCGGCCGGTGTCTATACGGAACTGCAGCGGAGCAATAATCTGGAGCATACCGCCAAACGACTGGGGCTGGCTTTTAGTTCAGGCCTGCAGCCCATATCCGCCGACTTGAGTGCGCTGGAGTTTGACCTGCTGGCACAGGGCAACCGGGAGATCGCCAACCGGATGTCGGGAAAGCAGCAGGGTGATCAGATTGATATCTTCGACTACAGCTACGACGCCATGGTGGCGGGTGAGGGCTATGGCGCCCACCCGGCTGCCGATGATCCGGTCAGTATGGAACGGCGCAATCAGACCGTGATTCGCGTGCAGTCGACAATGCGCTTTGCCGATTTTGATGTCAGTCCCACTCGGAGTCACCAGCGTCAGGTCGCGGCCCGGTTCGGCTTCGCGCCGCTGTTCTTTGAAGAGGAGCGAGCGTTCAGTCAGGCCTATCATCTGCTGGCGAGGGACGGTGTCCGTTGCAGGATGCTGTTTAACCCCGAGGTGCGGGCGTTTCTGCTGAACCACCCCGGACTGGTCGTGGAGGGGCGAGGCCACGACTTGCTGTTCTATCGTTTTGGCCAGCGTCTGAAGGCCAAGGAGCTGCCGGTGTTTCTGCAGGAGGCGCAGGAGTTGACGCGGCTATTTGAACGCGCATTAACCGCTGCTGATTAACCGGCTTTTCCGAAACTATACCCTGGGGCGGGCTGTACCCACTTTTATTATTGAATCCGGCGAGCCTGCAACCGCTGGAGTGCCTGTGTTTGTCTTAGTTTCCGTTTGACCTCCTTGCCTCCCATTTGGGAGGTGTCAGATAAAACCCGTTGCGGATAATCAACTAGCACCATAACGAATGTCGGGCAGGTCGGTTCGATCTGCACGACGAATAAACAGGGTGGCTTTCCGAGCTGGGAAGGAGGCGAGATAGATGAACAGGCTACTGCGCTATTCAGTACTAATCGTGGCGGCGCTTTCTGTCGGTTGCAATGGCACCACCGGCAGTATGCGCAAGGAGGATCTGGGCTCTGCCTTGGGGGCGGTCGGAGGTGCCCTGATTGGTGCCAAGGTGGCTGGTGGTAACAATCGTTGGCTTGGGGCGGCCATTGGTGGTGCGGCCGGCTTCTATGCCGGAAAGATGATCGGACGGTCGCTGGATGAACGTGATCGACAGGCGTTGGCGGCACAAACCATCGAAGTCCTTGATCAACCTGCCGCCACCGTCTCCAGCTGGCAGAGTGATCGCAGTGGTGCGGCGGCACAGATCAAAACCGGTGAGATCAGCTACAAGAGCGAGCCCCGCCAGGTCAAGCGACTGGCGGCGGTCGAAGCGGTACCCAGTATCCGGCTGGAAAATCGCGAGTATGAAACCACGTCCGCCCTGCGGGTCCGTTCCGGACCGGGCACCGACTACCACGCCATCACCACTTTGCAGCCGGGTGATCTGGTCACATCCGCGGGTCGTACTGACAGCGGCTGGCTGATGCTGGTGAAGAAAGGCGTGACCGTGGGTTATGTGCATGGGGACTACGTGAAACCTTATAACCCCGTTGCTCAGGCCAAGGCCAAGGGCATTGATCTTGACAGTATAGAAGTCGAGCCCCTGCCCCGGCAGGAAGGGTTTGCCGGTATCGACCTGGATGCCATGGAGACCACTACGTCCACAGTAACCACCCAGTTGGGCTGTCGTGATGTTCAGATCAGCGTCACCACAGACAAGGGAACGAATAACGAGACGACCCAGGCGTGTCAGAAGTCGGATGGTGTCTGGGAGCTGGGCTGAGGAGGATCGTCATGCGTACCACGCAGATTGCAGTTGTCGCGACGCTGTTGCTCGGTTTCAGTGGCGTGGTGATTGCGGATAAAACCCTTGCTCACAGCAAATCGCTGGGCATGTCATTCACCGCCCTGGGTGACGTCTGGTGCGCGCCGGAAGTAAAAATTCGGGGCGATGCCACGGATGCCGGAAAATTCGCCACGCCCGACTATGGCGACATTATCCAGCGCCTTGGACAGGTGCTGTCCCGGGAATGCCCCGATGCCGAGCGGTTGTCCATCACCGGCATGAGTGACGGTCGGCTCGTATGGAATGGCGAAGCCGAAAAAGGCGACGGATGGCGTATCCGGCAGCCGGCGACAGCCTCCGTGGCGACAAAGACACCCGGCAGTGAAAAAACCGGCCTGACGGCCCCCAAGGTAGCAGCCAAAACCCCGTCTGCCGCAGCGCCGGATGTGAGCGTCGACACACCTCTCCCAGGTCAGCCTGTGGTGGTAGCACCCGCGGTACCGGTTCCAGAGCGGCAAGCCGTGAACCTAGCTCCATCCGCGCAGGCGCCTGCCAAAGTGGTGGCGCAAGCCGATCAGAAGAAGGATCAGATGGAACTCGCCGGAGGGAAGTCCGGCGCACCCGCATCGGCGGCGATCCGAATCCCCGATTGCGAGGCGATCGTGACCTGGGCCTCCAGGGCCTACCAGGAGGATCAGGACACGTTACGGAGCGGCGGCCGGCCCTTCCAAAGCGGTACCTGGCTGCTCTCGGGGTTCAAGGATGAATACTGGATACCGGTGTTCGGCGCGCCGTTCCCCGAAATAACGCCGGCCGAGTACGCGAAATTCGCGCAGACTGTGGAAGCCTGCCGGCGGGAACTACGGCCCGAGATGCTGGGCCTGCCACGTGGCCATCCACGACGCGACTTGCTGATCGGCGCCGACGATTACGTGCTGCGTGCCGCCCTCGGTCAGAAGCTCAACCCGCAGACTGCGGCACCGGTGCTGGCGCGCCACAAGGCCGCCTACAAGGCATATGACGAAGCCATTGCGACCCGTGACGCGCAACTCAGCGCGCTGAAGAGCCTGCCGCCGGAAAAGGAGAGCTTCGAGACCCTTAATGCGATGAAGAAGGATAAAAAACTGATTGCCCTGGGTCCGGCGCGGACGCCGCATGTGCAGCTTCTGGATGCCGCCACGCTCGACCTCGCCGACCGGATGGTCATGGCGGCAGCCGAGGAGATCAAGAAATTTCCCGAAAGCCTCGACGGGCTGCGCGGTCTGATCACCTACCGGGCGACGGCACGGGCGGAGCTCAGCAGGTACAAGAGCAGAAAGGTGCAGGATTTCCTGACCATTGAGGCGGAGCGGACCAATGCCCTGGCGGCGGCGGCATTGCCGGGGTTCGTTGCCGAGATGCAGGCGGCGCCCGCCAGCGCCGAAGGCAAGGCAACGGTGCAGGCGGCCGTCAACACGCTGTTTCCGCAACAGCCGCTGCCACGCAACATCCGCGCCTACCGCAAGGCGGTGACGAAGCGGCTGGCCGAGATCGATGAGGAGATGAATAGCGTCGCCTGCAAGAACACCCTGGCCAGGTACGACTTGAGCGGCGACGCCGCCACGCCGCTGCTCGGGCCGGGCGGTGAATCCACCTTCGGCGCCTTCGTCTGCGCGCTCACCGACAAGGGTCTCGCCTTCGGCGAGTACAAGAAGCCGGGGTTCTTCGGCAGCACGCACGAGCTGGTCATGCAGATACCGTCGGGCCCCTCTCTGGTCTTCGAGATGGAGCTGGTGGAGGCCATCAAGGGAAAGCCGGACATGCTGGTCGGCACCCGCATGAAAGACCCGACCCAGACGCGGGACCTGACCGTGACGGCCTGGCAGGAACTGGCCGCGGAACTGACCGGCTACACGCCCCCGGGCATCGCAGGGGAGGCGTTGCTGCCGGCCGCGCAGGCCCAGCTCGACAGCACGCCACAGGGGTGTGTGACAACGGTCTATACCCAGAGCGTGACCGCCTTCCCCGTCACTCTGCAGGCGGGGGCGATGGACCGGGACACGGTCCGGCGGTTCGCGCTGCTTGGCGATCTCGGTCTCATCGAAGTGGAAGAGCGGCCGAGCCAGAACGTCTCCTATCGGAACTACCGCTACACCCTGACCGCAATGGCCGAACCCTACTTTCAGGGTAAGCACGGCCTCTGTTTCGCCAAGCTCGCGGCCGAGGAGATCAGCGATATTTCGGCACCGTTCAAGCGCGACGGGCGCACCTATGTGACCGGCATCCTGGAAGCATCCCCCGTCCTACCCGAGTTCGCCCTCGATCCGCGGTTCGCACAGGCGGTGGACGGACCGGTTCGGGGCCTGATCAACTCGATGAAGACCGGCCAGGCCATACGGTCCAAGGTCGCCTTCGTCCGGACCGACGCAGGCTGGGAAGCTTCGAACTAGGAGGCCTGTCGGGCTTTTCCGCAGTAGATCAGTGTTAAGTCCGACAGGCTCCCAGGGTATGGCAAGGAAATGCGGCCAGAGAACAACTCACTAATATTACCTGATTCGGGATAACCAGCTTCACCGGGATATCAAGGTGAGGCTAGAGCGCTGAGTCAGGTGTCCAGCGGCCCCTCGGGTCGGGTGTGGACAAGGTGGAATTTCCCACCCCGCTTCAGATGGACGAACATGGCCGTCACCAGGTACATGATCAGGGAGTAGACGGCAGCAGGCACGGCCATGGCCGGTACCGCAAGTATGCCGGCCGCAATGGCAATGGCAGTGCCGCCGCTCTGCATGCCTGTCTCGATCACAATAGCCGTGTTCTGTCGGGGTTGCAGCCGTGTAACACGGGCCAGTAAATAGGCGCAGGCCATGCCGGCCAGGCACAGTGTCAAGGCAGCGGGGCCGGCCTGCAGCAGCATGTCCGGCAGTTTATGACGTTCACGGAACACCAGTGCGGCAATCAGCAGGATCAGCGCGATTACCGCTATACGAATCACAGCGGGCCTTATCCGATCGGCAAAGCGGGGCCTGAAATGCTGCAGGGCCATACCGGCCAGTGTGGGCAGCAACACCATCTGGACCAGCCGCTCGGAAATCATCTCAAGCCTCAGGTCCAGGGTGGTATCGGTACTGGCGAACAGCCGTGCGGCAAGGCCGATATAGAGCGGGATTGTGATTACCGGGAGCAACTTGCTGATGGCGGTCAGTGTCAGTGACAGGGCGGCATCGCCCCGGGCAAGATAGGTGAACAGGGTGGAGGTTGAGGCCGATGGACTGGCCGCCAGCAATACCAGTCCAATCTGCAGTTCCATGGATAGCGGGTAGCTCCCGGCAATCAGGAAGGAGAGGCCCGGAAATATCAGAAACATGCTCAACAGGCCGATGACCGCTGAAAGCGGCGTCGTCAACAACGCGGTAAAGTCGGTTATGCGCAGGCTCATGCCGACGCCCAGCATCATGGCCGCGATCACCAGTGGCAGAAGAACCTGTATCGGAATTCCGGCTTCCAAGGCAACCACCCTCCTGCTCCGGAGTCCGGCCCCGGTCTTTACGGGTCAAATTTTCAGTTAATCCTCTGCAAACTATAGCAGCCCCGGAACCGCAGGGGCTGCAGAGCGTCAGCACAAATCAGGCGGAAACCATTTCGGAATCGACGTCACCCACCCAGGCCACATTGAAGATAGAAAAAAGCCGACTATTATCAAGGGAATCGGTCATAAGACCGGGTTTGCCTGTTTGTGCTGGGTTTCCGGTGACCAATCGTTACGGATTCACCAGATTTATACGGAAGTTTATCGGCGACGGCGTGGCCAATCCTATGGGCACGCCGCAGGATGGAAGCAGTGGAGCGATCCCAAAAGCTAATCGATCAGATATATGCGGCGGCACTGGATGCCACTGTCTGGCCGCTGGTACTGGAAACCCTGGAACAGATGTTCGGTTGTATCGCTTCCGGAATTTATACCACCCATCTGCAGCGCAACCGGGTGTCGCCGGTGAACTTGCGCGGGATTGATGCCGGTCTGCTGGACTGTTATATCGGGCGCTTTTTATGCAGTAACCCCTGGCGGGAGGTGCCCGCGCTGCAGCGGCAAGGGTATGTGCGAACCGACAATTCCCTCGACCGTTATTACAGAAAACAGGGGTTCTATCATAAAACCGAGCTCTATAACGAATGGATGAAACCGCAGGATTTCATTCATACGCTGGGTATCAATCTTTATGTCGATGAATACGCCCAGACAAAATGCTTCCTCTATCGACCCCGGCAGATGCGGCCGTTCACGACGCACGATATAGATCGCTTCAGGTGGGTCAGCGGCCATCTTGCCAATGCCGTGCGGGTGGCACGGCGTCTTGCGGTCGAAGAGTCATCCCGCAAGGATCTGCTCGCGATAATCGATCGCATGACCTGCGGGGTGCTGCTGCTCGATACTGATCGCCATATCATCCAGGCCAATCCGTTTGCCGAGGCGCTGCTCAGACGGCACGATGGATTGGTTGTCAGGCATTCCAGGCTGGTTGCCAGTCATCGGGGGGATGAGCGGAAGCTGGCCGGGGTGATCCGTTGTGCGCTGGCCGCTCATCTCGGGTCGGATGCCGGGTCTGCGCATCTGGCCAGCCTGCGCCGCCCGGAGGGCAGGCCGCCACTCTGTGCTGTCGCCATACCGCTACCGCGCCAGACGCCCGGCCCGTTCCAGGCGGAAAGGGCCGCTGTCGCCCTCATCCTGAATGATCCGGAACAGGAGTCGGTTGTTTCTGTGGACTGGCTGCAGCAACGTTATCAACTCACCAAAACCGAGGCGAGGCTCACACGCAACTTGAGTCAGGGCAGCACGCTACGCCAGGCCGCGACCGCGGCGGAACTCAGTTATGAGACGGCACGTTGGTATCTCAAGAGTATTTTCCAGAAGACCGGCACCAGCCGGCAGACCGAACTGATACGCGCCCTGCTGTCGGAACAGATCGTGATCCGGAATAACCTGCTCCACTGATTTTTCCTGGGGGTGTTGTGCTGCCCGCAATAACGGTCATCGGCATCCCTTTTTCGCCCTATGCGGCCTACCGGCGGTTTGTAACCGGACCACGATGCTTCCAGACTTGGAATGCCTGAGTGGCCGTCGTGTTGTTGGATCGTTCGGAGGATCGGAACAGCCGTCCGGAGCGGTGCTTTTTTCGGGTCGGGTTGCGTTTGGTCCTGATTGCCTGGCAGGGAACAACGCAGGATGTGGGTCAGGGTAGTGTTTTACAGTTTTTTCGGTTCAGGCTGATGGTGGCTGTTGTGCCGCTCTCCGGCTTGGCCTGCAGTGCCACATCCCATCCATAGGCCAGCGCCAGTTGCCGGACGATGGCAAGGCCCAGGCCGCTGCCGCCGGTACCCTGGTTGCGCGACTGTTCCAGGCGGTAGAAGGGGCGGAAGACATTTTCCAGTTCCTCTTCAGGGATGCCTGGCCCCTGGTCCGAGACCGCAATGACCACCCCTTTTTCGGTACAGCCGCAAGTCACGGAGATAGGTGATCCTTCTCCATAGCGCAGGGCGTTTTCCAGCAGATTGGAGACGATGCGGGTCAATGCCATGGCGTTGACCTCCTGGCGACAGCCGGGGCAGGGTTGCCAGTGGATGGTGACGCCATGTTCCCTGAACTTCCGGACCAGTTCGTCCAGCAGCGGCTCGATCAGCAGGTTCTCACTCTGTCCCCCCTCCAGTCCCCGGCTGATATCCAGAAACATGCCGATCAACCGGTTCATCCGCTCCAGATCGCGGCGAATGCCGGCCAGCAGTTCGGCATCGCCTCCTTCATCGGGCAACATCGCCAGGGCCAGCTGAATCTGCGTGATGGGGGTGCGCAGGTCATGGGAGATGCCGGCCAACAGAGTGGTGCGGTTGGCCAGCAGTTCCCGCACCTGCCCGGTCATGCGGTTGAAGCTGCGGGCCAGGTTGGCCAGCTCATCGGGACCCCGTTCGGCAATCGGATCGGGCCACTCACCGGACCCCAGGGTGCGGACCGCCTTGGACAGTGACTCCAGCGGCGCGGTCTGGCGCTTGACCAGGACCACGGCAGTGATCAGGGTCACGCCGACACCGACAATCAGCACCAGCAGGATGGCGACAGGCGGGCGGACGCCGATTCGGGAGCGTGGAAAGCCGAGCCGTATCAGTTGCCCCCTGATTGGGATATCGACCCAGAACCACTGTCCCTGGCTGACCGAGCGTTCCTCCAGCAGCCGAATCGGTTGCCCGGTGCGCTGACTCAGTGCCTGTTCAAGAAAGAAGCGGTAGGGTAGCCAGCTGTTGCTGGGTGGATGGGATTGGTCGCTACCGGTCAGGGTGATGTGGTAGCGATTGACGAACATCGCCTCCAGCGCGGGGCGTTCAGAGCCGGCTGTCTGCCACTGTTCCGCACTGGCGATCATCAGGGCCGCCAGGTCATCCGCGGAGCGCTGCCCGAGGGGAATCAGCAGCAGTGAGCCGATCACCATCAGCATGAACACCAGGAAGCCGATGGAAACCACGGCGATGGTGTTCAGGGTGCGGCCGAACAGGGTGCGTGGCTTGAGGAACGTCACAGGGCAGGACTACGTATCGGGGGAGAAAAGATAGCCCGCGCCCCAAATGGTGCGCAGGTAGTGCGGCTCGGAGACATCCGTCTCGATCTTGCGGCGCAGCCGGTTGACCCGTACATCGATACTGCGGTCGAAGGGAGCGCGCTCGTAGCCCTTGGTCAGATTGAGCAGGCGATCCCGGCTCAATACGCTGTTCGGGTGCTGGGCAAAAATGCGCAGCAGTTCAAATTCACCGGCGGTGAGCGGAATGTCCGTCTGTCCCCGGCTCAGTTTATGGCTGTAGAGATTGAGTTCAAACGGTCCGAAACGGATCACTTCCCCGGGAGTCGCGTGGGTGGGCTGTGTTTGCGGGCTGCGCCGCAGGACCGCGCGTACCCGCGCCAGCAATTCGCGTGGATTGAACGGTTTGGTCAGGTAGTCATCAGCCCCCACCTCGAGTCCGACGATCTTGTCCACTTCGTCGCCCCGGGCGGAGAGCATGATGATGGCCTGGTCCCCCTGCTGGCGTAAGCGCCTGGCCAGGGTCAAACCGTCATCACCCGGCATCATCAGATCGAGAATGATCAGGTCCACCGGCTGCTTTTTCAGATAACGCTCCATGGCCGTGCCGTCGGCCACCGCCTCGACCTGGTAACCCTGTTCGGTCAGATAACGTTTCAGCAATGCCCGCAGTTCAGGTTCGTCATCCACCACCAGCAGACGGCCGGTCTGCTCACTCATGGCCGTTCCGATCGGATATATGTAACCGCTTTGAAACAATTTGAAACAACATGACACCTCAGCGCAATCAAATCCGCATAACTCTTCGACAATCTCACCAGTTACAACAAAACCAACAGACAGTCCATGTTTTTCATGCCGTTGTGCAACCGCAGAAGAGGTCTCATTTTATGCAAAACCCGATAAAACAGTTTCAAGGTACTATCAAAAAAGGTGCGGTGCTACTCGCCGCCATCAGTCTGTCCGCCAGCGTCAGCGTGGCGCAGGCCCAGAATGCTGCGCCCGATATGCAGAAACTGCAACAGATGATGGGTCAGCAGATCAGTTTAATGAAACCGGAGCTGCAGGAAAAGGTCAAGGCACTGTCACCCCAGACCAAGAAACTGTTGCTGCAGATCTATGGCCAGCATACCCGTCACAGCAACAAGGTGACCCTGCGCCAGGTGATGCATGAGGTGCTGTCGGATTACCATAGCATGGTCACCGGTGTCCTTACCGACAATGCCGAGCAGGCCGCTGACAGCGCTCGTCGTCTGGCCAATCACCGCATCCCGATCGGTGGCCTGGTGCCCTATCTGGATATCAAGTTTGTCAATGACGAAGGTCTCAGTGCGTTGGCCGGGTTCAATGATGCCGTGGAGGGAAATGCCAAGCGTTTGGCAGCGGCCGCGGATGAAGGGGATATGATCAAGGCATCCGCGTTGGTAGGGGATATCACACAGGGTTGCTTCAGTTGCCACAGTATATTCCGTGGTGTGCCCGGAAAGTCCGCGCTGCTCCGTTAAACAACAAAAACAAACAGCCACATAAAACCATCAATTGGAGGAGAATATAATGCAGAAATTATACTGCAGACTGTCAGTAGCCATGGCACTTGGTATCATCAGCGCCCCGTCTTTCGCTACCAATGGCGACCAGATGCTGGGTGTAACCGCCATGCAGTGGGGCATGGCCGGTGCTCACACCGCCGCGCCCCAGGACGCGGCCACCGTACTGACCAATCCGGCCGGCCTGGCCGACCTGTCCATGCAGGAGTTTCGGGCCGATTTCGGTTTCGGCATCCTGAACCCGCCGCGCAAGGTGAACAACCAGGACAGTGATTCGGATTACTATCTGATGCCGGCAGGAGCGCTCGCCTATCGGCCGAATGAGAAGCTGACCCTGGGCATGGGCATGGCCGGACTTTCCGGCATGGGGGTGGATTTTCCGGACACGCAGCCAGCGCCCGGTTTCCAGTCGATTGTCACCACCAAGCAGTTTTACAAGATCGCCCCGGGATTCGGTTATCAGGTGAATGACAAGCTGGCGGTGGGCGCGGCGCTGAACATCGACTATCAGAGCCTGGCTTTAGCCACTCCCATGTTCCAGCTGCCGCAAAATCAGGTGTATGGTTTTGGTGCCACCTTTGGTCTGACCTATAAACCCAATCCCCGTTTCACCATCGGTGCCTCCTATACCACCAAGCAGGAGATGGATGAGTTCAAGTGGAACACCATGGCGGGTACTTATGGCATGACCATGGATGCGCCGCCGATCTTCAGTGTTGGACTCGCCTTCAAGCCGATGCCGGGTCTGCTGATCGAGGCCGATATCAAGCATATCGCCTTCAGTGATGTGCTGGACAAGGTCGCCTTCAAGACGCCGGCCGGCACATCCCAGATGAATTTCGGCTGGTCGGACCAGACCGTGTTTGCCATCGGTGTGCAGAAACAGGTTAATCCAAAAACCACCGTGCGCGCAGGCTTCAACTATGGGGAATCGCCCATCGGCCCGGAAGACGTGGACAGCAATATCGGCTCCCTGGCGGTCACCGAGGCGCATCTGACACTGGGTCTGACCCGTCAGCTCGGCCAGCGCCTGTTTACCTCGCTCTCCTATGCCCATGCCTTCCATAACGAGGTGACCTCGAACAGCGGCAGTGGCAACAAGATCGAGCTGGAGCAGAATGTGGTGAATCTGCAGATGTCCTATCGCTTCTAATCATCATAGTCAATTGGGAGATTGAGACTAATGACAGTTGATCGAATCGTACATATTGTGGCGGGACTGATGGTATTGATCAGTATCGCCCTGGCCCATTTTGTTCACCCCAACTGGATTTTTCTGGGTGTGTTTGTCGGGTTGAACCTGGCACAGAGTGGGCTCACCAACTTCTGTCCCCTGGCGAGCATTCTAAAACGCCTGGGGGTACAGGAGGGGAGCTGCTGCTCCTGATAGAAGGTAAAAAGTGAAGGTAGGCTGACTCCGGTGGTAATGATCGATAGGGATCGCCACCGGTTCAAGGGGTCGTCGGGTTAGGCAGTAGTTAACCCGACTATCCCTTGTTTTTTTTAGACTATAACCCCGCGGTGTCGTGATGCCCCGGCCCGAGCGGGCAGTTGGGGAAGAACCACACCGACTGTTCGATGCTCATCTCATTTCTGGGGATCTTGCGGATCTCATCACAGCGCGCGTTCTGTGCCTGTAGAAAATCCTCATATGCTTCATTCCACACGGCTATGGCAAGTTGACTCTTGTAACCGGCCGACCTGTCAAACATATCCAGCTGATGGGAGAGACTGACCTGTAGCCGTCGAGAACCCGCATTCCAGCTCATCAGGTGCGACTCGGAAGATGCCTGCATGTCGTCGGGTTCGCCGAAACGCTGAATGAGCCAATTGCGTGCAACAGCGTCAATCACCATCGCCTTGTAGAGCTCGGTATAGGTAATCTGTCCGATCTGTCCATCATCGAGTTTGGCCAGTTCCACAATGCCGCCATTGCGTCGCTCACTTTTGAATCTAGGCCACTCCTGGCGGGTTCCTGCATACTTTGTCGGTGATCCTGTAGGGGGAAATTCGCCCTCAAAATGCCAATCGCGTTCCAGGGTGTTGGCGGCCTGGCTGTATGGCATGCCGGGCTGCAGTCCGCCGAGGCTGGCTGTATCCACCCTGTCGCCGCTGAACAGGGCCTCCAGCCTGGCGATCAGGTCAATCGGCCTGGCTGCTTCTGCAGCGGCCTGTTGCGCCTGCTGTTTTTGCAGGCTGCTTTGGATTGCCCAGCGCTTTTTCTGTATGGCGTCGCGATAGGCGCGTGCCTCATTCCGGTCCACCTTGTCCAGTATTGGCAGCTGAACGAGGCGCTGCAGCGTCTGTAGCCCCTGCGCGTCGGCCGGCACACCGGCAAGCGCCTGCCTGGCCTCGGCCCACTCCTGATCAATAGACTGCTGTTCGCTATTTGCGCTTTCCCCTCTCTCACCCAATCGGGCAATCAGCGCTTCACGGTCCTTTTCCGGCAGTGAATCATAGGCCCGTTGCAGGTTTGCTACATTGCCGCCGATTGGACCGAAACTTCGATTGCTGCGTAGTTCCTGCTGCACATCGACGCCTCGCAATGCCTGTTGGGCGAGCGCAATCAGGTTTGACAGACCGGGTGTCGGTGGCTGGTCGACAAGTAACTGGACATCCCGATCCGCTGTCACCCTGGCCCGCTCAACACGAAACAGGGATTTGGAAGCGGTCCGTAGCTCCTTCATCGCCTTATACAGATCATTTGCAGCCTGTTTGTCCTTGCGTTTGGCTGCTGCCCGCCGGCACTGCTGCAGTTCAGCGCCGATTTCGGACAGTCGTTCGGTGCTCCAGGTGCGCCCGGGACTGCCGAACAGGGGGGTGGTGAGCTCATCGCTCAACAGGGTGGTAAGCTCCAGTTTTGGTGTGATGGAAAAGGTCTTGCCAGGTTCCAGTTTTGCGGACCACTGTTCCAATCGGGGGCAATCCGGTGTAGTTGTCTGCGCCAGCGCGGCAAGTGGACATAGCAGCAGTAGCCACGCTTTCTGGGGGGCGGAGCGGTTGCGGGAAGACGCGGACGGGTCAGCTTCTCTGCTTGCCTGCCGGTCGGTGGGGTTATGCTTGTCCTGCCGCCTGGATGATTCTCCTCTAATGTACATTTCTGCTTTCCTCCCTATATATGGGCAACCCGAGGGACAGGAGAATAACCTTTTTCACCGGCTACTCTTCCGGCTGCTGGGGCCAATATTTTAAACTGTACTGCAAAATGGTTGTGTTCAGCCTGAGGTGTCTCAGGGTGATATTTAAATTGATTTAAAAATGAATGGTTATGGCTTGGCGGTATTGCCTGACCGTTTGGTGTGATTTATGAAACATCACGATTCTCTTGTTCGGGTTACCGCCAAAGGCCGGATTTTTATTGCTTGCATGGATCTGCATCCGGTCAGGATAGTGTAGTCGATATTGTCTGGTTCGCATGGAGGCCGCCGGTATGATGATCGGTCGATTCGCGTCCAGTTCGGCATCGGCATGTTGCCGACTGCCGGTTTCCGGTAGAATGCGCGGCTGACCTCTGTCCACCATGCCAATGATCCGCACCGGAGTATCCGTCACTCATGCGCGCCTTCGCCTACTTTGTCCTGCTTCTGCTGGTGTCCCTGTTTCTCAGCGCCCTGATCAACTATCCGCTCTACAATCTGCTGCAGGAGAGCATGAGCAATGGACCGCACAAGTTGATCAATACCGTGGCAAAGCTGATTGCCATACCAGGGTTTATTCTGATCATCCGGCACTTTGCCATCGACAACAGGATCGGGCTTGGTTATGGCCTCGCGAAATCGGAATTTCTGCGTGATCTGCTGCGAGGCTGGCTCAGTGGTCTGCTGATCCTGATGCTGTTAAGTGCCGCCCTGATCCTGTTTGGCGTGCGCAGCGTCAGCATTCCAGCGGAGGCATGGTTACCCCTGCTGCTAAAAACTACCCTGGTTGCCCTGATCGGCGGCTTGCTGATCGGTTTTATCGAGGAGACCTTTTTCCGTGGTGGGCTGTTTGGTGCCATCCGCAGGGATCACGGCTTTGCAGTAACCCTGTTACTCTCCAGCCTGTTCTATGCCGGCCTGCATTTTATTAAACCGCTGCCGGTGTCAGGCGATGCGGCGGGGGCCTGGTACAGTGGATTGTTGATTCTGTCCGGTGCCTTTGTGCAGTTTACCGAATGGCAGATAGCCGATTCATTCATTGCCCTGTTTGGACTGGGCGCTTTTTTTGCCGTGGTACGGGAGCGCACCGGCAATATCGCCTATTGCATTGGGGCGCATGCCGGCTTTGTGTTTGTGATCAAAATCGTACGAAAATTCACCGACCTAAATCCGGACAGCACGTTCAACTTCATGGTGGGAAATTATGACGGCATGATCGGCTACCTGTCGGCGGCCGGCCTGTTGATTCATACCCTGATCGTCTATCGCTTCTGGCGCCGTCCACATGCCGGGCGGACAGTTACGCAATAGCGGCCGTGCTCATTCAGGCAGAGCGGGCGGGTTGTCGTTGAACTGGTTCAGGAAAGCGATAAGATTGGCGCGCTCCTGATCCCGACGGATGCCGCGAAAGTCCATGAGCCTGCCGGGTACCGCCCGCTCCGTATTGGTCAAATAGTAGTTGAGGGTATTGATATTCCAGGTGTGACCACTGTCGCGCATGGCGGCGGAGAATTCAAACCCGGCTACCGTACCGGCCTTGCGCCCCATCAGGTTCCACAAGTGCGGCCCCTTGCCATGACCGCCCTCTTGCTTAAGGTCGTGGCAGGATGAGCATTTGCGCATGAAGGTGTGCTCTCCGGCGGTAAGATCGGCCTCTCTGAGTTGCTGCTTGAATGCCTCGCTCAATGGCGGCTGATACTGGCTCAGTGGCCCGGTTGCATCAGCGGCCAGTGTACCTGAGATCATCAGTATTGCGGCGGCCAGGCCTAATCGGTGTGTTTTCACAGTCATGCTGCTTCCAGTCGGTTGTTCCGCTCGGGTGTTTATGAGCAGATCGGTTTATTCCATAGTGTGGCAATCTGTAACACGATTGGTTTCATAAAACCATTTCTTAAGCTGTCTCTGCTGCGCCGTGACAGACGGGCACATCGCCAACAGGTGTCTCAGCAGGTTGCCGCGCGCTAGACCACACCCTGCTCAATCATTGCATCCGCCACCCGCCGAAAACCGGCGATATTGGCACCCAATACCAGGTCATGGGGTTTCCCGAACTCCCTGGCCGTCTCACTGGCGTTTTGGTAGATGCGGGACATGATTGCCTTGAGCTTCCTGTCCACCTCGTCAAAACTCCAGGTCTGCATGCTGGCGTTCTGCGCCATCTCCAGCTGACTGACCGATACGCCTCCGGCATTGGCCGCCTTGCCCGGACCAAAACAGATCCGGGCATCCCGGAATAGATCCACCGCATCCTGGGAAGTCGGCATATTGGCCCCCTCGGTAACCGCGATACAGCCATTGCTGAGCAGTTCCACGGCGTCAGCCGCGCCCAACTCGTTCTGGGTGGCGCAGGGGAAGGCCAGATCACCGGGTATGCGCCACACCGCATGACCATCATCCGGATACTCGCTTACCGGTATGAATTTCGCCCCGGGGTGTGGGGCAAGATAGTTGTCCAGGCGCGCCTTGCGTACCTCTTTCAGGTCTTTCAGCGTGTCGAGGTTAATGCCTTCTGCATGGTAGAGGGTGCCACTGGAATCAGAGCAGGTGATTGGACGGGCGCCCAGCTGATATAGTTTTTCGATGGTATAGATCGCCACGTTGCCCGCACCCGACACCAGGCAGCGCTTGCCGGCCAGGCTGTCGCCCTTCGCTTCCAGCATGTATTGGGCGAAGTAGGCACAGCCGTAACCGGTGGCCTCCTTGCGTGCCAGCGAGCCACCCCACAGCAGGCTCTTGCCGGTAAGTACCCCTTCATAGCGTCCGGTCAGCCGCTTGTATTGACCAAACATGTAGCCGATCTCGCGCGCCCCTACGCCGATATCCCCGGCTGGTACATCGGTGGTCGGCCCAATGTGACGATACATCTCGTTCATAAAGGATTGGCAGAAACGCATGATTTCACCGTCAGATTTGCCCTTTGGGTCAAAGTTGGCTCCGCCTTTTCCACCACCGATGGGCAGGCCGGTCAGCGCGTTTTTAAACACCTGCTCGAACCCCAGAAATTTGATGATGCTGGCGTTGACGCTGGGATGAAAGCGGAGCCCACCCTTGTAGGGACCGAGTGCTGAATTGAACTCGATGCGATAGCCCTTATTGACCTGGATCTCCCCAAGATCATTCACCCAGGGTACACGGAACATGATCTGGCGTTCCGGCTCGACTAGCCGCTCAATGATGGCGTGGTGTCTGTAGTTTTCGTCGTTCTCCAGGATCGGCCGCAGAGAATTCAGCACCTCTTCAACCGCTTGGTAAAATTCCGTCTGTGCCGGGCTGGTGTGTTGGAGCTTCAGGATAGTTTGGTGAATATAAGTCATGATATACCCAGGTTTTTATTGTGCGGTCAAGCGGCTGTGCTATTTGCACCCGGACTCTCCTGGTCACAGGGCTTTCCGATATACGGGGTCATTCCGCATACCTCCGGGCGTTAGCGGCAATACAGGTCACTGCGTAAACAGATAATAACTTCTCTATGTATAGCAAAGAACAAACGCTTTTCTCCCAAGTCCTCTAGTAACGATCCATTCAAACCTCATAGGCATGTTGTGGCCTCTATCAGGCAATCTGCTGTCGGCTGAGCCTGGCCTCACGGCCGATCAGGCATCAGATGGGTGTTCCTGTGGGGTGATCGCGTTAATCACTGTGCGGACTGAGCCTTCTATACTTAAATCGTGAGAAGGTGAGACAAGTATGAATGTATTGAGTTCCACACTCCGGCTGTTGCTGCTGGTATTGCTGATTGCATCGGGAGTATCAGTCCAGGCCGAAGAGCAGGAGCGTGTGCCGGCGGGTGCACTCTGGATGCTGAAACTGGATGGTACGGTCGGTCCTTCAACGGCTGACTACCTGGTGCGCGGACTGGAGCAGGCGGCCGGGTCCGGCGCGGCAGCGGTAATGTTAAGGATCAATACGCCAGGCGGGCTGGACAGCTCTATGCGCGATATGGTCGCAGCGGTTCTGGCCTCGCCGATACCGGTGATTTGTCATGTGGCACCCGGCGGCGCGCGCGCGGCCAGTGCCGGTACTTTTCTGCTCTACAGCTGCCATATAGCAGCCATGGCGCCGGCCACCAATCTGGGCGCGGCGACCCCGGTGTCGATCGGTGCGCCGCTGACCCCGGCACCGGGTGGGGAAAGTCCGAAGCCGGAGGCTGGCGGTGATGCCCCGGGTGACGACAAGCAGGCAGCCCCGGCCTCCAAGAGCGCGATGGAGCGCAAGGTGACCAACGATGCCGTCGCCTATATCCGCAGTCTCGCCGAACTGCGCGGCCGCAATGCCGACTGGGCGGAAAAGGCGGTACGGGAGGGGGCCAGCCTGAGTGCCGCGCGCGCCCTGGAGATGGGCGTGATCGACCTGGTTGCGGCAGATACCGAAGCACTGCTCACAGCACTGAGGGATAAGCACATCAAGATCGGTTCACGGGAAATCAGTCTGGATCTGGTCACCGCACCCCGGGTGGTGCATAACCCGGACTGGCGCAGTGAGTTCCTCGCCGTGATTACCAACCCCAATGTCGCCTATGTGCTGATGTTGATCGGCCTCTATGGACTGATCTTCGAGTTCTCCAATCCCGGCTTCGGCCTGCCCGGCATACTCGGCGCAACCTGCCTGCTGGTGGCGCTCTACGCCTTTCAGATACTGCCGATCAGCTATGCCGGACTCGGTCTCATGCTGCTCGGTGTGGGGTTGATCGCGGCCGAGGTGATGATGCCGAGTTTTGGCGTGTTTGGGGTCGGTGGGCTGATCGCCTTTGTGGTCGGCTCGATCATGCTGATGGACACCGAAATTCCCGCCTATCAGGTGGCGATGCCGGTCATCGTGGCCCTGTCGGTTATGACCGGCGTGCTGCTGTTTGTGATTCTGAGTATGGCCATGCGCGCCCACCGGCGACCCCGGGTCTTCGGCGCGGAGTCGGTGATCAACCAGTGTGCCACAATTGAACGGGTGAGTGCCGATCAGGTGATGGCGCGGCTTGAAGGTGAGCTCTGGTCGGTGCGTTGTACCGACCCGCTGGTCGTGGGCGACCGGGTCCGGGTCCGGGCACTGGATGGATTGACCCTGGTCGTCGACAAGCTGGAGGATTGACATGATAGGCATACAGTACTTCGCTCTGACGTTGATCGTTGCTGTTGTATTACTGATGATCACGATGTTTCGCATCCTGCGCGAGTACGAGCGCGGCGTCATCTTTATGCTCGGGCGCTTCTACAAGGTGAAGGGGCCGGGGCTGGTGATCGTGGTGCCGGTGATTCAGCAGATGGTGCGTGTCGATCTGCGAACCCTGGTGATGGATGTGCCGACCCAGGATGTCATCTCGCTGGACAACGTTTCGGTCAAGGTCAATGCGGTACTCTATTTCCGGGTGGTGGATCCGGAGCGGGCTATCATCCATGTGGAAAACTATCTGGAGGCGACCAGCCAGCTCTCCCAGACCACCCTGCGATCGGTGCTCGGCCAACATGAGCTGGATGACATGCTGTCCGCACGTGACAAGCTCAATGCCGATATTCAGCAGATCCTGGACAAGCAGACCGACGCCTGGGGCATCAAGGTGGCCAACGTGGAGATCAAGCACGTCGACCTGGATGAAAGCATGATCCGCGCCATCGCCAAACAGGCCGAGGCGGAGCGTTCCCGGCGCGCCAAGGTGATCCATGCCAGCGGTGAACTGGAGGCGGCCGAAAAACTGCTCAATGCGGCGCAGATCCTGGCGAAACAACCGCAGGCGCTGCAGTTACGCTACATGCAGACCCTGACCGAGATTGCCGGCCAGAATACCCACACCATTGTTTTCCCGTTGCCGGTCGATCTAATCAACCAGTGGACCAAAAGCGGTGGCGCCGACGGGCCGGATAACAGCGAGAAATAGGCTGTCCCGTGGGCACTGGCCGGATACCCGGCCACATGGATAGGCAGATTGGCAGAACGGGTGGATCGTTAAATTGTGGAATGCGATTCGTCTCTGGATGCATCCTGTGGTGCCGCTAAATCATATGAGGATACCGGTGGATAGTCAGGATACAAGACCGGTTCCAATAATTGAATAACGCCATTCATCAACTATGCTTAGGGTGCTGTCTCGATAGTAGCATCAAGTCCTTGGCATCCTTCTGCTGTCCGTGGCGCGCCTGCCACCAGACCCGCCATTCATTGCTACTTTCAGGGTAAGCATCAAGGCTGCAGCCAGAATTGGCCACCACATCTTTGGTGTTTGACAATGTGAATCTCCGGCCAATCAAAGCCGTCGCGGCTATGCGAAAACGCTATGGTTGGAGGCTCTGTTGAACGGGATAAAACGGATAGTCACCAGTCTTACCGCGGTGCTGCTGGTTCAGGCGGCACCAGTTGTTCAGGCGGATTACACCCTTAACCTGCGTCAGGGTGTGACCCCGATCAGCCGGGAGATCTATGACCTGCATATGATTATCCTGTGGATCTGCGTGGCGATTGGCGTGCTGGTGTTTGGCGTCATGTTTTACAGCGTTCTCCGCCACCGTCGTTCACGAGGAGCGGTGGCCGCACAGTTTCACGAAAGCACCTTTGTGGAGATTATCTGGACCCTGGTGCCGAGCCTGATTCTGGTGGCGATGGCGATACCGGCAACCAAAACGCTGATCGCCATGGAGGATACCAGCAATCCCGACCTGACCATCCAGGTCACCGGTTATCAGTGGAAATGGCACTATCGCTATCTGGATGATGAGGTCAGTTTTTTCAGTCTGCTGGCGACCCCCCGTGACCAGATCGAAAACCGCTCGCCCAAGGGCGAACACTATCTGTTGGAAGTCGATCAGCCGCTGGTTGTGCCGACGCAGAAAAAGATACGCTTTCTGCTCGGTTCCAATGATGTCATCCACTCCTGGTGGGTGCCCGACCTGGGTTGGAAACGCGATGCCATTCCCGGCTTTATCAATGAATCCTGGGCCTGGATAGAGGAGCCCGGTACCTACCGGGGGCAATGTGCCGAGCTGTGTGGCCGGGATCACGGCTTTATGCCTATCGTGGTCGTGGCCAAAGCCGAGGACGAATACCGGCAGTGGGTCGCAAGTCAGAAAGTGGCCCAGCAGAGTGAGCAGGCGTTGTCAGAGCAGGAGTGGAGCCTGGAACAGCTGGTGGCGCGGGGTGAAGAAATCTACAACAAGACCTGTGTCGCCTGCCATCAGCCCGGGGGTGTCGGTGTACCCAACGTATTCCCGCCCCTCAAGGGCAGCCCGGTGGCGACCGGCCCCCTTGAGGCTCATATCAACATCGTGCTGAACGGCAAGCAGGGCACTGCCATGCAGGCGTTTGCCGGCCAGCTTTCGGACCTGGATCTGGCGGCGGTCATCAGCTATGAACGCAATGCCTTCGGAAATAACACCGGAGATCATGTTCAGCCGACGCAGATAAAGGCAGCGCGGTGAGGAGACAGTCATGACGGATTCGATACAGGCACACGCAGATGAGAAACCGGCCGGTTTCTGGCGCTGGGTGGTGACCACCAATCACAAGGATATAGGTACTCTATACCTGCTGTTCGCACTGCTGATGTTCTTTATCGGCGGCACCATGTCGATGGTGATCCGTACCGAGCTGTTTCAGCCGGGTCTGCAGTTTACCGATCCGCTGTTTTTTAACCAGATGACCACCATGCATGCATTGGTGATGATCTTCGGGGCGGTGATGCCGGCCTTTGTCGGCCTGGCCAACTGGCAGATTCCCTTGATGATCGGTGCGCCGGATATGGCCTTTCCGCGCATGAACAACTGGAGCTTCTGGCTGTTGCCGTTCGCCTTCAGCATGCTGTTGAGCACCCTGTTCATGCCCGGTGGCGCACCTGCCGGTGGTTGGACCATGTATCCGCCGCTGGTGCTGATGACCGGCGATGCGTTTCCCTACCTGATCTTCTCGATTCACCTGATGGGGCTCTCCTCACTCATGGGTGCCATCAATATCATTGTGACCATTCTCAATATGCGCACCCCGGACATGCCGCTGATGAAAATGCCGCTGTTTGTCTGGACCTGGCTGGTGACCGCCTTTCTGCTGATTGCCGCCATGCCGGTACTGGCCGGTGTGGTGACCATGCTGCTGACCGACCGCTATTTCGGCAGCAGTTTCTTTAACGCCGCCGGGGGCGGAGACCCGGTGATGTTTCAGCATATCTTCTGGTTCTTCGGGCATCCCGAGGTCTATATCATGATCCTGCCCGCCTTCGGCGTGGTCTCGACCATCATTCCCACCTTTGCCCGCAAACCGCTGTTCGGCTACGCCTCGATGGTCTATGCAACCGCCTCCATCGCCTTCCTGTCATTCATTGTCTGGGCCCATCACATGTTCACCGTGGGTATGCCGTTGGTTGCCGAGCTGTTTTTCATGTACAGCACCATGCTGATTGCCATCCCCACAGGGGTGAAGATCTTCAACTGGGTCTCGACCATGTGGCGCGGCTCCATGACTTTCGAGACACCAATGCTGTGGGCGATCTCTTTTGTCGTGCTGTTTACCATCGGCGGGCTGTCCGGGGTGATGCTGGCCATCACACCGGCCGATTTTCAATATCAGGACACCTATTTTGTCGTCGCCCATTTCCATTATGTGCTGGTTACAGGGTCGGTGTTCGGCATTTTCGGTGCAGTCTATTACTGGCTGCCGAAATGGACCGGGAATATGTACAACGAACGACTGGGCAAGATCCATTTCTGGTGCTCGGTGGTATTCTCCAACCTGCTCTATTTCCCGCAACATTTTCTGGGTCTGGCCGGTATGCCGCGACGAATCCCGGACTATGCCATCCAGTTCACCGACTGGAACCAGGTCTCCTCCATTGGAGGTTTCGGTTTTGGGCTCAGTCAGTTGATCTTTGTCTATGTCGTGTTTCACGCGATACGCGCGGGGCGCAAGGCGCCGGCCCGGGTCTGGGATGGGGCCGTTGGACTGGAGTGGAGTGTGCCTTCGCCGGCACCCTATCACACGTTTCAGGAGCCGCCGAAATTGGCGGATGGGCAGTTACAAAGTGAGGGGGTTTAGGCTGTGCAGCGACAAATCGATACAGCGCAAGCCAGCCGTCGGCGCAACAACATCCTGCTGGCGCTGGGCCTGTTCATTGTCGCCCTGGTATTTTTCAGTCTCACACTCCTGAGCCATCTTTGAGCCATGAAAAATTCAACCCGACAACAGACTAACCGGAAACTGGCAGTGCGGCTGGCGGGCGTCACCCTTGCCATGTTTGCTTTCGGTTTCGCCCTGGTCCCGTTGTATGACGTGTTTTGTGATATCACCGGCCTGAATGGCAAGGGCGTAAACCGGATCAGTGCGGTGGAGCAGGTCGCGGTTGACGGCAGTCGTTGGGTGACAGTGGAATTTTTGTCCAACAGCAATGCGGCAGGCAGCTGGGAGTTTCAACCCAGCATCAGCAAGTTGCGGGTGCAGCCGGGGAAACTCTACTCGGTCAGTTACAGGGCCCACAACCCGACCAATCGGGCGATGACCATGCGGGCGGTTTCCAGTATCGCGCCTGGCACGGCGGCCGGATACGTCAACAAGCTGGAGTGTTTCTGTTTCCGGCAGCAGCGTTTTGCCGCGAATGAGCAGCGCCTGATGCCGCTGCGCTTCATGGTGGACAATAGGCTGCCGCCTGAGGTGGGCACCGTCAGTATCGCCTATACCCTGTTTGACAGCCTGGACGGAGAGTCCGCGCCCGGCTCCTGAATGGTCCAGGGTTTTCCGGTTCGTAACCCAGCCATGTTGATGGCTGAAGGTGTTATGCCATGTCTTCAGTAAACGATAGATACTATGTGCCGCATAACAGCTATTGGCCGATCCTGGGGTCGATTGGTTTATGCGCGTTGTTCGTCGGGTTTGCCCGCGTACTCACTGGTGAAAATATTGGCAGCACTTTGATGGTCGTGGGCGGTCTGATCATGGTGCTGATGCTGGTCGGCTGGTTCGGCACGGTGATTCGTGAGAGTCAGTCCGGCAGCTACAACCAGCAGGTGGGACGGTCATTCCGCTGGGGCATGTGCTGGTTTATCTTCTCCGAGGTGATGTTCTTCGGTGCTTTTTTTGCCGCGCTTTTCTATGCCCGCGTACTCTCGGTCCCCTGGCTGGGAGGCGAAGGCAGTGGCTTCAGTACCCACCTGTACGTCTGGCCCGATTTTCTCGCTGCCTGGCCGCTGCTGCAACTGCCTGACCCCAGTCAGTTCGATGTGGCCAAGGCACCCATGGCCGCCGCCGGAATTCCCGCACTGAACACCCTGATACTGCTCTCCAGTGCGGCCACTGTGACCTGGGCGCACTGGGGGTTGAAGGCCGGTCGCCGGCGCCAACTGATTGTGGGGTTGGTGCTGACCATTGCCCTCGGTCTGCTGTTTCTCGGGCTGCAGGCCTATGAGTACCGGCACGCCTTCACCGATCTCAATTTGAGCATCAGTTCCGGCATCTATGGCACTACCTTCATCATGCTGACCGGCTTTCATGGTCTGCATGTGACGGTGGGGGCGATTATGCTGATGGTTATCCTGGGGCGCAGTCTGGCCGGGCATTTTACCCCGCTGGGCCATTTTGCCTTTGAGGCCAGCGCCTGGTACTGGCACTTCGTGGATGTGGTCTGGCTGATCCTGTTTACCTTTGTCTACTGGCTATGAAACCTGTTGATGCAGAGCGTCGCAAAGACTCCGGTCTGCTGGTCGGCGGCCCGGGTGGTTGGCGTGGACTGGTAATTCGCCATCCCTCTATTCATCTGGGGCGCTACTGTTTCCAGCCGGGCTGGTCCATGACATTGTTGACCCTGGTGCTGGTCTCGTTGCTGGTGATGTTGGGTTTCTGGCAATTGGCTCGTGCGGAGGCAAAGGTGCAGCTGATCGACCGCTATGAGAAAAACAGCGCCCTGCCGGCGGTGGATCTGAATGCCGGGGATTTGAATGGTCAGCAGCTGGACTATCGCTTTGCAGCGGCTGACGGTGAGTATCGGGATGCCCCCTTCATTCTGCTCAATAACCAGATCTATCAGGGACGGGTCGGCTTTCATCTGCTGAATCTGTTCCGACTGGCGGAATCCGACCAGTACCTGCTGATCAACCAGGGCTGGGTTCCCGCGACCGCTGAGGGTAAACCGATGATCACGGCTTCCCGGTTCAACCTCTACAACAACCAGAAGGTGCAGGGCATGCTGGTACCCGTGCCGCGTGTCGGACTGCGCCTCGGGGAATTGCGTTATCAACCCGATGCCCCGGTAATGGAGTTGCCCTATCTTGACCTGTCCTGGTTGGGGCAGGTATTGCATGTGGATCTGCAGTCGTCTGTCTTATTGCAGGATGCGCAATTAGTGGGCCAGTACAGGCAACAGCGCGAGACGCTCTGGCTTGATCCGGAACGGCACCGGGGTTATGCGCTGCAGTGGTTCTCTCTGGCGCTGGCCCTGGTGATTATTTACCTGGTAACCAATCTGAAACGGCCTGATTCAAGCTGACCGGCACAGATTTCGCCGGGCCGGGTGTGATCGGGTTTTGGACCGCGGATGCGGGTCTGCGGAGGAGGTTCAGTATGGTGATGCATTATGAACTGCCCAATTCGCAGGGCGAGGTGTTTATTGTTCGCCCGAATAACTCGTTGAAGTGGCGGCACGCCAAGTGGTTGTTCAATATTATTGCCCTGGGCATGCTCGCTATCGCGCTGGCCTTCTGGTCGATTGGGGCCTGGCTGGTCTTTCCCTTTGTCGTCGCGGAGTTGGCGGTGCTCGCGTTTGCGCTCTACCGAACCTCGTTGAAGGCGTACTCCAGGGAGGTGATCTCGGTTGAAGCAGAATCGGTGCGGGTACAGCAGGGCCGGGATCACCCGGAGTTTCAGATGATCCTGCCCCATGCGCATGTCAATCTGCAAAGAGGGGAAGGCCCGTTGGGTTCCGGTCACCTCTACCTGCGGTCAGCGGATTCCGAAGTTGAAATAGGTGGTTGCCTGGTTGAGTCAGAGCGTGAAACACTGGCCGGTGATCTGGCCCGTGCGGTTGCCGCCTGCCGGGTGCTGGCTGGCTCACCTCTGCGGTCATCAGGCCATGGCTGGGGCTGGCGGGTACCCTGAACGGCAGTGCGAATACATCAGTAAATTTGTGGTTGGGCTTTCCCTATAAGCTGATTCCAATTACTTCTTTTGGATGAACTCTGGGCCGGGTTATGGTCTTACAACCAGTACCGCAAATTTTCCAGGACAGGTTTTATCCAATGAGTAATATTATTCGTGAACGGGTTACCAGTGTTCATCACTGGAACGAGACACTATTCAGCTTTAAGACCAGTCGCAACGACTCGTTTCGCTTTCACAATGGCCACTTCACCATGATCGGTATCGAGGTGGAGGGGAGGCCGCTGATGCGAGCCTACAGCATCGCGAGCGCAAACTATGAAGACGAATTGGAGTTTTTCAGCATCAAGGTGCCAGACGGCCCACTCACTTCACGCCTGCAGAAAATCCGGGCCGGTGATGAACTGCTGCTCAGTAAAAAATCCACCGGTACGCTGATAGCGGATCATCTGTTACCGGGCAAACGTCTCTACCTGTTGGCGACAGGGACCGGTCTGGCCCCATTTCTGAGTATTATCAAGGACCCCGATATCTACGAGCGCTACGAAAAGGTGATCCTGACGCATGGAGTACGCTATGTATCCGAGCTTGCCTATCAAAATATGATCCTTGATGAGTTGCCTCAGAATGAATTCTTTGGCGACCTGGTGGCCGACAAGCTCATCTATTATCCCACTGTTACCCGGGAATCCTTCCGTAACCAGGGGCGGCTGACCGATTTGATGGAGAGCGGCAAGCTGTTCAGTGATATTGGTCTGCCGGCATTTGATCATGAGCATGATCGCTTCATGATCTGTGGCAGTCCAAGCATGTTGAAAGATACCTGCAATATTCTGAAAAGTAGGGGATTTGACGAATCCCGCAATGGGGTGGTGGGACGTTATGTTATTGAACGGGCGTTCGTGGAGTCCTGATCGCCATATCTGTTCTTCTATTTTCCTGGTGCTCAAGCCTCCCTGATGATGGTTGTCCGGCGAAACTCATCATCAGGAAAGACCCGACCTGATATCAGGGTTTCGAAAATGTGCTCAAATACCAGTCCGGGCTGGCCCTTCTTTCTGCCGGACCGGAAATAGGAGTGCCCCTTGGGGCTATCGTAAATATTATTCACATCATCGCAGTCCACGGTATACACGTTGGCTGGGGTGAGCCGCATGTCCTCCGGGCCGGTATGTCCCAACCGGCGGGAGGCGATCTTGTTCTTGAGGTTGGATGCCTTGCTGGCGCGCAGCGCAAGATCATCGGACGCGAAGTAGACAATTACATTGCGTGAAGCGTGGCATATCAATTCGCCGGGTTCACCCACATGCAGGGATTCATTGACAATATCTGCCGCCACAAGAAAAGTATTTCTGAAAATAAGCGGAACCCCATCGGCCAGGTCATATCTGTTCCATGTGGAGAGGGTCTCGCGTAACACCCGGTTGCCCATCGAATGGGAGAGCACGTTGATTCGCTTGAAGCAGGGATCGGCTTGCGGATTGTACTCTTCAGAATTCCTCCAGGTTAAAAATTTTTCCAGAATCCTGGCAAACGAGTAGGCGCTTGAGTCGGCCGCCTTCTGATCATCCCAGTAATCCTGAACGATCCCGATATCGTTATCGCATGGCCAGATCAACGGCACGACCAGCACCTCCTGCTTCTTCTTTTTTTCGCACAGCTTCTGAAACTCCTCTACGGCACTGAACACCTCCTCAGGGAGATTTGAGAAGCCGTGAATGTAAATGAGTACCTGCCGGTAAGGAGCGATCTTGAGCCTGGAAAGAAATTCAATACTGCCTATTTCCGTATAGGCGGTATCGCCAGTCCTCTCGCAAAAAAAGACAGAGTTGCTTGCTGCATTATTATCAAGATTGAAATCAAACTTCCGTCCCACGCGGGTGCGTATACTCTGCTTAGGAAAACGGTTGGTGATGAACAGCATTGGTATTATCTCCCTCTATATCTACGCCACGTCATCCAACAGTGGATCCTGTACTAAACGTGAAAATCACAGAATTATTATCCACGACAAAACTCTGTCAGATTATGTGTTCCCCGGCATGGATCGACTGCCACCCGCACTGAAGTGGAAGAACAGCCTCGTGGCAGGATCATTAAAAGCGAGCGGTATCCTGTCCGTGGCCATACTCCCTCTGTCACTAATGAGATTAGCAGAGAATTGAAATTGATTGCACTTTTCGAAAAATTGCCCGTATGGTCGGTTTATCCGACCCGCTATTAACCGCCGTTACACTTTATTACAAGCCAGACATATGCCAGAAAAACAGCTCCCCTACACTGAAGTCTCAAATTTTGAGGGGAAGTCAACATGGCAAGTCAATTCAACACAGGTGTTGTAAAAGTGTTTCCGCGAAGAGTCATTACGCCTGTCACAGGAGCCCTGGCGCTGGTTATCGGTGTCAGTGGCGGTATGCTGTTCTTTCATCTGGGCGAGGGGCTGGTCAAGGTGGCCCATGAATGGCTGGGCTTGCTGTTCGTGGCAGCCATGCTGATTCACATACTCTCCAACTGGAAAGCATTTACCCAGCACTTCAGACAGAGTACTGCCAGGGCGGGGGTGCTTTCGGTACTACTGCTAACGGGAGTTTTTCTTGGCAGTGGCGCTATCAGCCAGCCGGGTGGTCCAAACGTCATATACAGTGCCTTGGGGGATGCGCCGATCGCATCGCTGGCGGTGTTGTTCAAAGTCGACGAATCGCTCTTGATAAAAGAGCTTGGGAGTCGTGGTATCCCTGTAGCCGCAAATGATCAGAGCATACGCGATGCCGCTGTGCTGGCAGGAATGAACGAACGCGATGCCGTGAAACAGCTGGTCAGCAGTGTAGGCAGCATGCGCTGATTTATGGATCTGGATAGTGTCTCGAGGTTATATTTTTATCGGCTTGTTTGTCGCCAGACGTTGAAACAGCAGTGATATCACTATGATGCCACATGCACTGGCCAGCATGAGCCAGCGCGTCTCCTGCCAGCTGCCCGTATAGGTGGCCAGTGCGGCCAGTGCCGGGGGGCCGAGTAACTGCCCCATGTGCGAGCCCTGTACCATCATGCCATTGACAGTGCCGATCTGCCCGCGTGTCGGGGCCACGACGGGAGCACCGGAGAGTACAGAGCCCGGTGTCATGCCGCCAAAGAATGAGAAGGCCAGACACAGTAGAAAGCGCGACAGATCAGAAAATCCGTCATTGAAAATGCCAAGCGCGGTAATGCCGAGACCGGCGCCGGAGATTATCAATGTGGTTGAACGCGTCAATCCCCATCGGAACAGCCAGCCCACCGTCAGGTTACCGGGGATATTGGCAGCCACCACCAGCGCGGTTAGCAGGCCCGTTGCTTCAAGTGACAGACCGCGCTGCTCGACCATGAAGCTGGGCAACCAGGCCATCAATGAGATCCATTGGATGGTGTAAAAGCCAAAACCGATGCTCAACAGCCAGGTGCCGGGACTGCGGATGGTCAGCATAATATTTTCCAGCAGGCCATGTTCCGGGGCGGCGGTAACATTGCCCGATTGTTTTCCGCTGTCGGTTTTTAACCAGAGAAGCGAGAGCCAGAGCAGTGTGGTGGCCGAGGAGAGTATCCAGAATGCACGCCATCCCATGGCGGCAACCATGATGGGTGTAAATATCATGGAGAGTGCCATACCCACCGGCATGTAAGTGGTCCATATGCCCAGCGAGAGTTGCAGATCATTGAGTGATGCGGCGCGCATAATCAGAATAGGTGCCGAGACAGCTACCGAGATGAAGCCAAAACCCTCGATAACCCGACTGAGCAGTAGTATTTCACCGGAATCAGCCAGCCCTCCTATAAGGCTGCCCAGGCTCAAGGTTCCCAGTCCAAGCATGGCCACCTGCTTCGCCCCCAGTCGATCGGCAAAGGTACCCGCTGCGATACCGAATACCATGCCTGTCAGGCTGAAGACTGACATCACCCAGCCGCCGACAATGAGGCTGATGGGTATCTGTGATCGGATCTCCGGCAATGCGGTTGGCGCCTTGCCATAATGAGCCGCCGCAAATATGCCGGCGGCCAGTGCGATGATGACGGCTCCCCAGTTGGTCTTTGATGGTTGTTTCATTGGCCTCAATAACTGATCGATGGTAACCGGCTATTGTCACTTGCAATCCGTTATTTTTCACGCACTTTTACTCTTTCTTCCTGATCCCTCTTGTGGAGGAAGTACCGGAGCTGGGGGCGATAGCCGTGTCGATGAAGCTTTCGGCAAAAAGGTTTTGGCCTGCCGTCTGGTTGAATATACCTTGACCGGGCCAGGATGCGGCCGCCGAGATGTTAAACGGGCGGATTACCGGTAATCCGGGTTCGGGTGGTCAAAATTGCAGCCCGCCTCCCACTTGTCGCGTTGATTGCCATGCGCAGGAATGCCGCGATTTTCCTCCAGCATTCGGGCCATGTGCAGCAGGTTCCAGGTCATGAAAGTGGTATTGCGTTGGGTGAATTCGTTCTCGGGTCCGCCTGATCCTTGATCGGCGTAGGAGGGCCCAGGTCCCGCTTCACCAATCCAGCCGGCGTCTGCCTGCGGCGGGATGGTGTAACCGAGATGCTGCAGGGCATACAGCACGCTCATGGCGCAGTGTTTCACGCCATCTTCGTTGCCGGTGATTATGGTTCCACCCACTTTTCCGTAATAGACATATTGCCCGTGTCTGTTCAGTTTTCCCGACTCACCGTAAAGGCGCTCAATGACACGGCGACAGACTGAACTCTCCTCTCCCAGCCAGATTGGTGTGCCGATCACCAGAATGTTGGCCGCCATGACCTTGCGGCAAAGACCTGGCCAGTCATCCCGTTCGAAGCCATGTTCTGTCATGTCGGGGTAGACGCCGGGAGGCAACAGATAATCGACAGGGCGCAAGATCTCGGTTTTGACTTTGTTGGCCGCCATGATGGAGCGGGAGACATCGATCAGGGCTTCGGTGTTTGAAGTCACGCCGGTTGGCTTGAGTGTGCAGTTGAGAAAAAGGGCGGATAGTCCCGTGAAGTCAAAGGGGTGATTGTCACAAAGTGCCTGTTGTTCGCTGTTCAATTGCATGATAGCGATCCTCCCGCCGCGTGTAGGCCCATGAACAGGGTCATCCTGTTTAGAAAATATAGGCTATTCAGCAGACCAGAATCCACCAAAACCGGCCGGTGGCTCCCGCCATGCATCAGTCACCTGAAACTGAGCGTCTATAATGATCGGAAGGTGTATCCGGTTTCCGATAGATCCGAACTGAAAATGGCGCACAAATAGCAGCAAGCGGACCATTCAGGCATGTATTTACTGCACAACAATTTGACTCGCTACAGTCGGTTGTCCTTGGAAAATGACTGTTGCAGCTGCAATCTCGGCAGCAACAGAGTGCAGTACCCGGGCAGGGTTGTACCCTGCTTCAGCTCTTCAATCCGTGCCGAAAAGGGTGTCCAAGCCGGAGGAGCCACAGATCCATCCGCCCAAGCCGGAGCGACCAGTCAAACCTCCGGCCGGCCCGGGTAAGCCGCCAGTGGTGGCAGGCTTGCACCCAGGATGTTTGCCCCATCTGTTTCCGACGCATGCAGACCGTACGGAACATTGTCGGTAGTGGAGTTTTCAAGTCATGATGATCAGTTCAATCAACCCCGCAACGGGTCACGAGATACAGTCTTACGAACAGCTCTCTGCGGATGACCTGTCAACCCTGTGCGTGAATGCATCACACGCACAGGGTGACTGGATGGCGCTGCCAATCGATCAGCGTGCCGCACTGTTACGCGAAGTTGCCCGGCAACTGGAGACGGGGAAGCGGCAGCTGGCAAAGCTCATTACCTCAGAGATGGGCAAGCTCATTGGCGAAGCCGAGAGTGAAGTCGAAAAATGTGCCTGGATCTGTCATTACTATGCCGACACGGCCAAACAGTTTCTCGCGGATGAGGTTATCGAGTCCGATGCCAGCCGCAGTATGCTGGTCAAACAGCCGCTGGGTTTGGTGCTGGCCATCATGCCGTGGAATTTCCCTTTCTGGCAGGTTTTTCGCTGTGCCGCCCCGGCGCTGATGGCCGGCAACGGCGTCTTGTTAAAGCATGCCTCCAATGTGCCGGGCTGCGCGCTGATGCTGGAGCAGCTATTCCAGGATGCGGGATTTCCGAGCAGTGTTTTCTCAACCCTGCTGATTTCATCAGGTCAGGTGGCCGACCTGGTGGCCGATGCACAGATACATGCCATCAGCCTCACCGGGTCCGAGGCGGCCGGCCGCAGCGTGGCCTCGGTGGCGGGGAAGAATCTGAAAAAGTTAGTCCTTGAGCTGGGAGGTTCAGATGCCTTTGTGGTGCTGGATGACGCAGATCTTGATGCCGCGGTAAAGGCGGCCGTACAGTCCCGTTTTCTCAATTGCGGGCAAAGCTGTATTGCCGCCAAGCGGTTTATTGTGGTGGATGGGATAGGAGACCGTTTTGTCGAAAAGTTTCACGCCGCTATCAACAATCTGCAAGTCGGCAACCCGCTGGAGGCGGAGACCACGCTGGGTCCCATGGCACGGGATGATCTGCGTGAGACCTTGCATCGGCAGGTAACCGACAGTATCGATCAGGGTGCCCTGCTGCTTGCCGGTGGCCAGTTCCTGCCCCGGCCGGGCTGGTTCTATGCCGCTACCCTGCTGGACCAGGTAACACCCGGTATGCCGGCCTATGAAGAGGAGCTGTTTGGGCCGGTGGCTGCGGTGATACGGGCCACCGATGAGCAGGATGCCCTGCGCATTGCCAATGACAGCCGATTTGGTCTGGGCGGCAGCGTGTGGACAGGAGATGCGGCACGCGGCGAAGAATTTGCGCGCCGCATGGCGTGCGGTTCCGCCTTCGTTAACGGCCTGGTCAAAAGCGACCCAAGATTGCCCTTTGGCGGCATAAAGCATTCCGGCTACGGCCGTGAGTTGTCCCGTCTGGGTATTCAGGAGTTCATCAACGCCAAAACCGTGTGGATAAAATAGCGGGGGGATAATAGGCATGACCTACACCACAACACTATTGATGAGCGAATTTGTCACCCATGATGTAAAGCGCTTCATCGTGGAAAAACCGGATGGGTTCACATTCACCCCCGGCCAGGGGGTGGAGTTGGCGATTGATAACAGCCGCTGGAGAGACCAGGGACGCCCGTTCACGCCGACATCCCTGGCGGACGACCGTGTGCTTGAATTTATAATCAAGCGGTATCCGGAGCATCAGGGGGTCACACAGGCGCTGCATGAGCTACCGCCCGGCGCAACACTGACCCTGAGTGACCCTTTCGGTACCATCGAATACAAGGGGCCCGGTGTTTTTATCGCCGGTGGCGCCGGCATCACCCCCTTTATCGCCATTCTGAGGGATCTGTCCATACAGAAGAAACTCAAGCATCAGACGCTGATGTTTTCCAACAAAACCCCGGCGGATGTTATTAACGAAAAGGAGTTCAGATACACGTTGGCTGAACGCTGCCTGCTGACCTGCACCCAGGCCAATGTGCCGGGTTATGACCATCAGCGAATCGACAGGACGTTTCTTGAGAAAAAGCTTACTGATTTTGACCAGCATTTTTATATCTGTGGACCCGATCCATTTACCAAAGCCATAACAGATGCCCTGGCGTCGCTGGGTGCGAAATCGGATGCGCTGGTGTTCGAGCAGTAGCAGTCGCTGCCAGTGCCGGCCATGCGATGGCCGCTGTTGCTGATTGTTGATCAGGGAAATACTTTGTAACTGAAACCCTTCAGGTTTATACGGCAGGTGATGTCATGACGAAAGCAACCCCACTGGACTGGTATTCGGAAGCCATACCATTCGAGGAGCTATTGCAGATTGCCCGTTCCCGGATCACGCTGTGCAACGCCCACTCCCGGCCAGAGGTATATCAGTGTGCGCTACAGGTAGTCCGGCAAAAATTATGCCCCTGCGTGGCGTCGGAAGAGCAGATTGTCAACGCCTTGGTGGATGAGTTTCTGCATACGGCAGGGCGGTGAACCTGTCACCCAAACCCTTCCTGGTCCTTGTTCTGCCGAGCGGGACAACTGACTCCAGACCCTTGGTCTGGCCGCACTAGCGTGCCGTCAGCTTGATCTCGATACGGCGGTTTTGCCGGTAGGCCGCCTCGTTGTTCGCCGGATTCAGCGGGTGGAACTCGGCAAAGCCGGTGGCGGCCATGCGCTGTTGGGAAATGCCCCGCGCCGCCAGATGGCGCAATACCGACACGGCCCGTGCCGTGGAGAGCTCCCAGTTGGAGGCAAATACGGCGCTCTTGATCGGTACCCGGTCGGTGTGTCCATCAATGCGTAAAATCCAGTCGATCTGATCCGGGATGATCTTGATCACATCACGCAGCACCCGGGCCAGCTCATCAAGCTGTTGCTGGCCTGCTTCGCCCAGTTGCGCCGAACCCGAATCAAACAATAGTTCTGACTGGAACAGGAAGCGGTCCCCCTTCACCTGGATGTAGGGGTTGGATTTAAGCAGGCTGCTTAGCTGACCAAAGAAATCCGAGCGATAGCTCTCCAGTTCGTTGACGCGCCGCGCCAGTTCGACATTCAGCCGTTTGCCAAGATCGGTGATTTCGGCCGCTTGCGCTATTTTTTGTTTCTCGGCAAGCGCCAGGGCCTGGCTGATCTCCTTGAGCTGGGCGCTGAGTCCGTCGATTTTCTGTTTGAGCAGCGCCACCTCGGCCTGGGCGTCGGCGGAGAGCCGTCGCTCCTCTCTCAGCGCCTGTGACTGTTCGCCAACCAGGGCACTGAGGGCCTGGATACGGATCTCCCGGTCCTCGACCTCCACCTGTGCCAGATGGGTGCGTTCGTTCGCCTCGGCCAGGCGTGCCTCCAGTGCCTTGCTGCGATCACGCAGTTGGGTCGCCTCATCGGTCTGCTGCCGGAGATTGGCGCTCAGGCTGCCGATCTGCGCTTCCAGTTCCGTCCGCAGTTGCCGGAGCCGGTCGATGTCCTGTTGCAGGCTGGCGATGTTCAGCAACTGTTGTTCGATCTGCTGACGATCGGCTGCCTGCGCCTGCTTCAGTTGATCCATCTGGTTGGTGAGATCATAGCGCTCTTCGGTGAGCTGACTGATCATCCCGGATAGATTCTCTACATTAGCCGACAGCGCCTGGTTCTTCTGCTGCTCCAGTCCGAGCTCAATGGTCAGTTGATTGAGGCGTTGTTCCAGGTCGCCCAGTTCGCTCTCCTGGCTGGAGAGGATCTGGGTCAGCATGAACTGGGCGAAGGTGAAGACCAGCAGAACGAAGATGACCAGCATGAGCAGGGCGGCCAGGGCATCCACATAGCCGGGCCAGACGTTGACGCTGAGACGGCTGCGGCGTGAGTAGGCTGACATGGGATATCACTCCGCGCCGCTGCCAGGCTGTTTTCCAGCCACCGCCTCATCGGTGGCTGGTTGCATCTGCGACGACTGGTTGCGTTGCCCCAGCTTCTCCTCGATGAGCAGGCTGAGACGCTGCTCCATATCATCAGGGTCCTCCACGGGGGGACGGCCACCGGGTTCGTCGATCAACTGGGTGACGCCGGAAAGCCACTCCTCCAGATCGTTGAAAAAGCGGTTCTGGGCATGCCCGGCGAGGATATCGATGAATCCCAGCACCAGGGAGCCGCCGAGGCCGAACAGGGATGAGCTGAAGGCGGTGCCCATGCCGTTGAGGGGTTGCTGCAGCCCGGCCTTAAGCTGTCCGAAAACGGCCGCAAAGTCACGATTGCCCACGTCCAGCCCACCAATGACACTGCTCACCGAGGAGATGGTGCCGAGCAGCCCCCAGAAGGTACCGAGCAGGCCGAGAAAGACCAGCAGACCGATCATGTAGCGGGAGATCTCGCGGGACTCATCGAGGCGCGCGCGAATGCCGTCCAGTACTGTGCGCAATGACAGGGCGGAGAGACGGAAACGGTCCTTGCGCCGTCCATGCAGATGGCGGGCCAGCCCTTTCATCAGGCGCGGGCTTTCGGCAACGGAAATCCCCGCCTCCCCGGTCCGGAACAGGGTGATCCAGCGGATCTCCGGTTCCAGGATCACCACATGGCGTATGTTGATGATAATGCCGATCAGCAGGGCGCCGATAATCAGTGAGTTGAAACCCCAGTTTGCCATGAAGGCGCTTTGCAGCGGCGCAAACAGCAACAGGCAGACGCCGGCCACCAGGGCCAGATAAATACCCATCCAGAGCAGGGAATGGCGTGGATTACTCATGTCTTGAGAAACCTCCCGAAAGCAGAGTTGCCACCATACTCCGGGACGGCAGGGGGTTCAACGGGGCGCATGGCCCCGCCATGTGTGGCGCGCCGGCAAATCACGAATCTGTGATCGGCTCGATTAATTTGCCGGGGCGGAAGAAAAGGGTGGCCTGACCGGATGACTTCCCATCGTGCCGCGCAGGCCATATCACCCGGTGGCGGCAGTCCGTTAGGGTGCGGGCGGTCCGGGTTAACACGGTTGTTAAGTTGCTGGCTTTACCGCCTCAATCGCTGCGGAAACGATATAGTCTGAAATATCACTCCCCGGCACCCATTCACGGATGAACGATCTGCTTTCATCCTTTGGGGCAACATGAATGCTCGTGAACCCTGCTCCTGCCAGCATCCGCTCAATCTCCGGCACCGGGGATGCACCCGCCATGCACCCCGCATACAGCGCCATGTCTTCACGAACCTCTTGGGGCAGTTCCGTAGCGGCAACCACGTCCGAAATTGCCAGTCTGCCGCCGGGTTTCAGGACACGGTAAGCCTCGGAAAATACCCTGGGCTTGTCTGGTGACAAATTGATGACACAGTTTGAAATGATCACATCGACACTGCCATCGGCGACCGGCAGGTTCTCGATCTCGGCGAGGCGAAACTCCACATTCCGGTAGTTGCCCTGGTCCGCATTGGCGCGTGCCTTGGTGATCATTTCAGGGGTCATATCCACGCCGATGACGTGTCCCGTGTCTCCCACCTGTCGGGCTGCAAGAAAACAGTCGAAGCCGCCACCGCTACCCAGGTCAAGGACGATTTCACCTGCCTTGAGTGCAGCAATTGCTTGCGGGTTTCCACATCCAAGCCCCATGTTTGCTCCTTGGGGGGTGGACGTAACATCGTCAGTGCTGTAACCCATTTCTTGTGAAATGGCCTCGGCACTTGGCGTGGAGGCATCACAGCAGGTTGTGCCACAACCGCAGCCCGCATTTTCACTCTCTGCCACTTGCCCATACCGCCGGCGCACCGCCTGGCGGATCTCATCATTTCTCACATAACCCATTGGTTTCTCCTGTCGCTTGGGTACCGACGCTGGTTGCGTCATACCCATATAGACGGAGACATAGCAAAAAAGACGCAAAATTCACGAGCACCGTCCATTGCACTCTTTTTGACGCGGCTCATAGTCGACGACGCCGTTTTGTCCGGTTTCGATCACGCAACAGTCGTGCAAGCGCTGCCGTAATTGGTCACGGCCCCGCTGTATCCTCGATTTCGCTCCGGAATAGGAGAGTCCAAGGTGCGTTGCTACCTCCTTTTGGGATAACCCCTCAATCTCGGACAGCGTCAGGGCCAAGCGGTAGGTCTCCGGCAGGTCGTCAATAAGCGGCTGGAGACAGCTAGCCAGTTCCTCTACCGGGTCGCGCTCCCGTTCCGGGGCGGTCAATTCCTCCGGCAGTTCAGTCCAGGGTTTCTGCGATCGGTAGTGATCGGCGATGACGTTTGATGCGATCCGATACAACCACGGTGCGACGCTACCGCGCACCCGCAGTGAATGGAGGTTTTCATACGCCTTAATAAATACCTCTTGGAGGATATCATCCACCACGTCCGGTTCAGGTACGCGTCTGACCACGTAAGCGCGTAAACGCGCCTTGTGTTCGTCCCATATGTCAGATATCGGGTGCATGGTTTTCTCAATTTAAGGAGCGTTTGATCATAAGCAGGATTAGGCCTTTGATTCTCAGGCACCTGTTAAAATCCCATCGAAGAATCGGGTAAGACCAGCAAAATCATCCACCGGCAGAATATTCGCAATGTACTGATCCGGATGGACAAGGATCATACAAACCAAAGTATGGCAAAATATGGGGTCAAATGAAAAACTATTCATGGACCTGCGTGTGCGATATTGGGTTTCTCATCCGACCCCAATTTTTGTTAATAGCTTTGGCTATTGCCATTTAACTGCGCCTAAAAAGTAGTAACATACAGGTCCTCATTTCAAAAACTAAGTGGTTGCCATGACAGTTGACCTAAATAGCCGTTACGGCTTAAATCCTGCGCATAGTGAAGTGGTAGAGGCGTGCAAAATTATTGAGCCATGCAATGCCTTGGATATGGGCTGTTCCAATGGACGCAATGCCTTATATCTCAACCAGCTTGGCTTTAACGTGATCGCAGTAGACAACAACCCCAGCGCTATCGATATGCTGCAGCAGATTGTGAGCGAAGAGGGGATAGCCAACATTAAGGCGCAGGTGTACGACATCAATAATGCCGGGCTTGGTGTGGATTATGGCTTTATTGCCAGCACCGTAACCTTAATGTTTCTCGACCCAACTCGTGTTGATGCTGTTATTGCCGATATGCAAGAGCATACTCTGCCCGGCGGTTATAACCTGATTGTTTGCGCCATGAGCACTGAAGAACACCCATGCCCAGTCCCCTTCGCTTTTACCCTGAAAGCAGGGCAGTTGCGTGAGGCTTACGCGGGGTGGGAGCTGATTAAGTACAATGAAGATTTAGGTACCATGCACAATGGCGCGCAATTGCAGTTTGCGACCATGTTGGCGCGGAAACCTGGGTAGTTAAATGAATGATGAAGGCCGTTGTTACCTCAGCGGTCGACATAACCACACCGCATAAAGATTCAACAGACTACCTAGCCATAACTGGCTCCAATGCACGTTTTGGCCCTCCCAAGAGATGAAAAAGCAGACGCGCCATCGGTGGTCTCATCATCTACCGGGGCGGCGTCTCGTCAGAGAAACCCTCGCTCCGTTGACTAAAGGCGGCTAATGGGTGACCCTGAATATTCGTGTCAGGTTGTGGTTCTCGAATTTTCTCGGTGTTTCCCAGTCAATTTTGTCCTATCTGCTTTTTTGATTGAATTTGCCCCGCCAATCCAGATTTTACCGGCACCCTGATATAGCATTCCCTGTTCGCATCCGCCGAATCAGGATAACTGTTTCTGAATTCAAAACCCGTTGAAAATCTTTTTCCACCGGAAGCGGGAGTCGTTACAAATGATATGGACACTTCTGTTGAAATATAGTCGTAGCTTTTGGTTTCAGGTGTGCTGTTTCCACGCAGATAACGAGCGTCACGGATTTTTTTCATCACGATCTCGGCATTGATTTGCGAAACAGGTGGATGAAACCGGTCCTGTTTCCCGATATAGCATTGCAGATAGATGAGGTCCTGGTGGTCGGCGGCGTGAAACTCACAGTCATCCTTGTCAAAAACTATTTGACCACGCCCGTCATGCCCCTGAAAGAACTGGATGGTGTCTTTGATATCTTCGATTGTTCCCGAATCATGGTAATCGTTGATTTTTACGGGGTATTCTGCTTTCCGCTGATCTATGGAAGAACTCTCACTCTCCCAACCGAGAATATACTCATCTGCCGTGTTATATACAGCCACTATATGGCGCGGGCCTTGAGTCAGAGGATTACTGTCATTTGATACACATGCCAGGATCTTGTCGTTGGTGTTTATATTTTTTACCGAGCGATAACGCTCGTAGCCGGTTGTGGCTCCAAATGCCAATTTCCGTGGAAAAATCACATACTTGGAAATGTTTATCGACACCTTTTCCCGTGTAGCGAGATTTTGGCAGTTTCCCAATAAAACCAGGCGAGCCCGTTCAACAGTTTTTTTGTTTTTGATCCGGTTGATGTCATCTGTCCTTTTGACGATAAAACCCGTGCATTTGATTGGGTTGCCTTGCAGATTGAAACTGACGTCATAAACATCGATGGGACTTATTGCCTTATCGGCAAATATGGCGTCCTGATAAACAATCAGTTTCTCCAGGTCGTCAATCAGCAAGTCACTTGTCTTAACAGTGATGGCAGAAGTGTCGGTTGGTCCAAAATCGAGCAGAATATCCATGAAGTAATCTTGTACCAGGGGTGTCCAAATACTCCCAGACTCAGCGCATGGTGCAAATTGCGGGAATATAAAAATCAGCAACCCTAAGTATGTGGTCTTCATCGGCATCACCTCCCTTTAAAGGCCCCAGCTTGGCGAGGTAGTAAAATTGAAGCGCCAACAGCCAAAGTTCCATTCAATGGGGTATGAAGTTCCTTGTGCATATTCTTAATCCATGTGACCGATTACTTTGAAGAGGCACGGCAAACGGCCAAAAGCCCAGTAACGTCGCATAGAGATAAGCAAGTATCGGGCCATGTAATATAAATCAATAACTTATATCTATTGCCATGATTAACATGTAAAACGGGTCGTCTCCCCCGAACGGGGGATATGGGCAATGCCGGATTATGAAAAGAAGAGACGGTCAGCGTAAGCGGCACAATTAACCGTGCGCCAAGATTGCACTCATCCAGCATGTGTCGATCGGTATCGGCAGACACCAAGTTCTTGGCAATTTCGAAGGTGTCACTGATCGATCGGCAATTCTCACGATGGCGAGAATAGACCGGTGAGAGCTTGGGCTATATGCGCAAGGCATTGCATCTTTAGTTTTGTTCCGTCCGAAGTCTTGAATTGATAAGCCTGTGTCGGTTCTTCAGGATGGAAAGCTGCGCATCACCACTGAAATGAGTTCGCTTTGTCGGTGGGTGTTGGTTTTTTTGAAAATATGTTTCAAGTGAGATTTCAAGGTTTCACGAGAAATTTTCATGGCATCGGCAATCTCCTTGCCGGTATAACCCTGAACCAGCATGATCGTTACCTTGGTTTCCGACACCGTCAAGTTGTAGCGGTGTCGGATCAATTCCTCCCTGGATTCACTAGCGGCATCAGGATCATGAATAAAAATAACAACCGCATTATCACGCTTACTATTGATATTTGTTTGTTCATAGGCTGGTGCAATCAGCAATTCAAAGGGGCGTTTTCCTGATGGGCGGAGAACAGGAAAGGACCGGCCATGGGTGATGGCTTCACCCTGAATCGTTTTGCATATGCCATTGATAAGTCTATAGAGCGCAGTATCCTCGCCGGGAAGCATGGTGTGGAGCTCATGATTTCTGAGATGCAGTCCATCTGCCCGTTCAAGCATCACTCTTGCTGCATCATTGATTTCCAGTACCTGGCCAGAGATATCCAGAAGTACAACGCCTTGAAGAACCGTGTCGACAACTCTGGATAGCCGGTCAAGTCGCGCATCTATATGAGAAATTTTTGTGTGCAGCTGTAACGCGGTTTGCAGGTGAGGAAGTATGAGTTCGCAGAACCTCAATCGACTTGCCGGATCCAAATGTCGCTTATCCTTGGCATAGTGTAGAGCGATAGTTGAATGTACCTGTCCCGTTTTTTGTAAGGTGATTCGGATGGCATTCCGAACCGTTAAACCTTGTGGTGACACATGATCATTGAAGAATTCACCCTTCTCCACCTCTTTATCGGGGATCAGATCAGCTAGCAAACCCAGCGTACCGGGGTTAGGCAGTAGCGACGGGTGGATGGAGATATATGGGTTGATGTACTGGTAGTAAGCGTCATACTCCTGTGCATACCGCTCTTCCAGGTTGATGCAGCACTCCAGATTTGTCTGGCGTATGGATGAGTTGTGGTGAACGAACAATCCCTGGTCTGCACCGACGGTTTGACAGATTGCCGTTATGACGTTGCGCCAAGCCTCATCATCTCCAGCAGCTTGATAGATGAGCGGGATCAGGTTGAGTACGGCCTGCTGCATATCCTGCATGGCATCGAACCTCCTTGTCGCGGTTGAACAATCTATCTGTAACCCCAGGTTTCCCGGGCAACTGCGTGAGTCGTTAGCTGCGCTACCCTTAAGAATAGGATATGTATGGCGCCCTGCAACCTGGCATCAAGGGACCAAAAGTGCGGTATTGGGTTTTTCATCTGACCCCAATGGTGTTTTCATTTTTATCTTTCGATAGACGATTTATTAAAATGACAAGCGCCCACGGATTTCACAATGCAGAGCGCTAAAATAGCCCCATTGTGTTTTTCATCTGACCCCAATTATTTTTTCCCGCGAAACAGCCATCGATCGACCCCCGCTCGGGATTGAAGCGCCGGCACCACATAATTGACAGAACGCTGCAGCGACAGGTGCGTGATGCAGTACGCTGTGCCGGAATTCCCCGTCAATGCTCCAGCCACACGTTTCGACACAGCTTTGCCACCCGGTTGCTGGAGAAGGGTTACGATCTCCGAACCATTCAGGAACTCTTGGGTCATGCCGATTTGAAAACAACCGAGATCTATACCCACGTGGTGAAGAAGGGCGGTCTGGGGGTTAACAGTCCGGTTGATGATTTTTAGCGGACTGTTATGGGGCAATGGGCTGCTGCCGAGGGGACAGCTCGGGACCGGCCAAACGACCGATCCCGACACCTGTCAACCAAACCGCTTCCGGATCTCCTCCGCCCGCAGCCGTGCCCGGGTGTAGCTGGACAGCGCCTTGACGCCGGCGCCGCAGGAACGGAACACGCAGACGCCCTGGTCTTTCATTTTTGCCACCAGGGGTTCGTAGAGTTCGCCGCCATCGACAATGCCGATCAGCGGCTTGTCCAGTGCAGCGACCATCTTCGGCATCTGGTGGGCGATGCTCTGCTCGTCACCCAGGTCATAGCCGGGGCGCAGCTTGTTCTCCACCAGAGTGCGCATCACGGGTGACATGGGATCGAGTCCCACCACCACGGCGTCGATATTGGGATCCTTTGCCATCGCCCCGGCACACTGCAGGTGCGCTTCGTCGTCGGCGCCTGGGTTGATGTCCATCGGGTTACGGATCTCCATCAGGGCGTCCAACCGTTTCGCTTTCAGGATCTCGCCGATGCGGGTCTCGGTCTCGGCCGAGAGGGCGGCCACTTCGAGTGAGAAGTTGTCCGACTGAACGTTGTCGGCCATACCCACGGCCTCGAAGCCGGCGCCGCTGACTGCGCCCAGCCGGTTACCGCCGATGGTCTTGTCGTGCAGGCAGTCGGCTATGTAGAACAGGTCGTTGAAGCGGTCGAAGTCGTCGCAGACCATGCCGCCGGCCTGGGTGATCACCGCTTCCAGCAGTGCGAAGTCTCCTGCGATCGAGGCGGTGTGGCCCATGGTGGCGTTGGCGCCGAACTCGGAGCGGCCCGCCTTGTAGAGCACCACTTGCTTGCCCTTCAGCACCGCCTTGCGCACGCCCTTGGCGAAGTGCAGGCCATCCAGGTCGCGGAAGCCCTCGGCGTAGACGCCGATGGTGTCTATGCCGTCCAGCTCGGCGAAATAGTTGACCATGTCGCCGTGGGTGAGGTCGTTCTGGTTGCCCAGCGCGGTCATGTAGGCGGGGTCGAGCCAGGGATTATGGCTGATACGGGTGATCATGAAGGCGCCGCTCTGGCTGATCAGGGCCGAGTTGCGTTGCGCCTTCTTTTGCCCCTGGGGCAGGCGGTTCTTGGGGATAAACCAGGTGTCGTACTCACCGGGATGGGAAACGATGCCGAGGCAGTTGCCGCCGAGGAAAACCGGGCCGCCGTCCTCGCTGTGATGCGCCTCGTTGATGCGTTTCATCATGGCCGCCGCCGGTTCCCGACTGGCGGTGGTCTCGCCCAGTCCGCCGGGGATCAGCATCACCGCCTCGGCGGCGTTGGTGGCGATCACCTCGTCCACCAGGTCGTAGACCGCGTCGGCGGCAATGGCAACCACGAACAGGTCCAGCTTGTGCTCCAGGGAGGCGAGGCTCTCGGCGCATTTGACGCCGTCGATCTCATCCTCGTTGGGGCGGATGATGGTGATCTGCGAAGCCGGGTAGCCACTGGCCAGAATATTCTTGAGGATGATGCGACCGAAGTTCATCTTGCTGCCGGAGACACCGATAATGCCGATCGATTTTGGATGCAGCATCTTGCCGATTTTCTTTACCGGGCGCGGAGCCGGCACCGGGGTGGGACGGCTGTACTCGCAGACGCCCTCACCGAGGGCGATCCGGTTATCGATAAAGCTGAACGGGTTGAGTTCCAGGCACTCCAGCACGAACGGGGCGTCCGGGTTGGTCGGGGCGTAGTGTCGGGCCAGGCTGATGAAGGCGGTGAAGCAGTCGCTCAGGTTCTGGTCGTCTACCTTTCCTTCCAGTTTGCGATAGGCGATGGTCGCCTTGAATGCCTGCAGCAGATCTTCACCGCTGGTCAGGTCGGCGGCGGCACTGACGCCGCCCTGGCCCTTACGCAGGGCGCTGGCCAGCAGTTCGCCGGTCTCGCCACCCAGCCCGGCGCTGATCACCATGCCGAATTCGCGGGTGTTACGGATAGCGAGGGAGAGCTCAATGCCGGTGCCGGGTTCGACACTGGCCAGCGGCAGGCCGGCCATCTCTAGCAACTGCCGCAGGTCGGCGTCGTGCAGGGTCTGGTGGCCGTCGCCGGTGCGGGTCTGCAGCAGGGCGGTGATGCCGTCCAGGTCGGGGGTGTTGTTTGTCATAGTGCTGTTCCTGATAGTGATCTGTGTCTGTCATTGGCCGTAGGAGCGGCTTCAGCCGCGATTGTGTCGCGGCATATCGGCCCGGGGCGGGCCTCCTACAGGTCGTTTTTAGCGCTGGGTGGCATCAAACCCGCTCAATCACCACGGCTATGCCCTGGCCAACGCCTATGCACATGGTGCAGAGGGCATAGCGGCCCCCGCTGCGATGCAGCTGGTAAGTGGCGGTGGTGAGCAGGCGTGCGCCGCTCATGCCAAGAGGGTGTCCCAGGGCGATCGCGCCGCCATTGGGATTGATGCGCGCGTCGTCATCGGCCAGTCCCAGGTGCCGTGTCACCGCCAGGGCCTGGGCGGCAAACGCCTCGTTGAGTTCGATGACATCCATCTGGTCCAGGGTCAGTCCGAGCCGTTTCAGCAGCTTTTCGCTCGCGGGTGCCGGGCCAAAGCCCATGGTGCGCGGCGGAACACCGGCGGTGGCCATGCCGAGGATGCGGGCGCGGGGTGTCAGCCCCTGTTGCCGGGCCGCCTGTTCGGAGGCGATCAGCAGTGCACATGCACCGTCATTGACGCCCGAGGCGTTACCGGCGGTGACGCTCCCCTCGGGATGGACGATGGGGCGCAGTTTCGTCAGCTGATCGATCCGGGTCTGGGGCCGGGCGTGTTCGTCCTGACTGAAGATGACCGGGTCGCCCTTGCGTTGGGGAAGGGTGACAGGGATGATCTCTTCGGCCAGCCGACCCGCTTCCTGGGCGGCGCCGGTGAGTTGCTGGGAGCGCAGGGCGAAGGCATCCTGATCCTCGCGACTGATGCCGAACTCGACTGCCAGATTCTCGGCGGTTTCGGGCATCGAATCGACACCGTACATCTCCTTCATTTTCCTGTTGATGAAGCGCCAGCCGATGGTGGTGTCGAAAATCTCCGCCTGGCGCGAGAAGGCGCTCTCCGCCTTGCCCATGACGAACGGGGCGCGGGACATGGATTCCACACCGCCGGCAATCATCAATTCCGCCTCGCCGCTCTTGATGGCGCGGGCGGCTGTGCCTACCGCATCCATGCCGGAACCGCAAAGCCGGTTCAGGGTGCCGCCGGGCACGGCATCGGGCAGGCCGGCCAGCAGGGCGGTCATGCGTGCCACGTTGCGGTTATCCTCGCCTGCCTGATTGGCGCAGCCGTAGAGCAGATCGTCCAGCTGATACCAGTCGACATCAGGATTGCGCTCCATCAGCGCCTGGACCGGCAGGGCGGCAAGATCGTCAGTGCGCAGGGCAGCGAGGGTGCCGCCATAGCGACCGATCGGGGTGCGGATGGCATCGCAGATAAAGGCTTCGGGCATGTTTATGCTCCTTTGGTTGAATGTTGGTTGTCCAATGTTGTTCAGTGATCCGTCGGCCTGTAGAAGCGACGCCCCCGTCGCGAACGTTTCGTGGTCGCATCGGCCCGGGGCGGGCCTCCTACAGCAATTGTCTCGGACCACGGCGATTTCGGCCCGGACGTGGGCCTCCTGCCGGTATGGCTTGGCTATGGGAATTCAGTGTGGGAAAAGGCAGGTGTAGCCGGTCGGGCCGGCCGGGTAGCAAAACGAACGCTGGCCGGTCAGTTGCCCTGCAAGTAGGGCGCGCACTGCTGAATCAGCACTTCGAGACTCTGCTCGATGGTCTGGCCCGAGGTCATGATCTCGAAATTCGCCAGACGGTAGTCCGCTTCCCGTTCATCCAATATCAGTTTCAGATCATCCATCGCCTGCTGGCTGCCTGCCATCGGACGCATGTCACCCTGTTCAATGACACGGTTCATGTGATCCTCCGGTAGCGCACGCACCCAGATGGTGTAGAAGTGCTCCCGCAGCATCCGGAAGGTCTCCGCCTCGGAGATCAGACTGCCGCCGGTCTCCAGCACCACGTGCCGATAGTCGGTAATGGTCTGCTGCAGCGCCTGCAGCTCCAGCCGGCGGTAGTTGCCCTGGCCGGTGAGGGAGATCAACTCGCCTATGTCCATCCCCGCCAGTCGTGAGGTCACGTTCTGCAAGCGGATGAACGGCACCTGGAAATGCTTTGCCAGCAGTTCACCCAGGGTACTTTTGCCACTGCCGCGCATCCCGATCAGGGCTACGCCGCGATAGACGCCCTGGCCAGGCGAGAAGGCGTTACGCAACAGCTTGAACGCCTTCTCCTGTATCTCGGGAGTGAAGGTATCGATCAACTCGCCGAGCGGCGGGTACTTGATGCAGGTCTCTTCCTGCTCAGGTAGCAGTGAGCCGATACGTACCCCGAGAGCGTTGGCGATACGTGATAGCAGGGCCAGTGAGACATTGGCGGTGCCGCGTTCCAGCTGGGCCAGATAACGCTCCGAGACGTCCGAATGAAAGGCCAGGTTCTTGCGTGTCAGCCCGCGCCGCGAACGCACGGAACGCACCCGAGAGCCGACCACTTCGGTGAGCTCTTCAATACCTGCGTCTTCCCCTGTGGGGGGGTTGATTGTCTCGGTCATGCCTTCACGTTCCTATGAGTAACCTCTCCAGCCTGATATTACCATGATACTGATATTTGTACCTTTTCCACATTGATTTCTGTCTATATATTTACCCCCCCGCCAGCATCGGTACCAGACTCACTTCGTCGCCATTGTGCAGGGTCATTCCCTGTTCAGAGGCGACTACCAGATGATCGTTGATGGAGATACCGAACGAACTGTCGCCCAGCGCCTCAGCCGCCTGCGGCAGGCTGTTTTTCAGGCGCTGCCTCAGCTCCCGGATATCTTTCACCGGCCGGTTGATGACTAGGCTGTTGCGTTTGACCCCGGGCAGTTTCGGCAGATTTACCTTCAGGCTGTAACCGGTCAGCACCTGGGAGAGGCTGTCCCACCAGTCGCTGCTGGGCAGTCCATCCGGTTCGAAGCCGGAAACTTCGTAGAAACGCTGTTTCATCTCATCGAACGCCTGCTGATCAATCTTTTCGCCGCTGAATGGGCCGGCGCTGTTGGGTTCCTCGAACCAGCGTCTGGGCAGGGTGTCGTCGGCATCGGTGAGACCGCGCAGGGCATTGATCATGCGCTCCACGGCGATCACGTTGCGACCGCTGTTGAGCAGGTCGTCGCTGCTCATCTCGATCCCGGTCAGCAACTTGAGCTGCTGCGCAAACTCCTCGGTACCGGTCAGGGACGGCGAGTTGAACAGCTTGGTGGTAAAGCGGCACATGCCTACCGAGTCGCCGACCGCGAAGGTATCCTCGCAGCGGCGTACCGCGTACTCCTTGCCGCCGTACTGATTCGGTTCCGCGGAGACCTTGCCGCCATACAGGGCGGTCTTGAACTCGGCGTCGTCGTTGATACGGGCGTTGATCTCCAGGGTGACCCGGTTGCGCAGGTGATCCATGCCGCGGGTCGCTACCGCCAGCCCCAGGGCAAACGCCTTGAGGATGCGGCTGTCATGGGGGTCGGACTGGAACAGCCCCTTAACGGTCATGCGATAGTCCAGTGCCTCGGGCGGATACTTGCCGGTGGCCACCGCCTGGCTGGAATCGGCCACCACGTCACCGAAGCCTTCGCGCCGGGCCAGCATGAACAGCAGTTTTTCTACCGCCTCATAGTTGCCCCAGCTCAGGTCAAGGCCGCCGGTAATGGTCTGGTCGATAACGCCGCGCTGGTAGAGCTCCATGGCCCAACCGATGGCGCCTCCGGTACCGGAGGAGTCGAGTCCCAGGTCGTTGAGGATGTTGTTCAGCCGCAGCACCTTTTCCGGTTCCGTGATGCCAATGTTGGGGCCGAACTTGCCGACGGTGACATATTCCGGACCATCGCCCTTGTCGTACCGGTCGAATACCCCGTCGCCCTTGATACCCTGGTAGCTGGCGGTGTGTTCATGCTGCACCTCCGCCTGCGAGGTATCGTAGCTGGCGTTGCCGGTCACGCCTTTCAGCGCGTTGGCGCCAAAGCCACCCTTGGCGCCGGGAGTCATGTCGTTCAACGGCCGGCACTTCACCGGGCACTTGTAACAACCGTCCATGCCGGTGCGGTAGCCGTCGAAATTGTCGGCGTCCAGGTCCTCCACCCAGGTGTTCTCCTGGTTGTTCTTGGTGCCGATGGCACCAAGGATACGGCTTGGCTTGTACAGAAACGGGGTGCCAACGGTCTTCAGTGCGTTGTGAATCACGCTGGTGCTGATCACCTTGTTGCTGATCTCCTTGGCTCCCAGCTTGAACTCCTTGGAGGTGGCGATCTTGCCCGGCGCGCCATCGATCATGATCGCCTTGAGACCCAGTGAGCCCATCTTGGCGCCGGGGCCGCCACGCGCCCAGATCGCCTTGATACCACCCATGATGCCGGCACTCAGGGCCAGGTTCTCGCCGGCGCTGGTGATACGCGCCAGGGCCATGTCCTTGCGCTCGGTGCGTTCGAAATCTCGCTCGATCGCCTCGGTAACGTCCAGGTTGTCCATCCCGAGGTAGGGGGTGGCATCAAGGAACTGCACGTCGTCGAATGAGATCTTCAACAGGGTCCACTGCGGGTTGCGCCCATAAACTACCAGGTGGTCATAACCGTGGTGGCGCATGAAAGCGGGGAAATAGTCGCCGACATTACTGTCGAGGATGGCGTCACTCTCCGGAGAGAGGCTGGTGACATTGCCCCGGGTGGCGGAGGCCATGTAGCCGGTGAAGACCCCGCTGCCGAAGATCAACGGTACCTGTGGATCGAGAGGTTTGAGCGGTTCCGCCTGCTCGGTTGCGAGCAGATTGTAGAGCAGGTACATGTTGGCACCGCGGCCGCTGAGGAAGGTGGTCAACACCTCCTTCGGCAGATAGGCCTTGCGGTGGCTGCGCCGCTCCAGATCCACGAACAGTACAGCTCCCTGAGTGGGGTACTGGGGTGCATCATGCAGGCGGTTCAGCAATGCGTCGACGCGATCTCTGGTATTCATGACATATCCTCTGACATTCTCCTGTTACCGATTCGGCAGCAGGCGGGCCGGGCGTGTACAGGCCTCCGTTGCCTGCATACGCCCACTCCCTGTGTAGCTCCCTTTGCCGGAAGCCGCTGTTGATCCATGTTTACCCGAGGGGCGGAGTCAACGCCGACCCCGACCTTTCGGTGGCGGAGCTGGTCCGCCCTGCGGACGCCCTGCGGGCGCCGATCCGTTTTGAATCGCTACTTCTGTTGAAACAGATTGCAACCGAACTCGCCACGCATCTGTATCCCGGCGAATTCATCATCGGTGCGCACCAGGGCGCGCAGCGGATTTGAGCGCATCTGCTCGAACAGTTCGCAAACGCCGAACCCTTCCTGCTCATGCTCGTTGCGCAGGACGACGTTCTCCTCATAACGCCAGTGACTACAGCTGTGACAAAAGCTCACGAGTGCCTCCTATTTTTTTCGCAGATCGCGAACCCGAATGGCCTTGCCCTGGGAACGGGGAACCTCGCCGGTATCCAGTACGTTGACTGTACAGGTCACGCCGATCATCGACTTGATGTGGTGTTTCACTTCCGCGCCGAGCGCCTTTCTGTCACCGATGAAATCGGGTTCCGGCTCGATATCTACGCTCAGGGTGTCCATGATGCCCTCACGCTGGATCACTAGCTGGTAGTGGGGCGCCACGCCGGCAACACTCACCAGCACCGACTCGATCTGTGACGGATAGACGTTGACGCCGCGGATGATCATCATGTCGTCGTTGCGACCGGTGACGCGCAGGATGCGCACATGGGAGCGGCCGCAGCTGCACGGCTCATCGGTCAGCTTGGTGATGTCGTGAGTACGGTAGCGGATGATCGGCAGCGCTTCCTTGGTCAGGGTGGTGATCACCAGTTCGCCCACCTCGCCATAGGGCAGGGGTTGCAGCGTTTCGGGATCGACGATCTCGAACAGGAAGTGATCCTCCCAGCCGTGCAGGCCGTTCTGCTCGGTACATTCGCAGGCCACGCCCGGGCCCATGATCTCGGACAGGCCATAGATATCCATCGCCTTCACGCCAAGCTGTTTCTCCAGCTCGCCACGAATCTCGTCGCTCCAGGGCTCGGCACCGAATATACCCACGCGCAGTGGTCCGGCCGCCAGGTCCACGCCCTCACTCCTGGCCACCTCGGCAATGTTGAGGGCGTAGGAGGGGGTGGAGAGCAGTACGTGGGAGCCAAAATCGCTCATCACCGCAATCTGCTTCTCGGTATTGCCACCGGACATGGGGGTGACGGTGCACTTCAGCCGCTCGGCACCGTAATGGGCGCCCAGCCCGCCGGTGAACAGGCCGTAACCATAGGCGTTGTGCACAATGTCGCCGGGGCGGGCGCCGGCACAGGAGATGCTGCGTGCCATCAGGTCGGCCCAGTTTTTGATGTCCCCATCGGTGTAACCAACCACGGTCGGCTTGCCGGTGGTGCCGGAAGAGGCGTGCAGCCGGGAGATCTGTTCCCGGGGCACGGCGAACATGTTGAACGGGTAGGCGTCGCGCAGATCGTTCTTTACCGTGAAGGGAAACTTGGCGAGATCTTCCAGGTTTTCCAGGTCATGAGGCTTCACACCCTGTGCATCGAACGCCTCCCGATAGTGCGGGACGTTGTCATAGGCGTGCTGCAGGCGTGTCTTCAGTCGCTGCAACTGCAGTTGCAACAACTGCTCACGCGGCATGCATTCGGCTTCTTGATCAAAATAATAATTATCGGCACCAGTATCTGACATGGTGTCACACTCCTCGTTGTATTTTTTAGTTTAGTCCGGCAAAGCGTTTTAGGGATTTTACCCGTTCATTGACCTGCTCCTGTATGTGAGCCAACTGCTCTTTGCTCACATGGCGGTACTTGCCACTCAGGTTCAGATAAGCCTCGACCGGCAGGGGGTTATCGATGGAGTGGGTGAAGCGCAGTTCACCCCCCCGCTCATACTCCCAGAGGGGAGCAAAGTTGGTCTCCACGCCCTTGCGGCAGACCTCGATGGTCTGGGACGACGGGAAGCGCCAGCCGGTGGGACAGGGAGAGTAGATGTGCAGATAGGCAAAGCCGCGTTCGGAGGCGGCCAGTGCCTTGTCCAGTTTTTCATAATAGTCCTCAACGAAGGCGGTAGAGGCGGTGGCCACGTACTCGCAGTTGTGGTTCATCATGATCATGGCGAGATTTTTCTGGCTGGTGCGCTTGCCTTTCATCTCGGTGCCCACCGGCGTGGTGGTGGTCCAGGAGCCGTAGGAGGTGCTGCCGGACGCCTGCATGCCGGTGTTCATGTAGCCTTCGTTATCGACACAGATAAACAGGATCTGATCATTGCGCTCGGCCGCACCGGAGAGCGACTGGAAGCCCACGTCACCGGCTCCGCCATCGCCGGCCAGTGCCATGGCGGTGACATTGCGGCCCATGCGGTTGTACTGCTTTTTCACCCCCGCCAGCATCGAAGCAGTGTTGGTCAGCAGCGGATGGAATACCGGGACCTTGGTGCCGGTGGTGCCGTTGAATCCGACCGAACCCATGCCGGGGATGCAGCCGGGCGGGGTGGCCAGCACCGTGTCGGGTCCCACCTTGCGCAACGAGTGGCGCATGATCATCTCGGAGTTGCAGCCCTGACAGGCGGAGAGCCCGGGTACGAACAGGTCTTCCCGCTCATGCTGCTCGTTGAAAATACTGGCCGAGGTGATATAGGTCAGCGCGCCGCTCGGGCACGCCTTGACGCAGGCCGGGTCGCCATCGCAATGATCGCACTTGGCCACATGCTTCAGTTCGGCGTTGTAGGTGATGCCGCCGTAGGTACAGCCGACGGTGCAGAGCAGGCAGTCGATACAGAGACTCTCGTCCCAGTCGATCAGGCCGGTCTCCGGGTTCTTGGTCAGGGCGGTGGAGGGGCAGCTCTTGGTGCACTCCGGGTCGCCGCATTGACGGCACAGGGCCAGTTCCGGAGGGTTGCCGTTGAAGCCGGCGACAATCTTGATCCGTGAATGCAGCAGGTCGTCGGTACCTGCCTTGATCTGGGAACAGGCGGTCATGCAGGCATTGCAGTCGTTGCACAGTTCGCAGCGCGACGGATCGAAGGCGATGGTGTTATAAGCGGTCATAAATCTGTTCTCCCGTTATCGCCAGGTGCTGGACATGAGGGCGCGGCCGGTTTCCAGCGGTCGGGCGATAAAGGCATCTTTTACCGGGGTGAGATCGATCTTGCGCAGGATCAGTTGCCACATGATGCCGGCATCCATCTCTTCATTGATGCTGGAGATGCCATGCAGCCGGTTATCCTTGAGCAGGATCTTCAGGTAGCGCTGGTTATCGTCATCGGTCCGGGTCAGTTCTTCCAGTTGCGCATCGGCCATGCACTGGCCGACCGAAATCGCCTGTTGGCCGAAGAAGGTGTAGGTGTTGATCGGCACACCGCCCACGTAGGGTGCGAGTGCATGATCCTCGGCCATATCCATGGCGGCAATCGCGCCCTGGGTAACGGCATCCGGCAGGATGCCCATCATCACCTTGTCCTCGCCATAGAAGTCGGCGGCCTGGGCGACATCGCCGGCGGCCCAGATATTCGGTGCGTCGGTGCGCATGTTGCGATCCACCAGGACGCCCTGGTCCACCTGGACCGAGGTGCCCTTGAGATAATCGAGTTGCGGTTTCACGCCGGTGGCTACCAGCAGCAGGTCGGCCTCCAGGCTGTTGCCATTCTCCAGGGTGATCCGACAGCCGTTATCCTGCGATTCAACTTTAACTACCCGGCTACCCATCACCATGTGGATGCCGTTGTCGTTGAAGGCGGTCTCGATGACCGAAGCGGCGCGCGGGTCGAAATAACCCGGCAGCACCTGGTCACACATCTCCACGATGGTGACATCGAGACCGGCGTGGCGCAGGTTCTCCGCTCCGTGCATGCCGATCAGACCGGCACCCAGCACCACGGCGCGCTTTGCCTTGCCGGCATGCTCACGCAGATCAATGGCGTGCTGCATGGTGCGCAGGACATGGAACGGTGTCTCGCTGAGTCCCGGAATCGGCGGGATGATCGGGTCGGCCCCGGTGGCCAGCAGCAGTTTTTCATACTGCCACTGGTCGCCGGATTTGAGGCTGGCGACCCGGTCGTTCTCATTAATGGCCACCAGTTCGTTGTCGCTGATCAGGGTGACGTTGTGTTGGGTGAAATAATCCGCCTTGCGCAGCACCACCCGCTCCGGGGCACTCTGTCCCGACACCACGTAGGGCAGGATGGTGGGTGAGTAGGGTGCGTGGGCATCGCGGGTCACCAGGGTGATGGGGGATGTCTCATCCACCAGGCGAATCCGGTGGACCGCTTCCAGGCCGGCATGACTGGCACCGGCGATGAGATAGTGGGTCGTGTTCATCGGGTGCTCCTCAATCGTTCTCGTTCAGCCACACCGGGCCGTCGAATTCAGTACCCGCCAGCAATTGCGCGGTGCGCTCGATGGCGCGGGCGAAGTGGGCTTCGGTCAGGTCGGCACCGGCCAGTCCGCCAATGAAGGAGCCGGAGGCAACCGGTTTGCCGGCGCGGTAGAGGCAGCTCAGTACCTCCTGGTAGAGCGGTCCGCAATCCCAGCCGTAGTGCACAGAGCGATCCACCACGCCGACCGCCTCGACCTTTTTCAGGGCGCGGGTCATGGCCTGGACGGGGAACGGGCGGAAGGTCTTGATCTTGATCAGGCCGACCCGTTCACCGCGCAGCCGGGCGCTGTCGATGGCATCCTTGGCGGCACCGGTCATGGAGCCGATGGTGACCAGGGCGTAGTCGGCGTCATCCAGCCGGTACTCCTCCACCAGCGGGGCATAGTCGCGACCGAAAATATCCGCCCAGTCGGCATGGGCCTGTTCGATCACGCCGAGGGCGTTCTGCATGCCTTCACAGAGACCCTTGCGATAGGCGACGAACTTGCTCGGCCCCGGACCGCCGGCGCCACCGGTGAGCGGATCGACGGCCATGGGCCGCATGGGATCCAGCGCCACATGCCAGTTGACGTCCTTCTCGCCCAGGTAGTCATCTACAGCGGACTGCTCCGGCACGTCCACCTGGGTGACGCCGTAGGAGAGATAGTTGCCGTCATGGCAGATATTCACCGGCAGCATCACGTCGTGATGCTCGGCAATGCGGTAGGCCATGACGGTGGTGTCCAGCACCTCCTGCACGGTCTCGCAGTAGATCTGGATCCAGCCGGTCTCCTTCATGGTCATGGCGTCCTGCTGGCCACCCCAGACGCATTGCGGGGTGATGCCGTCGCGGGTGACCAGCGAGGCGACGATCGGCAGGCGCATGCCCGGCGTGCGCCAGTACGGTTCAAACATGAAGGCGAGACCGGGACCGCAGGTGGCGGTATAGGTGCGGCCACCCGCGAGGGCGGCGCCGTGCAGGGCGGAGAGCACGCTGTGCTCACCCTCCACGTTCATCAGTTCCGCCTGTATCTTGCCGTCGGCAATAAACTGGGAGACGTACTCCACCAGCGAGGACTGGGGGGTGATCGGATACACCGCCACCAGGTCGGGGCGGGCCAGGGCGACGGCCCAGGCGGCCGCCTCGTTGCCGTCACAGACAATGGACTGGGCGCAGCCGGGGTGTTTCATCTTCAGGGCAGGCGTGGCCATTACTTGATCTCCTCAATCATCTTGATGGCATTGTGCGGACACTCCACGGCACAGATACCGCAACCCTTGCAGGTGTCGTAGTTGACATCGAACCAGGCCGGCTTCTCGACGATGCACTGTACCGGACAGAAGATCCAACAGATGGCGCACTTGACGCATTTGGCGCGGTCGACGATTGGCCGCTCGGCGCGCCAGTCGCCCGGCAGCATGCCGTTCTCGATGATGGCGACCGGGCAGAGGTTGTCCGGTACCTGGCTCATGTCGGGACGCGGGTGGGCTTTCATCTTGTAATCCGGGTCGTTGCTCATACCCACTCTCCTCCCTGTCGCTGTTTCACTATCGATTCGTTGAAGCCGCGTTCGACCGCGATCAGATTCTGCTCCAGGCCGGCGTCGCGGAAGTTGGCCGACTCCAGTCCGGCACGCAGTCCCTCCATGGTGACGATGCCGGTGGCCTTGGCGAAGGCGCCGAGCATAATGGTGTTGGTGATGGGACGGCGGAATACCTCCATGCCGATGGAGACGGCATCGCACAGCACTACCCTGGTGATCTGCTCCGGACAGTTGAGGGACTCGGCCGACTGGCGCGTGGCCTGGATCAGGGTGCTGTTCGGCTGCACCCCGGCAAAAATATCCACCGCCTTGGGGATGCTCGGATCGATACAGATAATGTAATCCGGCGCATAGATATTGGTGACCGCCCGCAAGGGTCGGTCGGAATAGCGCAAGAAGGCGGCCACTGGCGCGCCGCGCCGCTCGAAGCCGAAAGCCGGGATGGCGGTGACATGCTGTCCGCTCATGACTATGGCCTTGGCGAGGATCTTGGAGGCGAGCACCGCGCCCTGTCCGCCGCGACCATGCAGGCGTACCTCGTGGGTGGTTTTTTGTTCTACTGCGGTTATTGTCATTGTGGCAATCTCCAGCCGGGTTTCAGTCCGGGGCCGGGCTTGCCGCCGCCCCGCGCCGGGGTGTGAGTGATGGCAAAGCCCTGGTAGTAGGCCGCATAGATGATGATCTGGTACTTGCAGAACCAGCCGCACAGCACCATGAAAAATCCGGCTACCGCCGCCAGCGGTAACTGATAGGCCGCGTAACTCTTGCCCAGGAACAGCAGCACGAGCGGCGTGGCTATACCAAGCAGGGTGATGACGATGTTGGCCCGTTCCAGCACCTGCAGCGTCTGCTCCGGTGCGTTGTTGGCCAGTGAGTAGCGGTAGTTGAGCCAGGCCGCGCCGCGCAGGAATACCAGCGAGAGGGCGATGATCCAGCCATAGCCGACGAACAGGGCGGCCACGTTGCCTTCCACCAGCCCGGCAAATATCAGCAACACACCCATGCCCTCGGTCAGGCCGGTGGTCACGATCAGCGGATTGATGGCATTGGTGCGCCAGGCCGGGATGCCCTTGGCCATGTGCAGGATACGCGCCTGGGCATACAGAAACAGGGCCGCCGGGATGGCGCTCAGGATCAGCAGGGAAGTGGAGCCGGTAAAGAAGGTGAGGATGCCCAGTGGCAGCAGCAGCATGGCCACCATGCCTTCGCGGGTCATCCAGGAGGTGGCCGGGTTGCGGAACACGTTCATGGAGCGCAGCGGGCGGCCGATCTCCAGCCATACCAGACCCAGGCCGGTGGCGACGAAGGCGCTGGCGAGCAGGGCGTAGCCGGTGGTGTGCAGCCCCAGGGCCGACAACAGGGCTGCGACCACCAGCAGACCGGAGCCGGTGCCGCCGCAGATGAAGTTGCCGGCAGCGCGCCAGTCCCAGCGTTTCTGTAGAGTAGGACCTAACATTATTTACGTTCCCACAGGTAATAGAAGCCCGAGCCGGTTTCCAGCTCTTCGTGCATCTGGAAGTATTCATGTGTGCGCAGCAGCTGGGACACGTTGCTCTCCGGATCGTCGATGTCGCCGAAAATCAGGGCATTGGCGATACAGCTGTTGGCGCAGGCCGGCGTGGCGTCCGGGTCGATGCCCGGCGTGAGGCCGTTGGCGGTGCCATAGTCGATGCGGTCAACGCAGAAGGTGCACTTCTGCGCCACCGCGCGGCGTTCGCTGTGGGGCACCTTCTGCTCATGTTTCATCTGACCGAACTGCTTGCCATAGGCCTTGTTGGGTATGTCCACCCGGTCCCGGGCCTGATAGGGACAGGCCTGGATACAGTAGGCACAGCCGATACAGAGATCGTAGTCGATGGAGACGATGCCGTCGGGCCGCTTGTAGGTGGCCAGGGTGGGGCAGACATCGGCACAGGGCGCATCCAGACAGTGGTTGCAACCCACCGGAATGAAGGCGCGGCGTACATTGGGGTAGGTGCCGACTTCAAAATCCAGTACCTTGCGCCACTGCACCCCGGGTGCCGTGGCATTGGTGTGCTTGCAGGCCGCGGTGCAGGTCTGGCAACCGACGCAGCGGTTGATATCGGCGACCATCACATAACGGGTCATTTGGCATCTCCAATCTTCTTGATCTTGACTCGGGCCAGATCCGCGCCGGAACCGCTGGAGTCGGTCAGATCCAGCAGCATCGGTACCAGGGAGTTCATGCTCGGTACGTCAAAATCCTTGGCAAACGGGGTCGCCCAGTGGTCGAACTGGCCCATCAGCATCAGGGTGTCGGGGCGGATGCCCTGGCGGGTGACCAGGATGCCCCGGGTGGCGCTGAGCGGTGAGGTGATCTCCACCCGGTCGCCATCCTTGAGGCCCAGCTTGTGCGCCTGACCGGTGTTCATCACCAGGCCGCCATGGGTACCGATGTTCTGGGATACTTCGCGGATCATCTGGATCGAGACATTGCCGCCCCAGGCGTACTGCATACTGCGGGAGGTGACCAGCCAGAACGGATAATCGCTGATATCGACACCGAAGTTGCGCTCCAGCGCCCCTTCCCAGAGTGCCTGGAAATCCATCATGTCGGGCAGTCCCTCGTACTCTTCCAACTGCTCGTCCCACCAGCTGATGCCGCGCTCGTGCAGGCGCCGACCCAGCTGTACGCCGACCCGCTTCAGGGTCTCCTGGTAGGGCAGTTCATAGCGCACACCCTCATCCTCCATCTTGGCGGTGAGGTACCACTTGATGCGCGGGAAGCCGGTGAGTCGGTAGCCCTTCTCCTTGTAGTAGTCGAGGCCCTGGCTCTCCTTGCCGCCGGTAATCTCGGCACTGGCCGCCTTGCAGTTGGCGTCCCAGATGGTCTCGACGTCGTGGGCCTGGCTCTCGTCCAGGCTGAAATCGTAATAGTCGGTCTTCAGTGCGACGCCGGCGGCGCCGCGGTTGACGGCCTTGTTGTACTTCTCCAGCACGCCACAGCGTCGTGCCAGCTCGGTACTGATCCAGGTAAAGTCGCGGGTGTCGCCCTGCGGCTCGGTCACCGGCTGGCGCAGGGCAAAGCCCTGATGATCCCAGAACTGTTCGATAAATTTGGTACCGCCGATACGGATCAGCTGCAGCCCCTCCAGGTCGGTGCGATCCGGCAGCAGGATATCCGCCATGTGGTTGGTCTCGTCGCGGGTATAGGCGAAACAGACCGTGAACGGGAAGGTGGCGATGGTTTCGGTGATCTGCTCGGTATCCCAGAAGGAGATGGCCGGATTGGTGCGATAGACGAACCAGAGGGCCGGCTTGGTGGCCTGTGGCCAATGCTCCGGCCCCTTCTCCTGCTGCATCCAGGCCAGATGAGTCGGCCCCAGGGCCTGGCTCCAGGCCGAGTTACCGACCAGCGGCACCAGGGTGCGGTTGGCGTTACGTACCTCCGGCTTGGCGACCCAGTTCTCCTTGTCGGTCGGATTCATCGGATAGGCGAGGAAGCCGTCCTCGGAAAGCTTGACGCTGTCGTTGCGATCGGAGGCGGGGCGGTTGATACGCACGGTGGTGCCGATGGTACCACCCGGCACTTCCAGTGCACCCACCAGCACTGCCAGCATGGTACGGGCCCAGCAGCAGTGGAAGCCGCCCCAGCCGTTGTTGACGGTCTTGCCGAGGGTGACCGCGACCGGGCGCAGCGGCATGGTGCGCCCGTCCACCTCGATGGTCTCGCCGATGCGGGCGTGATCCAGGTACTCCAGGGCGATGCGGCGGATGATCTTGTGGTCCACATCGCAGACCCGTCCGGCCCATAGCGGGGTGAACGGCTTCATGTGTTCAACCAGTTTCTCAAAGGCCGTGGTGACCTTGATATCCTGGTGCTCCCAGCGATCCTCGTCGGCGCCCAGCTCGATGCCGCTGAGGATGTACTGTCCCTCCAGGGCCGGTTCGGTATCCGGCGTATCAAAGGGCACCGCCTGCTTGCTTTTCAGGTCATAGATCAGCGGCTTTTTGGTCTCCGGGTCACGCAGGTAGTAGCCGTTGGGCGCCACCAGGTAGGGGGAGCCGGTGCGATCACGCAGGAACACCTTGTCCAGGCGGTCGCGCTGCTCATGCAGCAGCACATGGATGAGTGCGAACATGAATGCCGGATCGGTCTTCGGCCTGATCGGCACCCATTCGGAGGAGGCGGCACCGGTCTGGGAGAGATGCGGTTCAACCTGAATCCGTTTGACTCCCCGGTCGCGGGCGTCGGCATGCCGTTTTACACCGCACACACCACCGGAGGCCTCGATATTCATGCCGAAGGAGATAATGTAATCGCACTTCGGTGTATCCGGGGTGACGATGAAGGCGCGGTGCCAGAGCTCACCGTAAAGATGCTCCGAATGGTAGCACTTGACGCCCTGGCCGCTGCCGAATCCCATGTCGATCGGGGTGATGGCACTGAGGAATGCGGGGAAGGTGCCCATGTAGTAGGTGGAGGTGCCGCCGCCGCCGAAACTGGCGGCGATCTTGGGGTAGCCCGCCTCGTCGGTCTTGCCTTCGACCTGGATCTGTTTCACCTTGTCGGCGATGGTGTCCAGCGCCTCGTCCCAGCTGATCGGGACAAACTTCGGATCTTCGTTGCGCCCCTTCTTCGGATTGGTCCGCTTCATCGGGGTGAGAATGCGATGCGGATTGTAGACCTTCTGAATCAGTCCAAACGCCTTGACGCACACCTTGCCAGCGGCCGGTGTGCAGTCCGCCGCGTCGAAGTTGGGTTGCACCTCGGTGGCGATACCGTCTTCGACCCGGACGTTGAGCAGGTCGGGACCGGCGACGCACTGATAACAGTATGTCGGGATCTTGGTCTTGCCTGTGGGTGATTCAGTGGTCATGGCTGTCTGCCTTTAGCTGGTTGCTTTTGCGGCCTTGGATTTAAGCCGTGCGGCGGTCTGCTCGGTATCCACGATAAAGCGGGTATGTTTGCCCCTGGCGACATTCTCCAGCGCGTCACGGGCGGTGAACTCGTAGCTCACCATGCGACCCTTTACCTCGGTGATGGTGCTGGTGATCTCCACCCACATACCGAGCAGGGTGGCGCCGGTGTGATCCATTTCAACCCGGGTGCCGACCGAGTCCTCACCTGCATCCAGATGCTCCAGCAGCAGGTTGCGGCTGGTCACTTCCATATCGTAGATCAGGCTGGGTGTTGAATAGACCGCGCAGTCGTTGCCGACAAAGTTTACGGTACGAGCCTTGTCAATCTCGTAGCGGTCGGTTCTTGCCAGTCCTTCCTTCAAGCTCTCTTTCATTGCCTATGCCTTCGTCTGTTATTGTTCAAGTAAGGGTTTTGAATCGTCTTGTCAGTGACAATCCGATACAGTTTTCATGTTCGCATTTATTATTATTGATTTAGTTTCAAAATAAACTATTTGGTGCAATCGTCAACCGGTTTTTGTTCCAATTGAGTTGTTTCTGACAATTGTCAGATGATCCTGGGATGGTACGTGGTCAGATGTAAAGTCCGCAGAATCTGACGAGTAAAACGAACCCCGTCGACCACGTGATAATCTCCTTTTTAAAAAGTTATTAAAGAAACTATCTGTTGCTTTACTCAAGCAGCAAGGGTGGATCCTCATCCTCGTCCCAGCCTGCTTCAGGCACTGGATGCGCTGCGCGTTTCTGTTTCAGGTAGTCACGGAATTCACTGGCCTCCCGGGCAAAGCTGCGCGCCAGTTTCTGTACCTCCGCAACCGTCGAACCCTGTTCGATCTGTCGGAACAGGTCAGCGGCACTCTGCTCGACATCCATTGCCAGGGTCAGGGTGTGGTAGGGCGTCATCATATAGTGGGCGCTGCTGTGTCCCGGCACCTCGGTATTGATGGCGTCATCCCAGTTGTAATCCCAGGGTGGGATATGTGGCAGGGTCAGTCCTTCGCTGAGTTCCTGCACCACCCGGGTACGGCTATTCTGCTTTTTTTCCAGCCAGCGGAAGAGCTCCGCCGCTTCCGGATTGTTCATCACCTCCATCTGGTCGGCAAACAGGTCATAGCGCTCAACCATTTCCGAGAGCATGGCCAGGGTGCGGGCAAGTAGTTCGACCTTGCTGTCGATCTGTGACCCGGTCACAACACGAACCCCTGTTCCAGGTCCGACAGGTGTTCAACCGTGGTTTTCAGCTCCGGTTGATAGGCAGCCCGGTCGCCCTTGTACAGCGTGCCGAGGAAGAAGTTGTCATCGGTCATCAGCCGCTTGGCGGCGACCGCCGGATCCTTGGTCGGCTCGACCGGCGCCGCGCGCACCATTTTCTTCCAGTCCTTCTGTTCGGGGCGGAAGGTGACGCAGGGGCTGAGCATGTGCACAAAGGAGAAGCCGGGATGGCGAATCGCGTCCACCAGTACCTTGGCCGCGCCGTTGGGATCGGTGCTGGAGGCGCGGGCAATAAAGTTGGCACCGGAGGCGAGGGCGATCACCAGCGGGTAATAGGGATTGATCTTGGTGCCACCCGGGGTCAGTTTGCTCTTGTCCCAATCGGGATCGGTGGTGGGGGATGCCTGGCCCTTGGTCATGCCATAGACCTGGTTGTCCATGACGATATAGGTCATATCCACGTTGCGCCGGCAGGCGTGCATGAAGTGGTTGCCGCCGATGGAGAAACCGTCACCGTCGCCACCCGCCGCCAGTACCGTGAGGTCGGGACGCGAGACTTTGAGACCGGTCGCAACGGGCAGCGCACGGCCGTGAACGGCATGGAATCCGTAGACGTTAAGGTAGGCGGGCAGACGCGAGGAGCAGCCGATGCCGGAGACCAGCGCGACGTTTTCCGGCTCCAGGTTCATCTCGGACATCGCCTTGGTGATGGCCAGCAGCACACTGTAGTCACCACACCCGGGACACCAGACGGGCTTGGTGCCGGATTTGTATTCATTCGGTTTCAGGCTGGGACAGGGGTTTGCTGTTTCCATTAGTCGTTCTCCCACGCTTTGAGTTCGCTGTAGACATCATCGGGACGGATCATCAGGGGGCCGGGGACGGCCATGGAGCGAAGTTCGCATGGCAGGTCATAATGGGCGCGCAGATAGTGATAGAACTGTGCCCCGTGGCACTGTTCGACCACCAGGGTGCGTTGCACGCCGGCCAGGGCGGCCGCCAGGCGTTCCGGTTGTGTCGGTGACAGCAGACGCATGCTGATCAGCCTGACCTTGTGGCCTTCCGCCGCCAGCATGTCGATCGCCTCGCTGACCGGCCCGGTGCTCGAGCCCCAGGTCAGTACCGCCATGTCGCCTTTACCCTCGATCTTGGCCCAGTGATCACCATAGTCAAACTGGTCAAGCTTGCGCTTGCGCTTGTTCAACTGCTGGATATGGTCCTCGGCCCGGCTGGAGGGAGTGCCGGTGGGGGAGTGTTCCAGGCCGTCGGCGGTGTACTGGCAGCCCGGTGTGCCCGGGATGGACATGGGAGAAACGCCGGATTCGTTGACCACATAGCGACGGAAATCTTCCGCCTTGCTGGTGATCTTGCGGCCGCCGGAGACAAACGCTATATCGGCCGGCCGGTCGATCAGGGCGCGGGTCTGGCCCAGTGACTGATCGGACAGCACGATCGATGCGGTTTGCAGGGTTTCGGCCAGGTGGGTGGCCCACTGGGTGGTGAACAGACAATCGCCAATCGACATCGGTGCGACCACGATGTGGGGTGCGTCACCGTGCAGACCGTAGAGGGCGATGTTGAGATCGCTCTGTTCCGACTTGGTCGGGATACCGGTGGAGGGGCCGCCACGCATGACGTCGACCACGACCACCGGCGTCTCCGAGGCGACGGCCAGACCGATGGATTCAATCATCAGCGCCAGACCGGGGCCGGAGGTGGCGGTGAGCGAGGGAGTGCCGCCGAAGGAGCCGCCAATCAACTGATTGATCGAGGCCAGTTCATCTTCCGCCTGCACCAGTACGCCGCCCACCTTCTTTAGATTGGGTGCCAGCCACTCGAGGATTTCTGTGCCGGGGGTGATCGGGTAGGCCGCCACAAAGCGCACGCCGCCGCGGATCGCGCCCAGGCCGGCGGCTTCATTGCCGGTGATGCTCCAGCGCTCCACCTGGGAGTTGGCTTCAATCCGGAATTCCGGGATATCAGGAATAGCGGATGCCTGCTCGATACCGGCCCTGACGCCAGACATGCTGGCCTCGATAGCCGCCTCGCCTTTTTTTGACAACGACTTGGTCAACACCTTTTCCAGGGCGTCCACCGGCAGGTTGATCAGCTGCGCCAGAGCGCCGAGCGCCACCATGTTGGGGCGTCCGCCAGTGATGCCCTTGGCCAGTTCGCTCAGGGGCAGTTCCACATAACGTCCACCCATATTGCTGATGGCATCAGGTACCTGGCCGCCCACATCGCCGATCACGATGCTGTTGCTGTCCAGAATGATCTCGCCGACAAAACGGTCGGCGTTCAGCCAGTCGATGGCCAGCAGGATATCGAAACGACCCTTGTGGGTCTCCACGGGTTGAGGGGAGAGGCGCAGCAGGGCGGCGGCTTCACCGCCGCGGATCTGTGGGCCCGATGAACGGGTCATCATGCCGTACCAGCCGGCCTGGCCAGCTGCGTCCAGGAGTTGCTGGCCGGCAGTCATGACACCGGAACCTCCACTGCCGAGCATGGCAATGGAGAGTGAACGGGGAGCGCCTGTGGAACTGCCTTTGGCGGTCTCGGTGGATGCAGAATTGTTCATTAGATATACCTTATAAATATGATATATATCGCAGGATTTTGCTGGGATTTACCCGATTGGTTGCAGGTGAAATGAATCATATTTCATGAAATGGGTCGTGTCAAAGGAAATATAGTACACAATTTTAGGTTGACAAGGGTTGAAAGTGAAATATAATTCATTGCCACAGCGTAAGTGCGTGAAATGAAAATTTCGGAGAGAGCAGACTATGAGTATTAATGGATACCGTTGGCAAATGACTGCTGTTGGCGAGCCTTTCGCCAAGCAGGAGTGCACTTTCGAGACGCCAGTGGCAGGTGAGGTAACGGTGGAAGTGGCCGGCTGCGGTGTCTGCCATACCGATCTTGGTTTTCTATATGACGGTGTCCGTACCAACCACGAGTTGCCCCTGACCCTGGGGCATGAAATCAGCGGCCGGGTAGTCGCCTGTGGAGAAGGTGCCGAGGCCATGCTGGGCAAGGCGGTGGTAATTCCCGCGGTGATGCCCTGTGGTGAGTGTGATCTCTGCCAGCGCGGCCTGGGTACCATGTGCCGCAGCCAAAAGATGCCGGGTAACGATATCCAGGGCGGCTTCGCTTCCCATATTAATGTGCCGGCCCGCGGACTCTGTCCGGTGGATGAGGCCCAGCTCGAGGCGGCCGGTATGAGTCTGGCCGAAGTGGCGGTGCTGGCCGATGCGGTGACCACCCCCTACCAGGCCGCGGTGCTGGCCGGGATCAATGAGGGTGATGTGGCCATTGTGATCGGTGTTGGCGGTGTCGGTGGCTACGCGGTGCAGATTGCCAACGCCATGGGGGCCCATGTGGTCGCTATCGACGTGGATCAGGGCAAGCTGGATCAGCTGAAGGATTTTGGTGCCGAGTTGACCCTGAACGCCAAGGAGCACGATGCCCGTGCGATCAAAAAGCTGATTAAAGAGCATGTGAAGTCGAATGGGCTGCGTGCCACCGAGTGGAAGATTTTTGAATGTTCCGGTTCGGCTCCGGGTCAGGAGACCGCCTTCAGTCTGCTGACCTACGGCTCCCATCTGGCGGTGGTCGGTTTTACCATGGCCAAGCTGGAGTTGCGGCTGTCAAATCTGATGGCCTTCAGCGCCCGCCTGCAGGGCAACTGGGGTTGCCTGCCTGAATACTATCCAAAAGCGCTTGATCTGGTGATGCAGAACAAGATTCAGATGAAGCCCTTTGTGAAACTTCATTCGTTAAACGATATCAACGCGGTGTTTGAAGCGGCCAAGGGCCACCTTCTGACCGAGCGTGCCATTCTGGTTCCGAATCTTTAAAGGGGACGTATTATGAGAGATTCAACACGCAGCATTATCAATAACACCAAGCCGGCCGCCATGGTTGACCATAACCTGGTTCCTGAACTCAGTTTCGAGGGACTGCTGGTCGAGAAACGGCCTGCCAAGCGCCGTGACGGTACCGTGGCAGAGGGGCTCTACAACATGTGGATCACCCTGAATAACCCGGCCCAATATAACTCCTATACTACTGAGATGGTGAAGGGCGTGATCCTCGCGTTCCGTGCCGCCAGTTCCGCCCGTGATGTGAACGCCGTGGTGTTTACCGGTGCCGGCGACAAGGCGTTCTGTACCGGTGGCAATACCAAGGAATATGCCGAGTACTATGCCGGCAACCCGCAGGAATACCGTCAGTATATGCGCCTGTTTAACGACATGGTCAGCGCCATGTTGGGCTGCGACAAGCCGGTGATCTGCCGGGTCAATGGCATGCGTATCGGCGGCGGACAGGAGATCGGCATGGCGGCGGATTACTCCGTGGCACAGGATCTGGCCAACTTCGGCCAGGCTGGTCCCAAGCACGGTTCCGCGGCCATTGGCGGCGCTACCGACTTCCTGCCGGTCATGATCGGCTGCGAGCAGGCGATGGTTTCCGGCACGCTGTGTGAGCCCTTCTCGGCACACAAGGCGTACCGCCTGGGTATCGTCTCCCAGATCGTACCGGCCCTGAAGGTGGACGGTAAGTTTGTCGCCAACCCGATGGCGGTCACCGACCAGATGCTGGATGAGTATGGTCGCATCGTGCACGGTGAGTTCAAGAGTGGCGAAGAGGCCAAGGCGGCCAAGGCACTGATCAAGCAGGGCGAGATCGATCTGAGCCTGCTGGACCAGGCGGTGGAAGATCTCTGCGCCAAGCTGATCGAGACCTTCCCCGAGTGCATGACCAAAAGTCTTGAGGAACTGCGCAAACCGAAACTGGAGGCGTGGAACCGCAACAAGGAAAACTCCCGGGCTTGGTTGGCCCTGAACATGATGAACGAGGCCCGCACCGGTTTCCGTGCCTTCAATGAAGGCAATCGCGAGGTGGGACGTGAGATCGACTTTGTCGCCCTGCGCCAGGCCCTGGCAGAGGCGGCTCCCTGGACTCCCGAGCTGATCGAGAGCCTGATGCCGGGTAAGGAGGGCTGAGGCATGAGCGATTCGCCGCTCAAGGTTTGGATGGACCGGGACGGGGCGCTGCTGCGGCTGCGGCTCAACCGGCCCAAGGCCAATATTGTGGATGCCGCCATGATCGGCGCACTGCAGACGGCCTTCGAGCAATATGCCGGGCAGGCTTCGTTGCGCGCTGTGCTGCTGGATGCTGAAGGTCCCCACTTCAGCTTTGGCGCCAGTGTGGAGGAGCATCTGCCCGGCAGTTGCGCTGCCATGCTGCGCAGCCTGCATCGCCTGATTGAGACCATGCTGGATTTCCCGGTGCCGATCCTGGTAGCCATCCGGGGTCAGTGTCTGGGCGGTGGCCTGGAAGTGGTCGCGGCCGGCAGCCAGTTGTTTGCCGCGCCCGATGCGCGTCTGGGTCAGCCGGAGATACAGCTGGCGGTGTTCGCCCCGGCGGCCTCCTGCCTGCTACCCGAGCGAATCGGTCTGGCCAACGCGGAAGACCTGCTGTTTTCCGGTCGCAGCGTCAAGAGTGACGAGGCCCTGAGCATGGGGCTGGTTAATCAGGTTGCCGAAGATCCCGAGGCAGCGGCAATCGCCTATTTCGACAAATTCCTTGCGCCCCATTCGGCCTCTTCGCTGCGTTTTGCAGTGCAGGCGGCCAGAAGTGATGTGGTGGCGCGTATCAAAGCCAAACTGGCAAGCGTTGAAGCCCTTTATCTGGACGGTCTGATGGCCAGTCATGATGCTGTAGAAGGTTTAAATGCGTTCCTTGAGAAACGTCCAGCCAAATGGGAGGACAGGTAAGTATGAGTACTGCAGAGATAATCGCACGCTGTGAAGAGTTGTATGAAGATACTACTTTCGCTGCATCACGTGCCTGGAAAGAGGCGGCTCCCGGTCGCAAAGTGGTTGGATTCATGCCGGTGTACATTCCGGAGGAGATCATCCATGCCGCCGGCATGCTGCCCCTGGGCATCCTGGGTGGTGGTGACGGCCTGGAGGTGATCCATGGTGACGCCTTCTACCAGAGCTACATCTGCCGCATCCCCCGTTCCACCATTGAACTGGGCCTGACCGGTCGTCTCGACTTTGTCGATGGCATGCTGTTCCCCAGCATCTGCGACGTAATCCGCAACCTCTCCGGTATGTGGAAGCTGATGAAGCCGAACGTCTATGCCAAGTATTTTGACGTACCGCAGAACTACCGCGATGACATCGGTGGCGAGTATTACCAGAGGGAGATGCAGGAGCTGCGCCATGACATGGAGAAGCTCTCCGGTAACAAGATTACCGATGAGGCGCTGAGCAACTCCATCGCCATCTATAACCAGCACCGTCAACTGGTGCGTGATGTCTACGCCATGCGTTCCGACGAGCCCTGGAAGGTGCCGAGTTCCGAGGTCTATCTGCTGATGCGTGCCGGTCAGGTACTGCCGGTTGAAGAGCATATTGTGATGCTGACCGACTACATGGCAGCGGCCCAGGAAGAGGATCGTCCGATCCGCGATAACTGTCGCATCATCACTTGTGGTGCGTTCTGTGAACAGCCGCCGCTGAACCTGATCAAGTCGATCGAGATGGCCGGTTGTTATGTGGTGGATGATGACTACATGCTGGTCAACCGCTGGCTGATGGAAGAGGTGCCCACGGAGGGTGACCCGATCAAGAACCTGGCGGATGCCTTCCTCCATCACTCGGCCGACTCTTCCGCCAAATACTGCGACACCCAGGAGAAGGTTGGTCAGTATCTACTGGACTCGGTAAGGAAAAACAAGGCGGAAGGTGTGATCTTCGCCGCGCCGAGTTTCTGTGACCCGGCCCTGCTGGAACGCCCCCTGCTGGCCGCCAAGATGAGCGAGAATGATGTACCGCACATCTCCTTTAAATATGCAGAGAACTCGGGTCAGATGCAGCCGATCCGCGAACAGGCGGGTACCTTTGCCGATTCCCTCAAGCTGTGGAGCTAAGATCACTATGAATACTGCAACCAAACCAGAAGCGATCAAAGACGCATCGATGCTCAAGCAGAAAGAGATGATCGCAGGCAACTACGATGCACTCACCGGTGCTCCTGAAACCGGCAAAAAGATCGTCTCAACTTTCGTTCCGGGAAACCTGAACGAGCTGATCAGCAGCTTCGGCCTGCTCAATAATCTGCCGGAGATTAATGCGATCAACAACGGCATGCGCAAGCAGAGCGGCGGCATGATCATGGATGCCGAACGCGGTGGTCACTCAGAGGATGTTTGTACCTACGTGAAGGCGGACATCGGCATGATGTCCAAGGGCAACATTGCCCCCAATGGCAAGGTGATGCCAAACCCCGATCTGCTGCTGCTCTCTTACACCGGCTGCTTTACTTTCATGAAGTGGTTCGAGCTGCTGCGCAAGGAGTACAACTGCGACACCGTCATGTTGCAGGTGCCCTATACCGGCGACGGTGTCATTACCGACAACATGCGTGACTTTGTGGTCAAGCAGTTAAAGGAGGAGGTGATTCCGGCACTGGAAAAGACCTCGGGCGTCAAGTTTGATATCGACCGGTTGCGGGAGAACATGGCCCGTTCCGCCAAGGCGGAAGACGACCTGGTCTGGGTATTGGAGAGCGCCAAGAATGTGCGTTCACCCATTGATGCCTACTTCGGTGGTGTCTACTACATTGGCCCGATCTTCACCGCATTCCGCGGTACCCAGGATGCCATTGAGTACTATCAGCTGTTGCGCGGTGAGATCGAGCAGCGGTTAAAGGATGGTCTTGGACCTATCACCCCGGAAGGTGACATGGGTGAAGAGAAATACCGCCTGGTTGTGGAAGGTCCGCCAAACTGGACCAGCTTCCGCGAGTTCTGGAAGATGTTCTATGACGAGGGCGCCGTGGTTGTGGCCAGCACCTACACCAAGGTGGGCGGCGTGTATGACGAGGGTTTCCGTCATGACCCGACCAACCCGCTGGAGTCCCTGGCCGACTACTGCCTGGGTTGCTACACCAACCGCAACATGCCCAGCCGTGTTGACCTGATCGAGAAATACATGAATGAGTATCAGGCCGATGGTCTGCTCATCAACTCGATTAAGAGCTGCAACAGCTTCTCTGCCGGCCAGTTGATGATGATGAACGAAATCGAGAAACGCACCGGTAAACCGGGTGCATTTGTAGAGACTGATCTGGTTGACCCGCGTTACTTCTCCGCGGCCAATGTGAAAAACCGCCTGGAGAGTTATTTCCAGATGGTCGATCAGAAACGTCGTTCCAGCAGAAAGACAGCTTAAGGGGGCCTGAGCATGAAGTGTTATATAGGCATTGACCTGGGTTCCACCACCACCAAGGCGGTGGTAATGGACGAAAAAGGCGAAGTATTGGGACGTGGTATTACCAACTCCCGCTCCAACTATGATACCGCCAGCCGCGTGGCGAAACTGGAAGCATTCATCAGTACACGTCTGACCCTGTTTCATCGCCAGCTGGAAGGGCTGGCCGGGCTTGAAGGCGAGAAGATCGACCGGTTGCTGTTCAACCTGGAGCGTCACTTCCGTCTGGAGCTGTTCCTGGAGCAGCTGGAAGATCTGCATCAGACCTGCGCGAACAATGCGGGAGATCTGCGCTATCCGGGACAGAAAGAGAAGATCTGTGACGTGCTGGATGTGGCCTTTGCCCGCCTGGCCGACAAGCTGAAAGGTCTGTTTGGACCGGGCGTGGTGCGCAAGTCTGACTTCTTCAGGGATCTGGCAGGTTCTGAGTACATGAACATTGCCGAAGCGACCGCGAAAGAGATGGGTATGAATTTCGATACCCTGATCAATATCTATGACAAGTCGATTATTGAGGTGGAGAACCGTCCACCGAATGCCGACATGGAAGGGAAATTCCTGCGGGCACTGACCAAGGTGCTGGAGGAAGAGACTGATCTCAGTGTCGATCCGGCTGATGTGATGAAGGCCATCAAGGCCGTGCTGGATCTGGACCTGGAAGAGACCTTTGTCGTTGGCACCGGGTATGGCCGCGTACGTCTGCCGTTCCCGAAAGAGCACATTCGCTCCGAGATTCTGTGTCACGGTCTGGGCGCTCATCTGATGTATCCCAAGACCCGCACCGTGCTGGATATCGGCGGACAGGACACCAAGGGTATCCAGATCGACGACAAGGGTATCGTGGTCAACTTCCAGATGAATGACCGTTGTGCCGCCGGTTGCGGTCGCTACCTCGGTTACATCGCGGACGAGATGAACCTGGGCCTGCACGAACTGGGACCGATGGCCATGCAAGCCACCAAGACCGTGCGCATCAACTCTACCTGTACCGTGTTTGCCGGTGCCGAGTTGCGCGACCGCCTGTCGCTGGGTGAGAAACGTGAGGACATCATGGCCGGTCTGCACCGCGCCATTATCCTGCGCGCCATGTCGATCATTTCCCGCTCCGGCGGTATCGATGATGAATTCACCTTTACCGGTGGTGTGGCCAAGAACGAGGCCGCTGTCAAACAGTTGCGCGAACTGGTTCAGGAGAACTATGGCGACGTGCAGATCAATATCGACCCGGATTCAATTTATACCGGGGCACTGGGTGGTGCAGAGTTTGCCCGCCGTGCCGTAGAGGAGGCATAAGCATGACGACAAGTATAGGCATTGATGTTGGCTCAGGTTGTATTAAAACCGTTCTGTTCAAAACAGATGGGGACAACTATGAGTGGGTGGCCCGTCGCAATGACAAGATCCGTCAACGCGATCCGAAGGAGCTGGCGCGGCGCGCCTACGACGAGGTGCTGGAAGAGGCCGGGCTTAAAGAGTCGGATGTTCAGTACACCGCCACCACCGGCGACGGTGAGAACATCGAGTTCTCTACCGGTCACTTCTACTCCATGACGACACACGCCCGTGGCGCCATCTACCTCAACCCCGAGTCCCGCTCGGTGCTGGATATGGGCGCGCTCAATGGTCGAGCGGTAAAGATGGATGAGCACGGCAAGGTGTTGACCTATCGTATGACCAGTCAGTGTGCTTCCGGCTCGGGCCAGTTCCTGGAGAATATCTCCCGTTACCTGGGTATTGCCCAGAACGAGATTGGTGAACTCTCCAAGCAGGCTGACAATCCGGAAGATGTATCCAGTATCTGTGCGGTACTGGCGGAGACCGATGTGATCAACATGGTGTCGCGCGGCATCTCGGCACCCAATATCCTGCGTGGAATCCATGACTCCATGGCGGGTCGACTGGTAAAACTGCTGCGCGTAATCAAGGCTAACGAGGGTGTGACATTCCTCAGTGGCGGTCTGGCGCTGGACGAGGGGCTGATGGACTCCATCAACGCCTCCATGGTTAAAATGAAGATTCCGACCAAGGCGGTGAACCATCCGGATTCTCCTTATGCTGGTGCCATCGGTGCCGCCATCTGGGGCGCCTATCGTTACGAGAAGCTGGCTGAGCAGGGCTCACTGGCAATCGCGTCATAATCATCTATCCCACGTAAGGAGAAATTGCTATGGCCCTTATGATTAATGAAGACTGCACCGCTTGTGATGCCTGCCCGACCGAGTGTCCGAACGATGCCATCACGGCGGGTGATCCGATGTACGTGATCGATCCGATGAAATGCACCGAATGCGTCGGCGCCGAGGACGAACCACAGTGCCAGCTGGTCTGCCCACCGGATTGTATCGTACCCAATCCGGATTTTGAGGAGACCCAGGAACAGCTGCAGGCGAAGTACGAGACGCTGCACTGAGTTGACTGAAGGTCAAGCCGGGCAACCGTCTCCCGCGGATCGGATCAGGCCGTACCAATCCGCAGTGGAGTCGCTTGCCCGCCGTATTGGCCAGGCGGTGCACATTGGTGCATCAGCATGCTAAACAAAATACCCGGAGGGGTTGAGATGTCGGAAAAAAAATGCCAGATACAGCCAATGCAGGAAGGCGATATTGAGCAGGTCATTGGACTGGACAAAAATCTCGGCGGCGATGCGCGCCCGGAATTCTTTAATAAACGCCTGCAGGCGATGGGCCGCTCTCCGGAGACCCATATCAGTTTCGTCGCCAGTGTGAATGGCCAGCTCTGTGGTTTCCTGTTCGCCCATGTGCTGAAGGGTGAGTTTGGCACCCATCAGCCGGTGGCGGTGATCGATGCTCTCGGTGTGCAACCCGGTGAGCAGGGTTCAGGTGTCGGCATGCTGCTGATGAATGCACTCAAGCAAGAGGCGGCTAAACGGGGTTGCGGCAGCCTGCGCACCCAGGCCAACTGGCATCAGCAGGAGCTGCTGGCTTACTTTGCCAACGCCGGTTTCACCTTGGCGGCACGCAATGTGCTGACCCGGGATACCAGCCCGCTGGCGCTGGACGAGGAAGATGATATCGAACTTCGCCCGGTACGTTCACTGGCTGAATCCGACCTGGATTCGATTCGCCGGATTGACAGACATATCACCAATGAGGATCGTGAGACCTATCTGACGCAAAAGGTAGCAGAAGTGATTTCGGATAGCGGTGTTCGTGTCTCCATGGTGGCCGAGCAGGACGGTCTGGTGGCCGGGTTTGTAATGGCGCGGGTTGACTACGGCAGCTTTGGCCGTGCCGAGTCCACCGCCGTGGTCGATACCCTGGGTGTCGGGCCGGAGTACAAGGGGGCCGGTATCGGCTCCGCCCTGATGGCCCAGTTGATGGATAACCTGGCCTCGTTGCAGGTGGAAAATGTGCGCACCGAAGTGGAGTGGGAGAATTTTGACCTGAATCGTTTCCTGGCCAGCTCGGGGTTCCGTCCCGCCCAGGAACTGTCACTCTCCTGCGCGCTCTGAGGCGATAGTTATGTGGGATTTTTCAGGCAGAAAGGCGGTTGTAACCGGAGGTGCCAGCGGTATCGGCCGGACGGTGGCCGAGATGTTGGTAGCGGCGGGTGCCGAGGTGCATGTATTTGACCTGAGCGTGGGAGAGAGCGGGTCAACACCCGGCATCTTCCATGAGGTCAATATCGGCGACCCGGAGAGCGTCAAGGCCGCGGTGGATGAATTGCCGGATGATGTCACCCTGCTGGTGAATAATGCCGGTATCACCCGGGACAGAAGTATTGCCAAGATGAGTGACGAAGAGTGGCACTCGGTGATCAATATCAATCTGGGTGGCGCCTTCTATCTGATCCGGGCGCTTGCCCCGCGGATGCGCGAACAGGGTCATGGCCGTATTGTCAATATCACCTCGATCAACGGTATGCGGGGTAAGTTTGGTCAGGCCAACTACACTGCTGCCAAGGCGGGCATGATCGGTCTGACCAAGACGGCGGCCCGGGAACTGGGCGGCAAGGGTGTGACGGTGAATGCCGTGGCTCCCGGCATGGTACTTACCGAGATGGCGAAAAAGCTGCCGGAGGAATTCCTGCAGAAGGCGCTGGATGAGACGATGCTGAAGGAGCTGGCAACTCCGGAAGATATCGCCAATGCGGTGCTGTTTTTGCTTTCCGAAAAGGCGCGCATGATTACCGGTGAGGTGATCAAGGTGGATAGCGGTCAGTATATTTAACAGATCCGGTGGATACGCCTGCCGGCTTATCCACCCACAGATGTAGGGTGGATAAGCGAAGCGCATCCACCATTCTCAGACAACCGGAATAAGTGGCTATGAATTCAAAAACACAGGCAAGAGCCCCATTCAAATGGGAAGACCCGTTACTCCTGGATCAGCAGTTGACTGAGGAAGAGCGGATGGTGCGGGATACCGCGCAGAAATACTGTCAGGAACAGTTGATGCCACGGGTGCTCGAGGCCAATCGCCACGAACATTTTGATCGTGAAATCATGAACGAGATGGGCGAGCTGGGTCTGCTGGGCGTCACCATTGATGGTTACGACTGCGCCGGACTCAACTATGTCTCCTACGGTTTGATTGCGCGTGAAGTGGAGCGGGTCGATTCCGGCTACCGTTCCGCCATGAGCGTGCAGTCCAGCCTGGTGATGCATCCCATCTACGCCTACGGTACGGAAGAGCAGCGCGAGAAATACCTGCCGAAGCTGGCCACTGGTGAACTGGTGGGTTGTTTTGGCCTGACCGAGCCGGATCACGGTTCCGACCCGGCCGGCATGAAGACCCGTGCCCGCACCGTGGATGGCGGCTACTCCCTGTCCGGCTCCAAGATGTGGATTACCAACTCACCGATCGCCGACGTCTTTATCGTTTGGGCCAAGGATGACGAGGGTGTGATCCGTGGCTTTATCCTGGAAAAGGGTATGAAGGGACTGTCCGCACCCAAGATCGAAGGCAAATTCTCGCTGCGCGCTTCCATCACCGGCGAGATCGTCATGGACGAGGTATTTGTCCCGGCGGAGAATCTGCTGCCAAACGTGAAGGGGCTTGCCGGTCCCTTCGGCTGTCTCAACCGTGCCCGTTACGGCATTGCCTGGGGCGTACTGGGTGCTGCGGAAGACTGCTGGCATCGTGCGCTCACCTATACCCTGGACCGGAAACAGTTCGGTCGGCCGCTGGCGGCCAATCAGCTGATCCAGTTGAAACTGGCCAACATGCAGACCGAGATCACCCTGGGACTGCAGGGCTGCCTGCAGCTTGGACGGTTGTTTGATGCCGGACAGGCAGCGCCGGAGGCGATCTCCCTGATGAAGCGCAACAACGCTGGCAAGGCGCTGGATATCGCGCGTATTGCCCGTGATATGCACGGTGGCAACGGCATCTCGGATGAGTTCCACGTGATTCGTCACGCCATGAACCTGGAGGCGGTCAATACCTACGAAGGTACCCATGATGTGCACGCGCTGATACTTGGGCGTGCCCAGACCGGCATTCAGGCGTTCGCGCCCTGATTCGTCTCCAATGCCGGTTGCTATAGCAACCGGCAACCATTTCATCTCGTATTCCCGTCTCTCATTTTTGGCCCCTCCCCGGGGCCGTTTTTTTGACCACGGGTGAAGTGATGCGGCGAGGCTCAGGGAGCGCAGCGCCATATTCGGAGAGATGTGAATCTAATGAATCAGCGTGGGGCTGCCGGCTTTCTGTTTCTGTTGTTTGTTGGGAGGTGGGGCTGTACCTGATCTGATTGGATGCGAGCGGAAACCCGGGTAGTTGCAGGGGTTGCCGTTGCCGATGAAACCGGCGGATTGGATCAACAGGAGGGACTGTTGTGGCCGATTGGCTGGAACCGATCCCGCTCTTCCAGGGTATTGATGTTCAGGAAGGTCTCCGGTGCATCGGAAAAGTCGGCGGTGACCGTGTTGTGCCGCGCGTACCACCAGTCGATTTTGCGTTCGCCTGATGCGAGAAATTCATTCAGGCTCTGTTGCAGGCGGGTGGAGATGAGAGCGTAGACCGGCTGCATGCGGTTGCCGTCGTGGGCCACGGCAATCTCGGCTTTTGCCGCCTGCTGGGCGTTGTAGAGGCGGTTGATCAGGTCATCAGGCAGGCAGGGACCGTCACAGGGGATGGTGACGATGAAATCGCTCTCTACCTGCTGCATGGCCGCGAGGAATCCGGCCAGTGGGCCCTGAAAATCGCTCAGGCTGTCACTGACCACGGGATAGCCATAACGGGCATACTGCTCGGTATTGCGGTTGGCGTTGATCAGGATCCGGCTGACCTGGGGTTTGATGCGGGCAATCACATGCTCGATCAGGGGCCGGCCAGCCAGTTCCACCAGCCCCTTGTCCTGTCCGCCCATGCGGCGGGCCTTGCCGCCGGCCAGGATGACGGCGGTGATTGATGGCCGGGATGTCTGGTCAGTCATGGTGTTTTACCTGTTTGGCTCTGCCCGGAGGCTGGTCGAACTGGAACTGTTCGGCACCGTGATAGAGCAGGAAGTGCTCACCCTTGGCGCGGGCCACCAGGGTGACCCCCAAGCGCTGGGCCAGTTCCAGCCCCATCTGGGTGACGCCGGAGCGGGAGAGCAGGATCGGGATGCCCATCTGGGCCACCTTGATCACCATCTCCGAGGTGAGCCGGCCGGTAGTATAGAAAATTTTGTCGTGGCCCGCGGTCTGGTTCATCCACATGTGGCCGGCAATGGTGTCGACGGCGTTGTGGCGACCGACCTCTTCGACGAAATGGAGAATATCGGTGCCCTGGCAGAGGGCGCAGCCATGCACGGCGCCGGCGCGCCGGTAGATCTGGTTGTGCTGGTCCAGGGCCTTGAGCAGGCCATAGATGAGGGACTGTTTGAGTTCAGTTTTGGGCAGGTCGATCTTGTCCAGGTCATCCATCAGGTCGCCGAACACCGTACCCTGGCCACAGCCGGTGGTGACGGTCTTGCGGCTGAGCCGGTTTTCAAGGTCCGGGATCTCTTCACGGGTCTGGATGGCGGCGGAACCGGTCTCCCAGTCCACCTGGATCACCGCGACCTGGTCGACCCGCTGCACCAGTCGCTGGTTGCGTAGCCAGCCGAGCACCAGCATCTCGGGCTGCGACCCCAGGGTCATCAGGGTGACCAGCTCGCGTTTGTTTAGATAGAGGGTCAGGGCACGCTCCGCCGCTACATGGCCTTCGCGCGGGTCGCCGTATTCATCCAGCGATGTAACGGCCAGGGTGGAGTCGAGTCCGGCGTCACTCAGTATCAGGCTGGTGGATGCGGACGAGGATATTGAATCGGCAGTCATGATGCTCGAATTCCTTGATCTGACGGGTTACCTGTTGATGGGGCCGAAGCTGGATCGCTACATGCCGCCGCCGTTGGTCGATGCGGCATTATGCCACAGATCCGTAAACCGGCCGCCCTGAAGGTTGGACCGACAGATCGTTACTTTTATCAATTTATCCTGACATAACGGATACAGGATATAATTCACGGCATGATGCCAAGTCTATCTGGAGTTTAAACAATGGCCCTGATCATTACCGATGAGTGTATTAACTGTGATGTCTGTGAACCCGAGTGCCCCAATGGCGCCATCAGCCAGGGGGATGAGATCTATGTGATCGATCCAAATCTCTGTACCGAATGCGTGGGCCACTTCGATGAACCCCAGTGTGTCGAGGTCTGCCCGGTGGATTGTATCCCCAAGGATCCGGACCATGTGGAGACCGAAGAGCAGTTGTTGGAGAAGTTCAACCGGATCATCAATGGATAACCCGGTTGCCTGACATGCGGCATCCGCGCCCCTTCCTGTGGTTGTTGTTGCTCCTGTGGCTGCCGCCTGGTTTGCCGGCGGCCCAGGAGCGCGGTGCCATCGCCTCGGCCCATCCGCTGGCTACCGAGGCGGGGCATGCCATCCTGGCCCAGGGCGGCAACGCCTTCGATGCCGCCGTCACGGTGGCAGCGGTGCTGGCGGTGGTGGAACCCTACAGCTCCGGTATGGGCGGTGGCGGCTTCTGGCTGCTGCACCGGGCCCGGGACGGTTTCGAGGTGATGCTGGATGGCCGCGAGCGAGCGCCGCTGGCGGCGCATCGTGATCTCTATCTGGACTCGAAGGGCGAAGTGGTGCCAGGCCTGTCGGTGAATGGTCCACTCGCTGCCGGTATTCCGGGACAGCCGGCGGCGCTGGCCCATCTCGCGGCCCGCTACGGTCGCCTGCCGCTGGCCCGGACCCTGGCGCCGGCGATACGCCTGGCGCGGGAGGGTTTCCCGGTGGACGGCCACTACCGGCGCATGGCGGAGTGGCGGCTGGAGCAGCTTCGGCAGTGGCCGGCCAGCAAACAACAGTTCCTGATCGATGACGCGGTACCGCCTCTGGACGCAGTTGTCAGGCAGCCGCAGCTGGCAGAAACCCTGCGCCGGATGGCGGAGCAGGGCCATGATGGCTTCTATCGCGGTCCGGTGGCGGAACGTCTGGTGGCCGGTGTCAGGGCCGCCGGGGGGATCTGGCAGTTGCCGGATCTGGCCGAATACCGGGTGGTGGAGCGGGAGCCGGTCCGTGGTGAGTACCGCGGCATGAAAATCACCAGTGCGGCGCCCCCCTCATCCGGCGGTATAGTACTGATCAGCATGCTCAACCAACTGGCCCGGTTTGACCTGGATAAATACCCGTCAGTGCAGCGCAAGCATCTGGTGGTGGAGGTGATGCGTCGCGCCTATCGGGATCGGGCCGAGTATCTGGGTGACCCGGATTTTGTCGATATGCCGGTGGCGCGGCTGATAGATCCCGACTATGCGGCCGGGTTGACGCGCGATATTCAGCTGGATGCCGCCACTCCGAGTCGTTACCAGCCGGCCGGAACTGGGCTTGAGGGGCAGGACACCACTCACTATTCGATTATCGATGCCGAGGGTAACCGGGTCTCCGCCACCCTGAGCGTCAATTATCCTTTTGGCTCCTGCTTTGTGGTGCCGGGCACCGGAATTCTGCTGAATGATGAGATGGATGACTTCTCGGCGCGCCCCGGCGCACCCAATGTCTATGGTCTGGTGGGGGGTGAGGCGAATGCCATTGAACCGGGCAAGCGGATGCTCTCCAGCATGACCCCCACTTTTGTTGAAACCGATCAGGGCGTGGCCGTGTTGGGCACACCCGGAGGCAGTCGGATCATTAGCATGCTGCTGCACGGTATCCTGGCATTAGCGGAGGGGGGTGGACCCGAAGCCTGGGTCAGCCGGCCGCGATACCACCACCAGTATCTGCCGGACGTGATCCAATTTGAACCCGGCGCACTGGATACCGATGAACAGCGGCAGCTGATGGAGCTGGGACACAAACTGAAGCCGCTTGATTCAGGTTACGGGAACATGCAGGCCCTGTTCTGGAACCGGCAGGACGGCCACCTGAGTGGCGCCAGTGATCCCCGGGGAATCGGCAAGGCGGTTGTGGAGTGAGTGCGTTCTCCGAATCCGTGCGGCTGTTCGTGGAAGGCCGCCGACTTGAAAAAGTCGCCTCATCTGGTTTCAATGTGCCTGTCCGCAAACGTTACCGGAAAGGATGGATGCTTAGAGTATTCGTTGTCTTGTGCCTGCTGGGTCTGCTGCTTCCCGAACTGGCCTTGGCGGGAAAATATCGTCAGGCTGCCTATATCACCAACCTCTATTTCGCCGAGCGGATCGCATCGGATGAGGATTCGGTGCAGCCGGAACGGGTGTTTAACCGGCTGAGGGCGGGTGATCCCGAGGTCATGGCCTATATGGTGCTCAATCTGTTGCTGGACAGGGGTGAGCATCAACTTGAGGTGGATATCATGGACAGGGAAGGCACTCTGTTCGATAAACTGAAGTTTGACAACGTGCAGGCCAGTCAGGATGACTGGCGCTATGCCGCCACCGGCCAGTTTGGCGGGGAGCTGCCGGAAGGTGGTATCTTCTTCAGGATCTATGACAGCCACGACGGTGGCGCGAAAGAGGTCATCGGTACGGTTCGTTTGATGACCGCTCATTGATAGTAACGGTTTTAAAAGTGAGGAGAGTATTTATGCAATTCAGTCCGTGTAAAGGTGGTGATTTCTGCAGTCAGGAGGGCACCCACTGCTCCGGTTGCGGGCGCAGTCACGAAGAGATCGCCAAGACCCGTGACCTAGTCTTTGCCGTTACCAAGTTCGCCATGGACATGGGTTACGAGAATGTAGAGGCTTTCACTGCCTTTGTGGGCGAGAAGGCGGCAAGGAATGTACGCAAACAGCAGCAGCTGAGTCAGATGGGCGGTATCGGGATTCCGGTCGGCAAGTGAGATTGCCGGGGTGCCGTTCTGGCTGCACCAAAATCTCGCAGGGTGGGCACGGAAAGCGTGCCCACCCTATGAATATCATCTTTGGCAGCGGCCGCAGAAAAAACTGGAGCGCTGTCCGATCCGTCGCTGTTTCAGTGGGGTTCCACAGCCGGGGCAGGGCGCCCCGGCCTTCCCGTAGACCAGCAGCTCCTGGGCGAAATAACCCGGTTTGCCATCCTCCTGCTGAAAATCCCTGAGCGTGGTGCCGCCTCGCTGGATGGCGGCCGCCAGCACGCTTTTGATCTCCCCGGTCAGCCGGGCACAGCGAGCGGCTGATATCCGTTGGGCGGTCCGGGCCGGGTGGATGCCGGCGCGGAACAGCGCCTCGTTGGCATAGATATTCCCTACCCCCACGACGACATGGCCGTCCATGATCAGGTTCTTTACCGCCACCCGACGCTGTTGTGCCTGCCGGTAGAGATAGTCGCCGCTGAATTCCAACGACAGGGGCTCCGGTCCCAGGTGGGTGATCAGCGGGTGTTGCTCCACTGGCCGGTCGGTCCAGAGTACCGCACCGAAGCGGCGCGGATCACGCAGTCGCAGGCAACAGTGCCTGAACAGCAGATCGAAATGGTCATGTTTACCCGGGGTGGTTTCTCGCGGCAGTATGCGCAGGCTGCCCGACATACCCAGATGCAGTATCAGGGTCCCGTTGGCGAGATTGAGCAGGAGATACTTGGCGCGCCGTTCTACTGAACGAACGGTTCTGCCGGTCAGCAGGCTGGCCAGATCGTCCGGGATCGGCCAGCGCAGCTGCGGCTGGCGCACTGCAACCCCGGCGATGCGTTTTCCCTCAATATGCGGCGCAATGCCGCTGCGGGTGGTCTCGACTTCGGGCAGTTCCGGCATGCTATTGGTTTATTCCCGGGGCTCTGAGCAGGGCGTCGCTATTGAGTTGGTAGCCCAGCCCCAGCGCCTGATTGATCAGCAGAATCCTTGGCGCCTGGCTGATTATCCCCAGCTTTATCGGACCTTCGCTGCCCCGTAGACGAATGGTCAGTTGTTGTTCCGGTGGTGTATCAGGGGCCTTGATGACCTTGGACACCCGGGTGTGCTGCCAGGCCGCCACCTTCTCCTGTAACTGCTCCGGATCGCTTCCTGTGCCGTCAGGATCAAGCGTCCAGATGCCCTGCTGCCGGTACAGGCGCCAGGTCGGCGTATTGATTTCGCTGATCTCCTCACCGTCCGGGAACAGGGTATGACTGACAAACTCCTCGGCCCGGGCCAGGGCGTGGTGGGGGAAGATGTCATTGGTCAGATAGAGCTGGTCATCAATGCGCAGGTAGCGGCCATAGTTGTAGGGGTGGGTGCCGCCGAAGGTGATTTTGGTCTGGTTGAAAGTAAGTTCGGCCAGCGGCTGTTCCAGTCCGAATTCGGCCAGTCGATCGGCCGGCAGGGCAAAGGTTTCGATCTGCGGTGTGGAGAGCAGATCCAGCAGGCTATGGATGCGTGGCGTATTGGCGGCTACCTGGTAGGGCTCGGTCATGTGCCAACCCCGGGTGCCCCGTTGCAGAACGAACCGGGGACCGTTCTTGTTGCTGATGGTTATGCGCTTGACGGTTGCCGGATCCAGACGGGTAAGCGGACTGCCTGGATGGCTGCTCTCCTCGTCCGGGGTATACCAGACAAACAGGCCGAGCGCAGCCACCAGTAGTAACAGGAGCAGGTTGACCAGGCTTTGTTTGCGCATTGCGGGTTTTCCTAGGCCCTGCGGCGGCGCCACCAGATAAACAGGCCGGCGGTGAACAGCAGTATGGGTAATATAAACAGGAATCCAAGTCCGATGATGGCTCCGCTGGTGCGACTGAGGTCGAGCCGGGTATCGGGGGCGGTCCTGGCTGGAATGTCCAGCAGGTTATCGTCACCGCTGAGCCAGCGAATCAGGTTGAGGCCCAGATCGAGGTTGCCGCCGTTGCCCAGATAGCTATTGGAGAGAAAATCGCCGTCACCCAGTGCCACCAGCCGTTGTGATTTCCCGTCCAGTTGACGACTGAAGGCATAGCCCAGGGTCAGGGGGCCGGACTCCTCGCCCTGGTCGGCATCACGCTGCAGCTCGCCAACCAGTTTACCGGTCTCGTTCCAGCTGCCGGGCTGGGTCTGCAACAGGGGTGTAGTCTGCCAGCCTGCGGCGGTGCCGGCCTTGAGGGCGGCGGCAAACGGATAGAGTGTCACCAGTCGGAACTGGTTGGTAGCCGGATGCTCCGGAAATCGGGTCACCAGGGCGATGGCGGGATTGTCCAGACCCAGTCCGGCAGCGTTGGCATCCACCACGGTGCCGGGCAGTATTTCCAGGCCAAGCTCCTGAAACAGGCTCGGCAGTGCATGCTGTGGTCCGGGGTCGGTCAGCCAGAGCAGGTTGCCGCCCCGGTCAAGGTAATCGTGGATCACCGCTAGTTCACCCGGCAGATATTCAACGCGTGGCCCGGCAATTACCAGCAGCGCGGTATTTCTCGGGATTACCGGTTGCTCGGTCAGTTGCAGGGGCTGTATCCGGTAGCCCTTGCGCCGCAAGGCGGCGCCAAAATCCCCCAGGTCGTGATTGGCCTTGCCGTTCAGGCGGCGCTCACCATGCCCCTCAATGGTGGCGATCCAACGCTGGCCCTGCTGAATCAGTCGCTGGATGCTGTTGCTGATCTGCTGCTCATTCAGCGTGGACAGGTTTTCGCTACGTCCCTGGTAGCTGATGTGTAGTTCGCCGGAGCGGCGGATACCCGATTCACGGGTCAGCTCGGGCTGCAGGGACGGATCGATGAACTCCAGGGTGATATCAGGACGCGCCCGCTGATAAGGCTCTATGACTGCCCGTATGCGCTGGCGCAGTTGTGCATCGTCCGGGGCAAAGGAGCGGATCAACAGCGGCGCTTCCAGTCGACTCAATAGCTGCTGGCTGGCACTGCTGAGGCTGTTTCTGGCCCGGTCGCTCCAGTCGAATACGCCCTGATAGCGCTGGCTGAGCCAGCCGGCCAGGCCTATGGCAATTACCAGTAGCAGGTAGAAAAGCAGTCCCTCCAGGCGCTGTCTGAGGCGATTGCGGGAGACTGTTTTCAGTGGCTCAGTCACCACGGCGTCGACTCTCCAGGCGGTGGATGGTCATCAGCAGACTGCCGGCAATCAGCAGCAGGAAGTAAGCCAGATCACCGCTGCGCACCACGCCGTCGAGAAAGGGCCGGTAGTGGCTGCTCAGGGAGAGCCATTCGAACAGGCTGCTCCGATCATCGGTGCCGGACAGGTTGACGATCCAGAGAAACAGCAGCAATCCGTAGGTGCTGATGGCCGCCACCGCCGGCTGTTCCGTCATGCTGGAAAGAAACAGTCCAATGGCGCCGTAGCAGGCCAGCAGCAGCCCCAGGCCGAACAGGGCGGCGGCAAGCCGCCCCAGGTCCAGGGCGCCGCCCAGCAGCAGTGACAGCGGCATCAGCGCGGCCAGTAGCAGCAGCAGGCCGAACACACCCAATACAGCCAGGTATTTGCCCAGTGCGATCTGGGTTGAGGAGAGCGGAGATGAGAAGAGCAGCCGGATGGTGCCGCTGCGGTACTCGTCACACAGCAGGCGCATGGTCAGCAGCGGGGTCAGCAATAACAGGATCATGGCGCCGGAATCGAACAGCGGTGCGATTACCAGGTCGGTGACTCCCAGTTCCGATGCCCCGGCAATCAGTTTTGGTTGCAGCTGCATGAAGCTCTCAATCTGTACCAGAAACAGCCAGGCGAGAATCAGCATGGCGACGCCCAGCAGGCTCCAGGCAAGGGGGGAGAGAAACAGGGCTCTCAACTCTCTGCCGGCCACCGTGCGGATCACTGAACCCGCCCGCCGAGTGTGGCCTGGGTGAAGATGCGTTCCAGGTCATCCTGATCGGTGCGCAGTTCGCACAGTTGGCCGCCATGTTTCACGATCGCCTCGGCGATGTCGGCCGGGCTGCACTTATCTGAAAGGGTCAGCCGGAACTGGTGCGGGCTCAGGGGTTCAACATGCAGTACGCCGGGCAGGCTGGTCAGATAGCCGTTCTCCGCATCATCTGTCGCCAGCGTGATCAGCAACCGGTTGCGCTGCTGTTGACTGACCGGCCCGGAATAGACCAGCCCGCCCTGGTACAGGATCAGCGCCCGGTCACAGAGGGATTGCACCTCGGGCAGGATATGCGTGGAGAGCAGAATGCCACGCTCTTCAGCCAGGTCCCGAATCAGCGTGCGAATCTCCCGTACCTGGTTCGGGTCCAGCCCGCTGGTCGGTTCGTCCAGGATGATGATGCGCGGGTTATGAATGATCGCCTGGGCAATACCTACCCGTTGCTGGTATCCCTTGGAGAGATTGCCGATCACCCGTGAGCCCATCGGTTTCAGTCCGCAGCGCTCCTTGGCCCGGGCAACGGCACGGTCCGTGTCGGACGTGCCGATCTGGTGCAGTCGGGCGCAATAGCGGAGGTATTCGTCCACCCGCATTTCCGGATAGAGCGGGGGCACTTCCGGCAGGTAGCCAAGGGTACGTTTTGCCCTGACTGGATCTTCCTGCAGATTGAAACCATCCAGCCGCACACTGCCACTGCTGGGTGCCAGTACACCGCTGATAATCTGCATGGTGGTGGATTTGCCGGCGCCGTTGGGGCCGAGAAATCCCAGCACCTCGCCCGGTTGCAGATCGAAATTGATACCCGCCACGGCGCAGTGATCGCCATAGTATCGGAAGAGGTTTTCGATGTGGATTAATGCTGCCATTGGGGCAGCAAGGTACAGGAGATTGGGTCGTGAGATCAAGGCGTCACGACCCGCTCTCCAAAGTTGCGGCAACTATGGTTAACCGGTGTTGGGTCGACACCCCATGCTGGAGCCCAACAGGATGAACAGAAGCAGTGCGCCCAGTCCGGCACTGATCAGGGAAATACCCACCTCCGAGCCGAGCAGGCTGAATAATATACCCAATCCCAGGCAGAGCAGGGTCAGAAAAACAATAGGCCGGCCCGATTCACGAAAGGCCCGGATAAGGCAATTTAGTTTCATGGCGTCACCTGTTATTTGATGGGATAAACCATACTCCGATTGTTTAGCGGGATGGCTGGTCCGGCGTGCCGGTATGCTGGCATACACAACTGGAGGTCCAGCGGGCAAAGGTGTGCTCGGAGGGAGGCTCCACGCCGATATAGTCTGCCGATAGCGCGAGAAAATCGGCTATCCGTTCCCGTTCCTGACAATTGATGGTTTGTTGTTCCATGGCAAGCCCCCTGTATCGATAATCTATTGGTTAATACCATACTGTTTCACTTGGTTATTATCAAGCACAAATATTTCAATGGTATTAAGCGTGTGACGATGATTTTTCTGATTGGCTTTCCGGTCCTGTTGGTTTTTATCCGGGGAACCAGCGGGTGGTAGCGGAGGGCTGGAGGGGCCGCGTAAAAAATAGCACCTATTGCAATTGCGGATCAGGATTCTGGGTCAGCCAGAAAGGCTGTATTTGGTGCTGAGCCAGAAGATGCCCAAACTCCATGGCCGGAATCGGCTTGCTGATCAGGTAGCCCTGGATGTTGTCGCAGCCGCAACGCTTCAGGAACTTCATCTGCTCCTCCGTTTCAACGCCCTCGGCAATCACCTCCAGTTTCAGGCTTTTGGCCATGGCGCCGATGGTCATGGCGATGGCGGCGTCATCCTCCGAGCGGGTGATGTTCCGGATAAATGCCCGGTCAATCTTGATTTTGTCGAAGGGGAAGCGTTGCAGGTAAGAGAGGGATGAGTGGCCGGTACCAAAGTCATCCAGGGCCAGCCGGACACCCAGTTTTTTCAGCGCACTGAGGGCTTCGATCATGCGGTCCGGATCTTCCATCATGGTGCTCTCCGTGATCTCAATCTCCAGTGAGGAGGGATTGATTGCGGTCTTGCTGATGATCCGATGAACGGTGTCCGTCATGTCCTGACCTTCCAGTTGGCGTACCGAGACATTGACGGCGACAACCAGGTCCGGATAACCGTTGCGCTGAAACTGCTTGAGTTGCAGACAGGCGGTCTCCAGTACCCACTCCCCGATCGGCAGGATCAGACCGGTCTCCTCGGCCAGAGGTATAAACCGGTCCGGGCTGATCAGTCCGCGATGCGGGTGGTGCCAGCGCAACAGCGCCTCCATGCCGGTTATCCGGTTGGTCTGCTGGTTGAACTGGGGCTGGTAGTAGAGTTCAAGTTCATTGCCCTGAACCGCGTTGCGCAGACCGTTCTCCATCTCCATGCGCTGCTGAACCTGGTGGTTCAGCTCTTCGGTAAAGAACTGCAGTTTTTCCCCATTGCGTTTTTTTGCCTGATACATGGCGGCGTCGGCATTGCTCAGCAGGTTGTCCAGTGTTTTACCGTCCTCTGGCCAGAGGGCGACGCCGATGGTGCAGCTGACATGGAGGAGGCGGTCGCCGACCGTTATCGGCTTGCTGATTTCCCGGCTAATTCGGCGTGCAAAGTCCGTGACGGTGTTGGCTGATTCAATCTCCGTCAACAGGATGACAAATTCGGCACCGCCATAGCGTGAAACGGTGTCGCTGGTGCGCGCCAGTTTCGTCAGCCTGTTACCGACTTCAACCAGCACCCGATCGCCGGTCTCATGCCCGAGGCTGTCATTGATCAGTTTGAACCGATTCAGATCCAGTATCAGCAGGGCGACTTTTTTCTGGTGGCGTTGCGAGTGGCTGATCAGCTGGGTGAAACGGTCGGTCAACAGGCTGCGATTTGGCAGGCCGGTCAGCTCGTCATGATAGGCGAGGAAATTAAGCCGTTCCTCCATCGCCTTGCGCTGGGTGATATCGTGATGCATGCCGATATAGTTGCTGATCTCTCCCTGTTTGTTCCTGACGGGCGAAATGCTGACCAGTTCCCAGAACAGCTCGCCACTCTTCTTGCGGTTTAGCAGTTCCCCTTCCCAGATATGGCCCGACTCGATGGTGCGCCACATCTGTTCATACACCGCTTTTGGAGTCTGGCCGGATCGGGTTTTGTTATACCTTTTGCCAATAACCTCTTCCTGGCGGAAGCCGGTGGTGAGTTCAAAGCGGGGGTTAACATATTCGGTAACGCCTTTGGCATCGGTAATCACCAGGGAACTGACACTCTGCTCCACCGCCTGATGCAGTTTTCGCAACTCCTGCTCTGCCAGTTCCCGCTTTTGCCGGTCCGCCAGCAGACTCAGTCGCATCGATTCAAAACTCTGGCCCAGGCGGCCAAACTCGTCCTGCGCGTCGATCAAAAAGGGTTGGTTGAGGTTACCGGACTCTATGGTTCTGGCAGCGTTCTCCAACAGATTCAGGGGGGAGAGGATGCGCCGATAGGTGATGAGATAAGTGGCGATAAAGAGCATGACAACCAGCAGAATAGTGGCCAGCAGACTGGCCACCGTCTGGTTGGCCTGCTGCTGAATGATGTCGATATCCTGCTGATTGTGGATGCTGGCGGCTTCCGATATGGCGGTAATGGTATCGATGGAACGTGAGGCCTCAGAAAACCAGACCAGTTCAGTCACCGGATAGGGCATACCGCTCCTGCCGGCTTCCAGTACCTGATTGCGCAACTGTTCGAAACTGCCCTTGAATATCGAGTGATAACGGGCCAGGGCGGCCTTGATCTCCGGGGTTTCCGGGTAGAAGTCCAGAACTTCAAAACTCTTTTTCTCACCATACTCCATGGCCTCGCGGAATTGCACGAGCTGTCGAAGTTCACCCTCGTCAAGCGCCCGCTCCAGGGCAATGGCCCGGCCGATTGTGGCCCGTTCGCGACCGGCATACTCGGCCATTGTGTAGAATGAATCACGCAGCATCTGCCCGTAATTGATGACGTGCCCGGTTTCTTCCGTCGGGGCCATGATGGAACGCTGCAGTTTTGATATGTCATTGATTTTGCCTGTCATCAGACCAAGCCAGCGCAGCGATATCTGCGGGTCCCTGTCGCCGAGAAAGACCCGATCCACCTCGTGGCGGAGCTGCTGCAACTGTTGGTGAATCTGCTGCATGGCCGGGTAGGCATGCTCTAGAGGGGTCGCACCTTCAGGGGCTTGATGTTTCTGCAGGATTTGCGAGAACTCCTGGTATCTGTTGTCTGTTCTCTTGCGCTGGTTATTCAGGCGGACCAGCTGATCGGGGTCCAGCTTGTCCGGCATGGCCAGAAGTGTCGAGGTGAGACCCCGCTCCACGGCCAGTTCCATGGTCAGCTTGAGTGATTTGTCCGCCAACAGGTTGACCAGTCCGAGTCGGCTGGCGGCTTGGTGTTGGCGGATGACGTCGATGCTGTTCCAGGCGATGGCAGAGATGGCGATCGCACACAGCAGGCCCAGTACCATCAACAGCAGGCGGCGTATACGGATATGGCAGATCAATTTTCGGAGCCCGGGCAACTTATCACCTTATAGTTGTTTTGCGACGGCATCCCTGGCGTGAAATAATGCGCCCGTGTTGAATTCAGCCTGCCCGTGATGTCGTGCAGGTAATGCAGCGTCCCGGTCGCTATGCTTACAGATATGCTTGTCGGCGCCAACTAGCGATTCTTTAAAAAGTTTTTAACGAATCTACAGTAACCTTAATGTTGCTGTGGTATTAGCCCTCCACTTCATACTTTATTTGAGATATTTCATGCAGATCAGCGATTTTAAAGCCGTCATCCTCGATTATGTAACCCGTGACCAGAGTGGCGAGATCATCGACAGTTCCGCCAATGATGGCTATCTGACCTATATTCACGGCACCGAAAGTCTGATTCCGGCACTGGAGCAGGCGCTGGCGGGGCACCGGCAGGGCGAGAAACTGTCCGTCAGTATTCCCTGTGAAGAGGCCTATGGTGAGCGGGATGAGAGCCTGATCGAAGGAGTGCCCCGGGACAATTTTCCCGGTATCGAGCGTATCGAGGTGGGCATGCAGTTCCAGACCGAAATGGATGAGGGGGTCCCCTTCCTGGTGACGGTGGTGGAGGTGGATGAACAGACGATCACCGTGGACGGCAATCACCCCATGGCCGGCAAGGACCTCAACTTTGATCTGGAGATTATCGAGGTGCGAGAAGCCAGTGCCGACGAGATCGAGCACGGCCATGTGCATCACGATGGCGCGCACTGTCAGACTCACTGAACCGCCCGGGCGTCATGCATTACCGCATACCTGAGCGGCTTGAGACCGAGCGGCTCGTTCTGCGTACCTTTCAGGAGGAGGACTGGCGGGACCTGCACGCCTATTACTCCGACCCTGAATGCACCCGCTACACGATGGGGAAACCGCTCAGCGAGGCGGGAACCTGGCAGGTGCTGGCGGGGATGATCGGCCACTGGCAAATGCGCGGCTATGGGCCCTACGCAGTTCTAGAGCGCGGCTCTGGCCGGGTGATTGGTCCGGTCGGGCTCTGGTATCCCCTGGACTGGCCTGGACCGGAGATCAAATGGGCCCTGGCCAGGGATTTCTGGGGGCAGGGCTATGCCCTTGAGGCGGCCCTGGCGGTAAGGCGGATGGCCGCTGAGACCCTGCCCGGGCTCCGGCTGATCAGCTTTATCCAGGCCGAGAACCGCGCCTCTATCGCACTGGCGGAACGGATGGGGGCGCTGTTTGAAAAGACCCTGCCTTTCCGCGGTGGGGAGTGGTGCCTCTACCGGCACCAACATTGATGAAACGGGGGAATCGAGATGGCGATTGAACCACAGGAAATCCTCGACTACTGGTTTACCGAGCCGGTCTGTCGGCACTGGTTCTCTCCCACACCGGAGCTGGACCAGGAGATCGGTGACCGCTTTGAGCGCCTCTGGGTACTGGCATCCGAGGGGCAGCTGGATCACTGGATGACCAGCGCCGAGGGTTGTCTGGCCCTGGTGATCCTGCTGGATCAGTTTCCGCTGAATATGTTCCGCGGCCGGCCTGAGAGCTTTCAGACCGAAGCCCAGGCCAGGACTGTTGCCGGTGTTGCCATTAAACGCGGCTTTGATGAGACCCTGAGCGGAGCCCGGTGTGCCTTCCTCTACATGCCCTACATGCACAGCGAGAATCCGGATGACCAGGATAGATCCGTCGAGCTCTATGAGCGTGCCGGGCTGCAGGATAACCTCGCCTTTGCCCGGCACCACCGGGAGATTGTGCGCCGCTATGGGCGCTTCCCCCACCGCAACGCCATTCTGGGTCGACCGAGCACTCCTGAAGAGCTGGAATACCTGAGCTCCGAGGGGGCATTCACCGGCTGACGGTGCCTGGCGTGACTATTCGTAGGTGCAGAGATAGGCGGTCTCGACCGCTACCTTGAGCTGAAACTTCGCCCCTGCCTCCACGACAAACTGTTCACCGGACCGATAATCCTGCCAGTCGGCTGCACCCGGCAACTTGACGGTGAGACAACCGCTGACCACGGTCATGGTCTCCTTCTGGCTGGTGCCGAACTCATACTCACCCACGGCCATGACGCCGACAGTCGCCGGCAGGGTGGCGGTCTGAAAGGCGATGGAGGCGACATTGCCGTCAAAGTACTGGTTGATCTTGAACATGGGGTGACTCCCGGGGAAGAAAAAAGGCGCTAAAGGTGGACCGATTCTGTTGGAGCGTCAACCCCTTTTTCGTGCCCATGCCTCCATCGGAGGCGTCGCCCATTGGCGAACGTGGCGCCCTATGACCGTGAATCCGAAAGGGTGGCGTTGATCAGCCCCGGCGCGCACTCGATCTCCTCGACCACCACCGAGGTCTTGATACTGCCCACCCCGGGTACCGACATCAGTCGGTGCATCAGAAACTCCGACATCGCCTTGAGGTTGGGTAGCCGCGCCTTGATCAGGTAGTCGGTCTCGCCTGTCAGGGAGAAGCACTCGATCACTTCGGGCACATTTTTAATCGCGTCGCTGAAGCGTTGTGCCGGGTTGGGACCGTGGGCATCCAGGGAGACATTGACAAAAATAGTGATCTCCAGTCCCAGTGCCTGTGGATCGATCTGCGTGGTATAGCCGCGGATGATATTCAGTTCCTCCAGTCGCTTTACCCGACGGTGGCATTGGGAAGGGGAGAGGAATGCCACCTCTGCCAGTTCATGGTTGGAGGCTTTGGCATGGCTCTGCAGGTGAGCCAGTATTCGGAGGTCGGCTGTATCAAGTGCCTTGTCGTGCATTATTTTCTCTTTTTGGTGGGCTTTGCTGCGAATTTGTTGCAATAAACGGGGTTGATTATAGGTTATTTGCAAAATGATTGAAGCGTATTAATGGTAACCTTGCCGCCTTGATTATCCATAGAGAGGACGGTCATCCGGCATTCCCGGGTTGCCGCGTCTCACCGTGACCGAGGACTCCATTTGTGAATGCGCTCGCTGAAGAGATCAACCCTGCCCTGGCCAGTCGGCGTTTCATGTCCGGAAACGAGGCTGTGGCCCGGGGGGTCTGGGAGTCTGGCGCCCGCGTCGCCACGGCCTATCCCGGGACACCAGCGACCGAAATCCTGGAATACCTGGGTACCTATGACGATATCCATGCCAACTGGTCACCCAATGAGAAGGTGTCGCTGGAGGTAGCCATCGGAGCCTCGATGTGCGGCACGCGTGCCTTTTGCGCCATGAAGCATGTCGGTATGAATGTAGCGGCTGATGCACTGATGACCCAGACCCTGGCGGGGGTGGTGGGTGGGCTGGTGATCGCTATTGCCGACGATGTGGGCATGTCCTCGTCCCAGAACGAACAGGACTCGCGCTACTGGGGGCGTTTCGCCCATCTGCCTGTGCTGGAGCCGGCCGATTCCCAGGAGGCGTATGCGATGGTGCTTGAGGCGTTTGAACTCTCCGAACAGTTTGATTGCCCGGTGATTCTGCGCCTGACCACACGGATCTGTCATGTCAAGGGAGTGGTCTCCACCGGTCAACGCCAACAACATGCTGCCGCAGGTTTTACCCCCGATCCTGCTCATTGGGTGATGGTGCCGGGAAACGCAAAAAAACGTTTGCAGTTGCAGCACCAGCGGGATGGGAAACTGCGCGCCTACAGTGAGCAGTCTCCCCTCAATTCCTCGCAACCCGGCAGCGATCAACGGTATGGTTTTGTAACCTCAGGACCAGCCTACGTCCATGTGAAAGAGGCGTTCCCCGAGGCGCCAGTGTACAAAATCGGTTTCAGCCATCCACTGCCGGTTGAACAGATCCGGCAATTTGCCGGGGGGGTTGGGTCCCTGATTGTGGTGGAGGAGACCGAGCCGCTGATCGAGAATGAACTCAAGGCTGCCGGTCTGACTGTCAGCGGCAAGGATATCCTGCCGGCCAGTGGCGAACTGGCACCGGAGATCCTGCGCCGGGGTATCGCTCGTCTGAACGGTGAAGTTGAACAGCCACCTGCCCAGCCGATAGCGATACCGCCGGTACAGGCACTGTTCCCCCGTCCGCCCACCATGTGTGTCAGCTGCCCCCATCTGGCGGTCTTCTATACCTTGTCGCGGCTGCGCAAGCGGGCCAATTTTGCCGGTGACATCGGCTGTTACACTTTAGGTGCCGGCAAGCCCTGGAATGCCCTGGATACCTGTATCTGCATGGGGTCGGCGATCGGCATCGGTCTGGGTATGGATCTCGGGCGCGGTGAGAGCGACAAGGAGAAGGGGATCTTCTCCATTATTGGTGACTCCACTTTCCTGCATCTCGGTATCCAGGGGCTGCTGGACCTGGTCTACAACCAGGGCAATGTGACGGTGATGATCCTGGACAACTCCGCCACCGGCATGACCGGAGGCCAGAACAACCATGGCAACGGGCGCGACCTGCGGGGCCGGGAGGCGCCGAAGGTGGATTTTGCCGAGCTGGCCTGTGCCCTGGGCGTAGACCGGGAGCGCGTGCATGTGGTGGACCCTTATGATCTGCCGGTGCTTTACAAGATCGTCAAGCAGGAGATGGCGGCGCCGGTGCCTTCGGTCATCGTGGCCAAGCGTCCCTGTGTGCTGACCGACCGCTTTGCACCGCGTCGTCCCCTGATGGTGGAGGCGGACAAATGTAACGGCTGTGCCAACTGCCTGAGTGTCGGTTGTCCGGCCATCCTGGTGACCCGGCGGGAGACCGAGGTGCGCAAGGGCGGGCGAGAGGTGATGAAGGCGTGGGTGCGCATCGAATCCGCCGCCTGTACAGGTTGTGATATCTGCTTGCAGACCTGCGGGCCGGAGGCGATATTGCCGGCCGATCTCTCCAGGATAGAGCCGATCGAGGAGTGATCCGGATCAGATCAGGAACAGGGTGGCGAGACCCAGGAAGGAGAGGAAGCCGACGATATCGGTCACGGTGGTAAGCAGCACCGAGCCGGCCAGCGCCGGATCGATGCCGAGCCGGGCGAGGGCCATCGGCAGCACAGTGCCGGTAAGGGCGGCGAGGATCAGGTTGATGCACATGGCCGTGGCAATCAGCAGTCCGATGTTCGCATCGTGGAACCAGAAGCCGGCAATCACTGCCACTACCCCGGCCCAGATAAGGCTGTTCAGGGTGCCCACGGCCAGTTCCTTGAGGATCAGCCAGCGGGTATTCTTGCTGGAGAGCTGACCCAGGGCGATGCCGCGTATGGTCAGGGTCAGGGTCTGGCTGCCGGCAATGCCGCCCATGCTGGCGACAATCGGCATCAGTACCGCCAGCGCCACCACCTTCTCGATAGTCGCCTCGAACAGGCCAATCACCCAGGAAGCAAGCAGGGCGGTGATCAGGTTAATGCCGAGCCAGAGTGCCCGCCGCCGGGTGGAGATCCAGACCGGTGCGAACATGTCCTCGTCTTCCGAAAGACCGGCCTGGCCCATGAACTGGTGCTCGCCCTCCTCACGAATCACGTCCACCACGTCATCGATGGTGATGCGGCCGATCAGTTTGCCATTGTCATCCACCACCGGGGCTGAGATCAGGTCATGCTGCTCGAAGCGGTTGGCCACCTTGCCGTCGTCCCAACTGGCCGGAATGCCGCGCACATCCAGGGACATCACCTCCGCCACTGTCTCATCCGGATCGTGCGTGACCAGCACGGTGAGGGGGAGAACCCCCAGGTACTTTCCATCCCGGTTGGCCACCATCAGGATATCGGTCTGCGGGGGCATCTTGTCTCTAAAGTGGCGCAGATAACGCATCACTACGTCCAGGGTCACTTCCGGGCGCACGGTGATGGTATCCGGGTTCATCAGACCGCCGGCGGTATCCTCCGGATAGGAGAGGATCGCTTCCAGCTGTTCTCTGCGCTGGTGATCCAGGGAGTCGAGGATCTCCCGGGTAATGGCCAGCGGGAGCTCCTGGACCAGGTCGGCCAGGTCGTCGGTGTCGAGTCCCTCGGTGGCGGCCAGCAGTTCTTCCGTATCCATTTTGCTGATCAGGTCGGCCCGCACCTCATCGGCGACCAGGATCAGCACCTCACCGCCGTTCTCCTCATTCACCAGACCCCAGACGATATCGCGCTGGGTGAGCGGCAACGATTCCAGCAGGTGGGCAATCTCACCGGGATGGAGGGCGTTCAGCATTCGCCTGGCTTGTTGCAGGGTGCCGCTCTCCAGGGCCGCGTGCAGGCGCTCCAGACGGGTGCTGCCAGTTTGTACAGGTACCTGATCAGACATGACTGATGTGGTTCCTCGCCAAGTGAAGGGTGGGTGGGTCAGACGGGGCCGATTCTAGCAGTTGCAGATGACAAGCGGGAGACATACGGCATGAATAAACGCGAATACCGTTTTTTCGGCCATTTTTCAGCCTGAATCAGGGGGGGGCTGACTGTGAATGGTAGATGGGGGGGTGGACACAAAACGGTGTGTGCCAGCCTTTTAGCGGACCGGTGATTTCGGTTTTTACCCATCCTTGTATGTTACGAGAGCACCGTAGGATGGGCAAAGCTTGCGTGCCCATCAAGTCTCTAGATGATGGGCAGGTCGCTGCGCTCCTTTGCCCATCCTACGCTTTTTTTCTGTGTCTCCAGCGAGTGCTGAATAGCGCTTGTTCAGTTTCCCACCGATTGAGGCGATTCAGTGCAGGGCGCAGATTTTCCCCAGCAGCTGCTCAAAATCGCTCTCGCCCAGGCGCTTCATCAGCTTGCGCGTCTGTTTGGCCAGTTTGGCCGCATCCAGTTGCAGCAATCGCTCCTTGGCGATTAACAGCGACCCCGGTTGCATGCTGAATTCCCGAAGGCCCATGCCGATCAGCAGCGGGATGTAGCGTGGATCACCGGCCATTTCACCGCACATGCTGATTGGGATCCCGGCGCGCTGGCCCGCAGTGATTACCATCTGAATGAGACGCAGGATGGCGGGGTGTAACGGGTCATAGAGATAGTTTACTTCGTCGTCCACGCGATCGATCGCCAGGGTGTACTGGATCAGGTCATTGGTGCCGATAGAGAGGAAATCCAGCTCGCGGGTGAAGGCGTCGGCGGCCAGGGCGGCGGCTGGCACCTCGATCATCCCACCCACCGGGATGTCTTTGGCGAACGGTATGCCATCGGCACTCAATGCGGCTTCGGTTTCGGCCAGCAGGGCCTTCAGTTTGCGCACCTCCTGGAGATTGGAGAGCATCGGGATCATAATCCGTACCGGCCCGTGAACGGCAGCGCGCAGGATAGCCCGCAGCTGGGGCTGGAACATTTTTGGTTCCTTCAGGCAGAGACGGATGGCGCGCAGCCCGAGTGCCGGATTGCAGCAGTAGGAAGTGCAACCGTCGACCTGTTTGTCGGCACCCAGGTCCAGGGTGCGTATGGTGATCGGGATACCGTCGAGTCCTTCCACCACCCGGCGGTAGGTCTGGTAATGCTCCTCTTCATCCGGCATGCCCTGCCGGTTCATATAGAGAAATTCGGTACGGTAGAGGCCGACGGCATCGGCCTGAAGTTCCCGGGTGGTTTCAATATCCTCCGGGAGTTCGATATTGGCCATCAGATGTACCCGCACACCCTCACGGGTGGTGGCGGCCTTGCCGATCAGGTTGCGTAATTGGGTGGCCCGGCTCTGGGCGGCGCTGATCCGGTGTTGATAATGGGCGAGGGTGGCCTGATCGGCATCCGCCAATATTACTCCCTGCTCTCCATCCACCACCACGGTTTCACCCTGGTGCAGCAACCGGGTGATGCTGTGCACACCAACAACCGCCGGTATATCGAGACTGCGGGCCAGAATGGCTGTATGGGACATGGGGCCGCCAAACTCGGTAATGAAGGCGGCGATTCCCTGATGGCGCATCACAATGGTGTCGGCCGGGGTGAGGTCCTGGGCCAGGATCACCTTGCCACTGAGGTTGTCGTTGCTCTCATCATCCAGATCCAGCAGGGCCATCTGGATCTGATTCACCACGTGTTCCACATCATCCTTGCGTGTTCTCAGGTAGGGATCATCCATGGTGTCGAACACCTGCACCAGGGATTCCCGCTGCAACTGCAGTGCCCACTCAGCGGCGTAGGCGTGCTTGCGGATCAACTTGATCGGTACCTCCACCAGGGCAGCGTCATTCATCATCAGGAGGTGGGTGTCAATGAAGGCGATAATGTCAGAGCGGGTGTTGCCGGGGATTTTCTGACGTATCTCATGAAGCCTTTCCCTGGCGCCGTTCACCGCCAGTTGGAAGCGTTTGATCTCGGCCGGGACATCGGCGGTATCAATCATACGCGGGCTGATTTCCAGCAGGCCGCGCTGCAGGATATGGGCCTCGCCGATGGCGATGCCCCGGGTGATGCCTATACCGTTACCGGCAAAGGTCATTCGGGCTCTCCGAAGCGGTCATTGACCAGGGCCTCGAGGGCATTGGCTGCCTCGATTTCATCATCGCCCTCGGTGGTGAGTGTCAACTCCGTACCCTGGCTGGCTGCCAGCATCATCACCTCCATAATGCTTTTTCCGTTGGCCGGTTTGGCGTCTCGGATCAGCTGGATGGTGCTGCTGTATTGTCCCGCCTCGGTGATGAACTTGGCCGCGGCGCGGGCATGCAGTCCCAGTCGATTGATAATTGTAATCTGCTTTGTGACCATAAAAAGCTCAAATCGCCCATGCCAAGGGGAAACAATATCGCACAATCCGTGCCGGTAACAAACCATCCATCTCACATGGCACCGAAGCCTGGATGAAGCCGCTCCCGGTGAAACCGACATCACCACCTGTGCTCAAGGTGGTGTAATCCGGGAGTGGCCGCCGTGCCATGCGCCGGATTCCGCCCGTTAGGAATTGCCTGTCTGCGGGCTTTCGTGGGCTGGGCTTTATCCAGGCTGCAAACTGCCTATTGGGTTAATTCGGTGCCTTCTCCTCCCGTGGCAGGTCCCGATGACGGGTCTGAATCTGCCTGCCATGGGCGCGGAAATGGATGGCCAGTTGCTCCACCAGATAGACCGAGCGGTGTTGTCCGCCGGTGCAGCCGATAGCGATGGTCAGATAGCTTCGCCCCTCGGTTTCAAAACGGGGTATCCACTGTTCCAGGAATTGGGCCAGATCCGCTTGATAATGCTTCACGTCATTGCTCGCACCGAGGAATGCCTGCACAGCCTCGTCTTTTCCGGTGAGCTGGCGCAGCGTCGGCTGCCAATGAGGATTAGGGAGGCAGCGTGCGTCGTAGACAAAGTCCGCGTCCCGGGGTACACCCTGCTTGAAACCGAAGGATTGAAACAGCAGGGAAATCTTGGTATCCAGCCGCTCGGTGATGCGGGAACGGATCAGGTGCCGCAGCTCATGCAGAGTGGTCTGACTGGTGTCGATGCGGATGTCGGCAACGTTGAGGAACGGCGCCATCAGTTCCCGTTCGTAGCTGATCGCTTCCGCCAGCGGACGTGCGCCACCGGTCAGGGGATGACGCCGCCGGGTCTCACTGAAGCGTTTGATCAGGGTCTCGTCCTGTGCTTCGAGGAAAATAACCTCAAAGCGAATCTTCTCCGCTTTCAGCGGCTGCAGCAGTGCGGAGATGCTTTCAAATTCGGTGGGCGTATTGCGTGAATCAATACTGATGGCGACCAACTGGAATCGCTTGTCCTGTCGTTTGACCAGCTCGCCGGCTAATGCAGGCAGCAGAAATACCGGCAGATTGTCGATACAGTAGTAGCCTTCATCTTCCAGGGTATGGAGTGCGACACTTTTTCCAGAACCGGAGAGTCCGGTGATGATGGCCAGCTTCATAGGGTCTCCGTTACCTCTGATTACACGATGGATGGCAGAAAAGCGTGTCGGCAGCGAAAACAGAGATCCTCTGTAGGCGGCCAGGGATCAGCCGCTGGCGCTTATCGGCATCGGTTCCTGTTGTATGAACTCCTGTAGCAGTGTCTCGCTGTCCCGGGCTTTTCTGAGTTTCTGGCAGAATGCTTCGTCACTGAACAGAGTGGCCAGTTTTGCCAGGAGTTGCAGATGTTCTTCTGTCGCCTCTTCCGGTACCAGGAGGCCGAACACCAGATCGACCGGTTGCTGGTCTATAGCGTCGAAATCGGCGCCGGACTGGAGCTGGATGAAGGCGCCTCGGGCCTCCGTGACACCGGCAACACGGGCGTGGGGCAGTGCTATGCCATGCCCCAGCCCGGTGCTGCCCAATCGCTCCCGCTCAAGCAGTTTGTCGAACACAGTACCCTGGTTGAGCTCCTCCGAGGCGGAGGCCAGCAGTCCGGCTATCTCTTCGAGTACGCGCTTTTTACTGGCGGCCGGATTCGCGGCGCTGATGCGTTCGGCAGTAATGAAATTTGCGGGAAACATGATTTTGCCTGTTGATTAGATTTCGGCGTTGGCGGGATCGATTCCCTTCATGCCTACACCATTGCGATGGTTGGTGCTTTTCTCCTTGAGCTTTTTCACCTGACGGTCGATTTTATCCACCAGACCGTCGATGGCGGCATACATATCCTCTTCTTCACAGTCGGCAAAGACATCGGCGCCATTCACATGGAGAGTAGCTTCCGCCTTCTGGCGCAGTTTCTCAACACTCAGGATGACATGGATCTTGGTGACATGATCAAAGTGCCGTTCCAGGCGCTCGAATTTTGTTTCGACATAGTTGCGCATGGCTTCGGTGATGTCCACATGATGACCGGTGATGCTGATTTGCATGATTTGCTCCTTGGTTACTGGCCTCTAGACGAGGCGCTTTCGCTCGTTTGATGGCGGGATCGCCATGGACTCGCGGTATTTTGCTACCGTCCGCCGTGCGACCTGAATGCCCTGATCGGCGAGTATGCTCGCCAGTTTGTTGTCGCTGAGTGGCTTGTTCGGCTTCTCGGCAGCGACCAGTTTCTTGATCAGTGCGCGTATCGCGGTGGCGGAACACTCTCCGCCTCCAGCCGTGCTGACATGGCTGGAGAAGAAATACTTGAATTCCAGCGTACCCCGGGGGGTATGCATATATTTTTGCGTGGTGACCCTGGATATGGTGGATTCATGCAGCTCCAGGGCCTCGGCGATGTCCCTCAATACCAGGGGCTTCATCGCCTCTTCGCCGTGCTCGAAGAATCCGCGCTGCAGTTCGACAATCTTGGTGGCCACGCGCAACAGCGTTTCATTGCGGCTCATCAGACTTTTGATAAACCAGCGCGCTTCCTGCAGATGATTCTTCAGGTAGTTGTTGTCGTCGCTGTTGTCGGCGCGCCGGATCAGCCGCGCGTATTCCGGGTTAACCCGGAGTTTGGGGGCGGCATCAGCGTTCAGATCCACATGCCAGACGCCATCTCGGCGGGTCACGAATACGTCGGGAATGACATATTGGGGTTCGGTTTCGGCCACCAGGCTGCCGGGGCGCGGTATCAGCGAGCGGATCAGCTGATTAATCGATTTCAGGGTGTCGTCATCAATCTTCAGCTTGCGTTTGATCTGGTTATGATCCTGCTGGGCCAGCAGGTCGAAGTGATTGTTGATCAGCTGAGTGGTCAGGGCCATGCACGGATGGGGATCCGTCAGCTGACTTAGCTGGATCAGCAGGCACTCCCTCAGGTCACGCGCGCCCACGCCGGGTGGGTCAAATTGCTGAATCCGGTGCAGCACCGCTTCGATCTCATCCAGCTCAACCTCGTCAGCGGACATGCTGACAAGAATCTCGTTCAGATCCATCCTCAGGTAACCGTCTTCATCGATGCCGTCAATGATTGAGACGGCAATCTCGCGGTCCAGATCGCTGAACGGGGTCAGGTTCAACTGCCAGGTGAGATAGTCGTAGAGGGTGCGGGCACTGCGGCGCTGGGCCAGGTAGTCACTGTCGCCGGCGTCCCGGGATGCCAGTCCGGAAGAGGGTGGTAGCGTGCTGTCGTAGACATCGTCCCAGCCGCTGTCCACCGGCAGCTCTTCCGGTATGGAGTTTGCCTCGCCGTTGACCTCTTTTTCGTTGTTGAGGTCATTGCTGCTGGCCTTGTCCCCTTTCAGGCCATCGCCATTGAGCCGCTCGATGGTGCGCTCTTGTTCATTCCCACGGGCCTCTTCGCGGGCGCTGTTCTCCTCTTCGGTCTCCAGCATCAGGTTGGAGTCGAGCGCCTCCTGAATCTCCTGCTTGAGATCCAGCGTAGAGAGTTGCAGCAAGCGGATGGCCTGCTGCAACTGCGGCGTCATGGTGAGATGTTGGCCAAGGCGAAGCTGGAGCGTTTGCTTCATGCGGGTATCTGGATCTGGTACGTAATTTGTATGGTTTTCACAGTTTCATTCTAGCGTAAAAAATCACCAGACGCACAAGGAGAAAATGGTTTATTGCCGTCAATCAACTGATGATCAACTCTAGAGACTGAACTCTTTTCCCAGGTAGACGGAGCGCACTTCCTGATTGGCCAGAATCTGCTCCGGTTCGCCCTCCGCCAGCACCTTGCCTTCGCTGATAATATAGGCGCGCTGACAGATGCCGAGGGTCTCCCGGACATTGTGATCGGTGATCAGTACGCCGATCCCCCGGGATGAGAGTGTACGGATAATATTCTGTATGTCCTTGACCGAGATCGGGTCGATACCGGCGAATGGTTCGTCAAGCAGTATGAAGCGGGGCTCCATGGCCAGTGATCGGGCGATCTCCAGGCGGCGACGTTCACCCCCGGAGAGACTCATCGCCTGGTTGTTGCGCAGATGGGTGAGGTTAAAGTCCACCAGCAGTGCTTCGCAGGCCTCGATCTGTTCCGGGGGTCGCAGATCCTTGCGGGTCTCCAGGATGGCGAAAATATTATTGAATACGGTCAGCTTGCGGAAGATGGAGGGTTCCTGGGCCAGATAACCCAGGCCGAGGCGCGCCCGGGCGTGCATCGGCAGGGCAGTGATGTCATGACCGTCTATGCGGATGGTTCCACCTTCCGAGGGAACCAGTCCGGCAATCATGTAGAAGCAGGTGGTCTTGCCGGCGCCGTTGGGTCCCAGCAGCCCCACCACTTCACCGCTCAAAACGTTCAGGGAGACACCGTTCACCACGGCGCGGCGGCGATAGTGTTTCGCCAGATTGTCAGCAGCCAGCAGGGTCATGGATCGATTACTTTTTTCCACCGATGGTGACCTTGACGCGCTCTTTGCCCTTGGCGCTGGCACCTGCCTTCACTACCGCCCGGGCGCGATCATAGATGATCCGGTCGCTCTTGAAGGTGTCCTGACCCTGGGTGAGTACGGCGTCACCGATCATATTGATGATTTCGCTGTTGGCAGAGTACTCGGTCTTCTTGGCGCGGCCCTTGATAGTGCCCTTGCCGTCTTCAGTATCCTGCTGAAAAGTGACCGGCTTGCCGACCGCCTCGATCTGATCAGTCTCGTTCTGGCGCTGGGTAACTGTTACCTTGTCGGCCTTGATAATGATGCTTCCCTGGGTCAGTTCCACATTGCCTTTATAGGTACTGATGCCGCTTCGGTCATCGATATCGACCGCGTCGGCCTCGATATAGATGGGTTGGTCCTTGTCCGACTGCAGGGCGGATACAACTCCCGGCAGTATCAGCAGCAGGGCAATGGCGAACCAGCGCCGGCCAGTGTGATGGGGCTTAGGGATTGACTTCATAGCGTCCTCGTACATTGGCAAGTAGTTTGATGCGGATTGGCTGCTGGAGCCATATCTGCATGCCTTTGGCGTCGATGTGGTCCTTGTTGCTGCGGACGTTCACTTCAGCGTCGGTCTCCACGTAGTTGTCGCCCGGCTGCACGCGCAGATCCCGGGTTCTGATACGCATCGGGCGTACCCCAAGTGCCGCAGAACGGTCGATTTTAACCGCACCCTGCAAAAGAAGCACCTCCCCATCCCCCGATAGCCAGCCAGTTTCGGAGTTGACCCGCCAGGGCGGCCGGTCCAGGTCATACAGGGTGAGGCGGGGTAACTTCAATTCGGTACTGTCGTCGTCCATAAAATGGGTCATGCGTTCGGCAACCAGGCGTTTGCCTGGTTTGCCGGAGAGATCCATCAAGGTGGAGTCAACCCCTTCCAGGTAGTAATCGGCCCTGTGTTCACGGGTGGTGTACCCCGGATCTTCCGCTGTGTTCTGTCTGGACAGCCAGAAGGTGCCCGCGACAAGTAGCAGCAGGATGCCGCCGATCATCAGGTTTTTCTGATCGATCATAAGGCGTTGCTTCCCACCAGCGGTACCGGGGTGATCGATGCTTTACTTGAGATATTTTTCAAATGCCTGCTCCAGGGTTCCCTGCGCCTCCATCAGCATTTCGCAGATCTCGCGTGCCGCCCCACGGCCACCACCGGCCAAAGTCTGCCAGTGGGCATGTTGTTTTACCAGCGGGTGGGCGTCCTGTACGGTAATCGCCAACCCGACCTGACGCATGATGGGCAGGTCGACCACGTCATCACCCACATAGGCAATCTGTTCATTTTTGAGGCCCAGTTTGTCCCGCAGCTCTTCGAAGGCCGGGACCTTGTGGCGTTGTCCCTGATAGACATCGCGGATACCCAGGCTCTCCATGCGAATGGTTACTACGTTGGAAGTGCGTCCGGTGATAATGCCGATCTCCACGCCGCTCTTCTGCAGCAGCTTCATGCCAAGGCCATCCTTGGAGTTGAACGCCTTGTACTCCTGCCCGTCATCCCCCAGGTAGAGGCTGCCGTCGGTCAGGACCCCGTCCACATCAAAGATAATCAGGCGGATCTGTTTCGCCCGGTTCAGGATCTCCTGCATCTTTTAAATCTTTCCTACCGCATTAAGTGAGTTGCCACAAGGCATTCATCGCTCAGACGATGCCCGCCAGCAACAGGGTGTGCATATTCAGGGCGCCGATCGGTATCTGCCGGTCATCCACTATAAACAGGGAGTTGATCTTCTTCTCCTGCATGATTTTCAGCACCTCGGCTGCCAGCATGTCGGCTCTGGCCGTGGTGCTGCCGTGGGTCATGACGTCGGTTATCAGGCAGTTACGTATATCGATCGGCCGGTCAAGGGTGCGGCGCAGGTCGCCATCCGTATAGATCCCGGCGAGACGACCCTGGTCATCAATTATTGCCGTCATGCCCAGCCCCTTCCTGGTCATCTCCAGCAATGCATCTTTAAGGCTCGCCCGGTCAGAGACCCGGGGTATCTGTTCGCCCGTTACCATGACATCACTCACCATCAGCAGTAGCCGGCGACCAAGACTGCCGCCGGGATGGGAGCGGGCAAAATCCTGCTCGGTGAAGCCCCGCGCCTCCAGTAGCGCGATGGCCAGCGCATCCCCCATGGCCAGGGTGGCGGTGGTGCTGGATGTGGGTGCCAGATTGAGTGGGCAGGCCTCCTGTGCCACGCTGACGTCGATATGGACATCAGCCTGCTGGGCCAGGTTGGATTGAGGATTACCCGTCATGGCAATCAACGGGACGCCCAGGCGCTTGATCAGCGGCAGGATGGTGAGCAGCTCGCTGGTCTCTCCCGAGTTGGAGAGGGCCAGTACCACATCCTTGGCGGTGATCATGCCCAGATCGCCATGGCTGGCCTCGCCCGGGTGGACAAAGAAGGCCGGACTTCCGGTGCTGGCCAGGGTAGCGGCGATTTTGCTGCCGATGTGGCCCGATTTACCCATGCCGGTCACCACGATACGGCCTTCACAGTTCAGCATAATGCCGCAGGCATGGGCAAAATCGCCATTGATCCGATCAGATAGCGCCTGGATGGCTGATGCTTCGTTATGAATCACCGCCAGTCCCAGGGCCTGGAGTTTTTTTGCCTCTTCGGGAGAGGGCTTGCAGTCCTTGTTCATGTGGCTTGCTGCTCTACTGTCTGTTGATATGCCGCGGGTTCAGCGGCCTTGACACTGCCGGTGTGCATGAAGAGTACCCCCTGATAGGCGAGAAAGGCCAGTACCAGCAGGAATCCTTCAATCCGGTTGATGCGCCCGGTACCGCCGAAGCCGTAACTGATGATAAACAGCGCCAGCGTCAGACCGATCATCATCGGCATGTCCCGGGTCAATACCAGCGGATCGAACGGGCCGGGGGCAATCAGTCCCGGCACCGCCAGGACCGCCAGCAGATTGTACATATTGGAGCCGATGACATTACCGATGGCAATATCGTGCTCATTCTTCAGGGCGCTGGCGATACTGGCTGCCAGTTCCGGCAGGCTGGTGCCCAAGGCGACGATGGTCAGGCCGATAATCAGGTCGCTGACGCCGTAGGCGGTGGCAATATTGACTGCACCCCAGACCAGGATGCGGGAGCTGAACAGCAGCAGGGCCAGGCCTAGACTGAAGTTGACCACCGCCCTGGCGGTGGTCATCGCCTCGGGCAGTTCGTCCAGGATCTCGGCGGTTATCGGGTCGCTGGCGAGACTGCGCATGCCAATGCGCACCATGGCGAAGAGCATCGCCACCAGCCCCACCAGCAGGACCATGCCATCGATTCTCCCCAGGGTGCCATCCAGCATCAGCAGCAGGGTGCCAAGACAGACCGCCAGCAGGATGGGATATTCCCGGCGCAGGGTATCCGATTGGACATTCAAGGGGGCAATCAGGGCGGTGATACCCAGGATCAGACCGATATTGGCGATGTTGGAACCGAGAGAGTTACCGATGGCCAGACCGGTATTGCCCTGCACGGCGGCCATGCCGGAGACCAGTATCTCGGGGGCCGATGTTCCGAAACCGACGATGGTGAGTCCGATGATCATCGGCGGCAGCCCCAGATTGCTGGCAATGCCGGACGCGCCGATGACAAACCGGTCGGCACCCCAGACCAGCAGGGTAATACCGGCAATGATGGCAACAATATCTAACAGCATAAAGAGAGTCGTGGGGGACGATATGGTTAAAATTCAACAGCTTTTTTTAGCGCAGGCATTGTTTCAGACCTTGCCCGGATTGTCCAAGCCTCTTGCTGCCGGAGCGTGCCGGTTACAGTCTGGTCGGGCAGATCCTCTGCTGGGCTTATTCCGCCCGGTTGCGGACGATGCCGCAACGATTGCAGCGGTAGCGACTGACCAGCCGGCCCTGCTTGACATCGAATACCTGGGACTGATCAAGTGTCCATTTGTGGTGGCCGTTGCGGCAAAGTGTATTGCCCTTGTGGCGTTCGCTGGCGCGGATCTTTTTGAACGGGAGTATGTTGCCCATTTCAGTCGATGTAGAAATCCTGGGACAAGGTGGCGTCGATCGGGCGTGAGCTGCCTTCAGGGGTCACTTCAAGCATGAAATTCAAGGTCTCCCCGTCGACGATGGGAAAATCCCCGATGTAGTAGATGGCATCCGCCTCGCGGATCTCCCGGAGGTCTATGCCATGGCGCCTGCCGATCAGATTCAATGCGTAGGCCGACACCTTGGCCGTCACCGGCTGACCGGTCGTGCCCGGGACATCCCGGATTACGCTGATATTCAGCAGCCCACGGTACTTGCTGCGCACAATCCGGTAATTGCTTGCCACCTCGGGGCTCAGCAGCGCCGTTGGAATGGCGTTGTGATGGATGGTGTAACCGTTGGCCCGGGTACTGTTTTCGGCAGCCACCAATGTGGCGGTAAGCAGCAGTAGCAGGGTGACGGCAATCGTGGAAATCCGAACTTGCATGGTGCTGCCTCTCTTCTGGGTCCATCGGTGTGAGGGGTAACTCATTCTGTCTTAAAGGATAGCGCTAAAGCGCCTTTATGAAAATGCGCTGCTGGCAGCAGTTGATTCTGGCGGACTGGCTCAACTGGCGGTTTTTCTGGTCGATACCAGTTTGGGTTTCGGTCGCGCCTCTTCCGCCAGCGGATAGCTGGTATTCAACGTATTGTGGATATTTCGTAAAATGGTCAGCTGCTTAGCCACTGCATTGTGCTGATTCTTCAGTTCAGTCACCCTGGAGTCCAGGGTGTCCCGGGAGCGGCTGATCTTCTGCAGGTCCAGCAGGCGGCGTTCCATCTGCTCCTTGTGCTCGCGGATCTGGAAGGTGAGGGGTTCCAGGGCGGTGCTGAGCCAGCTGTCCACTTCCTGTCGGGCCTGGAAGAAGATATCCTTGGCCCGACTCACCATGGCAACAAAAAATCGCTTTACCACGAAATGTTTTTCGGTCATGGCGGTAACCGGGCTCTTGCGGAAAATCTCCGCCTCCTGATAGAGCATCTCAAGCTCAACCCGGTAACGCATGATGGAGAACATCTTCGGCTGCACCACGGAGAAGCCGTGCTCATTCTGAAACCGCCGATAGATACTGCGGATCAGCTTGCGCGCCTGCTCGCTCTGGTCCACCACCACCTGCATGTCGCTGCGCATGTCGTCGAACAGGGTGCGCATGCTCGATTTGAGGCCGAGAGTGGTCCAGTTATCGGCCATGGTGTTGTGGGTGGCGGTGATAGAACGCTCCAGTTTTTTCAGATCCAGGGCGTCCCGCAGGGTGGTGGCCTGCTCTTTCAGGATTTTGCGGCTGGCCTGGAAGCTGTTGACGTTGCGCATGTAGTCCGCCTGTTCGGCGCGGGTTTTGGTCATCATGTGTTCGATCACTTCCTGACTTTTGCCGCTGAGCTGGCGCAGTTCATCCAGTTGTGCCTGGATGCCGTTCAGTTTGGTGGCGACAATGCCGCGGGTGTTTTCGACCATCTGGCTGATTTCGGCCGTCACCGTATCCTTGATGATCTCCTGGCGTGAGTCGAGGATATCGTTTGACAGGTAGTGCTCCAGATTCAGCAGGCGACTCTGCTCCATTAACTTGTCGTCACCCTTGATCTTACCCAGCAGGCCCTTGTGGGCAGAGACCGGGAATATCGCCTTGCGGTTGACCCCAAGTATCTGGGCGGTGTGATTGCGCTGGCGGCTGATGGCGTCATTGATACTCGTCTCATCCTGTAGTTCATCCCAGAGCGTGTCGATCTTGTTCAGCACCACAATCAGGCCGCGCTGGCGACTGCGTTGAAAGCCCTTGATATGGTTCTGCCACATCTCCAGATCACTGCGGGTGACGCCGGCATCGGCGGCCAGTACGAACAGCACCGCCTGGGCGGAGGGGAGCATCTTCAGGGTCAGTTCCGGCTCGCTGCCCAGGGCATTGAGTCCCGGGGTGTCGAGGATGGTCAACCCCTGTTTCAACAAGGGATGGGGGAAGCTGATCATGGCATGACGCCACTTGGGTATCTCGACGAAATCGGGTGGCCGGCTCTGATTGGGGTGCTGCTGGGGGTCATACATGCCCAGACGAACCGCCTCGGCCAAAGTGACCTTGCGGGTCTTGACCACCTCCTGCAGGCAATCTTCGACCTGATCCGCCGAGTCCAGGTTCAGCGGATAGGTCACCCAGAGCGCCGGTTTACGCTTCAAATCGCGAATGCTGGTGTCCTGCAGACGGGTTTCAATCGGCAACAGCCGGACGTAGGATTGGTCGGCCTGCTGGTCATAGAACAGCTCGGTTGGGCACATGGTGGTGCGGCCGGCGGTGGAGGGGAGCAGGCGACGGCCAAAGTCTGAGAAAAAAATAGCGTTGATCAGCTCGGTCTTGCCGCGGGAAAACTCGGCCACGAAGGCGATGGTCAGGCGATCGCTATAGAGCGATGCCAGGCACTCCCGGATGCGTTTTTCACTCTCATCCGTCGCCAGGCGATGTTTGCTCAACCAGCTGTAGTAGAGCTTGACCGTACGAATAATATCCGCTTTCCATTGCTCGTAGGCCTTCAACTGTGTTTCCAGTCGCGATCGCTCCACAGGACGCTCCTTCTGTTTTTATTGGCCGATCTTACTACAGGGTTGGCTGAAGTTTCGAGAAATTATAGGTAGTTTCACGGCTACTGCGTTGAAAATTCAAATAAACCGCAGGTGTTTTTTATGGTTTTGTGAGGGAGATTGGGAATTTGCGCGGCCCCTGGATGCGGAATCCCTTGTTTTTGCAGCTGTCACCACTGATCAGGCTAACCTGCTCCCGGCTGACCCCGAAGGCCTTGGCGAGGAAACGCAACAGGTGCTCGTTGGCCTTGCCCTCCACGGGTGGAGCAGTGATGCGCACCTTGTACTGGTCACCGTAAGGGCCGACAAACTGATCTCTCCCCGCCCTGGGCTGCACCCGCAGGCGAAGCAGCAGGTCATCCCCCTCCCAGCGATACCAGTCAGCGCTCAAGATGGCCATCGTCCCCGGTCAAAGGAGCAGGCCCGCGGTTAACATCTGCAATGGAGGGATCAGCAGCATTTTCAATAGTTGCAGCCCCACCAGTACCGCCATGGGAGAGAGGTCGATGCCGCCAATGGGCGGGATCAGGCGCTGGGCCGGTCTCAGCAGGGGTGCCGTGATGCTCTGGATCAGGTCAGTGGCAGGGCTGTAGCTGCCCGGATTGACCCAGCTCAGGATCACCTGGATCAGAATGGCAATCAGGAAGAAGTTAATAGCCAGACTGATCAGCTCAGGTATGGCGATGGCCATGGCGGCGAGGGGTTGGACCCCCGTTCCCGAGACCAGCATGATCAGGATCAGTTCCAGGGTCTTGAGCAGGATCATCAGCACGATCGAGGCGATGTCGATACCGCCCATCCCGGGGATGACCCGACGCAGTGGACGCAACAGCGGCGTGGTCATCTTGACCGTGAACTGGGAGATCGGATTGTAAAAGTTGGCCCGCACCAGTTGCAGGATGAAGCGCAGCATCACCACCAGAATCATCAGGTCGAAGATGACCTGGATCAGGAACGCCAGCGGATCGGTCAGGTAATTGCTGCCCATCAGTGATTCCCCAACATCTCTGACAGCTCCCGGGAGCGTTCACAGGCACCGCTGATGGCGTCTTCGAACAGGGTCCTGAGATTGCCCTGTTCCAGAATCGACAGGGCCCGCTCGGTGGTGCCGCCCGGCGAGGTGACCTTCTGTCTCAGGGTTGCCGGGCCGTCGCTGCTTTCGATGGCCATGCGCGCCGCACCGAGGGCGGTCTGGATGGTGAGCAGGCGGGCCGTATCGGCGGGCAGGCCGTTGCTGATGGCGGCTGCCTCCATCGCCTCCATGACCAGGAAAAAGTAGGCGGGGCCACTGCCGGAGAGGGCGGTGGCGATATCCATCAAGGCTTCGTTGTCGACCCAGCGGGTCAGCCCTACAGCGCGCAGAATGGATTCCGCCAGGTCCCGTTGTGCCTCTGATACGCCACGGCCGGCATGCAGCACGGTGGCGCCGGCCTGCAGCATGGCGGGTGTGTTGGGCATGGTGCGTACCAGGGCGATATTGCCGCCCAGCCATGCCTGCATGTCCGCCTCCCGGATGCCTGCAGCGATCGATACCAGCAAGGGCTGCCGTTGCTGCACGACTTGCCGGATTTCATCGCATATCCGCTCCAGTACCTGGGGCTTTACCGCCAGTACCACCACATCCGCCTGCTGGATGGCGGTGCTGTTGTCCGTCGCTGACTGGATGCCGAAGCGCGCCGAGAGATCGGCCAGCTTGCCACTGTCAGGGTCGCTGGCAATGATTCTTTTCGGGGCGTAGCCATCGGCGACCAGGCCGCCGATCAGGCTGGTGGCCATATTGCCGGCGCCGATAAATGTGATGGTCTTGCTGCTCATGTCAGTCATCGTAGTTGGTTGTTGTGGTTGATTTGACCCTATATCCTAGCGCATTCGGATCGGCTGATATATGCCGGATCATGACTGGGCGGGATAGTGTCTCGGGCCAAAGATGGCGGTGCCGATACGTACCATGGTCGAGCCTTCCGCAATGGCCGCCTCAAGATCATCCGTCATCCCCATGGAGAGCATGGTGAGCGGTAATTCAGCGCTGGCCAGTTCATCCCTGAGCTCCCTCAGTTGCCTGAATGGCTTCCGTTGGGCCTCAAGCTGATCTGAAGGTGCCGGAAGGGTCATCAGTCCCTGCAGCGAGAGCCTGGGGTAGTGGTGCATCGCTTTAACCAGTTCTCGCGCCTCATCTGGCCGGATGCCTGCCTTGCTCTCTTCTTCGTCTATCTTGATCTGCAGACAGATTTTAAGAGGAGCCAACGACCCCGGACGCTGGTCATTCAGGCGTCTCAGCTGTTTGGCACTGTCGATACTGTGAACCCAGTCGAAGTTTTCCGCTATGGCTCGTGTCTTGTTTCCCTGTATCCTGCCGATAAAGTGCCACTCGAGAGCCAGATTGCCGAGCTGTTCGATTTTGTCGAGGGCCTCCTGGATATAGCTCTCGCCAAACCGGTGTTGCCCGGCCTCGACGGCCTGGAGAATATCTTCCACAGGGCGGGTTTTACTAACAGCCAGCAGTTGCACCGTACCGGCGTCGCGATGGTACTTCTGTTCAGCCTGTTGGATCTGCTGTCTGACGGATTCGAGCCGGGATTGGATAGAGGGCATGATCTTGATAGGCCTGTGTGTCTATAATGGGTTGGTAATGGGGTGCGGTTGCAGCTTGGATATTAAAACAAATAAATACCAGTTTCCCCAATAGCGGCCGCTAATCCGTAAACGGCAGGCACAACCGGGGCAGTGGGGATAGTGTCACGGCGTGCCATACAGATAACAAAATAACGGGAGAAGTGTTGTATGGATATTGCTGAGCTTCTTGCCTTCAGCGTCAAGCATGAGGCTTCGGACTTACATATTTCGGCGGGATTGCCACCCATGATTCGGGTGGACGGGGATATTCGCCGGATTAATGTACCGGCACTGGACCACAAGATCGTTCATGGTCTGGTCTATGACATCATGAACGACAAGCAACGGAAAGATTACGAGGAGTTTCTGGAAACGGACTTCTCCTTCGAGATACCGGGTCTTGCCCGTTTTCGTGTCAATGCCTTCAATCAGGATCGCGGTGCTTCCGCGGTTTTCCGTACCATTCCGTCGAAGGTGCTGACGCTGGAAGATCTGGGTTGTCCGGAAACTTTCAAGGATATTGTCAATGTGCCACGCGGGCTGGTGCTGGTGACCGGGCCCACCGGTTCGGGTAAATCCACCACGCTGGCGGCGATGATGGATTACAAGAACGACAATGAGTATGCCCATATCCTCACCATCGAGGATCCAATCGAGTTTGTACACACCAGCAAGAAGTGCCTGATCAACCAGCGTGAAGTGCACCGGGATACCCTGGGTTTTTCCGAGGCGTTGCGTTCGGCACTGCGTGAGGACCCGGATATTATTCTGGTCGGTGAGCTGCGTGACCTGGAGACCATCCGGTTGGCGTTGACGGCGGCCGAGACCGGACACCTGGTGTTCGGTACCCTGCATACCAGTTCGGCGGCCAAGACCATCGATCGTATTATCGATGTGTTCCCGGCCGGGGAGAAATCGATGGTCCGCTCCATGCTGTCGGAATCGCTGCGATCAGTGATCGCCCAGACCCTGCTGAAGAAGGTAGGGGGTGGCCGTACCGCCGCCTGGGAGATCATGGTCGGTACGCCGGCGATCCGCAACCTGATCCGCGAGGACAAGGTGGCGCAGATGTACTCGGCGATCCAGACCGGACAGGCCCATGGCATGCAGACGCTGGATCAGCATCTGCAGGAGCTGGTGAAGAAGGGAATGATCAGTCGGCTGGATGCACGTTCCAAGGCGATGAACAAAGAGATATTCAGTAGTTAATGCATGCGTGAATCATGGAGCCGGTGGAAATCGGTAGCGAGGATAAAGTGGACTTTAATGCAATCTTGAATCTGATGGCCCAGAAAAAGGCCTCCGACCTCTTTATTACCGCGGGCATGCCGCCCTGCATCAAGGTCAATGGCCGAATCATGCCGGTGGCCAAGACCAAGTTCAGCGATGAGCAGTCCAGGGAACTGGTGATGAGCATCATGTCACCGGCCCAGCGGGAAGAGTTTAACCAGACCAATGAGTGTAACTTTGCGGTCAGCTCCAAGGGGGCGGGACGGTTCAGGGTCAGTGCCTTCGTGCAGCGGGATGCCGTCGGCATGGTGCTGCGGCGTATCGAGACCCGTATCCCGGAGATCCATGATCTGCTGTTGCCCCCCATATTGAAGGAGCTGGCAATGGCCAAGCGGGGGATTGTGTTCTTTGTCGGTGCCACGGGAACGGGCAAGTCCACCTCGCTGGCGTCCCTGGTGGGATACCGGAATCGCAACAGTTCAGGCCATGTCATCACCATTGAGGACCCGATCGAGTTTATCCACAATCATGACGGCTGCATCATTACCCAGCGCGAGGTGGGTATAGATACAGAGTCCTATGAAGTGGCGCTGAAGAACACCCTGCGTCAGGCGCCGGACGTGATCCTGATTGGTGAGATCCGCACCAGGGAAACCATGGAGCATGCGATTGCATTCGCGGAAACCGGCCACCTGGTGCTCTCCACGCTGCATGCCAACAATGCCAACCAGGCACTGGACCGGATGATCAATTTCTTCCCGGAAGATCGCCGTGACCAGGTGTTCATGGACCTCTCGCTGAATCTGCGGGCGGTTATCGCCCAGCAGTTGATTCGCCGTCCGGATGGCAAGAGCCGCCGGCCGGTGGTGGAGATCCTGGTGAATACCCCCCTGGCATCCGACCTGATCCGCAAGGGTGAGGTGCACAAGCTGAAGGAACTGATGAAGCGCTCCACCGAGCAGGGGATGGTCACCTTCGATCAGGCGCTCTACAAGCTCTATACCGACGGCGAGATCACCTATGAAGATGCCATCCTGTATGCCGACTCGGCCAACGAGGTGCGTCTGATGATCAAGCTGGGAGGGGGTGATGCGGAGCGCCATGCGGCGAGGATGAATACGGTCTCACTGCTGGATGAGGAAGATATCTAGGGGTTCGTTCCTCACCCCAACCTACGAAACTGCGAGCGTCGGAACCCAACCTACGTCACCTTGAGATCCCGGGAGCCCCTCGTTCCCACGCTCCGCGTGGGAATGCATCGGGATGCGGGATCGGTTCCCGCCCGCTGTGGCCGGCTCTCAGGACGGAAACACCGCGCGCGCGTCGAACACCGGCCCATCCACGCAGACCCGCTTCATGGCAGGACCCTGGCCAGTCTGCACCTCTACTACGCAACCGGCGCAACCGCCCACGCCGCATGCCATGAACTCTTCCAGTGAGACCTGACAGGGGAGGCTGAATTCACCTGCCAGCCGCGCCACGCTCTCCAGCATCGGATGGGGCCCGCAGGAGAAGATCTCCACTTGGGCCAGTTCATCCGCAGGTAATGCCTGTAGCCAGTGACGCGCCAGATCGGTCACGTAGCCTTCGTGGCAGCCGGGGAAACCCTGCAGGCTGGCCAGCCGGCTCGGTATGTGCCAGTCATCCAGCAGCGGCATGCTGGCGATGACCCCGTCCGGCATCTCTGGCATCAGCAGGGCCGAAGGCTGGGGCTTGAAGGGGAAAGGCACCTCGGAGCCGAGGATCACCAGCGGTTTGAACTCGGCATTGCCCGCCAGTGCCTGCGCGATAAAAACCATCGGTGGCATGCCGACCCCGCCGCCGATCAGCAGCGGCCGGGAGCGCTCCGGATTGAACTTGAAAGGGACACCGATGGGGCCGAGAACGCTGATCCGCTCGCCCGGTTTGCGTCGGGCCAGCAGGCGGGTGCCTTCACCCACGGCCTTGTACAGGAATTCCACCCAGCCCTGCTCCGCCGAGGTGCGCATGATGGAAATCGGTCGGCGCAGCGGCCTGGAGTTGTCGCACTGGATATGGGCGAAACTGCCGGGAAGCGCCTTTTCAGCACAGCGGGGCGCCCGCAGGCGGAGAATGTATTGATCGCCTTCGAACGCCTGGTGGGAGATGATCTCCGCCTCTTCCAGGAAGATGGTGTCTCTGTGGGGTCTGCTGTCTGTCATGTGCTGGCTCAAGCCTGGGTTGTACTGTCGGAGTGGAAAACGATGCGCCCTTCAAACAGGGTATGGGTCACCTGGCCCTGGAACTCCCAGCCGATAAAGGGGGTGTTGCGTCCCGAGCTTGGCATCTCCTCCCGCTTGAGGACCCAGTGTCTGTGGGGATCAAATATACAGATGTCCGCGCTGCTGCCCGGCTGGAGCCTGCCATAGGGGAGGCCCAGCATATCCGCCGGACCGCAAGTGATGCGGGCAATCGCCTCGGAGAGGCCGAGTACCCCCTCATCCACCAGTTTAAGGGTCAGCGGCAGCAGGGTCTGCAAACCGGCCATGCCGGTGGCGGTGGAGGGAAAGGGCGCCTCCTTGGCGTCTGCTTTCAGCGGTTGGTGATCCGAGCAGATGGCGCCGATTACCCCCTTGGCAAGGGCTGCACGCAAGGCCTCCCGGTCTGCCAGGCTGCGCAGGGGCGGGTTCAGGTGACAGTTGCTGTCGAAGTCCTCGATATCCATCTCGGTCAGGTGTAACTGGTGGGCGGCCACATTGGCGGACACCTGCAGGCGTTGCTGTTGGGCCTGTTCGATCATGCGTGCCGCTGTGCCGCTGGAGAGCAGGTGGAAATGGATGCGACAGCCGGTGTGCTCGGCCAAGGCCAGATCCCTGGCCACCGCCACCGACTCGGCCGCTTCCGGGATGCCAGGTAAACCCAGGCGGGCGCTCACCGGTCCTTCGTGGGCATAGCCGTTGTTACGCAGATGACGGTCTTCCGGGCGCAGGATCGCTGTAATGCCAAAGGTGGCGGCATATTCCAGGGCGCGCCGTTCAACCAGAGTGTTGGCGAGCGGGGCGTAGCCGTTGCTCATGGCGACACAGCCGGCCCGTTTCAGGGCCACCATTTCGCTCAGGTGTTCGCCAGCCAGTTGCTGGGTCATAGCGCCGATCGGCAGCAGTCGCGCCCGCGCCGAGCGTTTGGCGCGGCGCAACAGCAGGGTGACAACCGCCGGTGTGTCAATAACCGGATCGGTGTCCGGTGGGCAGCAGAGGGTGGTGATGCCGGATCGGGCCGCCAGCGCGGTTTCGCTGGCGATGGTGGCGATATGTTCCTGACCGGGTTCGCGCATCCGGGCACTCAGGTCCACCAGGCCGGGACAGACAATCTGGCCGCTGGCATCAATGGTGTGGTGGGCGGTGAAGCCCTCGGGTGGCTCGCCAATGGCCAGGATTTTTCCATTGTGTATGAAAATGTCCGTGACGCTGTCGATACCGCTGGCTGGATCAATCAGGCGTCCGCCGAGAATAGAGGTGCTGTTGGGGGCGTTCATCGTGCCGCTGCTCCCTGGGCCTGGGTACCCATGGTCATGGACATCACCGCCATGCGCACGGCGATACCGAAACTCACCTGCTGGAGGATCACCGAGCGCGGCCCGTCGGCCACCTGGGAATCCATTTCCACACCCCGGTTGATGGGGCCTGGATGCATTACGATAGCGTCCGGCTTGGCCGCCTTGAGGCGCTTTTCGGTGAGTCCGTAGAGCTGGAAGTATTCATGCTCGCTGGGTAGCAGGGCGCCGGTCATGCGCTCTTTCTGCAGACGCAGCATGATCACCACATCCACATCCCGGATGCCCTCTTCCAGGTCATGGAAAATGTGCACCCCCAGGGTGCGGGGGTCGGGTGGCAGCAGGGTGCGCGGGGCAATCACCCGGACCTCGGATGTGCCCAGGGTGTTCAGGGCCAGGATCTGTGAGCGGGCCACCCGGGAGTGCAGCACATCCCCGACTATGGCCACCCGCAGTCCGGTGAACTCCCCTTTGTGGCGCCGGATTGTGAACATGTCCAGCATCGCTTGGGTGGGGTGTGCATGCTGGCCGTCGCCGGCGTTAATGACGCTGATATGAGGTGCGGCGTGGGTGGCGAAAAAGTGCGCGGCACCACTGTCTGAATGGCGGATCACGAACATGTCCACGTGCATCGCTTCGAGATTCCGCAGCGTATCCAGCAGGGTCTCGCCCTTGGTGGTGGAGGAGGTGCTGACATTGAGATTGAGCACATCCGCCGAGAGCCGCTTGGCCGCCACTTCGAAGGTGGTGCGGGTGCGGGTGCTGTTCTCGAAGAACAGGTTGCAGATGGTCTTGCCGCGCAGCAGCGGTACCTTCTTGACCACCCGTTCCGATACCCCGGTGAAGGATTCGGCGGTGTCGAGTATTTCGGTCAGCATCTCCCGCTTGAGGCCGTCAATCGTGAGGAAGTGTTTGAGTCTGCCGTGGCTGTCGAGTTGGATATTGGGCTTGCTCACGATGTTCCCCTGGTCTCCTGTTTCGAGGTGCCGATGATCAGCTTGAGCGGGTCCGGCCCGGTCAATGTTATCTGTTGTTCGCTGGTCAGGGGCGGCCGTACGCCCACCACGCTGGGCTGTATCGGCAGCTCTCGACCGCTGCGCTCCACCAGGGTGGCCAGGGTGATCGAGGCGGGGCGGCCGTAGTCGAAAATCTCGTTCATGGCGGCGCGGATGGTGCGGCCGGTCTGCAGCACATCATCCACCAGGATAATGTGGCGGTCCTCCAGCTCGAAGGGGATCTGTGACGGCTTGACCTTCGGGTTCATGCCGATACGGGTGAAATCATCCCGGTAGAATGAGATGTCCAGGGTGCCCAGCGGTTGTTTGATTCCCAGCAGTTTGTGCAGTCGCTCCGCCAGCCAGACGCCACCAGTGTGAATGCCGATCATGACCGGGTCCTTGATTTGCTGAACCTCAAGGCGGGTTTTGATGGCTTGTGTCATTTCGCCGATCAGCTCATCAATCGCTTCGGCCTGCATATAGATTTTATCGTCGTTCACTTAGCCAGGTTTCCAGTATCAGTTTTGCTGCAATAGCGTCCAGTTCTTCATATTTTTTTATCTTGCGCCCCAGTAACTGCCGGGCTACCTGTGAGGTAAGCCGCTCGTCCGCCATGTGCACAGGGAGCCGGTAACGACCTTCCAATTGCCGGGCAAAGCGGCGCGCCAGGGGCGCAATCTCGGTCTCTGTGTCATCCATGTCATACGGCAGGCCTACCACCAGTGCCTCCGGTAGCCAGTCGTCGATCAGTCTGCCGATCGCTGTCCAGTCAGGTTTTTGCTGGATGGCCCGCAGGGTCGTGAGTGGATTGGCGGTCCCGGTCTCGGTCTGGCCGACGGCAATGCCGATCTTGGCGGTGCCGTAGTCGAAGCCCAGTAGTGTACCCATTTTTTCGCGCTGGATCAGCGTGCAGTTCGGCAGGCGTCTGAATGACTGCCGAAAATTCCATGCGGCCCCGGAGATAGGGGATCAACTGCGGAGCGGGAATCCTGAACCGGGTGGGTCAGTTTGAAATCGGCCGGGTTCCTAGGCATGCCCGGCTTCACCCGACAGCAGGTTCAGGTCAATCCCGAGAGCTTTTGCGGCGGCTTCCCAGCGCGCCTCCGCCGGCAGATCAAACAGCACATTCTCCGGCGCCGGCCCGTTCAGCCAGGCGTTGGCACTCATCTCCTGTTCCAGTTGACCTACTCCCCAACCGGCGTAACCGAGAGCGATCAGGGACTTTTCCGGTCCCTTGCCCTTGGCGATGGCATCCAGGATGTCCCGAGAGGTGGTGATGCTGATGGTAGAGGTGATTTGCAGTGTTGAATCCCACTCGCCTCCGCTGGTGTGCAGCACGAAACCGCGGTCAGTCTGTACCGGCCCGCCTATATAGATCGGCTGTTCGGCAGATGGCAGGGCGCTGTCACTGATCTCAAGCTGTTCGAGAATGTCATTGAGGCGCAAACCGGAAGGTCGGTTGATGACTATACCCATGGCGCCCTCAAGTCCGTGCTGACAGAGATAGGTCACGGTATGGTGAAAATTGGCATCATCCAGCCCCGGCATAGCGATGAGAAACTGGTTGGTCAGGGATTCAGGGTTGCTCATGGCTATATAGTATCGGATGCGGGGGTGTGCTCCGCAACCACCAGCGGATACTATTTTGAAAAAAGTTGGTCGTTGTTGCGGAACTGCCAGGTACGGATGATATCGAGGATATCGGTCTCTTTTCTGATCTCGGCCGGAAAGGGGGCGAACGGGGCGGAGAGCTTGACAATGCGGATGGCCGCGTCATCCAGCAGCTTGTGCCCTGAGGATTTGCGCACATTGATTGCCCTGACGCTACCATCGGGGCGAATCGCCACGTGCAGTACCAGGTTGCCATACAGCTTGCGCCGTTTTGCCTCATCCGGATAGTTCAGGTTGCCGACCCGCTCCACCTTGCGTCGCCAGGCATCCAGGTAACTGGCATATTTGTACTCCTGGGTGCTTGCCATAAGGGTTTTGCGGCGCGGGCGCTTGGCGTAGGCCTTGGTTTTTTTGTCCAGTTCGGCGGTCAGCCGGGTGATCTCCTGGTTGGTGCTGGCCAGCAACTGTGCCGCGGTCACCTTTTTTGGTGTGGACGGCTTCGGCTGCTGCTTGGGTGTGGTTTCGATCCTCTGTTCGGTCGGCTGTTGCCGGGTAAGCACCTTCCTGGGTTTTTTTGCCGTTGTTTCGGGTGTCGGTGGTGATGTAGGTGCCGCCTGGACCTGCTCCCGCCGCTGGGGTGGTGTTGGAGGCGTTATCTCGGTTTTGGGACGTACCTTCTCGGTCTGGTCTCCGCCGCCCTCGTGGCTGGACTGGGCAAGAAAGTCTGCCTTCTCTATCGGCTTTTTTATCTCGGGTTTTTTGGGATTCTGCACCACCATGATCTCCAGGGTACGATCAGGTGTGGGGGGCTTTTTCGGTGTCTCCAGGGTGAAGCTGATGCCCAGAATGATGATGGCATGCAGGGTGACCGCCACGAACAACGTTAGTCCCAGTCGGTCTATCGAGGTGATTATGCCGGAACGCTTCATTATGCCTTGGCCGGTCAATGTCCGGGTTTCGTTGTGAGCGGGGGGCTCAGCTTGATGGTGTAGCTATTGTCGGTCAGTTCAACCCGTTCCTGCATCGCCGGATTCATGTGCAGGATGCCGTCCGAGTCGACCAGTAGTACATAGCCTATTCCCATGCGCTGGGCGATCTCATACCAGTTTGAGGGGCCGGCAATAAACAGGGCGGTAGCGGCCGCATCCGCCGTGGTGGCGTCATCATGGATCACGGTCACCGAGCGGGTGCCGATGGCAGGATAGCCGGTTCTGGGGTCGATGATGTGGTGATAGCGTTTGCCCTCCCAGGTGAAATTTCGCTCGTAGTCGCCCGAGGTGAAGATACTTTCACTCCCCTTTGTCTCTATAACGCCCAGCACCCCCTCACCGCTCGGGTGACGTATGGCGATGCGCCAGGGCTCGCCGTTCTTGTTGCCTATCGCCCGCAGGTCTCCGCCAGCATTAAGAATGGCGTTTTGAATGCCCAGCTCTTTCAGGTGCTCCATGGCGAGATCAATTCCATAGCCTTTCCCGAAGGCGCCAAAATCCAGTTTGACCGAGGGATTGTTGCTGCGCATCTGTATACCGTCCAGCTGCAGGTCGCTCATCTTTGGTGCGTCAGCCAGCATCCGGTCAATGGCTGCCTGTGGCGGAGGGCGATGTCCGTTCGGATCGTTGCTGTGAAAACCCCATAAATCGATCAATTGGCCAATGGCCGGATTGAACAGGCCATTGCTTTTGTCTGACAACCCGATGCCGCGTTTGATTAACGGCAGCACGGAAGGCGGCGCGGAAAAGGTCTCGCCGGTCTGAATCAGTCGATTGACCCGACCCAGCGGGCCCGGATCCCAGGCGTGCCAGGAGCGGTGCATGCGCTTGAAGTCATCTTCTATGATGTCGGTGGCGGCCTGGGCCTCCCGCTCAGGCAGTCCGGCGATAGAGATGTCCACCAGGGTGCCAAAGGCCAGGAATTTTCCCTTGTAGATCGGTGGGGGCGTGTCGCAGCCGGTCAGGAGTAGCAGTAATATCAGCCAGGCAACGGTTTTCAGACACTTCATGCAGCCAGTTTCTCTTCAATACGATCCATCAGTTGGGCGCTGATATTGAGTCCGAACTGGCTATCCAGTTCGCGGATACAGGTCGGGCTGGTGATGTTGATCTCGGTAAGATAATCACCGATTACATCCAGTCCTGCGAACAGTATGCCACGCTGCCTCAGGCTGGGGCCTACCTGAAGGGCAATCCAGCGATCCTGTTCTGACAGCGGAATACCCTGGCCGGTGCCGCCGGCCGCCAGATTGCCTCTGGTTTCACCCGGCTTGGGGATTCGCGCCAGGGCATAGGGAACCGGCTCGCCATCCACCATCAGAATGCGTTTGTCGCCCTGACTGATCTCGGGTACGAAGCGTTGCGCCATGCTGAGCCGTTTGCCGTGGCTGGTCAGGGTTTCGATAATCACATTGGCATTGGGATCTCCCTGGCGTATGCGGAAAATCGAGCTGCCGCCCATCCCGTCCAGTGGCTTGAGAATAATGTCTTTCTGCTGCTCCATGAAGCGAAGAATTCGTTCCCGATTGCTGGTGACCAGAGTAGGTGTGCAGCACTGGGGAAACCAGGCGGTAAACAGCTTCTCGTTACAGTCTCGCAGGCTGGCCGGGTGATTGACGATCAATACACCACGCTCTTCCGCTTTCTCCAGCAGATAAGTGGAGTAGATATAGTCCATGTCGAAAGGTGGGTCTTTGCGCATCAGGATGACATCAAGTTCATCCAGTGGGATGGTTTCATCACCTACAAAACGGAACCACTCCTGGGGATTCTCTTCAACCAGCAGAGTCCGGACCCGGGCACAGGCCCGGTCGTTGTCCAGATACAGATCCTGCTGCTCCATGTATCGCACCCCCCAGCCACGTCGCTGGGCTTCCAGCAGCATGGCAAAGGTGCTGTCTTTTTTTATGTTGATGGAATCAATCGGATCCATCACGACACCGAGAGTAATAGTCATTTTCCAATAATACCCGAGGACGGTCTGTTTGTCGGCGACCTTGTGGCAACTTTCCTTTTTCATGGTTGCAGTGGGGGTTATCTGTTGCTATTTTCTCTCAGGTTATGATCGTAATAAAGCGCCATGGCTAGAAAAAATCAGATTCATACAGGGACCCGATTATTACAATTACACCCAATGGAATGGGCGTTTGAGGGCAGTGAAAGGCTGTCAGGCGTGGGATTTTGAATCTCTAGTGTATGTGTGGTTTGGGAGGTGTGATGTGTTATGAGGATGTGGCAATTTCGTGGTGAAACAGGCCGGGTTGTCCCGACACTGCGCTGGTCCTGCCGGGTGATTTTCGGTTTTGTGATCTCGTTCTCAGTGAGTGCGGCCGGAGAAGATGATTATCTGAGCGCTCTTCAACAGGAGGCTGGCAAGGTTGACAAGCCTGCCGCAGGCGTGGCTTCCGCAGAGGTGGCGGGTGACCGACTTTCCCGTGAATCCTTTGAGAGTGAGTTGAAGGAAAAATATGCCGGCAGCGCTGTGTTTTACAGCAAGCTGGGACCTAGCAGCCAGGAAGAGATATATCAGGAGTATCAATCCGGCGCGACTATTTCTGAGCTGAGAAAAAAGATCATGGATCGTTTTCTGCATCGATGATGGCAAAAACAGAAAAAAAATATTCAGGTTAGACGATAACCGGACGATACAGCTGAAAGTAACAGTGAAGTTTCAATAATTAAGCTACGTCAGATAGCAGGTCTCAATGGGGGTAATGTATGAGGAAGTTAATGGTCTTTCTGGCCGTTTTTGCTGTCCTGTCGCTGGCGGCGGGGACGGGGTTTGGTGCCGAAGATGAAGTGAAGGTGGGCGCGGATGATGGCGCGATCATGCTCTACAAGGGAAAGCCCTATCTTCATGTGATTCACAAAGGTCGTTCGGTCAAGGTACAGCGGGTGCAGGACCCTGATTATGAACTGCGCGGCTACTACGCCAAGACCGCCCGGCCTTGCCCGCCGTTCTGCATCGGACCGATGGAAGTGGATCAGTCGGTCAAGACGATCGGTGAAATTGAAGTTTTTCACTTTATGGAGAATCAGTTGCGGGATGGTCTGGGACTCCTGATCGACGCCAGAACACCGGAGTGGTACGCCAAGGGTACCATTCCTGGATCGATCAATATTCCCTTTACAGATTTGAGTAAAGACGTCGAAGACATAGAAATGGTAGAGGCGCTATTGTTGTTCGGCGCCAAGCAGAGGGAGCCGGTCGGGGCGCTGACGCAGACACTGGAGCAGTGGGGTGTGCTGGACGCCGAACATATGACGGACAAGTGGGACTTCACCGACTGCAAGGAACTGGTGCTCTGGTGTAACGGTCCTGAATGCGGGCAATCACCCAGGGCAATTCGCGGCTTGCTGGCAGTGGGTTATCCGGCAGAAAAGATATATTACTATCGTGGTGGGATGCAGCTCTGGCAGTTGTGGGGACTGACCACGGTAAATTGAATGTGATCCCTGTTGGATGCGGATGGGTAAATATATCACCGCGGCCAACGGCAGGGACGGTGCTGTATCGTCCATACCAAGGGTTGTGCGAATCAAAGGAAGCTGGGTAATGAATGAAGATGTCGATATCTCCGGTCGGAAGGTGATGGTCATCGATGATAGCAAGACAATTCGCAGGACCGCCGAGAGCCTGCTGAAAAAAGCCGGGTGTGAGGTGTTCACCGCCAATGACGGTTTCGAGGCGCTTTCGGTAATCGCTGACACCAATCCGGATATCATCTTCGTGGATATCATGATGCCGCGGCTGGACGGCTATCAGACCTGTGCCCTTATCAAGCATAACAGTGAGTTCAAAAAGACCCCGGTCATCATGCTCTCCTCCAAGGATGGCCTGTTTGATCGTGCCCGGGGACGCATTGTCGGCTCCGAGGAGTATCTTACCAAACCGTTTACCAAAGATGAGCTACTGGGTGCCATTCGAAAACACATCGCCAGGGCCGCCTGATGAGCCGCTCCTGAGCCCGTATCCCAATAAAGCCGCAGAGATTAGATTATGAGAAGTTTTTTTAAGAAAAACAGTGCAGAACAATCCGGTGAAAATGCTGCTGTGGATGCAACCATTTTGATCGTCGATGATTCCCCAACGGAGACGCACATTCTTAAAGGGATTGTTGAGAGTGGCGGGTACAGGGTGATTACCGCCTCGGATGGCGAGTCGGGTGTTGCAGCAGCAAAAGAATCAAGACCTGATCTTGTGTTGATGGATGTTGTGATGCCGGGATTGAACGGTTTCCAGGCGACACGTCAGCTCAGCAAGTTGCCGGAGACCCAGGACATCCCGGTTATCGTGGTGACCACGAAGGATCAGGAGACTGATCGCGCTTGGGGATTGCGGCAGGGTGCCAAGGAGTATGTGGTAAAACCCGTGGCGGCAGAGGATCTGCTCGGTAAGATCAGGAACATTCTTGCCGGCTGATAAGAAGAATATGACGGAAACTACATCGGCCGATCTGCTGCAGCTGCTGCAGACTATCGAAAACAGAAGTCACCAGTATGCGGTGGGTCTGCCCAAGCACAAGATTCAGCAGTATTGGGAAGGTGTGCTGTTCAGTATTTCCGGTCTGGGTGTGATTGCGCCGCTCCAGGAGGTCAAGGAGATTCTCAACTATCCGGAGGAGCTGACCCAGGTGCCCGGTACACAGGCCTGGCTGCTTGGGATGGCAAATATTCGTGGAAATCTGCTGCCGATTATTGATCTTCAGCAGTTCCTGGGCGGGGCGCCCTTAGTGATCGGGCGGCGCAGCCGGGTGCTGGTCATCAATCACCAGGGAGTGTATTCCGGATTGTTGGTAGGGAATGTTCAGGGCATGCGTCACTTCCTTGAGGAGCAGCGCACCGGGGTTCCCATCCTGCCGGAGTATATTCGGCAGTTTGTCCAGGGTGCGTACCAGGTTGAGGACGCGGTCAGGCCGGTGTTCAGTATGAATCTGCTGGCGGAAAACACCGAGTTCAGGGTGGCTTCGCTATGAACCTGGTATCTGCGGATTCCAGGATGATTTTTTTCCAGGCGATTTCTGTGTGTGAACTTTTGTCTTTTGTGGCAACGGAAACCTTACAAGAACAAGCCTCTTGCGGGAGAGAGACTAAATGAATACCAGGGTTACCAGACGTACAGGTGGTGGAGCGGCCTCAAACAGGCTGGTGGTTGTGCTGTCAATCGGCTTGCTGGTCACGCTGCTAGTGACACTGCTGGCATTTGCCAATGTGGCAAAATGGGCGGCCAATGACGAAATCTACATTATCCGTTCTGAAGAGCAGCGCGTGGTCTCCCAGGAGATCGCCAAAAGCGCGCTCTCAGCGGCGGCTGGCAACAAGGCGGCTTTCGCTCAGTTGCGGGAAGCCCGGGACAAGTTCGAACGCATCATGTCGGAGTTGAAACAGGGCGACCCGGCGGTGAATTTGCCGCCCTCGCCTGAACCGGTCTCTGCGCAGTTGCGCGAAGTTGAAAACGCCTGGCTGGAGTTGCGCCAGAATGCTGATGACATCCTGTCAAACCGGGATGCCATTCTGTCGGTGCAGGAGTTTATCAGTGTGATTACCGAGTTCATGCCGCAGTTGCAGGAACTTTCCGAACAGGTGGTCAGCGATCTGGTGGCAACCAATGCGGACCCGGTACAGATATCCATTGCCTCCCGCCAATTGATGCTCTCTGAACGTATCGATAAAAACGTGAATAAGGTGTTGGCGGGCGGCCAGGCGACGGCGGCAGCCATCGACCAGTTCAGCCGTGACTCCGATCATCTGGGCCGGGTACTCGACGGCATGCTGGAGGGTAGTGAGTCGCTGGGCATTGCCAAGATCACCAACCCCGGGGTGGTACAGAAGCTGCGTGAAGCGGCGATGCTGTTCAGCTCAATCAATGATCACGCGGACGAGATCATCGAGACGGTTCCCGCAGTGCTGCCGGCGCTCGAGGCAGCCGGTCAGGTGACCTCGGTATCTGACCGGGTGAATGATGCAGCGCTACGGCTGGTAGAGGCCTACGGCGACAGCCCGGGGCTGATCAGTATCATGGGCGTCAAGGCGGGGCCGGTACTGATTGCGGTGCTGGGTGGTCTCTCCATTGCCATGCTCATCTCACTCGGTTATGTGCTGCTGCTGACCGCCCGTCGACGTGAGGTGGAAAGTAATCAGCTGAATGAGCGAAACCAGCAGGCTATTTTGCGACTGCTGGACGAGATGGGTGACCTGGCGGATGGTGACCTGACGGTGACGGCGACTGTGACCGAAGATGTGACCGGCGCCATCGCCGACTCCATCAACTACGCTATCGAGGCGCTGCGCAGCCTGGTAACCACCATTAACGAGATTTCCGAACAGGTATCCACGTCTGCGCAGGAGAGCCGTGCTACCGCCATGCACCTGGCGGAAGCGAGTGAACATCAAGCCGACCAGATCACCTCCGCAACTACCGCCATTAACAAGATGGCATCGACCATTGATCAGATGTCCCAGGAGGCAACCGAGTCGGCAACGGTGGCACAGCACTCGGTGGACATCGCCGCCAAGGGCAATGAGACGGTGCGGAAAACCATCAAGGGTATGGACACTATCCGCGAGCAGATCCAGGAGACTTCGAAACGAATCAAGCGGCTGGGTGAAAGTTCCCAGGAGATTGGCGATATCGTGGAACTGATTGATGACATTGCCGACCAGACCAACATCCTGGCCTTGAACGCGGCGATGCAGGCGGCGATGGCTGGCGAGGCCGGTCGTGGTTTCGCGGTGGTTGCGGACGAGGTACAGCGACTCGCGGAACGTTCCGGTAATGCAACCAAGCAGATTGAAGCGCTGGTGAAGACCATTCAGGCCGATACCAATGAGGCGGTCTCTTCCATGGAAGCGACCACTACCGAAGTGGTGACCGGTGCTCAACTGGCTGAGGATGCCGGTGAGGCGTTGAAGGAGATCGAGAGTGTTTCGAATCACATCTCCGAGCGTATTCAGCGCGTTGCCGATACCGCACAGACACAGTCGGAAGAAGCGGCCCGCGTGAATGATACCATGAGTGTTATCCAGGAAATCACCACCCAGGCATCGGATGGTACCAACCAGACGGCTGCGGCGATTGGAACCTTGGCGGATATGGCGGATGAACTGCAGCGATCGGTTGCCGGTTTCCGTCTCCCTGAATACAACTAACGGGCGCTTGTTTCAGATGGAAGGATTCAGTGGCAGTACTTTGGTAACGATGAACGACCACTGGCGGATATGAAGGCCTGGTATGAGTGATGTCCAAGATCATAGTGTGCTGAAATGGATCAGGGGTGAACTTGATTCGTCTCTTGAGCTGGCTCGGCATGCATTAGAGTCGTACGTGGATGAATCGGGTCCGGAAACGGAACTGGATGGTTGCATAGCTCAACTGCACCAGGTGCGCGGAACCCTGCAACTGATGCAGTTGTACGGCGCGGCCATGCTGGCGGAAGAGATGGAGTTGGTGGCCAAGGCCCTGGGGTCGCTCGGTGAGAAGCGGCGCAAGGAGTCCGCTGAAGCGCTGATGGTCGGGTTGGCGCAACTGCCCGAGTATCTCGAAAAAATCGAGTCGGGTTCAGCAGACAGTCCGATCCTGCTGTTGCCCCTGATGAATGAACTGCGGGCGGCGCGGGATGCCTCCCTGTTATCCGAAGTGGCGCTGTTCGCACCTGATCTGGAGGGCAAACTGCTGCCTGCCGACGGGACTCAGGATGCCAACCCCGAACTGCCGGCAGTCGCCAGAAAACTCCGGTACCAGTATCACAAGGCATTGCTCGACTGGTACCGGGGCGAAGATGCCACGGGTGGTCTGGAGCGCATTGCCGGAATATTTCGGGATCTTGAAGAGAGCGCCTGGACCGATCAGGTCAAGCGCCTGTTCCGGGTCGGGCAGGCGGTGGTCAATGCCCTGCGTGACGGAGGCCTTGATTCGGGTATTGCCACCAAATTACTGGTGGGCAAAATTGACCGGGAGATCAAGCGGGTCATCGATGTGGGGGAACAGGTTGTTGCTGAAACGCCGGCCAATGACCTGACGAAAAATCTGCTGTATTACACCGCCTGTGCGGACTCATCCGATCCGGTGGTGGCGCAGATTCGTCAGGAGTTTGATCTGACTCATGGCCCGCACGGCCAGTCAGGCCTGGCGGGAGAGCAGGCCGACCTGCACGCGCCCGGCCGAGACCTGCTTGAATCCCTGCGTACCGCCATCAGTGCCGACCTGACGACGATCAAGGATCAGCTCGACCTGTTTATCCGCGGCAAGCGCGGTGATCTCAGTCGACTGCAGGCGCAACAGGAGCCACTGAAGAAACTTGCCGACACCCTTGGTATGGTCGGCCAGGGTGAGTTGCGCTCGCGCCTGAAGCGTCAAGCCGACAAGATCGAGGAAATCGTCGCCGCCAACAGCCAGCCTGATGAACAGGACCTGATGGCCATGGCAGGCGATATCCTGTTTATTGAAACCTCGTTGAATAATCTCTCGGTCGTCAGGCGCTATGCCCAGCCCCAGAGCGACCAGGCAAAATCCAGTTTGCCCGAAGGCGAGTTCGAACGCCTGGTCGACTCGGTGATGCACGAGGCTGGTATCGATATGGCCCGCAACAAAGAGGCCATTATCAGCTATATCGAAACGCCCGATAACCGGGCGCTCCTGGTGGATGTGCCACGCCGGTTCAATGGGATTGCCGGCGCCTTTAGCGTGCTTTCACTAACTGATGCGGCGGCCCTGATGGGGCGGTTGAACCGCTATGTCGAGCAGACCCTGCTCGGCGACTGCGGCATTCCCAGTGCCGATGATCTGGACGCCTTTGCCGATGCCGTGACCGGTATCGAGTATTTCATGGAAGCGGTTACCGAAGGGCGTGGCATTCACCTGGAAATCCTTGATGTTACCCGGGATGCCCTGGCGAGTCTCGGGGTGCCGGAATCGCCTGTTCAGACGGAATCACAAGCCGCCGAAAACGAGTTTGATCAAGTTGAAGCGACACCGCATGAGGATACTGTTGCCCCGTTGTCAGTGGCGAGCGAAAGTCCGGTCGATGCTGTAACGGAAGCCGCGCCCGCCCATACGCCCTCAGCCGACAAGCCCGCGCTTGAGGATATCGATGCCGAGATCCTTGAGATCTTCATCGAGGAATCGGAAGAGGAGCTGGCGGTCATTCAGGAGTACCTGCCGCGCTGGTGTAAAAATCAGGATGACCGGGATGCGCTGACGACCTTCCGCCGCTCTTTTCACACCCTGAAGGGGAGTGGGCGGCTGGTCGGTGCAAAAACCATCGGCGAATTTTCCTGGGCGATCGAGAACCTGCTCAATCGTGTCATTGACCAGACGATTGACGTATCGCCCGCAGTTATCCAGTTGCTGAACGAGGCGGTCGAGATACTGCCCGAGTTGATTGATTGCCAGAAACGCGGGGTTGTTCCCACGGTGGCCACGCAACCGCTGATGGATCGGGCCGAGGCCTTGGCCCAGCCGGGTCGGGCAGCGGCCGCGCCAACATCCGACGATGCTGTTGGTGGAGTGGATGAACCGCTGACGTCTGAAGAAAAACTGGATGCGCTTGAAGACGAGATCAGCGCGGATGAGTCGTTGGAGTTTACCGCTTCAGACGATCTGGATATGGAAACGGCCGCGGAACAGGTGGCGCAATCTCCGGCCGTTGACGAAGAGTTGTTGCCGCAGTCGGATGAGGCCAAAATCGAACTGGCAGTCGAGGCCGAGGCTGACGATGGCGCTGAAACCGCGGCGGCTCCGATCAGCATGGACGAGATGCTGCTGGAGATATTTGAGGCGGAATCCAGGACCCATATCGAGACCCTGGGTCAGTTTCACGAGGCGTGTAGCGGCAATCCGATCGCCTGCAGAATCGACAAGGAGATGGTCCGGGCGCTCCATACCCTGCACGGGAGTGCCGAGATGGCGGGGGTTGATTCCATCGCCCAGGTCAGCTCGGCGCTCGAATCCCTGGCGGCGGATCTGAAAAGCATGAACCGGCCCGCTGATCCGGTGGCCCTGGATCTGATAGGTCGCAGTGTTGATCAATTCGGAACAATACTTGGCGCGATCAATGTCCCCGGGGCGCAATTGCCGGACTGGCAGGTGCTGGTAGGTGATATTTACGCCTACGGACGCGCTGCTACCGTCCCACGGTCGCCGCCGGATGAAAATGACCGTTCGGCAGTCGTGTCGACTGCTTCGGTCCACGATGATGTCTCCCTTGTCGATTTGTCCGAAGAGCCTGATGAGGCGATTGAGGATGTCGCCGGCCAAGAAGAGTGGCTGGATGAGGCCGACGATGGGGATGTGACGGAAACAGATTCTATCCAGCCCCTGGAAGCGCTTGCAGGAGAGTCGAGCGCCGACCCGTCGCAGATTGAATCAGGTGGCGAGGCGGGTGAGCCGGTGGTAGCGGAATCCATGCCTGCTGAAACGGTCTTCACCGCCCCCGAGGCGCCAACCGAAGAGTTGGAGAGCGTCGATGAACGTGCAGATCAACTAGAAGCGCAGGATCTGTCACCACCGCTGTTGGATGAAGCAATCCCGGTAGAAGCCCCGGATGAGGCGACAGAGCCGACCTGGGCTGCCACGGAACAGGCCCCGCCTGTTGTCAGCCAGGAAGCAGGCATGGACACGGCCGGCCCGGTCATGGTGGACCTGGATGGTGATCCCGAACTTGTGGATATTTTTCTGGAAGAGGCGAGAGAGCTGCACGAATCCCTGGAGGGGTCGCTGCAGGCGGGGGCGTTCGACCTCTCCGACAAAAAGCTTTCGGAAGAGTTGCAGCGCACCCTGCACACCCTCAAAGGGGGTGCGCGATTGGCGGGGGCGATGCCGATTGGCGATCTCAGTCATGGTTTTGAATCACTTCTGACAGCCGTCGACCAGGAGAAGGTCGCTACCGGGGATCAACTGGTCAAGTTGACCCATGAGGTGGTAGATCGTCTGGCGGAACAGATTGACGATTTGTCCGGTGGCCCCCGGCTGCGCGTGGCGGATGATCTGGTCCAGAAGATGGATGAGTGGCTGGTTGCGGGCGGGCCACCATCAACCACCGCCGATCTGCCTGCTGGCAGTGACGATTCCGGGATGCCGGTTGTCGGTGCCGAAGACGAGACAGCGCCGGTCCCGGTCGAGTCCATCCCGGACTCCCCGGTGACAGGGCTGCTCGAAACCGAAGAGTCGGATGTGGAAGCGGAACTGCAGGAGCCGGAGGCGCCTGCGTTGGAGATTGCCGATGAGGCCATTTTCACGCCAAACGCGCAAGTTGATAAGTCGGTCCCGTCCGATACCACCATGAGCGTGGTCGCCGAGGAGGCAGGTTCGCTGCCAGGGCGTGCTCAGCGCGAGCAGGTGCGTGTCCGCTCGGATCTGCTGGACCGGCTGGTCAACTATGCGGGTGAGGTGAGTATCTATCGTACCCGTATCGAGCAGCAGAACGGACAGTTGGGATTCAACCTGTCCGAGCTGGAACAGACTGTAAGCCGCTTGCGTGATCAGCTTCGGCAGCTGGAAATTGAGACAGAGGCACAGATCCTGTTCCGTTATGAGCAGGACCGGGGTGACGAGCCGTCCCATGATGCCTCGTTTGATCCCCTCGAGCTGGATCGATTCTCCGCCATGCAGCAGGTCTCACGAAGCCTGATGGAGACGGTGAACGACCTGGCCAATATCAACGGCTTCCTGGAGGAGTTGCAGGCTGAGACAGATACCCTGCTGCTGCAACAATCACGGATCACCACTGATCTGCAGGACGGGCTGATGCGCACCCGCATGGTGCCGTTTGCGCAGATTGTGCCGCGTCTGCATCGGGTGGTCCGGCAGACCAGTAACCAACTCAACAAACCCGCTGAACTGGTGATACAGGGTGCTGAAAGCGAGATCGATCGTGGCATCCTGGAGCGCATGATCGGCCCGCTGGAACATATTCTGCGAAATGCCATCGCCCACGGCATTGAGAAACCCGCCCGGCGGGTGGAGACGGGCAAGTCGGAGACCGGACAGATCCAGTTGCGGCTTTCCAGGGAGGGATCGGATGTACAGATCGTGATCTCCGATGACGGCGCCGGGGTTGATATGGCCAGGATCAGGGAGCAGGCGATCAAGAGCGGCCTGCTCGATCCCAATGCCGATGTGGCGGATTCCGATGTGTTGCCATTTGTGTTGGAGCACGGATTCACTACCGCCAAGGAAGTGACCCAGATTTCCGGGCGCGGCGTGGGACTCGACGTGGTGGTGAGTGAGGTCAAGCAGTTGGGCGGCTCACTGGATATCAGCTCACAGGTGGGCCAGGGAGCCAGCTTTATCATACGTCTGCCACTTACGCTGGCCATCACCGATGCCCTGCTGGTGGAGCTCGGCGGAGAGATTTACGCTATCCCTCACACCAGTGTTGAGGGCGTGGTGCGGGTCTCCCGGCAAGAACTTGAGGCTTGCTACAGCGGACGGCAGCGGGTCTACAGCTACGCCGGACAGGATTATCAGGTTCGCTACATGGGCAGCATGCTTAATGTGGGTCAGGTCAATCTCTCCGATCAGCGCAAATGGTATCCGCTGCTGCTGGTGCGTGCTGGCGAACATCATGTGGCCATGCAGGTGGATGGTCTGCTGGGTAATCGCCAGATTGTGGTCAAGTCAGTCGGCGTACAGGTCTCCACCGTGCGCTGGATCTCCGGCGGTACGATCCTGGGCGATGGACGGGTTGCGCTGATTCTGGATGTGACCGCACTGGTGCGGTCCGATGTGGCCCAGACCGCGGCCCCACAACCCGAGGTCGCGCGGGTCGATATGGCCGCTCCGGAACCGGGAGTTGGTCGTTCGGTCATGGTGGTGGACGACTCGATCACCGTGCGCAAGGTGACCGGGCGACTGCTTGAGAGGCATGGCATGAATGTGGTGACGGCGAAGGATGGTGTGGATGCCGTCGCAATGCTGCAGGAGCAGCGGCCGGATATCATGCTGCTGGATATCGAGATGCCTCGAATGGACGGCTATGAGCTTGCCCGACATATGCGTAATTCGGCTGAACTGAAAGGAATACCGATTATCATGATCACCTCGCGCACCGGTGACAAACATCGCAATCTTGCCATGGAGCTGGGTGTGAAACGCTACCTTGGAAAACCTTATCAAGAGAGTGAGCTGTTGGAGAACATCTATTCGGTCCTGAATGAGGGGGCAATATGAGCAGCGGCCAGGCCTCTGCGGAGGTAAGGGGTGTATTGCTGCCATTGCAGGAGGGACAGCTGCTGCTGCCGAACGCGGCGGTATGCGAAGTGGTCAGTTATCGAACTCCGGATACCCCCTCCACAACAGTACCCGATTGGCTCCTGGGAACATTTGTATGGCGTAACCATGCTCTGCCGCTGATCGCCTTTGAGCGTTTGCTGGGCCGGGATGCCGGTGAGGTCGGCCTGCGTGCCCGGGTGGCCGTTTGCAATACCCTGAACGGAAATGACCAACTGCCCTATATCGGGATTTTACTCCGTTCGGCGCCCCATCTGGTGCGGGTAACCGAGGCGGCGATTGTGCCGTTTGCCGGGGAAGAGCCACAGCATGAAATGGTCGCCAGCCGGGTGATCATCAACGGCGTGGATGCCTGGATCCCGGATCTGGATGCCCTGGAGTCAGCGCTGTCCGCATTTCCGTTGTAATCTTGTAACGACGCATCGATGTCTCCGCCGACTGAGGCGCCGCGCTGTTTTTTTTCGGCGGGCGCGTGTAATATCCCCCGCTTTACCCCACCACTGCGATAAGTCCCATGTCAGAACTCCCGGAAAAGACCCGAAGCTCCAATAATTTCAACAAACTGAAAAAACGGCTGGAGCGGGAAGTCGGTAAGGCGATCGGCGATTTCAACATGATCGAGGCGGGCGACCGGGTCATGGTCTGCCTGAGCGGCGGCAAGGACTCCTATACCCTGCTGGATATCCTGCTTACCCTGAAGGCCCGGGCACCGATTGACTTTACCCTGATCGCCATGAACCTGGATCAGAAACAGCCTGGTTTTCCTGCGGAAGTGCTGCCGGCCTACCTGGAACGGCTCGGTGTGGAGTATCGGATCGTGGAGGAGGACACCTACTCCGTGGTGCAGGAGAAGATTCCGGTGGGCAAGACCACCTGTTCGCTCTGCTCCCGGTTGCGCCGTGGGATCATCTATCGGGTTGCCAGTGAGATGGGAATCAGCAAAATCGCCCTCGGCCATCACCGGGATGATATTGTCGAGACCCTGTTCCTGAACATGTTCTTTGGCTCCAAACTTAAGGCGATGCCACCAAAACTGCACACCGACGATGGCCGCCATGTGGTGATCCGACCGCTTGCTTATTGTGCCGAGAAGGATATCTCCCGCTACAGCCGGACCCGTGAATTCCCCATTATTCCCTGCAATCTCTGCGGCTCCCAGGAGAACCTGCAGCGCAAGCAGATCAAACAGATGCTGGCGGCCTGGGAGCAGCAGTATCCAGGCCGCACCGCCAACATCTTCAGCGCCCTGTCCAGCGTGGTGCCATCCCATCTGGCCGATGCCGCGCTGTATGATTTCAAGAGTCTGGGGGCCGCGGACGGTGAGGGTGATACGGTGTTTGACCCGCCCGAGGTTGCCGGGCCGGCGTTGGGTATCTACAAGATTGGCTGAACTGGCCTGTCCTTAGGGACAACCCCCAGTGGTTGCCCGTTGCATTCAGTGCCTATATTCCTAGTGATACGGTTCGCTTCACTCACCTCATCCTGCGCGCTGCACCAAAGTCGGTGACAGGAGCGGTGACGGAGTCAAAATTGATCAGGGAAACGGGGCGTTTGATAGGCAATGTCCATCAATTTTGACTCCGGACCCCTGTTTGCATCAGCGAAAATCCCCCCACAGGGTCTGGATGGCGGCGATGGCGGCCAACGGTGCGGTTTCGGTACGCAATACCCGTGGACCCAGGCGCACGCCGGTGAATCCGGCCGCTGCGGCTTGGGTTTGTTCATCCGCCGACAGGCCGCCTTCGGGACCGATCAGCAGGGTCACTTCACCCGACGGCGGGGGCAGTTCATGCAGAGCGCTTTCGGCGCGGTGATCCAGCAGGATGCCACCCCGTGTGACCCGGTGCCGGAGCCATTCATTCAGCTCCATCACATGATTGAGCGCGGGAATATAGCGGCGCCCGGACTGCTCGCAGGCGGCGATGATCACCTGCTGCCAATGCTGCAGTCGCTTCTCCTGACGCTCACCGGGTAGTCGCACTTGGCAGCGCTCGGTGATCAGCGGAGTGATGTCGGCAACCCCCAGCTCGACCGCCTTCTGGATGGCGAAGTCCATCCGCTCGCCCCTGGAGATGCCGATGGCCAGGTGGATTTGCAGGGGCGCAGGCGCTTCGGCGGGTTCCAGGCACCGGTCCACTTGTGCGCTGGTGGCGCGGCGGGAAACCTCGTTCAGGCGGGCGCTGTAGTCGTGGCCGTCGCCGTTAAACAGGGTGATCTCTGCACCCGCCTTCAACCGCAGCACCTGGGTCAGGTGCCGGGCCGGACTCTCTTCCAGGATCACTACAACGCCTGGCTGGAGTGGCTGACCGGTGTAGATGCGGTGCTGCTGCATGTCAGTCCCGGGTCGCCAGATCGATGCCTTCGGTGGCAATGGTTGCCAGTTCCCGGATCTGCTCCGGCGTGATCACATAGGGCGGCATGAAGTAAGTGACATTGCCCAGCGGGCGCAGTAGTGCGCCACGGCTCAGTGCATGCTGGTAAACCCGCAGGCCGCGTCGCTCCTGCCAGGGGTAGGGGGTACGGCTGGCTTTGTCCTTGACCATCTCGATGGCGAGGATCATGCCGTGCTGGCGCACCTCGGCCACTTGGGGATGGTCATTCAGGTGCGCCGTCGCCTCTGTCATCACCTGGGCCAGTTTCTGGTTGTTTTCGATCACGCTGTCCTGTTCGAAAATTTCCAGACTGGCCAGCGCGACGGCGCAACCCAGCGGGTTGCCGGTGTAACTGTGGGAGTGCAGAAAGGCGGTCAGATTTTCATAATTATCGTAGAAGGTCTGGTAGGTCTGCTCGCTGGTGAGTACCAGGGAGAGGGGAAGGTAGCCGGCAGTCAGCCCCTTGGAGAGGCAGAGAAAGTCCGGGGTGATGTCCGCCTGCTCACAGGCGAACAGGGTGCCGGTGCGGCCGAAGCCGACGGCGATCTCATCGGCGATCAGGTGCACCTGGTGGCGGTCGCATGCCTCACGCAGCAGCTTCAAATAGATCGGGTGGTACATGCGCATGCCGCCGGCGCACTGTACCAGCGGCTCGACAATCACCGCGCTGATCTCACGGCTGTGCTCGGCCAGTAGCGTTTCCATCTCGGCAAATCGCCGAATCGAGTAGGCCTCCCAGGACTCTCCCGGCTCCCGGTTAAAGCAGTCCGGTGAGGGGGCGGTAAAGACCTCCATCAGCAACGGCTCGTAGGTCTCTTTGTAGAGAGATACGTCGCCCACCGCCAGGGCGCCCAGGGTCTCGCCATGATAGCTGTTGGAGAGGGTGACAAAACGGTGCTTGCCTTTGTGGCCCTGGTTGCGCCAGCTGTGATAACTCATCTTCAGTGCGGCCTCGATGGCGGAGGAGCCGTTGTCCACGTAGAAACAGCGATCCAGTCCTGGCGGGGTAAGTGCAACCAGTTTTTCCGCCAGTTGTATCGCCGGCTCGTGGGAAAAACCGGCCAGCATGACATGTTCCAGCTGATCCACCTGGGCCTTGAGGGCGGCGTTGATCCGCGGATTGGCGTGGCCGAACAGGTTGACCCACCAGGAGCTGACTGCGTCGATATAGCGGTTGCCGTCGAAGTCCTCCAGCCAGACCCCTTCGCCTCTTTTGATGGGGATCATCGGTAGCCACTCATGATCTTTCATCTGGGTACAGGGGTGCCAAAGCACCGAGAGGTCGCGCCGGGCGATTTGCTGATTGTTACTCATACGGTTAATACCTGATCTGCATCTCAGGGAGGATGATAACAGTTGCGCTCATGATTTCGAGCGAAGGGAGAAAAGCACGGCGCTGAGGAAGTGCAGAAGCGCGAGCAGAATCGGTACCAAACCCCAGTTTTGATCGGCCAGTATGAGCGCGCCCCCCAGGAGAAACAACGTGGCGCGCACGGCGCTGTGGCGTCCCAATCGTTTACGCAAGGCCTGCTCCCGGCTGTTGTCACCTGCCGATGTGATCCAGAGGGGCAGCAGATGGGTAGCTGCACCGGTCACCAGCGGTAACAGAAACAGCGGAATGAATGCCTGGGTAGTGTTTGATGCGTTGAGCAAGCCAAAGGCGTGGGCCGTGCCGCTCAGTAGCAGGATCAGCAGGCCGGATACCGCTGTTGCCAGTGAGGTGCTGGCGCCATGTGCCTGCCACACTGCCCGTCGATGGGTGATCAGCAGTGATCTCAGCAGTTGACCGAGCGGGGGCAGCCATAGCAGCAGGCCAAGCAGTGAAAGGGCGGGAGACCAGGCGGCACCCGCAGCAATCAATCCGGCGCCGGCTGTGATCCAGGGCCATTGACGCATCAGCCAAGGGCCTGCCTCGGGATCGGCATAGCCGCCAGTGGTGGGGAGCAGCACCCGCAGGGTGCCCAGGGCAGTCAAGCCGACAAATCCCAGGAGATTCAGGTGCAGGTGCAGTCGCCGCAACTGGGTCCACTGATCCGGCAGCAGATAACCGGCCAGAATGGAGAGCAGACCAAGTATCAGCGCCAGCAGGGCCAGTTGATACCAGAGCAGTCCGGGGTGGGGGCGCCCCAGGGTCTGCCGTTTGCGCCGTTGCATCCAGATGCTCAGCCAGAGTGCGGCAATCAGTCCGGCCACGGCGCCAAATGGATAGAGGGCGAAAGAGAAAAACAGGCTGAAACTGAGCACTATGCCCGCGCCGAGTGCCAGCAGGGCCGGAACCAGTGACAGGGGCTCCGCCGTGCGGGTACGGGTCAGTACCGGCACGAAATAGGTCATGGCACCCATGATCAGCGGCATGATACCCAGGGCGAATATCAGGTGCAGCGGTGCGGACGGGCGCAGCGGCAGCATGTACGGCAGCAGCAGTCCCGAGGCGAATCCCGCCAGGGTGGTCAACAGCAGAACTATCAGCAGCGGGTGCAGTTTCACCAGTTATCCCTGAAACACCAAGGGGTTGGTGTCAAACCGGGTAATACCCGGGAAAACAGCGGTAAAGGCGGTTTGGTTTGTCTCCGATCCCGGTACCGTTCCATGGCAATGCTCACTCGGTCAGGCCGAGGTTATCCCAGATCTTCAAAGTCGCCGCCGACTGGTTCATGGTGTAGAAGTGCAGGCCGGGCGCGCCGTGATCGAGCAGGCGTCGGCACAGCTCACTGACCACATCCACGCCAAAGGCGCGGATGCTCTCCACGTCATCGGCATAAGCCTCCAGGCGTTTACGAATCCAGCGCGGAATTTCCGCCCCACAGGCGTCGGAGAAGCGGCTCAGGCTGCTGAAGTTGGTGATCGGCATAATGCCCGGCACAATGGGAATCCCGATAGCCATTTTTTCGCAACTGTCTACAAAGCGGAAATAGGCGTCGGCATTGTAGAAATACTGGGTGATGGCGGCATTCGCCCCGGCATCCACCTTGCGCCTGAAGTTGTTCAGGTCTGCCCGGGCGTTGGCCGCCTGGGGGTGGAACTCGGGATAGGCGGCCACTTCAATGTGGAAATAGTCCCCGAACTCGCGGCGAATCAGTGCCACCAGTTCATTGGCATAGTTGAGTTCGCCCCGCCCGCTCAATCCGGTGCCTGATGGCAGGTCACCACGCAGGGTGACCAGCCGGCGGATGCCCTGGTCTTTATAGCGGTTCAGCATCTCCACAATCTCTGCCGCACTGCTGCTGATGCAGGAGATGTGAGGCGCCGCCTCGATCCCCTCGGACACCAGCCACTCGACACTCTGGAAGGTGCGGTGCTGGGTGGATCCGCCGGCCCCGAACGTAACGGAGACATAGAGCGGATTGATCCGGGCCAGTTTTTTGACCTGGGTCTTCAGCTTCTCCATGCCCTCCTCGGTCTTGGGTGGGAAGAGCTCAAAGCTGAACAGTTTCTGATCGGTCTGTTGTGAATGCATCGGTTTCTATGGATCTATAAAAATCGGCTGACCACCTCGAAGCGTAGCGTTCGAAAATGGGACTGCCCTGAGTTAGTCTGGACGGCCCCGCTGAAACAGCGGGGCCGGGCCGGTTGCCGATCAGTAGCGGTAGTGCTCGGGCTTGTAGGGCCCTTCCACCGGTACGCCGATATAGTCCGCCTGCTGCTGGGTCAGGGTAGTCAGCTTGACGCCGATCTTCTCCAGGTGGAGACGGGCGACCTCTTCATCCAGCTTTTTCGGCAGGGTATAGACCTTGTTTTCGTATCCGCCGGTGTTATTCCAGATCTCCATCTGTGCCAGGGTCTGGTTGGTGAAGCTGTTGGACATGACAAAGCTCGGGTGACCGGTGGCACAACCCAGATTGACCAGCCGGCCCTCGGCCAGCAGGATGATGCGCTTGCCGTCCGGGAAGATGATGTGATCCACCTGGGGCTTGATGTTTTCCCACTCGTACTGCTCCAGGCTGGCCACGTCGATCTCGTTGTCGAAGTGGCCGATGTTGCAGACGATGGACTGGTCCCGCATCCTCGCCATGTGATCATGTTGAATCACGTGATAGTTGCCGGTGGTGGTGACAAAAATATTGGCCTCGGCACAAGCCTCGTCCATGTTCACCACCCGATAGCCTTCCATCGCCGCCTGCAGGGCGCAGATCGGATCGATCTCGCTGACCCAGACGGTGGCTCCAAGTCCCTTCAGGGACTGGGCGCAACCCTTGCCGACATCGCCATAGCCGAGCACCAGGGCGATCTTGCCGGCGATCATTACGTCCGTGGCGCGCTTGATGCCGTCCACCAGGGATTCGCGGCAGCCGTAGAGGTTGTCAAACTTTGACTTGGTCACCGAGTCGTTGACATTGATAGCCGGGAAGGGGAGATCGCCACGCTCCTGCATCTGGTAGAGCCGGTGCACACCGGTGGTGGTCTCTTCGGTAACGCCCTTGATGTTCTTCAGGTTGCTGGAATACCAGTTGGGTTGCTCCGCCAGGCGAGCGCGGATGGCGGCATACATCACCTTCTCCTCCTCGCTGCCCGGGTTGTCCAGCACGCTGATATCTTTTTCCGCCTTGCTGCCGAGGATCAGCAGGCCGGTGGCGTCGCCGCCGTCATCCAGGATCATGTTCGGGGTGCCGCCGTCATGCCACTCCATGATCTTGTGGGTATAGGCCCAGTAATCCTCCAGGCTCTCACCCTTGAAGGCGAAGACCGGAATGCCCTGGTCGGCGATGGCCGCCGCGGCGTGGTCCTGCGTGGAGAAGATATTGCAGGAGGCCCAGCGCACTTCGGCGCCCAGTTTCACCAGGGTTTCGATCAGCACGGCAGTCTGGATGGTCATGTGCAGGCTGCCGGCGATGCGCGCGCCTTTAAGGGGCTTGCTCTCCCCGTATTTCTCCTGCAGCGCCATCAGGCCCGGCATCTCGGTGTTGGCGATGGCGATCTCCTTGTGGCCCCATTCGGCCAGGGAGAGGTCGGCGATTTTGTAATCGGTAAAGCTGTTTTCTACTACGGCGTTCATGATTAGTCTCCTTGGTTAGAGTACTAAGCGCCGTTCATTACTCGTGCTCCCCCTCCCGAGCCTGGCAGGTGACCCTGTTGCAGCGCTTCTCAGGAGGAGGGTATTGCGGCCTGATTTGATTTGTAGGAGCGGCTTCAGCCGCGATATCCAATGTTTCGCGACTAAAGTCGCTCCTACGACAGGATCAATCTGTTGGCCATTCTGTCAATTTGTCCTAAAGTCCGGCCTCTGCCCGCAGCGCCTCGGCCATGTCGGTGCGTTCCCAGGTGAACTCCGGCTCTTCACGACCAAAATGTCCGTAGGCGGCGGTCTTCTGATAGATCGGTTTCACCAGATCCAGCATCTGCAGAATACCATAGGGACGCAGGTCGAAGTGTTCACGCACCAGCTGGGCAATCCTCGCCTCGTCGATCTTGGCGGTGCCGAAGGTCTCTATGGATATGGAGGTGGGCTCGGCCACACCGATGGCATAGGAGACCTGAATCTCACACCGATCCGCCAGTCCGGCGGCGACGATATTCTTGGCTACATAGCGCCCGGCATAGGCGGCTGAACGATCCACCTTGGAGGGGTCCTTGCCGGAGAAGGCGCCACCGCCGTGACGAGCCATGCCGCCGTAAGTGTCGACGATAATCTTGCGCCCGGTCAGGCCGCAGTCGCCCACCGGACCGCCGATCACGAAGGAGCCGGTGGGGTTGATATGAATCTTGTTCTGCGGGCATTTGTCCAGCCAGGCCTTCGGCAGCACCGGCTGCAGGATGTTCTCCATCACGGCTTCGTACAGATCACTCTGCTTGATTTCGGGGTCATGCTGGGTGGAGAGCACTACAGCATCGATGCCGGTCACCACGCCATTCTCATAGCGCAGGGTTACCTGGCTCTTGGCATCGGGACGGAGCCAGGGCAGTACCCGTTTTTTACGCATCTCCGATTGACGCTCCACCAGGCGGTGGGCATAGGTGATGGGGGCGGGCATCAGCACATCGGTCTCGTTAGTGGCATAACCGAACATCAGTCCCTGGTCACCGGCGCCCTGTTCTTCCGGCGCCTTGCGATCCACGCCCATGGCGATATCGCCGGACTGCTTGCCGATCAACGACATGACGGCGCAGGTGCTGCCGTCAAAGCCCACGTCCGAGCTGGTGTAGCCGATGTCACAGATCACCTTGCGCACCAGGTCGTCGAGGTCGACCCAGGCGTCGGTGGTGATTTCGCCGGCGACAATGACCACACCGGTCTTCACCATGGTCTCACAGGCCACCCGGGCATGTTCCGGGTTGGGGTCCTGGGCAAGGATGGCATCCAGCACCGCATCGGAGATCTGGTCTGCAACCTTGTCGGGATGGCCTTCGGAGACCGATTCAGAAGTAAAGATGTAGTCACTCATAATTTATTTCTTCCAGAAAATAGAAAACCCGTCTAGCGATTGCTAAAGACGGGTTCACAGTGATCTTTAACTGTTCCCTCGCTTTAGCTGTATTTATAGAGCGCCCGCAATCTGAGTCAAATTGGCGCTGCCCTAAGTTAGCCTCAGCCTCTATCAATGTCAATTAATCCACAGTAATAGCTTCCATAAGAATTTTATATCAATCTTGCCATTCTTTTAAGGTAGGATTATGTTCCGTTGTTTTTGCGCCTAATAAGATCGGGAGGGTGCGACATGGTCTCTCTGCAAACTCCGGTATGTGACTTTGGCCAGCCGGCGATCGATTTCGATCTTCCGGGTGTGGACGGGAAACGCTGGACTCTGGCGGACTGCCGTGGCGAGAAAGGGCTGCTGGTAATGTTTATCTGTAACCATTGTCCCTATGTTCAGGCGGTGCGGGAACGGATCGTACGAGATACCGCGGAGCTTACAAGCCTGGGGGTCAACGCGGTAGCGATTATGTCGAATGATCCCGCGCTCTACGAAGAGGACTCGTTCGAGAATATGATTCGGGTCTCCCGGCAATATCGCTTTCCTTTTCCCTATCTGCTGGATGAGAGCCAGGCGGTGGCCAGGCAGTATGGCGCAGTCTGCACGCCGGATTTTTTCGGTTACAACGCCGACCTGCAGTTGCAGTACCGCGGGCGACTGGATGCCAGTGGCAAGGCGGCTGCGCCTGACGATGCGCGGCGTGAACTGTTTGAGGCGATGCGGCAGGTTGCCATGACAGGAAAGGGGCCGGAGGATCAAATCCCCAGTATCGGTTGTTCGATAAAATGGCGTGACGCATAACCGGCGCGCATACCGTTTATTCATGTTGCAAACAGTGTATATGCATTGAAATCAATGCTTTATATCGGTTGTGGGATGCTGTTTTTACCCCCATAAGCGGATCTGGCTTGCCCTGCGAAGATGATGGCGCAAGAATGACACCCCGGGCCGGTTTTCGGGTGTGGTGTCGCCCGGGTGGGGTCTCTCCACGCGACAGGTTCGGGTCGGAAATATGACCGGATCGCTACAGCCAATGAATTAATGGGAGTCGCCTGCCGTGCAGGCGACTCCTGCCGCCGGTACAGGGTAATCCCGGCCGGGCGGAATACAGAATTATTAAACCATCCTAAAGACAGGAGAGACATATGTCCTCACGCAGAAATCTTGCAAACGCCGTCCGTGCCCTCAGCATGGATGCGGTCCAGAAGGCCAAGTCGGGCCATCCCGGTGCGCCCATGGGTATGGCCGATATCGCCGAGGTCCTCTGGAACGACTACATGAAGCATAATCCGGCGAATCCCAAGTGGCCTGACCGGGACCGCTTTGTCCTCTCCAATGGGCACGGTTCGATGCTGATCTACTCGTTGCTGCATCTGACCGGTTATGACCTGAGCATTGAGGACCTGAAACAGTTCCGCCAACTCCATTCCAAGACTCCGGGGCATCCGGAGTACGGTTATGCGCCGGGAGTGGAAACCACCACCGGCCCACTCGGCCAGGGCATCACCAATGCCGTCGGCATGGCCATCGCGGAGCGTTCGCTGGCGGCCGAGTTCAATCGCGACGGCCACACTATTGTCAACCACAACACTTACGTATTCCTCGGCGATGGCTGTCTGATGGAGGGCATCTCCCACGAGGCCTGCTCGCTGGCCGGTACCCTCGGGCTGGGCAACCTGATTGCCGTTTGGGATGACAACGGCATCTCCATTGATGGTCATGTTGAGGGTTGGTTCCAGGACGACACTCCGAAGCGCTTCGAGGCCTACGGCTGGCATGTGATCCCTGATGTGGACGGACACGACCCCGAGGCGATCAACAAGGCGCTGGAGTTCGCCAGGGCGATGACCGACAAGCCGACTCTGATCTGCTGTAAGACCACCATCGGTTTTGGTTCCCCCAACAAGGCCGGCAGTCACGCCTGTCACGGGGCGCCGCTGGGTGACGAGGAAATCAATCTCACCAAGGCTGCGCTGGGGTGGGATCATGGGCCTTTCGAGGTCCCGGAGGATATCTATGCCGGCTGGGATGCGCGGGAGAAGGGCGCTGCCGCCGAGGCGGCCTGGAACAGCAAATTTGCCGCCTACCAGGAAGCCCACCCGGAACTGGCCGCTGAGTTCAAGCGGCGCATGGCAGGTGATCTGCCGGAAGACTGGGCGGCCAAATCCGCTGAATTTGTCGCCAAGATGAATGCCGAGGCGAAGAGTCCGGCGACCCGTCAGGCCTCGCTGGCTGCCATCGAGGGTTATGCCGCCCTGTTGCCGGAGCTGTTTGGCGGTTCCGCAGACCTGGGCTGTTCCAACCTGACGGAATGGTCCGGCTACAAGCCGATGCGGGCAGAGTCGCCCGACTCCAACTACATCAACTACGGGGTGCGGGAATTCGGTATGTCGGCCATCATGAACGGTGTGGCCCTGCATGGCGGTCTGATCCCGTTTGGCGCCACCTTCCTGATGTTTTCCGAATATGCCCGCAATGCCCTGCGCATGGCGGCGCTGATGAAACAGCGTTCGCTGTTTGTCTATACTCATGATTCCATTGGTTTGGGTGAGGACGGTCCAACCCATCAACCGATCGAGCAAATTGCCACCCTGCGCATGATCCCCAACATGTCGGTGTGGCGTCCCTGTGACAGCGTGGAGACCGCCGTGGCCTGGAAGGCCGCAATCGAGAGAAGTGGCGGACCGTCCTGCCTGATTTTCTCCCGCCAGGGACTGCCGTTCATGCAGCGCAATGAGCATCAGATCGCTGATATCACCAAGGGCGGCTACGTGCTGCGGGATTGTGACGGCACACCGGATGCCATCCTTATCGCCACCGGTTCCGAGGTTGGGTTGGCGGTGGATGCGGCGGCGGAACTGGCCGGCAAGGGCACCCGGGTGCGGGTGGTTTCGATGCCGTCGGTGGATGCCTTTGAAGCCCAGGATGAGGCCTACCGGGAGTCGGTCTTGCCGGCGTCGGTGACTGCCCGCGTTGCGGTCGAGGCGGGTGTAACAGACGGTTGGTACAAATATGCACGCAAGGTGGTGGGTATTAACCACTTTGGCGAGTCTGCGCCGGCTGATCAACTGTTCAAGGAGTTCGGCTTTACCGTTGAAAATGTCGTCAAGGCAGTGGAAGAGACACTTTAACTGAAATAGTGCCGGGGCGCCTCGGGCGTCCCCGGCCTGAAGATCCGATTGCAGTAAATAACAACTTATCTGGAGGTTTTTCTAATGACTATCAAAGTAGGCATTAACGGTTTTGGTCGAATCGGTCGCATGGTGTTCCGGGCCGCCGTACAGAATTTTGACGATATCGAGGTCGTTGGTATCAATGATCTGCTGGATCCCGAGTACCTGGCGTATATGCTGAAATACGATTCAGTGCATGGCCGCTTCAAGGGTGAGATCGCCGTCGACGGCAACACCCTGATCGTCAACGGCAACCGCATCCGCCTGACCGCCGAGCGTGACCCCGCCAACCTGAAGTGGGACGAAGTGGGTGCCGAGGTGGTGGTGGAATCCACCGGCCTGTTCCTGACCAAGGAGACCTGCGAGAAGCACCTTGCAGCCGGCGCCAAGAAGGTGATCCAGAGCGCGCCCAGCAAGGACGACACACCGATGTTCGTGTACGGCGTAAACCACGAGAAATACGCCGGTGAGACCATCATTTCCAATGCCTCCTGTACCACCAACTGTCTGGCGCCGATTGCCAAGGTGCTGAATGACAGCTTCGGTATCAAGCGTGGCCTGATGACCACCGTGCACGCGGCGACCGCTACCCAGAAGACCGTGGACGGTCCGTCGATGAAGGACTGGCGCGGTGGACGTGGCATCCTGGAGAACATGATCCCCTCTTCCACCGGTGCCGCCAAGGCGGTTGGCAAGGTGATACCGGAACTGAACGGCCTGCTGACCGGCATGGCGTTCCGCGTGCCGACCTCGGACGTGTCGGTGGTTGACCTCACCGTCGAGCTGAACAGTGAAGCCTCTTACGAGGAGATCTGTAGCGCCATGAAGGACGCCTCCGAGGGCAAGATGAAGGGCGTTCTTGGCTACACCAACGAGAAGGTGGTCTCCACCGATTTCCGCGGCGAGTCCTGTACCTCCACCTTTGATGAGGAAGCCGGTATCGCCCTGGACAAGACCTTCGTCAAGGTCGTCTCCTGGTATGACAATGAGTGGGGCTACTCCAGCAAGGTGCTGGAGATGGTCCGCGTCATGCAGAAATAGTCGCGTGACTTGGCGGGGCGGGGGAATGCCCCTGAACCGCCGGCAGACGGCGCCCCGGTACGAACCGATCGTACCGGGGCCGTCGGTTACGACCAGAGGCATTAGTTGAAATGCTGGTTTCACCTAATCCCTCTTAAATAATAAACACGCGTTCTCAGGAGATCTTTTCCATGTCCGTAATCAAAATGACCGACCTTGACCTTGCCGGAAAACGGGTGCTGATCCGCCAGGATCTGAATGTGCCTATCAAGGCGGGCAAGGTGGCCTCGGATAAGCGCATTCGCGCCTCCCTGCCGACCATCGAACATTGCGTCAGGGCGGGGGCGCAGGTGATGCTGATGTCCCACCTGGGCCGACCCACCGAGGGTGAGTATGCCGAGGAATTTTCGTTGCAACCGGTAGCCGGTTACCTGAGTGAAGCCCTGGGCAAGGATGTGCGGCTGGTCAGTGATTATCTGGAGACTCCTCCACAGATGAATAACGGCGATGTGGTCCTGCTGGAGAATGTCCGTTTCAATGTGGGCGAGAAGAAAAACGACGAGACCCTGTCGCGCCGCTATGCCGCCCTGTGTGACATCTATGTAATGGATGCCTTCGGTACGGCGCATCGTGCCCAGGCCTCAACCCATGGCGCCGGCAGTTTCGCGCCGACCGCCTGTGCCGGTCCGCTGCTGGCGGGCGAGCTGGATGCCCTGGGGCGGGCGCTGGACAACCCGGCCCGTCCCATGGCGGCCATCGTCGGCGGCTCCAAGGTGTCTACCAAGCTGACGGTGCTGGACGCCCTGTCCAAGATCGTCGATCAGCTGATTCCCGGTGGCGGTATCGCCAACACCTTTATTGCGGCGGCCGGTTACAACGTGGGCAAGTCGCTCTATGAGGCCGACCTGATTCCGGAGGCCAAGCGCCTGATGGCGGCAGCCAAGGCCAAGGGTGGCGAGATTCCGGTGCCTACCGATGTGGTCTGTGGCAAAGAGTTCTCCGAATCGGCCGAGGCGACCGTCAAGCGGGTCGAGGATGTGGCGGACGACGATATGATTTTTGACATCGGGCCGGAGACAGCGGCCCGCTTTGCCGGGATGATGAAATCCGCCGGCACCATTGTCTGGAACGGGCCGGTGGGTGTGTTTGAATTCGATCAGTTTGGTGCCGGTACCCAGACCCTGGGTATGGCAATTGCCGACTCTTCGGCGTTTTCGATTGCAGGCGGCGGCGATACCCTGGCTGCTGTGGATAAATATGCCATTGCCGATCGCGTCTCTTATATATCAACCGGCGGTGGCGCCTTCCTGGAGTTTCTGGAAGGCAAAAAACTGCCGGCTGTCGAGATGCTCGAGTCACGCGCGGCTGGCTGACAACCTGAGGAATCACCGTCTGTGAGGATCGGACGGTGATTCCGGAGAAACTATGTTAAGAAGAACCAAAATATTGGCTACCCTGGGTCCGGCTACCGATGACCCCAAGGTAATGGATCAACTGATTAGTGCCGGGGTGGACGTGGTCCGGCTGAATCTCTCCCATGGTACCCATGAGGAGCACCGGCAGCGTGCCGAGATAGTCCGTGACCGGGCGCGCGCCAGCGGCCGTCAGGTGGGTTTACTGGTGGATCTGCAGGGTCCCAAGATCCGCATCACAGGATTTCGTGAGGGTAAGGTCTTTCTGGAGCAGGGTGATCCATTCATCCTGGATACCCGGTGTGGCCCCAAAGAGGGCGACAAGCAGCGGGTCGGTCTGACATTTCCCGAACTGATCAAGGATGTGAAACGGGGTGACACCCTGGTATTGGCCGACGGGGCCATCGTGCTCTGGGTTAACGAGGTGAATGAGACCGAGATTCACTGCAAGGTGGAGACCGGTGGCGAGCTCTCCAACAGCAAGGGGATCAACAAGCAGGGCGGCGGTCTCTCGGCTCCGGCGCTGACCGACAAAGACAAGCTGGATATCCGGTTTGCCGCCAGTATCGAGGCCGACTATCTGGCTGTCTCTTTCGTGCGCAGTGCCGAGGATGTGGATCAGGCCCGGGCGCTGCTGCGCGAGGCGGGCGGAAGTGGCGGCATTGTCTCCAAGGTGGAGCGGGCCGAGGCGCTGGAGGTGATCGAGGAGATCATCGCCGCATCCGAGGCGATCATGATCGCCCGGGGCGACCTGGGCGTCGAGATTGGCGATGCGGAGCTTCCGGCGGTGCAGAAGCGACTGATCCGCCTGGCTCGTTCGCGCAACAAGGTGGCGATCACCGCCACTCAAATGATGGAATCGATGATTGAACATCCGATCCCGACCCGGGCCGAGGTGTTTGACGTGGCTAACGCGGTCCTGGACGGTACCGACGCGGTGATGCTCTCGGCGGAGACGGCCGCCGGCCGTTACCCGGTGCAGACAGTGGAGGCGATGGGCAAGATCTGCCGTGAGGCGGAGAAGCAGCGCAAGGTGCGTAAATCCCATCATCGTCTGAACAGCGTGTTCGGCCGTATCGATGAGGCAATCGCCATGGCCGCCATGTATACCGCCAATCATCTGGATGTGGCGGCTATCGCGGCCTGGACCGAGACCGGCTATACGCCGATGTGGATGTCACGCATCAGCTCCGGCATCCCGATCTACGCCCTGACCTCACACGTGGCAACCCGGCGCAAGGTGACCCTGTTTAGGGGCGTCTATCCGGTCAGCTTTGATGTCTCCAACGATAGCGCCCAGGATATCAACAAGGCAATCGTGGACGAGATGCTGCAGCGGGGTGCCGTGCGCAACGGCGATCTCCTGATTATCACCAAAGGTGATACCAACGGGGTCATGGGGGGCACCAACGTGATGAAGATTTTACGCGTCGGGGAGCACTGTTGAGCCGGATTGGTTTGTTTTACGAATAACAGAGGGTAAGGGGGGTGCCTCTTCTGTGCCCACCCTACGCGCTTGATTTACTAGACGGACGGGATTTCGTCCGGCGGATTAAACAAAAAATTATCTAGAGAAGGAGAACATCATGCCTCTTATTTCCATGCGACAGCTGCTGGATTATGCCGCCGACCATCAGTTCGGTATGCCCGCGTTCAACGTCAACAATATGGAGCAGGTGCATGCCATCATGCAGGCTGCGCACGAGACCGACAGTCCGGTCATCATGCAGGGCTCCGCGGGTGCGCGTGCCTATGCCGGTGAGACCTTCCTGCGGCACCTGATCCTGGCGGCCCTGGAAGCCTATCCGCATATCCCCATCGTCATGCACCAGGATCACGGCACCTCCCCGGCCGTCTGCCTGCGCTCCATTCAGTCCGGCTTCTCGTCGGTGATGATGGACGGCTCGCTGATGACCGATGGCAAGACCCCATCCTCCTATGAGTACAATGTGGATGTCACCCGCCGGGTGGTGGAGATGGCCCATGCCGGTGGCGTGTCGGTGGAGGGCGAGCTGGGTTGTCTCGGTTCCCTGGAGACCGGCGAAGCGGGCGAGGAAGACGGCATTGGCGCCGTTGGCAAGCTGGATATGGACCAGCTGCTGACCGATCCCGAGCAGGCGGCCGACTTTGTCAAGCAGACCCAGGTGGATGCCCTGGCCATCGCCATCGGCACCTCCCACGGCGCCTACAAGTTCACCAAGAAACCGACCGGCGAGGTGTTACGCATCGACCGGATCAAGGAGATCCATCAGCGCATCCCCAACACCCACCTGGTGATGCACGGTTCCTCCTCGGTACCGCAGGAGTGGCTGGCCATTATCAACAACTTCGGTGGTGATATGGGCCAGACCTATGGCGTGCCCGTTGAAGAGATCGTCGAGGGTATCAAGCACGGAGTGCGCAAGGTCAATATCGATACCGATCTGCGCATGGCATCGACTGGCTCCATCCGTCGCCACCTGCACGAAAATACCTCCAACTTCGATCCACGCAAGTTCCTCAAAGAGGCGACCAAGGGCATGAAGGAGATCTGCAAGGCGCGCTATGAGGCGTTTGGTTGCAGCGGCCACGCATCGAAGATTCGTGCCCGATCCCTGGAAACCATGTTCGGTCTGTACGAGAGTGGCGAACTGGACCCGAAGATCAGCTGATCCGCGATCTTCCAGTCGTTTTTTCGAAGGGGTGCCCAAAAGCACCCCTTTTTTTATGGGAATCAGGATTTAGATTTTTACTCCTATGTCATAGAATCCATCGATAGTGCTCTGTCGGTGGCAAGGCTAGCGGATTGCGGAGGCGAGGAATAGGGCATGGTGAGCGGTCGTCTGGGGCGGCCCGCAACATAACAACGACAACAGGAAGGAGAAAAGATTGTGGTTGAGCACTACCAAGTGATCTATACCGGCCAGTTGCGGCTTGGCACCGAAATAAGCGACGCGATAGAGAATTTTTGCCAACGTTTCAAGGTGTCCGAGGAGAAGGCCAGGAAGGTTCTTTCATCAGCCCGTGAAGTGATACTGAAGAAGGCGCTGGAAAAAGAGAAGGCGGAAAAATACCTGCAGGCGCTGGAGGCGGTCGGCATGATCGTGCGCCTGGAACCGATGGAGCAGACGGCCAAGTCGGATGCACTCTCACTGGTGCCATTGGAGGATGGAGAAGCGGAAGCGGACAGCCCTACCGTGGCCTCGTTGAATACCGGGAAAGAACGCTCCCAGCGGGCGACCCCGACCTGCCCCAAATGCGGCTCGGAACAGCTGGAGAACGACACCTGCCTCAGTTGCGGTATCGTGATACCCAAATACCTCGCTAGACAGGCGGCTGCGGCCGAACAGACCACTTTTGTAGAATCGGCGAGTGAGGCGGAAGACCCCTATGCCGCACCCCGGGCCGAGCTGGTGGGTGAGGCGGAACGAGGCGAGCTGTCCGGCCCGATATCCCGGCCGATAGGCAACGGCTGGCAGTGGATCAGCCGGGGCTTCTGGCATTTCAAGCAGAACCCGCTGGCGTGGATTATCACCCTGGTGGTCTGGGTGGTGCTCTCGGTGGTGCTCAGTCTGGTGCCGTTTATCGGTTCGCTGGTGATTACCCTGGTTTCACCGGTGATCCTGGCCGGCCTGATGCTGGGGTGTGCCGCCCAGGAGCATGGAGGTGACTTTGAAATCAGTCACTTGTTTGCCGGTTTCTCCTCCAGCGTCGGTCAATTGGTGCTGGTCGGTCTGCTCTATCTGGTCGGCTTTATCGCCATTGCCTTTGTAATGGCCATGGTCGGTGGCGGGGTGATGATCGGTATGTTGGGGGGAATGGATGCCATGCAGAATTCCGATCCGGATGCGCTGCAGTCTGCCATGGGGGTTGGTTCGGTGGTGTTGGTGATGCTGGTGGCGTTTGGCCTCTCCATCCCGCTGATGATGGCTTACTGGTTTGCGCCCGCGCTGATTGCGATGGAAGGGATGTCGGCCCTCGCCGCCATGAAAATGAGTTTTTCCGGCTGCCTGAAGAATATCCTGCCGTTCCTGCTGTATGGTGTTGTGGCGCTGGTGATGTTCTTCATAGGCGCCATACCGGTGGGCCTGGGTCTGCTGGTGGTGATGCCGGTAATTACCGCCTCCATGTACACCGCCTATCGCGATATCTATTATCAATGAACGCTGTTTGATGCTCGACACCAGCCGCAGCTATGAGACGCCGGAGGGGATTGCGCTGAGTCTGCGCATTGCCGGACCGGTAGTACGTAGCTGCGCCTGGGCCATTGATATGCTGATCCGCGCCGGACTCTATCTGGCGATTGCCATCCCGTTCTCGTTTCTTGGTGGCCTGGGGTTTGGTATCAGCCTGGTGGTGTTCTTTGTCATCGAATGGTTTTACCCGGTGTTCTTTGAACTGCGACAGGGTGCCACGCCGGGGAAAAAGGCTATGGGACTTGAGGTGATCCATGACAATGGGACACCGGTATCCTGGTCTGCATCGTTGATCAGGAATCTGTTACGGGCGGCCGACTTTCTCCCTTTCTTATATGCCACCGGACTGATTTCGATGCTGTTGAGCCGAAACTTTCAGCGTCTGGGTGATCTGGCGGCGGGCACCCTGGTGGTCTATAGGGACAAGGCCTCCGTGCGTCATGAAATGCAGTCTGTACCGCCCGTCCAGCCGCCCAATCACTTTACCAGTGAAGAGAAACAAACCCTGCTGGCATTTGCCGAACGCGCGCCGCTGTTAACCGCGGCGCGGCGCATTGAATTGGCGGAAATTCTGACCGATCTGAGCGGTCGAAGGGGTGAGCCGGCGGTGTCCGAGCTGCTAGCCTACGCCAGTTGGCTGGCGCAGGGACAAGGGCGCTAGCATGCGGCAACTGGGCTTCGAGCAGCAGCATCGGGACCATTGGGAACGGTTAAGGCTGCTGCTGGATGACCTTGATCGCGCGCGACGCAAACGCCAGCACACGGCTGCTGAGCTGGCATCCCTGCCCAAACTCTACCGGGAACTCTGTAATCACTATGCGATTGCCCGAAGCCGCCACTACAGTCCGGCGCTGGAGCAGCAGTTGCACGAGTTGGTGTTGCGCGGCCATCGCCAGCTCTATTCGGGCCGCAGCGCCGAGCTGTGGCGCCTGGTGCAGTTCATCGCTTATGGCTTTCCCCGCGCCTTGCGCCGTCATATCGGCTACTTCTGGCTCGCGGCGGCACTGTTGACCCTGCCAGGGTTACTGGTGGGCAGCTTCTGCTATCTGCAACCCGAGTTGATCTACAGTGTAATGGATGAGGATCAGGTGGCCGGCATGGAATCAATGTATGACCCGGCGAACCGTAAACCGGGCCGGTCGCTGGAGCGCGGCGCGGAGACCGACCTGATGATGTTCGGTCACTATATCTCGAATAATATCGGTATCGGGTTTCGCACCTTTGCCGGTGGCATGCTGTTTGGCCTGGGGACCGCGCTGCTGCTGCTGTTCAATGGTGTGGTCATCGGTGCCGTGGCGGGTCATTTGACCCGGATCGGTTATCAGGACACGTTTTGGCCTTTTGTCAGCGGTCACGGCGCGTTTGAATTGACCGCCATTGTGATTTGCGGTGCCTCCGGGCTGCTGCTCGGACATGCCCTGATCGCACCGGGGCCGCTGACCCGGCTGGAGGCGCTGAAACTGCGCGCCCGGGAAGCGCTGCCGCTGGTGATGGGGGCCGCCTTCATGCTGCTGATCGCTGCCTTTATCGAGGCGTTCTGGTCCTCCAGTCCGGTGGCCGGTGAAATCAAATATGGCGTGGCCGGTCTGTTCTGGATACTGGTACTGCTCTATCTGGGACTTGCCGGCAGGAAAGCCCATGGAACTGGATAGGATTGCGGTGATCGTTCGTCCCCGCACCTCCTGGGAGGCGGTTGACCTCGGCTTTGCCATGGCCCGGTCCTGGTTTGTTCCGCTCTGGCTGCTCTGGCTGGCCCTGGCACTGCCGGTCTATCTGCTGTCCGCACTGTTTTTTGCCGACCAGCCGTCCTGGGCGATTCTCATCGTCTGGTGGTGTAAACCGGTCTACGAACCGCTGCTTTTGTTCTGGCTGAGTCGCGCCCTGTTTGCCGACAGGATCGGCGCCCGCACCCTGATCCGGCAGGCGTTCAGCGTCATCCGTCCGCAGCTGATCGCCAACCTGACCTGGCGCCGCTTCAATCCGAATCGCTCGTTCAACATGCCGGTGACGGTACTGGAAAAACTCAAGGGCAAGGCGCGAAAAAAGCGCATCGCGGTATTGAGCCGGGGACAGCAGGCGAGTACCTGGCTGACTATCGTTGGGCTGGTGTTTGAACTCATACTGCAGCTCTCCTTCATCTTTCTGATCATCGTCATGCTGCCGGAGGAGTTGCGCTGGCTGGATCTGGACGGCTTTTTGTTTAACCCCGGACCACTGGAGCAATGGTTGCAGCATCTGGGAGACCTGCTCGCCATGTCATTGATTGCCCCGTTCTACGTGGCGGCCGGTTTTTCACTCTACCTGACCCGGCGTACCGATCTGGAGGCGTGGGATATCGAGATCGCCTTCCGCCGCCTGATCGGTAGAAAGCACGGCGGAAGGCAGATCCGTCGTGTCGGGTTGTCGGGCAGGGCAATTATTCTGCTGCTGTGTGGCACGCTACTGTCCGCTGGCTATACATCCGATCTGCAGGCCGCGGCAATGGAGGCGGCAGAGGCGAAGACGGTGATCGATCAAGTATTGGCGGACGAGGCGTTCGGCCAGCGCAAACAAGTGACTTACTGGAAATATATCGGCACAAACGACGAAGCACCAGGCGCCCCGGAGGATTTGCCCTGGCTGGTGAAGTGGATACTGGAAGTGCTGGAGGGTTTCACCCAGGGCTTTGCCGCGTTTGGCAAGGCACTGCTGCTGATCATGGCGGGGGTGCTGCTGGCCTGGTTGCTGTATAAGGCCTGGGCCAATCGGGAGTACCTGGTCATCCGTCAGCCGCCAACCGCAAGGCAGCGGCAGCGGCCGGCCCTCCTGTTCGGCCTGCCGTTGGATGCCGGGTCACTGCCAGCCGATATTGCCGGGGGGTGTCGAAGTTTGTTGCAGCAAGGGGATGTTCGGGGGGGCTTGAGCCTGCTCTACCGGGGCGTGCTGATGGCGCTGCTGGAGCATGACCGCCTGGAGATACCGGACAGCGCCACAGAGGGGGAGTGTATTGAGCGGGTGCGGGCGGTCTGTCCCGAGGACCAGAGTGCATACTTTGTGCGCCTCACAGGGTTATGGATAGGGGCCGCCTATGGCCATCAGGCACCGGATGAGCGGCAGGTGAGCGGGCTCTGCGGTGAATGGGAGCGGCTGTTTGGCCGGGTGACTGATGGTGCGGAATAAGCTGATATGGACGTCGATTGCCGCGCTGCTGTTACTGCTCGCAGGCTGGGGAATACGGTGGTTTTCCGCCAACTTTGAACAGCGTACCCGGGAGGTGGTTGAAGGGATGTCGCCGGCGGCAAAGAGAAACCCGCTGCTGGCGGCCGAGCGTTTCCTGAATCGCATCCATGTGGTAACCGAGAGTGTCAGTGGCCGGGATCGGCTGCTGAATCCACCGGCGGAACCGGGCCTGCTGCTGGTCTACCGGCTGGGCGTGAGCCTGCCGGCCGAGCGCGAGCAGGCACTGCTGGCGTGGGTGAGGCAGGGCGGTCATCTGTTGATCACGCCGCAGGATGCCTGGGACGAAGAGGCGGAAACCAGTGGCAACAGCCTGCTGGATACGCTGGGCGTCCAGCTGGTTTTACGGGACAGCGGGCAGGATCAGTCCGATGAGCCGGATGCGGAGTCGTCCGCCGATGGTTCGGACAAACCAGCGCCGCTACGCTTCGAGATGCCCGGGGTAGACGAGCCGATTGCCGTGGCTTTTAGCGAGCGGCGCGTGCTGTTTGACAGCCTGGGGCACGCGGACTGGAAGGTTGAGACCAACGAGGGTGGGCATCTGCTGCAATACGCGCTTGGACAGGGAAGGATCACGGTGATCAGTGATCTGCAGCCGTTTTCCAATCCGTCGATTGGTGAGCATGATCACGCCCTGCTGCTTGCCCTGCTGGTGGGTGATCAGCAACATGCCTGGCTGCTATACAGCAGCGCCATGCCGGCCCTGCCGATACTGCTCTGGCGACGGGCCCCCGGCCTGGTTATATCGCTGCTCGCGCTGGGGGTGCTGCTGGTCTGGTCGCTGACCCTGCGCAGCGGGCCGGTCAGGTCGGTAGGGCGGCCGGTCCGGCGTAACCTGATGGAACACCTGGCGGCAGTGGGGGGCTACCTCTGGCGCACCGATCAGGCAGCCGGGGCCTTCCTGCATTCCCAGGCGGCGCTGGAGCAGGCATGGCGACGGCGCCATCCGGTGCTGGGGGCGATGGAACAGGCCGCGCGCTGTCAATGGATTGCGCGACATGTCGGGCTGCCCACGCAGCAGGTGGAGCAGGCGCTCTATGGCGAATACCAGGGGGAGCAGGGATTTATCCAGGTGACGGCCATACAACAGAGGCTGGCGGCACAGCTGCGGATACAGAAAGAACAGACTTCAAACGGGGAGAAGGACAGTGGATGAGGAAACGAACGGGACCGATCAGACAGCCGGCGGTTTGTCTCAGGAAATACAGGACCAGGTCCAGGGGCTGGAGCGTGAGGTGCAACGCGCCGTTATCGGCCAGATCCGGGTGATCCGGGAGGTCATTGTCGGTCTGCTGGCGGCCGGGCATGTGTTGGTGGAAGGGGTCCCGGGACTGGGCAAGACACTGCTGGTGCGGGCGCTTGCGGCCGCCGTGGGTGGCCATTTCAGCCGGGTACAGTTCACCCCGGATCTGATGCCCAGCGATATCAGCGGACATGTGATGTTCGATATGAAGCGGGATGCCTTTCGGGTGCGCAAGGGGCCGGTATTCTGTAATTTCCTGCTGGCGGACGAGATCAACCGCGCGCCGGCCAAGACCCAGTCCGCCCTGCTGGAAGTGATGCAGGAGCAGCAGGTCACCATTGAGGGCAACTCTTATCCGCTACAACTGCCGTTTCTGGTGTTGGCGACACAAAACCCGATCGAGCAGGAGGGCACCTATCCCCTGCCACAGGCCCAGCTGGACCGTTTCCTGCTCAAGGTGTTCATCGATTATCCCGCTCAGGAAGAAGAGCAGGCGCTGGTGCAGCATGTTACCAACGGCGCGGTGGGTGATCAGCTGGATATCTCGCAAGTGCAGACGCTACTGCAACCGGACCAGGTACTGAACCTGCAGCGGGCGGCGGCGGGACTGCGGGTGGATGAGCAGATTGTCGCCTACGCGGTGCGGATTGTGCGCACGGCACGGGACTGGAGCGGCGTGGAGGTGGGGCCGGGACCGCGGGGGAGTATCTCCCTGCTGCGCGCCGCCCGTGCCCATGCCCTGTTGGCGGGAAACAACTTCGTCACCCCGGACGATGTGAAGGGGGTCGCGACCGCGGTGTTGCGCCATCGCATGAAGCTGGCCACCGATCTGGAGATCGAAGGCTACCGTCCCGATGATGTACTGGCCGATATCCTGGTTAACGTGGATGCGCCCCGGGTATGACCCCCAGCCGGTCACTGCTCTGGACCGCTCTCGCCGTCAGCCTGACGGCCCTGCTGGCGGTCTTTTACCCGGCACTGTATGACCCCTGGCAGGTGCTGTGCTGGGTAATTGGCGGCGTGCTGCTGCTGGATGCCGTGCTGGCACGAAAGACCCCGGGGATGACGGTCAGTCGTACCCTGCGACACAGTATTCCGGTCGGAGTCTGGTCGAAAGTGGGCCTGACCCTGGAGAATGTGGACTCGCGCCCCCTCAGGCTGTCGCTGCATGACCATTATCCGCCCGGATTCGACAGCCAATCCATGCCCTGTTCACTGGATCTCCCGGCGCACTGCACGGGGCGGGTCGAGTATCGGGTCAAGCCGCTCCGGCGCGGCGATGCCGAGTTCAACGGGTGTGATGTAATCGCCGTGTCTCCACTGGGATTCTGGCGTAAACGGCACTTCTATCCATTGGCCGAACGGGTCAAGGTGTTCCCCGATTTCCAGGAGATCGGGCGTTATGCCCTGCTGGCAACCGATCATCGGCTCAGCCAGATGGGCGTACGGCGGCGCCAGCGGCGCGGGCAGGGTAACGATTTTCATCAGTTGCGCGAATACCGTGCCGGCGATGCCCTGCGTCAGATCGACTGGAAGGCCAGTTCGCGCTATCGCAAGCTGATCTCCAAGGAGTACCAGGACGAGCGTGATCAGCAGGTGCTGTTTCTGCTCGATTGTGGTCGTCGCATGCATCACGAGGAGTCCGGCCGGGTACATCTGGATCAGGCGCTGAACGCCATGCTGTTGCTGGCCCATGTGGCAGCACAGCAGGGGGACGCGGTGGGTCTGCTCACCTTTGGTGGCACCGACCGCTGGCTGCCGCCACGCAAAGGGGCTGGAGTGGTCAGGGAACTGCTGTCGCGTACCTATGACCTGATGGCGGGGCAGGACGCGGCCGATTTCCTGTTGGCCGCAAAACAGCTGATGTCGCTGCAGCAGCGCCGGGCGCTGGTGGTGCTGCTGACCAACACCCGGGATGAAGAGCATGCCGACCTGATTGGAGCGATTCAGCTGCTGAAACGGCGCCATCTGGTGGTAGTGGCCAATCTGCGCGAGTCGATACTGGACGAGGTCCTGGAACGACCGGTGAGTGATCTGGACGGGGCGCTGGAGTTTCATACGGTCAACGAGTATCTGGAGAGTCGGCGGAAGAGTCTGGAGAATCTGCGCCACCAGGGGGTATTGACCCTGGACCTGCAGGCGCCCCAGTTGCCGGTGGCCCTGGTGAATGGCTATCTGATGATCAAGGCGTCGGGTTCACTCTGATCAGGTTACGGGAACAAACTACAGATTACCGGCCAGATGACGCTATAGCAGTTAACAGGGATGGGGGAATACAACAGGACAGAGAGTGGTTGTGCAGGAGGTAGTGATGGCACTGTTTGGCATGGGTGAACAAAAGAGGCGGTTGATTGAGCTGGAAGAGGAGAACAAGCGACTCTGCCAGGAGATGGAGCGATACAGGGCTGAACTGGCGGCCCGGAATGAAGAGCTGGAGCGCCTGCGGGTTAGCGCTGGTATGGAGGCGCAACTGGATAGCCTGATGCGCTATGAGAATGAAAACCTGAAACTGGGGCTGGTGGATATCCAGGGAAACCTGGCAGGATCGGTTGGTGCCGCCAAACACTCACTGGCCGGATTCGGTGAAATCAACCGGGAATTCAAGACACTTTCCAGTCATATTCAGCAGATCACCGCGGATCTTGGCAATCTTTCTGAGGTGTCAGAGCGGTCTGGTGAATCGGTGTCGGATATGTCTTCCCGGGCCGGTGAGATCAGCTCTATTCTGGCCCTGATCAAGGGGATTGCCGAGCAGACCAACCTGCTGGCGCTCAATGCGGCTATTGAGGCGGCACGTGCCGGTGAACAGGGGCGTGGCTTTGCCGTGGTTGCCGATGAAGTACGTGGATTGGCCGACAAGACCCAGGCGGCGATTACCGAAATCAATGATGTGATTCAGACGATGCAGGACAACGTCAAGTCGGTCTCCCAGGCATCGGTACAGGTGATCGAGAAGGTGGGCAAGGTCACGGTGGCGGTCAGTGGTTTTCAGCAGGATCTGGGCAAGATGGGGAGTGGGGTGCAGTCCTATTTTGATGATGTCACCCTGATGACTGACAACGTTTTTCTCAGTCTGGCCAAGCTGGATCATGTGCTCTGGAAGGTCAATACCTACCTCTCGGTCAATATGAACGAACCGGCCTTTAATTTCGTGGATCATCACAACTGTCGTCTGGGCAAGTGGTATTACGAAGGGGACGGCAAGGAGTATTTCTCCCATTCAAATCACTATAAGCAGATTGAGCAGCCTCACTCGGTAGTTCATCAGGGAACCAAAGGGGTGTTTGAACTGCTGGGCGGGGAACAGCGTGATTATCCGGCCCTGTTGCAGGCGTTTCACGTGATGGAGGAGAACAGCCAGAAGGTGTTTGAAATGCTCGACCGGGTAGAGGCGGATGCCAAGCAGGACGGGCGATAATCTGCATATTCGGCGACTCGATCCAGGCCCGCCTCCAGCGCTGCTAAGCATAGGGCACACCGCCCGCCCTATGATTCTTGATCATCCGGTGCCGGTTGGCTTGTGAATCGCACCGTTGCCGGAATCCCGGCCAGGTACGCTGAGCCATTCGGGCGAAATCCGGGGCGCCATAGCGGTGTGTCTTAATAGAGCGGCAGCGGCGGCTCATCCAGCAACCTGAGCTGCTGCTCCAGCTCGCCCAGATGAGCTTGCCAGTATTGATGGGTATGAAACCAGGGAAAGGCCTGGGGAAAGGCTGGATCGCACCAGCGTCGTGCCAGCCAGGCGGCATAATGGATCATGCGCAGGGTGCGCAGTGGTTCGATCAGTGCGACCTCCCGTCCATCCAGTTCCCGGAAGGTTTCATAGCCCTCGCGGATATAACTTAATTGCAGCGCCATCTCCTGGCGGTCACCGGACAACAGCATCCACAGGTCCTGAATCGCCGGGCCACTGCGGCAGTCATCCATGTCCACGAAGTGCGGACCCTGCTCGGTCCAGAGAATGTTGCCCGGATGGCAGTCACCATGCAGGCGGATCACCCGGCAATCCCGAGTGGCGGCAAACGCCTCGTCGATGCGCTGCTGCAGCGCTTCGGTGATTCGCCGGTAGCCTGATTCCAGCTCGAGTGGTATACAGCCCTCGGCCAACAGGTCGTCAGCAGATGCCCGGCCCATCTGGTCCGGGTCGATGATGGGGCGATGCTTGAACGGCTGGGCCGCGCCGAGCAGGTGGATGCGGGCGATGAAGCGGCCGATCCACTCCAGGTTGTCGGGGTTTTCCAGCTCCGGCCAGCGCCCGCCACGACGGGGGAACAGGGCAAAACGGTAACCCTGGAAGCGGTGCAGGGTGCTGCCCTGGGCATCCGTCAGGGGTGCTACCACCGGGATCTCATCGGCGGCCAGTGCCAGGGTGAAGTTATGCTCCTCCTGGATGCTGGCATCACTCCAACGCTCTGGCCGATAGAATTTGGCCACCAGGGGTGGTGCCTCGTCCATGCCGATCTGATAGACCCGGTTTTCGTAACTGTTCAGCGCCAGCATGCCCCCGCTCGGCTGATAGCCGACGGATTCCAGTGCGCAGAGGATGGTTTCGGGTGTCAGGTCGGCGTAGGGTGTTTGCGCCTCAGACATCGAATCCCGCCTGGCGCAGCGCCCGCTGCAGCTGGCGCGGTTCGAAGCCCTGGATCTGTTGTTCGCCGACCGTGATCAGCGGCACGCCGCGCCCGCCGGCGCGCATGAAGTCGAGCTGGGCGCGTCGGTTACGCTCCACGTCCTGCTCTGTAAAAGGGATATGGTGCTCCTGCAGATATGCCTTGGCGCGCCGGCAGTGGCTGCAGTTGCGGCTGCTGTAGAGGGTGATGCGTGTCTGTCGCTTTTTCATGGTTCAAATCACCCGGTGAGTGTGGGCCGGTGTCACTCCATTCGATTTCGCAGGGTGGATAAGCCGGTAGGCGTACCCACCCTGCGTGGTTCTGACCCAGGGATCAACGGCCAGTCAGGATGCTTTCGGCCTCGCGGTATTTTTCGGCAGTCCTGCTGATTACCTCGTCCGGCAGTACCGGTCCCGGCGGGGTTTTGTCCCAGTCCAGTGTCTCCAGGTAATCGCGTACAAACTGCTTGTCGAAACTCGGCGGGCTGATGCCTGGCTGGTACTGGTCGGCTGGCCAGAAACGGGAGGAGTCGGGGGTCAGCACCTCATCGATCAGATAAAGCTGGCCCTGGTCATCCAGGCCGAATTCGAATTTGGTGTCGGCGATGATAATGCCTTTCTGCAGCGCGTAGTCGGCGCACTCGCTGTAAATGCGCAGGCTCGCCTCGCGCACCCGATTGGCCATCTCTTCGCCAATCAGCTCCACCATCTGGTCGAAGCTGATGTTCTCATCATGATCGCCCACTTCGGCCTTGGACGAAGGGGTAAAGATCGGTTCCGGCAACTTGTCGGCCTGGCGCAGTCCCTCCGGCAGGCGGATACCGCAAACTTCGCCGGTTTTCTGATAATCCTTCCAGCCTGAACCGATGATATAGCCGCGCACAATCGCTTCCACCGGCAGGGGTTTCAGCTTGCGTACCACGATGGCCCGGTCACCCAGCATGGCCCGCTGGGCGGGGTCCGGTACCACCTGCTCCAACGGCAGATCAGACAGGTGATTGGGCAGTATGGAGCGGGTGCGCTCGAACCAGAAGTTGGCTACCCGGGTCAGCACCTCGCCCTTGCCGGGGATCGGTTGTGGCAGCACCACATCGAAGGCCGACAAGCGGTCGCTGGCGACGATCAGCATGTGCCCCTCGTCGATATCAAAAATATCCCTCACCTTGCCGCGGTTCAGCAGCTTCAGGTGGGGCAGATCGGTCTCAAACAGTGCGTCAGCTTGGCTCATAGTAGTGAAACTTGGTGACTGAAAAGGGGGAGCGATTATACCCTGAACCTGCGGCTCTTTATAATCCCTTAATACATTTTGATTACAAATTATCCGATTGCTGTGGGAGACTGCAGCAGTGCTGACGGAAGCGGGAACCTGGGTACTATGACTGTAGAAGATAGCGAATTCATGTCCGCCTTTCGCGGAAGCTTCACCTCGGCGCTGCGCTGGCCGCAGCTGGATGCGCTCTGGGATCTGTTGCGCACGGACAGTGGCGCTGACTGGTTTATCTATGCAGTGGGCGAGTCTCCACCGGAAATTCCCGCAACCCCGGAGGAACTGCTGCGTTTTATCGATCAGATGGACCGGTTCCTGCGCCGGGAACACGATGAAGATTACTGCGGAATTGTCTATGCCGATAATCTGCAGCAGCCGACCTTTATCAAGATTTATGATCCGCACAATCTGGGCGTCTCCTGCGGCTACAGTGACAACCCGCCGTTGCCGGGTTGGGTATTGAGTAAAATCCCTCCCTGTGATCTCCCTTCGACCCGTGTCCTGCCGAACAATCGCAAACGCTGGTGGCGGCAGCTATTTGGCTAAGGTAAATTCATTCTAAAAGTGCTAGACTAAAAAACCTAGTAAATAACTATGAAATTAAAGTAACGGGAGGCATGTTTCATGAGTGCGGTATCCATGAATCAAGCGATATACAAAACACAAGAGACCATGGAGGTCCTGCGGGTCTGGCGATTGGGTGTGGAGCAGGTCTGTTTTGTCCTGGGTCTGCCGGAGACCCGGTTAAGAAAACTCAACCGGTTGGGACAGAGTGAGGCGTTTCCCGATGATCCGGAGATTCAGCGCCGTGCCGCCTATGTGCGACGCATCGCCCAGGCGCTGCACACCAGTTATCCCACCAATCCCACCATGGGGGGCCGCTGGCTGCGCCAGACCCATCGTCGCCTTGGTCGGGCGCCGCTGTCACTGATCCTGGAGCAGGGTGAGGGCGGTCTGGAGCAGGTACTGGCGGAGCTGGATTGCACCTTCTGCTGGGAACAGAACAGCACCCGGCCCTCATGACTGTCAGTTGTCCGGGTTGAGTGCCTTTGACAGGCCGATGCGCCAATCTTCCACAAACTGATCGATCGATGCCACAAATTCGGCGTCGTGTTCGCTGCGGTTGATGGTGCAGTGGATGGTGATGTTTTCCGGTTCCGCGGTGATGGTCCATGCCAGCGCGTTGGGGCACCCGGGCAGCGTGAAGCGAACGCCATCCCGGATCTCCTCACGGTTTACCGTGAAGGTGCCCCAGACGCAATAGATCCGCCCCTGCTCTCCCTGCTGTTCCAGCAGGGTGTCGATCGAGGCGCATAATTCCGGCAGTCGATCCAGAACAATCAGATCCTGCAGCCGGGTCGTCCCGAGCTCACTCTTGAGTTGCCGGTAAAACTCCATCCCGGACTTACTGCTGCTTTTCCCGGCGTTTCAGCCAGACCTCAAGGCCCTGGGCGCAGAGGGCGATGTCCATGCCGAGGACTTCGTCGATCTCGACATCACTCAGCTGCGATCCATGCTGCCTGAGCCGGTCACGATAGTAGTGCGTCAACCCTTCACGAATCTGCTGTTCCCGCTGCTCGCCGCCGGCATTGAGCGCGATGGCGACATAGTCGTCAATCTCTTCATGCAGCGCCACCGCCCGCAGCGCGGGCTGGTCCACCCGGCAGAAATGGGTCAGAAACAGTTGCGTCGGATTGAGACGGGTGAGTCGGTTCAGTGAGTCGTGCCACGCCTCCGGGTCAAAGTCGATGGGAGTCGAGGGGAGGAACATGAAGGGGCCCTGGTCGGTATCCAGCTCCCGGTAGGAGATGCCGAAGGTGTCGCCGGTGAACAGGCCACGGCTCTGCTCATCCCAGACGCAAAAATGGTGCCGCGCATGCCCCAGGGTGTGAATGCAGCGCAGCTTGCGCCCGGCAAGGGAGACCTCGAAACCATCCTCCGCCTCAATGGTGCGTTCTTCCGGCACCGGCAGGATGGTACCGTAGCGCTCCTTGAATACCTCCTCGCCGTAGACGGCGATGGTGCCGGCGATGATCTTTTCCGGATGGTTCATGTGGCGGGCGCCCATGGGGTGGATAATCATCTGCGCATTGGGTAACAGGGCCATCAGCTGTCCGGTTCCGCCGGCGTGGTCCAGGTGAACGTGGGTGGGGATGACGTACTTCACCTGTTCGGGACGGATGCCACGCAGGTCGAGCAGTTCCATCACCGCCAGTGCGACGTGTGAAGTGCCGGTGTCGATCAATGCCGCCTCGTCACCCTGCTGGATCAGATAACAGCCATCCAGATTGGGGCGATAATAGAAGGTGTCGATGCAGAAAATGCCCTGTCCCAGGTCTTGATAGGAGAGTTTCACGATTTCAGCTCACGGGTTGCCTTACGTCAGGCGGTGGACTTTGCCATGTATGGCCGGGTCGGGCAAGGTGCTATTGACCCGGTAATTTTTGTGTATAAACGCTATTGGGGTTACTGAGCAGTTTTTATTATTGGATGGATTTTCAAGGCATGCGGGAATCAGTTTGTTTCCGTATCCTTTGGCTATAGTAGTTAAAGAAACACTTTAAGGAGATTCGGCATGGGTTCACATATCTACAAGAAAGTCGAGCTGGTGGGTACATCCAGCGAGAGTTCCGACAAGGCGGTTGAAAATGCCCTGGAGCACGCGGCCAAAAGCATACGTAACATGGACTGGTTCGAGGTGGTGGAGACGCGCGGCCATGTGGTGGACGGCAAGGTCGCCCACTGGCAGGTGGTAATCAAGGTGGGGTTCCGGCTGGAAGGTTAGCCGGGGTATCGCGCGCGGCACACCCCCTATGATCAGATCAGCGACTGAGCAGCATCTCCAGCAGGGCCTTCTGGGAGTGCATGCGGTTTTCCGCCTCGTCCCAGACCACGCTGTCCGCGCGGTCGATCACTGAGGCGGTCACCTCTTCGCCCCGATGCGCTGGCAGGCAGTGCATGAACAGTGCATCCGGCTGGGCCTGTGCCATCAGCTGGTCGTTCACCTGGTAATTGGCGAAGGTGATTTCGCGCTGTCTTTGCTCCTCTTCCTGGCCCATGCTGGCCCACACGTCCGTTACCACCAGATCTGCGCCGCTGGCCGCGTCCATCGGGTTGCGGATCACCTGGCAGCGGTCTCCCGCCGCCTGCAGAATCTCCGGGTCAGGTTCATGCCCTTCGGGACAAGCGATATTCAGCTTGAAATCAAACTGTCGGGCGGCGTTGATGTAGGAGTGGCACATGTTGTTGCCGTCTCCTACCCAGACGACGGACTTGCCGGCGATGTCGCCGCGATGTTCGAAATAAGTCTGCATGTCGGCCAGCAACTGACAAGGATGCAGCAGGTCGGTCAGGGCGTTGATCACCGGCACCCGGGAGTGGGCGGCAAACAGCTCCACCTTGTCGTGCTCGAAGGTGCGGATCATGACACAGTCCACCATGCGGGAGATCACCCGGGCGCTGTCCTCGATCGGTTCACCGCGTCCCAGTTGGGTATCCCGTGACGACAGAAACAGGGCATGCCCGCCGAGCTGGGTAATGCCCGCCTCGAAGGAGATCCGGGTACGGGTCGAGGATTTCTCGAAAATCATCCCCAGAGTCTGGTTTTTCAGCGGCTCGTGCAACTCGCCGGCGCGCAGAATCCGTTTAAGCTCGGTGGCCCGGCGCACCAGTGCGCGCAGCTCATCGGGCGAGAGATCCAGCAGCGACAGAAAATGTCTGACGGGTTTATTGGCTTGGGCTGTCATAATCGTCTACCTTGCGCAGGTGTTACGCCTCAATCGCTCTGCTCAGTCAGAAAATCCCGGATCAGGGTGGAGAGGGTTTGCACCAGTTTGGCAGCCTCTTTGTCACTCATGATCAGTGGTGGCAGCAAGCGGATGACGGTGTCCGCGGTGACATTGATCAGCAGGCCCTGCTCCAGGGCTTGTTTGACCAGTTCGCCGCAGGGGCGCTCCAGTTCGATACCGATCAACAGGCCCTGCCCGCGGATCTCCTCCACGCCGGCAACATCCGTCAGGGCATCGGCAAAGTCGGCCAGCAGCTTTGCCCCCAGTACTTCGGCCCGGGCGGTAAGATTGAACTGCTCGACCGTCTCGACCACTGCCAGTCCAACCCGACAGGCCAGCGGGCTACCGCCAAAGGTGGTGCCGTGGTTGCCCGGTCCCAGGAGGTTGGCGGCCCGGCCGTTCACCAGGCAGGCACCGATCGGCATACCGTTTCCAAGCGCCTTGGCCAGGGTCATGACGTCGGGCACGATCCCCTGATGCTGATGAGAAAAGAATTTGCCGCTGCGGCCGATACCGGTCTGGATCTCGTCCAGCATCATCAGCCATTCGTGCTCATTGCATATCTGGCGGATCTGGGGCAGGTAGTCATCGGCGGGGATATTGATGCCGCCCTCGCCCTGCACCGGTTCCACCAGTACGGCGACCACGTTCGGGCTGTTCTCCGCGACATTTTTCAGGCTGTCAATATCACCAAACGGGATGCGCACGAAGCCCTGAACCAGTGGCTCAAAGCCGGCCTGCACCTTGCGATTGCCGGTAGCGGTCAGGGTGGCCAGGGTGCGACCATGGAAGCTTTTTTCCATGACCACGATGGCCGGGTTCTGAATCCCCTTCTGATTGCCGTAGAAGCGGGCGATCTTGATCGCTGCCTCGTTGGCTTCGGCGCCGGAGTTGGCAAAAAACACCTGCTGCATGCCCGCAAGGGCGGTCAGTTTTTCACCCAGTTTCTCCTGTAGCGGGATCTGGTAAAGGTTGGACGTGTGTAACAGTGTGCCGGCCTGATCGCAGATGGCCTTCTGGATGGCGGGATGGGCATGCCCGAGACCGCATACGGCGATGCCGGAAAGGGCGTCCAGATAGCGTTTCCCCTCGGTGTCCCAGAGCCAAACCCCATCACCCCGTTCAAAACTGACGGGAAGCCTGTTATATGTGGCCATCAAAGCGTTGGACATGGTCGTTATCCTTAAGGTCTCCAAACCGGGAAGAGCAGTATTCAGTCGCCTCAGACGAGGCGCAAATAGCCAAGAAAACCGTCAATACTATGAGTATTGGTCGTGGATGGCAAGAGAGACGGACCGCCGAATTGGCTTGCACAAGCGGGATGATAGGACTACCCTCCACGCCGGGAGTCGGCCGGATGGTCGCTGCCTTGAAAAAGGCGGAGGAAAGTCCGGGCTCCGACGGGCAGGGTGCCAGGTAACGCCTGGGGGGCGCGAGCCTACGGAAAGTGCCACAGAAAATATACCGCCACCGATCCACGGATCGGTTGGTAAGGGTGAAATGGTGCGGTAAGAGCGCACCGCGCTGCTGGTAACAGCAGTGGCAGGGTAAACCCCACCCGGAGCAAGACCAAATAGGGGGGCAGGCGATTCGATCGCCACGTGTGGCCCGCACGGTCCCCGGGTAGGTCGCTTGAGGTGCGCGGTGACGCGCATCCCAGATGAATGACCATTCAAGACAGAACCCGGCTTACAGGCCGACTCCCAACCAATTCCCTGGCAGGGCAGAGGTATCTGCTCCTGCGTTAGTGATTTTCCTCCTCCCTCTCTCGTTAATGCTGCTGATGGCCGATTGCCATATCTCCGTCGATCCGTTTTACCTGGAAAAGTGGAGCTTATGCGTAAAACAGGGCTTAAATTCAATATATCTTTATAAGTTACTTTAACTCCGCATTTTATCGCGCTGTTTTTTATTGTCTTGTGCGCCTGTTTTTTCTTTAAGCGACACCCCTAACCCTCTGTCTTTAAAGGAACTTTCTCCTGTTTTGGTGGGATGGTTTCCTTGACAATACCTAATTTGAGTACCTATTATGGGGATAAGTGGGTAAAAGTGGATTTTTCTGGAAATCGGAATTCCAAAAAAGGGGGACTCGTTCATTGTTTCGGGGCGTTAACAGACTCAACCTGGATGCCAAAGGGCGTTTGGCTGTGCCGACGCGTTATCGCGAGCGGCTGCAGGAGGGTTGTGCCTCGGAATTGGTGGTGACGATAGACCGTGATCATTGTCTATTAATCTACCCGCTGCCTGAATGGCAGGAGATTGAACGAAAGCTGATGAAACTTCCTTCCTTTAACAAGGCGGCTCGCAATCTGCAGCGTCTGCTGGTGGGGCATGCCACCGAGGTTGAGATGGATGGTCAGGGGCGCGTTTTGCTGCCCCCCGCCCTACGGGATTTTGCTCGTTTGGAGAAGCACGTTGTGCTGATCGGGCAGGGCAACAAGTTTGAGTTGTGGGATGAGGATCGCTGGAACAGCCAACGAGCTGATTGGCTGGATGAGGTGAATCTGGAAGACCTCGATTTACCAGCCGACTTAGAAACGCTCTCGATATAGTCATGACCAACACGGACACACATCTGCCGGTGCTCTTCCACGAGACGCTGGAGGCGCTGAATATTATACCGGGCGGCATTTATATCGACGGCACCTTCGGGCGTGGCGGTCACAGCGCGGCCATATTGGAGAGGCTGGGTAGGGCGGGGCGTTTGCTGGCAATTGACAAGGATCCGGATGCGGTTACATACGCCCGGAGTATGTTTGGGGATGATGCGCGGTTTGAAATACAGCAGGGCTCTTTTGCCGATCTGCAGCGTTTTTCCGATGCGGCGGGGGTTGATGGGCAGGTCAACGGTGTGTTGCTGGATCTGGGAGTCTCTTCGCCTCAGTTGGATCGGGCCGAGCGGGGTTTCAGCTTTCTCAATGATGGGCCATTGGACATGCGCATGGATAACAGTACCGGTGTCAGTGCGGCTGATTGGTTGAAGGTGGCTGAGGCCGATGAGATGGCGCAGATATTCAAGACATATGGCGAAGAGCGTTTCGCCCGGCGGATTGCCCGTGCCATCGTCGAGGCACGGATCGAGCAGCCTATCGTGACGACTCGGCGCTTGGCTGAAATTGTCTCGGCGGCCAATCCCTCCTGGGAAAAGGGCAAGCATCCCGCGACCCGCTGTTTTCAGGCCATCCGTATCCATATTAACCGGGAGCTTGATGACCTGAAGGCCTGTCTTGATCAGTCCTTGCGGGTTCTGGCGCCGGGTGGGCGTCTGGCGGTGATCAGTTTTCATTCGCTGGAGGACCGGATAGTCAAGCGCTTCATGCGCGATGCGGAACGGGGTGATCGTTTTCCCGCCGGTATTCCGGTGACTGAGCAGCAGCGCAATTCACGTCTTGCCCTGATTGGCAAAGCGATCAAGCCCTCGCTTCGGGAGGTGGAAGAGAATCCGCGCGCACGCAGTGCCGTGTTGCGGGTAGCAGAGCGAAAGCAGTGAACCGGGGTCAGTTGATCATATTGCTGTTTCTGGCCTTTAGTCTGCTGTTGACTTCGACCGGAGTGGTGTATTCGAAATACGCCACCCGTAAACAGTTTGTGGCGTTGCAGATGTTGCGCGCCGAGCGTGACGCGATAGAGGTGGAGTGGGGGCGGTTGCAATTGGAACAGAGTACCTGGGCTACCCATGCACGGGTCGAGAAGATTGCCCGCAAGCGGTTAAAAATGCACATACCGACGGCCGAGGAGGTCGTGGTGGTGAAACCATAGACATGAGTGGGAAAACCAGAAACAGGCGTCAGAAGAATGCCCGCCGGGTTGAGCTGGCCCTGCCGAGCTATCGCGCCCGGCGCTGGACCCTGCTGGGCCTGTTGTCGCTCTCCGCCTCCCTGTTGGTCTGGCGTGCGGTTGACCAGCAGATCTTTGAAACCGACTTTCTGCAGAATGAGGGGCAGCGCCGCTATCTCCGGGTGGTGGAGATGCCGGCCCATCGCGGCATGATCAAGGACCGTTTCGGTGCCCCCGTGGCCATCAGTACCCCGGTCGATTCCATCTGGGCCAATCCCCGCACCCTGTCGCCGGATCGTCGGGTGTTGGTGCCGGTGGCACAAATACTCGAGATGGATCTGGATCATCTGCGCCAGTTGCTGGCGCGTCGCAGTGATCGCTCGTTTGTCTATCTGAAGCGACGGGTCAATCCCGACAGAGCCAAACGTTTGATGGACTATGTGGCGGAAAACGATATCTCGGGCATTGGCCTGCAGCGCGAATATCGCCGTTATTATCCTGACGGTGAGGTGTTCGCCCATGTGGTTGGCTTTACCAATATAGACGACAAGGGTCAGGAGGGGCTGGAGCTGGCCTACGACGAGTGGTTGCAGGGAACTGCCGGCCGCAAGCGGGTGATTCAGGACGGGCGTGCCCGGGCCGTGAAGGATGTGGAGAACATCCTGGAGCCACAGGCCGGCAAGGAGTTGGTGACATCGATCGACCGGCGTCTGCAGTTTCTTGCCTATCGCGAACTGAAGGGCGCGGTGCAGCGGAACAAGGCAAAGTCCGGCTCCGCAGTTATTCTAGACGCCCGCAATGGCGAGATTCTGGCCATGGTGAACCAGCCGGCCTATAACCCGAACGGCACCAAGTCCGGCAAGGCCGGTCGTTTTCGCAACCGTGCGGTTACCGACGTGTTCGAGCCCGGATCCACGGTAAAGCCCTTTACCATTGCCGCCGCGCTGGAGTCGGGCCGTTACACCCCCGGTACGGTGATCGATACCACCCCGGGTACCTTTCGGGTCGGCCGGAATCTGGTGCGGGATCATCGCGACTACGGTCGTATCGATCTGGCCCGGGTGATCCTGAAGTCCAGCAATGTGGGGGTCAGCAAGATCGCCCTGGATCTGCCCAAGGACAAGTTCTGGGGCTTTTTCTCACGGGTTGGTTTTGGTGATCCCACCAGTACCGGGTTTCCCGGCGAAGTGACCGGCCAGCTGGCGCCCTACCGCCGCTGGGCGGAGATCGATCAGGCAACCCTGGCGTTCGGTTATGGTCTCTCGGTAACCGCCCTGCAACTGGCACGCGCCTATGGCGTGCTGGCCAGCGATGGTATCCGCTACCCGGTGTCCCTGCTGCGCCAGGATGAGCCGGTTAAGGGTGAGCGGGTCATGCGTGCATCCACGGCCCGGGCGGTGCGCAAAATGATGGAGGCGGTGGTGACTGATGAGGGCACGGCACCGGCCGCGGCCGTTACCGGTTACCGGGTGGCCGGTAAGACAGGAACAGCAAAAAAGAGCATCAGCGGTGGTTATGCCGACGACCGTTATATCTCGGTGTTCGCCGGCATTGCGCCGGCCAGCGATCCACGCCTGGTGATGGTGGTGATGATCGATGAACCGACAGCTGGAAAATATTACGGCGGTTCCGTGGCCGCACCGGTGTTTTCGCAAGTGATGACCGGCGCCTTGCGGCTGCTCAACATTGCCCCCGATGCCCTGGATGAGTCAGTGGTCAAACTGGCCGGCAGCGGAGGTGGCGGGTGATGGCGGCCATGTCACATAACCACAGTTGCCGGTTATCCCGGCTGCTTGACGGCTGGGTCGATGCCGCCGCACTGGCGGATCGGGAAATCAGCGATATTACCCTGGACAGTCGGCAAATCCGTGAGGGATCGCTGTTTCTGGCCTGTGCGGGGATCGCCCATCATGGGCTTGAATTTCTCCAGCAGGCGGTGGATCGCGGAGCAGCCGCGGTGGCTTGTGAGCCAGATGCGCGTTGGACCCTGGACGATATCCGGGAGCTGGCGCGGACGGCGCGGATACCGCTGTATGCGATCAGCGGATTGAGCCAACAGGTTAGCGCCATCGCCGGACGTTTTTATGCCGATCCCAGTCACCGCCTGGTGGTGTTCGGCATCACCGGCACCAACGGGAAGACCAGCTGCAGCCATTTCCTGGCCCAGGTGTTCAGTCCGGAGCATCTCTGCGGATTGATCGGGACCATCGGTAACGGTCTGCCGGGTGCGCTGGAAAATGCCAGCCATACCACGCCTGATGCGGTCAATCTGCAGGCCCAGCTGTGGGATCTGGAAAACCGCGGCGCCGACATGGTGGCCATGGAGGTCTCCTCCCACGCCCTGGATCAGGGGCGAGCCGCCGCCGTGCGTTTTGATGTCGCCCTGTTGACCAACCTGACCCAGGATCATCTCGATTATCACGCCAGTATGGAAGGGTACGCCGACGCCAAGCTGCGCCTGTTCACGGCCTGTGAGATCAATTGCGCGGTGCTCAACATGGATGACCCGTTTGCCGGCAGGGTGCTCTCCGTGCTGCCCGAGAGCGTGCGAAAAATCGGTTACAGCACGGATGCGGCCAATGTTCCGGAGACGGAATATTGGGTGAAGGCGACCCGCATCGTGCCGGAGGTTGAAGGCATGTCCCTGACCATCGATAGCAGTTGGGGGCGGGGTCAGTTCGCCAGCCGGCTGCTGGGTCGGTTCAATGCGAGCAATCTGCTGGCCGTGTTGGCTGTGCTGCTCTATCGCGGTATTCCGTTCGCCGCGGCGCTTGAGAAGCTGGCGCGGGTGGAGACAGTGGCCGGGCGCATGGAGCGCTTCGGCGGTGGCGAGTTGCCGCTGGTGGTGGTGGATTACGCCCATACCCCGGATGCCCTGGAGCACGCCCTGACCGCCCTGCGTGAACATGTGGGAGGCCGGTTGGTGTGCGTGTTCGGTTGCGGTGGTGACCGGGACCGGGGAAAACGGCCGTTGATGGGGGCTATTGCCGAGCGGCTGGCGGACCGGGTGATCGTTACTGATGACAATCCACGCAGTGAATCGGGTGATCGCATCGTCGCGGAGATCGTGTCCGGTATGGATCATACGGATCCTATCCAGATCGTGCGTGACCGCGCCGAGGCCATTGCCATGAGTATCCGTGAAGCGCTGCCGGGCGATCTGATTCTGATTGCCGGAAAGGGGCACGAGAGCTATCAGCTGGTGGGTGACCAGGTGCTTCATTTCAGTGACCGGGAGCAGGTGGAAAAGGTATTGCAGGAGGTGAGGCGATGATCGCATTCACGCTTGCTGAAATGGCGCCAGCCATCCACGCCCGGCACCTGGGCAGTGATAGTCGTTTTGCCGCCGTCAGCACCGATACCAGGACACTGGTTAACGGCGATCTGTTTGTGGCCCTGAAAGGCCCCAATTTCGATGGCCATGACTACCTCGATCAGGCGCTGGCGCAGGGTGCGGTCGCGGCCGTGGTGGATCATGAAATGCCCCTGGAGTGCCCGCAGCTGGTGGTGCCTGACACACGAATCGCGCTCGGGCTGATGGCGGCGGAGTGGCGTCAGAAAAGCACGGCACAGGTGATCGCGGTGACCGGCAGTAACGGCAAGACCACGGTCAAGGAGATGATCGCCGCCATCCTGAGCCGCAACGGCAAGGTGCTGGCCACCCAGGGGAATCTGAACAACGACATCGGTCTGCCGCTGACCCTGATGAAACTGCAGGATGAGAAGTTTGCGGTCATTGAAATGGGCGCCAATCATCCGGGTGAAATTGCGTATCTGAGCAAAATCACCCGGCCGGATGTAGCGTTGCTGAATAATGCCTGCCGCTCGCACCTGGAAGGGTTCGGCACCCTGGAAGGGGTGGCCAAGGCGAAGAGCGAGATTGTTTCCGGGCTCGCCGAGACCGGCTGCTTCGTATTCAACGCCGATGACAATTTCGCGCCGTTCTGGGGTGGCGTCGCCGCGGGACGGCGTCTCTGCACATTCGGCATTCGTCAGCCGGCCGATATCAGCAGTCCGGGTAGCCTGGAGCTGCAATGGCATGCGCAGGGCTTCAGCAGTCGCTTTGCGGTGAATATACCGAACGGCAGTTTGACCATTGATCTGCCGCTGGCGGGGGAGCACAACCGCATGAACGCCCTGGCGGCTATTGCCGCGTCCCTACAGGTCGGAGCGAGCGAACAGAATATCGTTGACGGCTTGGCGTCAATCCGCCCGGTCAAGGGGCGGCTGCAACCGCTACAGGGTCGGCAGGGTGTCTGGTTGATCGATGACAGCTATAACGCTAATCCCGATTCTGTAGGTGCTGCCATCAATGTTCTTGCCCAGGCGCCGGGCCGTCGTTTTCTGGTACTGGGTGAACTGGGCGAATTGGGGCAGGGCACCCTGGGGTTCTACCGGGAGCTGGGCCAGCAGGCACAGGCGGCCGGGATCGACCATCTCTACGCCGTCGGTGAGGCGGGTGAGGCGGCCCAACAGATGACCCGGGGCGGCGCGGTTTTCGAGCATCGCGAGTCTTTGATTGAGAGGCTGCAGCAGGAGCTGCGCTCAGGTGACAGGGTGCTGGTCAAAGGCTCCCGTCGCGCCGGAATGGAAAAAGTCATCAACGCACTCGTCGACCGGGAGACAGACTGAGATGCTCGTTTACCTAACCGATTACCTGACCCAGTTCAACAGTGGCTTCAGTGTATTCCAGTATCTCACCCTGCGCGCCATCCTGGGCATACTCACGGCCCTGGCGATCTCGTTTATCGTGGGACCGGTGATGATCCGCCGCCTGACCCATCACCAGATTGGTCAGACCGTACGCAGCGATGGGCCCCAGAGTCATCTCTCCAAGGCAGGTACGCCGACCATGGGCGGTACCCTGCTGCTGGTGGCGGTGGCGGTCAGCACCCTGCTATGGGCCAACCTGGACAACCGCTATGTCTGGATCGTGATTCTGGTAACCCTGCTGTTCGGGCTGATCGGCTTCTACGACGACTATAAAAAACTGGTATTGAAGGATTCCCGGGGACTTTCGGCCCGTTACAAGTACTTGTGGCAGTCGCTGGTGGGTGCCGGCGCCGCCTATGCGCTCTACAGCACCTCGTCGCTACCGGCCGAAACTCAACTCATTATCCCGTTTGTGAAAAGCGTGGTGATCGACATGGGGCCCTGGTTTGTTCTGCTCAGCTATTTCGTGATTGTTGGCACTAGCAACGCGGTCAACCTGACAGACGGTCTGGATGGACTGGCGATCATGCCGACCGTACTGGTGGCTGGCGCGCTGGGTATTTTTGCTTATGCATCGGGTCATGCCCAGATCGCCAATTACCTGCTGATCCCTCATCTGCCCGGGGTTGGTGAAATGGTCATCTTCTGCGGCGCCCTGGTGGGTGCAGGGCTCGGATTTCTCTGGTTCAACGCCTATCCGGCCCAGGTATTTATGGGCGATGTGGGCGCTCTCGCACTGGGCGCCGCACTTGGCGTGGTGGCAGTGGTCGTTCGCCAGGAACTGGTGCTGTTGATCATGGGCGGCGTGTTCGTAATGGAAACCGTATCAGTGATGCTGCAGGTGGCTTCATTCAAGCTCACCGGACGGCGCATCTTCCGCATGGCGCCGCTGCATCACCATTTTGAATTGAAAGGTTGGCCGGAACCCCGGGTGATTGTGCGCTTCTGGATCGTCACGGTGATTCTGGTCCTGGTTGGGCTGGCGAGTCTGAAAATTCGTTAATGGAACCACGCATCGAAGCGTTTAAAGGTATATGAAACAGCAACTGGCGGGTAACAGAAAGAGTCTGATTGTTGGTCTGGGCAAGACCGGGCTCTCCTGTGCCCGTTATTTGTCGGCCCGCGGTGTGCCGGTGGCGATTACCGATAGCCGGGACACCCCGCCGGGGCTCAGTGAGCTGCGCCAGGAGCTACCCGATATTGCCCTGTTTCTGGGCGGCTTTGATCCGGATGCCTTTGCGGTGGCGGAGCAGTTGGTGGTCAGTCCCGGGGTACCGATGAGTGAGCCGCTGATCCAGCAGGCGGTGGCCAGGGGAGTGCCGGTGGTCGGCGATATCGAGCTGTTTGCCCGGGAGGCAAAGGCGCCGGTGGTGGCAATTACCGGTTCCAATGGCAAAAGTACCGTCACCACCCTGCTGGGCGTCATGTTGCGGGATGCCGGGTTGAAGGCCGCTGTTGGCGGAAATCTGGGCGATCCGGCTCTGTCGTTGCTGCATGATGATGTGGAGCTCTATGTGCTGGAGCTCTCCAGTTTCCAGCTCGAGACCACCTTCAGCCTAAAGCCGAAGGTGGCAGTTGTTCTGAATATCTCGCCGGATCACCTGGATCGCTATGCGGACCTGCAGTCCTATATGGATACCAAGGCGACCATTTACCGGGATGCCGAGGCCGCGGTGTTCAATCTGGACGACCCCCAGGTGATGGCCATGAATCGGCACGCAACGGGTGACCTGTTCTTTACCTTGGGCCAGCCCGATGAAGGGGTGTTTGGGGTTTGCGAAGACCAGGGGGGGCGTTGGCTCTGTCACGGCGCCGAGCGGCTGATCCGTACCTCGGCGTTGAAAATACCCGGCACACACAACCTCGCCAATGCGCTGGCGACGCTGGCTATCGGTAGCCTGTTGGGGTTGTCTCGCGACACCATGCTGAAGAGCCTGGTGGGCTTTTCCGGTCTGCCGCACCGCACCCAGTTTATCAAGGAGTCCGCCGGGGTACGCTGGTACAACGACTCCAAGGGCACCAACGTCGGGGCCTGCGCCGCGGCGCTGGAGGGCTTGTCCACCGGGGATGCGGCGCGCACGGTATTGATAGCTGGCGGCGACGGCAAGGGGGCCGACTTTTCCCCGCTGACTCCGGCAGTGGTCAGACACGCCCGCGCCGTGATCCTGCTGGGAAAGGATGCGCCCCGCATCGCCAAAGCCCTGAGCGACACGGTGCCGTTGATGCATGCCAAGAATATGGATGATGCGGTGCTGCTGGCGGCCAGTTACGCCGAGCCGGGGGATCGGGTGCTGCTGTCGCCCGCCTGCGCCAGTTTCGATATGTACAAAAACTATCAGCAGCGGGGCGAAATGTTCGTGGATGCGGTAGCGAGGCTTATCCCATGAACCTGACCGCTCATCGCCAGGCTACCATCGGAGAAGGGCGCAGGCTGTTGCCGGCGCTGGATTATCCGCTGCTGTTTGCTGCACTGGTTCTGTTGGGTCTCGGGTTGGTGATGGTTGCCTCCGCTTCACTGCATCGGATCGGCGAGGCGCCTTTCTATTATGTGAACCGTCATCTGGTGGCTATCGGGTTGGGGTTGCTAGGGGCGTTGATCATCTCCCGGGTGCCGGTGACGCTGTGGGAGCGCTCCGGAACTCTGCTCTATTTTATCGGGCTGCTGCTGCTGGTGCTGGTGCTGGTGCCCGGTGTCGGCCGCGAGGCGAACGGTGCCACGCGCTGGATACCATTGGGCGCATTCAACCTGCAAAGCTCGGAATTCATGAAGCTGTTCATGGTGATCTATATCGCCGGATATCTGGTGCGCCGGCAGCTGGAGGTCGCGCACAGTATCTGGGGATTCATTAAACCGATGCTGCTGCTGGTGATCGCCTGTTCGCTAATCATGGTGCAGCCCGATTTCGGCACCACCACCGTGTTGCTGGCCACGGCCATGGGTATGCTGTTTTTGGGTGGCGTCCCGGTGTGGCAGTTCGCCATCCTGATCGGTCTTGCCGGCTCGGCGCTGGTGGGGTTGGTACTGGTCTCACCCTATCGGCTGCAGCGGGTGACCGCCTTTCTCGATCCCTGGGCCGATGTGGAAAACAGCGGCTATCAACTCGCCCAGGCGCTGATCGCCTTCGGCCGCGGCGAGTGGTTCGGTGTCGGATTGGGCAATGGTATCCAGAAACAGTTTTATCTGCCGGAGGCCCATACCGATTTCCTTATGGCGGTTATCGGTGAAGAGTTCGGGTTGCTGGGCACCCTGGTGGTGATCACCCTGTTTGCCCTGATTGTCTGGCGTGCCTTCCGCATCGGTGCCCGGGCAGAGGCGCACAGCCGGCGGTTTTCTGCCTATGTGGCCTATGGTTTCGGACTCTGGATCGGCATGCAGGCGTTCATCAATATTGGCGTCAATGTTGGACTGCTGCCGACCAAGGGCTTGACCCTGCCGTTCATGAGCTATGGCGGTAACAGCATCATCGTTGCCATCCTGGTGGTGGCGATACTGCTGCGCATCGACTACGAACTGCTGCGGCCGGAACCGGTCGAGCAGGGGGGGGCGGCATGGCAGGGAGCGTAATGCTGATGGCAGGCGGCACCGGTGGACATGTATTCCCGGCCCTGGCGGTCGCCCAGGAGCTGCGCAATCGCGGTATAGCGGTCTCCTGGCTCGGCAGTCCGGACAGTTTTGAATCGCGGCTGGTGCCGGAGCACGGGTTCGATATCCAGCTGGTGGATATCAAGGGGCTGCGCGGGAACGGGCTGAAGCGCTGGTTATCGGCGCCGTTCAAGATCGGTCGCGCCATGCTTCAGTCAGCACGGATTTTGCGGCAACGCCGGCCCCGGGTGGTGTTGGGGATGGGGGGCTTTGTTACCGGCCCTGGCGGCCTGGCGGCGCGTCTGCTCGGAATACCGCTGGTGATTCATGAACAGAACGCGGTGCCCGGCATGACCAATGGCTGGTTGTCGCGGATGGCCACGCGGGTATTTGAGGCTTTTCCCGGCAGCTTCGGTGAGCGTGTCGGCGCGATAGCCTGCGGCAACCCGGTGCGCCGGGAGATCGCCGCACTGCCGGGCCCGGCCGTGCGCATGCAGGGACGCAGCGGTCCGGTGCGGCTGCTGGTGGTCGGCGGATCGCTGGGGGCGCAGGCGCTGAATCAGTCGATACCGGAGGTGCTGGCAGCCCTGGGCGGCAGTGAGCGCCCGCTAGTACGCCATCAGGCTGGGCGCGGAAAAAGTGAGACAACCCGTGAGGCATACCAGCGGCTCGGTGTGGACGCAGAGGTGAGCGATTTTATTCAGGATATGGCCGATGCCTATGCCTGGGCGGACCTGGTGGTGTGCCGGGCCGGTGCGCTGACGGTGAGTGAGTTGGCGACGGCCGGGGTTGCCGCCATCCTGGTGCCCTATCCCCATGCGGTTGATGATCACCAGACCCGCAATGCCGACTACCTGGTGGCTGCGGGTGCGGCCCGACTGCTGCCCCAGGCCGAACTGGAACGAAGCGGCTTTTCCGAGAGTATGAGGACGCTGTTGGTGGATCGTGCGGCACTGATGGAGATGGCGGTAAAGGCTCGCGCCCTGGCGATGCCCGGCGCCACCAATGCCGTGGCGGATTATTGTGAGGAGATTGCGAGCCGATGAAAAAGAGTGAAGCTACACAGCGTCGCCTGGCGGCAACCACTATGGGCCGCATCCGTCACTTGCACTTTGTCGGTATCGGTGGCGCTGGAATGAACGGTATCGCCCAGGTGATGCTCAATCTCGGTTACCGGATCTCCGGGTCTGACCTGAAGAGTAACCCCGCTATCACCCGACTGACCAAACAGGGTGCGAGCATCCATATCGGCCATGCGGCGTCAAATATCGCCGGTGCCGACGCGGTGGTGATCTCTACCGCGGTCAAAGAGGATAATCCGGAAGTGCGCATGGCCCGGGAGCAGCGTATCCCGGTGGTACCCCGGGCGGAGATGCTGGCGGAGCTGATGCGCTTCCATTTCGGTATCGCGGTGGCGGGTACCCATGGCAAGACCACCACCACCAGTCTGGTGGCCAGTCTGCTGGCGGAGGGTGACCTGGATCCGACTTTCGTGATCGGCGGCCGGCTCAATTCCGCCGGCACCCATGCCCGGCTGGGCGGTGGGGAGTATCTGGTGGCCGAGGCCGATGAGAGTGACGCCTCCTTCCTCTATCTCCAGCCGATGATGGCCATCGTCACCAATGTGGACGCGGATCACATGACCACCTATGGCGGTGATTTCAATCGCCTGCGCCAGACCTTCATCGAATTTCTGCATCATCTGCCGTTCTACGGCCTGGCGATTCTCTGTATCGATGACGAGGAAGTGCGCGGGCTGCTGCCCCAAGTCACGCGGCAGGTGATCACCTATGGCGAATCGGCGGATGCGGATTGCCGCGTCAGCGGGATTCGGCAAGAGGGGCTGCGCACTCATTTCAGCGTCGCCTTCAGCGGTGAGCAGTCGTTCGATGTGACCCTGAACATGCCGGGGCGACACAACGTGCTCAATGCCCTGGCGGCTATCGTGGTGGCACATGAGGTGGGTGTGGATGTGGCTGCGATCCAGCGCGGCCTGGAGCGATTCGAAGGCATCGGGCGGCGTTTCAACGCCACTGAATGCGCGCTGACCGATGGTCGGCGGTTCATGCTGGTGGATGACTATGGACACCACCCGCGCGAGGTTGCGGCAACCCTGGACGCCGTGCGCGCGGGATGGCCGGAGCGACGGCTGGTGCTGGTGTTCCAGCCGCATCGTTACAGTCGCACCCAGGAGCAGTTTGATGACTTTACCCAGGTGCTTTCGCGGCCCGACGTACTGGTGCTGGGAGAGGTCTATGCCGCGGGTGAGGTCCCGATAGCCGGGGCGGATGGTCGTTCCCTGAGTCGTGCCATCCGGGCGCGGGGACAGGTCGACCCGGTGTTTGTCGATCCGATCGGCGAACTGCCGGAGCTGCTGGAAGGGATGATTCTGGATGGTGACATTGTATTGACCCTGGGGGCCGGGGATATCGGGCAGGTTGCCGCCCTGTTACCGGGCTGGTTTCAACAGCAGGGAGGTGAGTCGTGACAGACGAGGTGAATCGACGATTGCATATGGGTTGTGGTGAGCCACTCTCAGGGATTTTTTCCTTGCGTGACAAGTCACGGGCGCTGATCCGTCCCCCGGCTGCGCCCGGGAAACGGCCGGAGCGGCCGCGGCCATGTGGAGGCAAGGGCGCGTGATGGCGGCACAGGACAAACCTTCTCTGCGTGGTGAGATGCGGTTCAACGAACCGCTGGCTCGCTACACCACCTGGCGGGTGGGTGGGCCGGCGCGCCAGTTCTACCGGCCGGCCGACAGCGCCGATTTGCTGCAGTTTCTCGCCACCCTGCCGGCGGGCGAACCCCTGTTGTGGCTGGGTCTGGGCAGCAATCTGCTGGTCCGGGACGGCGGTTTCAGCGGCACGGTGATTGCCACCCAGGGCCGGCTGGATGGGATGGAGTTGATTTCCGCTACCGAATTGCGGGTCGAGGCCGGCGTCAGTTGCGCCCAGGTGGCACGGTTCGCGGCGCGGCAGGGACTCTGTGGGGTGGAGTTTCTGACCGGTATTCCCGGCACCTTCGGCGGCGCCCTGGCAATGAATGCCGGCGCCTTCGGCGGCGAGACCTGGACTCATGTGACGGCCGTGGAGACGGTGGACAGAACAGGAAAATTGCACAAGCGCCTGCCGACTGAGTTCAAGGTGGGCTATCGGCAGGTGGAGCGACCGGCGGAGGAGTGGTTCCTGGCCGCAACCCTGCGCCTGGAAGCGGGTGATGTCAGTGAAAGCCAGCGGCAGATACGGGCGTTGCTGGAACGGCGCAACAGCAGTCAGCCGATCGGCCAGCCAAGTTGCGGCTCCGTGTTCAGGAATCCGCCCGGTGATCATGCCGCGCGCCTGATCGAGGCGGCCGGCTTGAAGGGGACGGTAATTGGCGGGGCCCAGGTCTCGGAGAAGCATGCCAATTTCATCATCAACCGGGGTGATGCCACGGCCATGGATATTGAAGCAATGATTCAACAGGTCAGGAAACAGGTGCAGGCGGCCAGCGGTGTGGAACTGATTACCGAGGTACATATCGTCGGTGAGGCGGAGGAGCGGCTATGACAGAGTTGGCAGCAGATTTCGGCAAGGTGGCGGTGCTGATGGGCGGGCTTTCGGCTGAGCGGGAGGTGTCGCTTCAGGGCGGTCGGGCGGTGCTGGAGGCACTGGTTCGCCGGGGTGTGGATGCCCATGGCGTGGATGCTGGACGGGATGTGCTCAGCCTGCTGCAACAGGAGCATTACGACCGGGTATTCATCATGCTGCATGGTCGCGGCGGTGAGGACGGGGTGATCCAGGGCGCGCTGGAGAGTATCGGTATGCCCTATACCGGCAGCGGCGTCGCAGGTTCCGCGCTGGGCATGGATAAGTATCGCTGCAAACTGCTATGGAATGGACTGGCTTTGCCCACAGCGGATTTTGTCATGCTGGAACAGGCGGCTGATCTGGATCGCGCTGAGGCGCTCGGTTTCCCGCTGATGATCAAGCCCTCCCACGAGGGGTCCAGCATTGGTATGGCCAAGGTGGAGAGTCGCCAGCAGCTGGAAGAGGCGTGGCGGCAGGCGGCCGGTTACGACATCGAGGTGATGGCGGAGCGCTGGATCAGCGGCGCCGAGTATACGGCATCGGTTCTGGACGACCAGGTGTTGCCGTTGATCCGCATCGAGACGCCCAATACCTTCTATGACTATGAAGCTAAATATCAGGCCGACAGCACGGCCTATCACTGCCCCTGTGGCCTCGATACAGAACAAGAGCAGGCGCTGAAGCGACTGGCGGAGCAGGCGTTCCGTGCGGTTGGAGCGCAAGGCTGGGGCCGTGTCGACATCATGCTGGATGAAGCGGGGAGCCCTTATCTGCTGGAAGTGAATACCGTGCCGGGCATGACCAGCCACAGTCTGGTGCCGATGGCGGCCCGGGCGGCGGGTATCGATTTTGATGAGTTGGTCTGGCGGATTTTATCGGCCAGTCGGGTAAGCGGCTAATGGCGATGGAGCCCCGCAAAACCACACAGAAGGCCGAGGCGGCAGCCGGTGCCGGCATGTTGCAGCGGTTGTTGCACTGGCTGACCGTCCTCGGTGTGCTGCTGCTGTTTGCAGGTGGTGGAGTCTGGGGCGTGATAACCCTGCGTGATCCGGCGGTACTGCCGCTCAAGCTTGTGCGGATCGATGGTGAGCTCAGAAATCTCGATCGCCGAGAGTTGGAACAGGCCGTCGGTGCGGTGGTGGATGGCAACTTTTTTACCGTCGATCTGGATGCGGTCAGGGCGGCGGCGCTGAAGTTGGCCTGGGTCGATCAGGTAACCGTCAGGCGTATCTGGCCGGATACCCTGAATATGTGGGTGGAAGAGCAGCAGCCGTTGGCGCGCTGGGGTGATTCACAACTGGTGAATGGACGTGGGGGTGTGTTTACCCCCGAGTCCGAGGCGCTGAAGACGGAGCTGCCCAGTTTGGCAGGCCCTGCGGACAGTGCGACGGAAATCGTTGCCCGCTACCAGCGCATGGGCAGTCGGTTTGCCGCCCTGAAGCTGGATATCGATCGACTGGTTATGGACGGGCGAGGCGCCTGGACCGTGGGGTTTAAACAGGGGATGGAACTCAAGCTGGGTCATACGGATACCGAGGCGAGGGTGGACCGGTTTGTGCGGCTCTATCCAATGCTTGAACAGGCGGAGAAGCGCAGGGTGAAGCGAGTGGACATGCGCTATGCCAATGGGGTGGCGGTGCTCTGGGGAGAAGCAAGTTGAAGGTAATGAAAATAAACGTCTCGACCAGTCACAGGGTGGGGATGTGCCCGGTTGCAGAGGAACGGTTTTAATGACCAAAAAGACAGAAAAAAACCTGATTGTCGGGCTCGATGTCGGCACCTCAAAGGTGGTGGCCATCGTGGGTGAGATCAAGCCGGATAATCAGATTGAGATTATTGGCATCGGTTCACATCCGTCGCGCGGGATGAAGAAGGGTGTGGTGGTGAATATCGAATCCACTGTTCAGTCGATTCAGCGGGCCCTGGAAGAGGCCGAACTGATGGCTGGTTGCGAGATTCATTCTGTGCATGCCGGCATTGCGGGAAATCATGTTCGCAGCCTCAACTCCCACGGCATCGTGGCGATCAAGGACCGGGAAGTGACCCATGGCGATGTCGAGCGGGTGATTGATGCGGCACGAGCCGTGGCCATTCCCGCCGACCAGAAGATCCTGCACATCCTGCCACAGGAATTCATTATCGATGAGCAGGAGGGAATCCGCGAGCCGGTGGGTATGTCCGGCGTGCGCCTGGAGGCCCGGGTGCACATGGTCACCGGGGCGGTCAGCGCAGCGCAGAATATCGTCAAGTGTGTCCGGCGCTGCGGCCTTGAAGTGGATGACCTGATCCTTGAGCAGTTGAGCTCAAGCTATGCCGTACTCAGCGATGATGAAAAGGAGCTGGGTGTCTGCCTGGTGGATATTGGCGGCGGCACCACCGATATCGCGGTCTTTACCGAGGGTTCGATACGCCATACCGCAGTGATTCCCATTGCCGGTGACCAGGTGACCAACGATATTGCGGTGGCCTTGCGCACGCCGACACAGCATGCGGAAGAGATCAAGATCCGCTATGCCTGTGCACTGACCCAGTTGGCGGCCAGTGACGAGACCATTGAGGTGCCGAGCATCGGTGAGAGGCCGCCCAGGAGGTTGTCCCGCCAGACTCTGGCCGAAGTGGTGGAACCAAGATATGAGGAGTTGCTGAGCCTGGTCCAGGCTGAGCTGAGACGCAGCGGGTTTGAGGATCTGATCGCCGGAGGTGTTGTGTTGACCGGCGGCAGTTCCAAGATGGAGGGGCTGATTGAGCTGGCGGAAGAGGTATTTCATATGCCGGTGAGGCTGGGTGTTCCGCAGTATGTAACGGGGTTGGTGGATGTAGTACGTAATCCGATCTACGCGACAGGGGTCGGTCTGCTGCTGTTCGGGCGGCAGAACCAGACGGGACGATTGCAGGATCTCCCGAGGAGTAACAATTTCAAAGCGATCTGGACTCGCATGAAGAGCTGGTTTCAGGGCAATTTTTAAGTTTTGTTTTTAAACATTTTTTGGGTTTTTTCAGGTGGCCGTGTAGCAGGGCCTGGATCATGAGGAGAGAGTGACATGTTCGAATTAATGGATGCATACAGTCAGAACGCAGTGATCAAAGTCATTGGTGTCGGCGGCGGCGGTGGCAATGCGGTCAACCACATGCTGAATGCGAGCATCGAAGGGGTGGACTTTATCTGTGCCAATACCGATGCTCAGGCACTGAAGAATAGTCAGGTGCGCACGCTGCTTCAGTTGGGCTCCAATATCACCAAGGGACTCGGCGCCGGTGCCAATCCCGATGTGGGGCGCGACGCGGCCATGGAGGACAGGGAGCGCATCCATGAGGCCCTGCAGGGCAGTGACATGGTCTTTATTACCGCCGGTATGGGGGGCGGGACGGGTACCGGAGCGGCGCCGGTGGTTGCCGAAGTGGCCCGTGAAATGGGTATTCTGACGGTGGCGGTGGTGACCAAGCCGTTTCCGTTCGAAGGCGTGAAACGAATGCAGATTGCCGATCAGGGCATCGAGGCGTTGAGCCAGTATGTGGATTCATTGATCACTATTCCCAACGAAAAGCTGTTGGCGGTACTGGGGCGCGACATGAGCCTGCTGAACGCCTTCAAGTCGGCCAACGATGTGCTGCAGGGTGCGGTACAGGGTATTGCCGAGCTGATTACCCGTCCGGGCCTGATCAATGTCGACTTTGCAGATGTCCGTACCGTGATGTCCGAAATGGGTACCGCGATGATGGGGTCCGGCTCGGCGAAGGGTGAAAACAGGGCGCGTGATGCAGCGGAACAGGCGATCAACAGCCCGCTTTTGGAAGATGTCAATCTGGCGGGCGCCAAGGGTATTCTGGTGAATATCACCGCAGGTCTGGATCTCTCGATTGGTGAGTTCGACGAGGTGGGCAGCACGGTCAAGGAGTTTGCCTGCGATGACGCTACTGTGGTTGTGGGTACCGTGATCGATCCCGATATGAGCGATGAATTGCGGGTTACCGTCGTGGCAACCGGTCTCGGCTCTGTGGGTACGGTGGAAATCAAGCCGTCGGTGATTGAAGAAGCTCCCCCGGTGCGCCTGGTTAATTCCGATGTGGTGGCACCGGGGCCGACTGATTATCGTGAAATGGATAGCCCGACCGTGGTCAGGAAGGCGGCTAAATCCTATGTTGCCGCTGCACAGGAACACAACATGGACTATCTGGATATCCCGGCATTCCTGCGGCGCCAGGCAGATTGAGGCGTGAGTGCCAGACACCTTGATAAGGCAGGTGTGGCGGATTACCCGCTAACCGGCTCCCGGAGCGGCCAGTGCCCGTTCCTGAGGGCGAAATAAACTTGCAATAAAAGGGTGAAGCTGGTACTTAATAAGGGAATACCCTAATGGGTATTCGGGGGGCAGGTATTCATCTGGTAGATGTTTGAGCCTGGCACTATTTTTATAGGGCGCAGTTCGCGGTTAATGGGCTTCTGTTTAGCTCAATGAGCGGAATGTGTGATACCATCCGGCCGTTTAGTAGCCGGGAAATGGGGAATACAGGCAACATGATACGGCAACGCACGCTCAAGAACGTTATTCGTGCTACAGGGGTGGGGCTGCACACGGGGGAGAAGGTATACCTTACCCTGCGTCCCGCGGCGATTGACACTGGAGTGGTCTTCCGTCGGGTTGACCTGGATGAGCCGGTCGAGATCGCGGCGCGGCCGGATAATGTCGGCGATACCCGGCTCTCCACCACGCTGGAACAGGACGGCCTGAAGATTTCCACCGTCGAGCATCTGCTTTCCGCCTTTGCCGGCCTGGGCATTGATAACGCCTATGTGGATGTGAGTGCCCCTGAAGTTCCCATTATGGACGGTAGCGCGGGACCCTTTGTGTTTCTGATCCAGTCCGCGGGCGTGGAAGAGCAGAATGCAGCAAAACGCTTTATTCGCATCAAGCGCAAGGTGATGGTCAAGGAGGATGACAAATTCGCGGCGTTCGAACCGTTTGACGGTTTCAAGGTCTCCTTTGGTATTGATTTCAATCATCCGGCATTTGCCGAGCGTACCAAGTCCGCCACTATCGATTTTTCCTCCACCTCTTTCGTTAAAGAGGTGAGTCGCGCGAGGACGTTTGGTTTCCTGCGTGACATTGAAATGCTGCGCGAGCGGGAGTTGGCGCTTGGCGGAAGCATGAGCAATGCCATTGTGGTGGATGATTACCGGGTGTTGAACGAGGATGGCTTGCGTTACGAGGATGAGTTCGTCAAGCACAAGATTCTGGACGCCATCGGTGATCTCTATCTGCTCGGACACAGTCTGATCGGCGCGTTCAGCGGTTATAAATCAGGGCACGCCCTGAACAACAAACTGCTCAAGGCGCTGATAGCGGATGAGTCCGCCTGGGAAGAGGTGACCTTCGAAGAGGGAGATAGTGTGCCCATCTCCTATATGAAACCGGTTCAGGCAAGCTGACGGTTATTCGGGTGATTTAACGGCGTGTTTGCCGAGGCGAATCAGGGCTTCACTCAGATTGCTGTCCTCGATCCCGGCGGCTGTTTGATTAATCAGGGACGCGTTTTCCAGGCTTAGGCGCCTGGTCCTCTCGTGCTCCGGCTTAGGCGGGTTGCTGGTGACCAGTACACGCACTGTAATGCGCTCGGTTGCTATACCGTTGGCATTCAGTTGCCGGGCGAGTTCCCGGGTGGTGAAGCGCAGTCGACTGGCCCAGGTGGACGAGTCGACGTAGAGCACCAGTTGGGAACCCTTCTGTACCACTGCGGCGCAGTGTGTATTCAGGGGCGGCGGAATCAGGGCGCGAATACGCTGCAGCAACAACGATTGCACTTTGGATTGTTCCAGTAATCCACGGAGTGTATTTTTGCGTTGAAAATAGTCTTTGATGAGACGCGGTCGTTTGTTCATGGATGAATTGTGTCACGGAAGTTGCTGTCTTGGTGATTTATCTTTCAAACAGGCACTTGTGAGTCTAATACGCTACCATGAAGATTATACTCCTCTCCAGGTTCTGCCATAAAAAAGGCAGCCGTCCGATCTCTCCGTACAAATTAATGCTTACCCTTGTGCCAGTGCTTGCACTGCTGATGGGAGGATCCCTGTGGGCGGGCTACCAGTTGGGAATGGATGCGTCGTTACCGCAGGCCGCAACTGACAACACCACGGAAGTGGTGCGCAATCTGTTACAGGCACAACGTGATGAACTGCAGGAGGCCAAGGGGCGGACTCAGGAACACCTGGATGCGCTGGCGCTCCGACTTGGCCAGTTGCAGTCACATATTCTGAGGATTGACGCGTTGGGTGAACATCTGGCCAAGATCGGCAAGCTGGATGAGGGCGAGTTTAATTTCGATGAAGAGCCTGCCCGTGGCGGAATCGAGGCATTGGAGGCGGCACAGTCGGTCAGTGTGTCTGAGCTGGTAGCCGATATGGAGCAGCTCTCGCTGGTTATTACTGATCGTGAGCATAAACTGGATCTTATGGAAGGTCTGATGCGCAATAACCTGCTGAATGAAGAATTGGTCCCCGCCGGACGTCCGGTGGAAAAGGGTTGGATATCCTCTCGCTATGGTTACCGTAATGACCCGTTCAGTGGCAAGAAAGCGTTTCATCATGGTGTGGATGTAGCGGGAAAAAAGAATTCGAACGTCGTTGCAGTTGCTTCGGGTATTGTTACCTGGACCGGGACCAAGAGTGGCTATGGGAACCTGATCGAGGTGAGGCACTCAGGTGGCTATGTGACCCGCTATGGTCATAATGGCAAAATTCTGGTGGCCCCGGGAGACCTGGTTACCCAGGGTCAGCCGATCGCACTGATGGGGTCTACCGGCCGTTCAACCGGACCCCACGTGCACTTTGAGATAGCCCGCAACGGCAAGACAATCAATCCTTCCAAGTATCTCAGCGCCAAACGCTGACCCACACGGCAGGTGCTTCTGCCATGCCGCCACGATCCGCACTGGATAGCGTCCTGATTGTATGTAATGCCTGCTATCGCAGTCTTTTTACGGTATCATCACCGTTTTATTTTCTGTTCGCATCGGCCTCTGCCGGTGTGGGCCTAAATTCATATCAGCAAGAGTTTTTCCATGGTCAGTAAGATTCTCAGGAAGGTCTTCGGCAGTCGCAATGACCGCCTCGTCAAGCGGATGTCGAAGGTGGTTGATCAGATCAACGCACTGGAGCCGGAGCTCCAGGCCCTTACGGATGATGAGCTGAAAGCCAAAACCGGAGAATTCAGGGCGCGGCTTGAACAGGGTGCGGAGCTGAATACACTGATGCCGGAAGCTTTCGCGGTCGTGCGCGAGGTCGGCAGTCGGGTGCTGAATATGCGCCATTTCGATGTGCAGATGATCGGCGGTATGGTCCTCAACGACGGCAAGATCGCCGAGATGCGCACCGGTGAAGGTAAGACTCTGGTGGCAACCCTGGCGGTCTATCTCAATGCTTTGCCGGGCAAGGGTGTGCATGTAGTGACGGTCAATGATTATCTGGCCCGACGCGACGCGGAGTGGATGGGGAAAATCTATACCTTTCTCGGCCTGAGCGTCGGGGTGATTCAGTCGTCCGGCGCCGGACTCGAGGACTCTTCCTTTGCCTGTGATTACGACTACGATGGCAAAAGCGGCGGTTATCCTCATCTGCGTCCGATAAGTCGTCGTGAAGCCTATGCCTGTGATATCACCTACGGCACCAACAACGAATACGGTTTCGACTATCTGCGCGATAACATGGCCTTCAGCGCCGATCAGCGCGTCCAGCGGGAGAAGTTCTTCGCAGTGGTGGATGAGGTGGATTCAATCCTCATTGATGAGGCGCGTACCCCGCTGATCATCTCCGGGCCGGCCGAGGGGAGTTCGGACCTCTATACACGCATCGATCAGGTGATTCCGCGCCTGACCCGACAGGAACCTATCGAAGCGGATGAAGATGGCAAACCGGCCTTTGGTCCCGGCGACTACTCGGTGGACGAAAAGGCCCGGCAGGTATACCTGAGTGAAGATGGGCATGAGCATGTGGAAGAGATGCTGCTTGAGATGGGTCTGCTCGATCCCGAGACCAGCCTTTATGACACCGCCAACATCAGCCTGATGCATCATGTCACTTCCGCGTTGCGCGCCCATGCGCTGTTCCAGAAAAATGTCGATTACATCGTGCGCGACGGTCAGATTGTCATTGTCGATGAGTTCACCGGCCGCACCATGCCGGGGCGACGCTGGTCAGAGGGCCTGCATCAGGCCGTAGAGGCCAAGGAGGGGGTTGAAATCCAGAAGGAGAATCAGACCCTGGCGTCGATCACCTTCCAGAACTATTTCCGTCTGTATAACAAGCTTTCCGGTATGACCGGCACTGCCGATACCGAGGCGCCGGAGTTCCTGCAGATCTACGGTCTGGAAGTCGTGGTGATACCCACTAACCGGGATATGGTGCGTGATGACATGGGCGATCTGGTGTATCTGACCGCAGCGGAAAAGTACCGGGCCATTACTGAAGACATTCAGGACTGTGTCAAACGGGGTCAGCCGGTGCTGGTGGGTACAGCCTCTATTGAAACATCCGAACTGATCTCGGAATTGCTGGATAAGGCCAAGGTCACGCATCAGGTCCTGAATGCCAAGCATCATGAGCGCGAGGCCAATATCGTTGCCGAGGCCGGGCGGCCCGGTGCGGTGACCATCGCCACCAATATGGCGGGACGCGGTACCGATATCGTGCTGGGTGGCAATCCGGATATGGAGATCGCCGATCTGGGTGACGCAGCCACCCCGGAGGCTATCGAGAAGATCAGGGCTGACTGGAAGGAGCGTCACCAGCAGGTGCTGGATGCGGGCGGACTGCACGTGGTGGGCACCGAGCGGCACGAGTCGCGACGTGTGGACAATCAGTTGCGCGGCCGTTCCGGACGGCAGGGTGATCCCGGTTCAACCCGATTCTATCTTTCACTTGAAGACAACCTGATGCGTATCTTCGCCTCCGACCGGGTGTCGGCCATCATGCAGAAACTGGGCATGGAGGAGGGTGAGGCGATCGAACACCCCTGGGTAACCAAGGCGATTGCCAACGCTCAGAAGAAAGTGGAAGGGCGCAACTTCGATATCCGTAAGCAGTTGTTGGAATACGATGATGTAGCCAATGACCAGCGTAAGGTGATTTACCAGCAGCGTGATGAATTGATGGATACCGGGGATGTGTCCGACTCTATCACCTCTATCCGGCATGATGTGGTGAACGCGCTGATCGACCGCTACATTCCGCCGGAGAGTCTCGATGAGCAGTGGGATATTCCCGGTCTCACCGAGGCCTTGAAGGCGGAATATGAGCTGGATTATCCGATACAGGAGTGGCTCGACACGGATGATAGCCTGCACGAGGAGACCCTGCGGCAGCGGATTATCGATCAGATGGAGCAGGAGTACGCCGAAAAAGAGGCGCTGGCGGGAAGCGAGAATCTGCGCATGTATGAGAAGGCGATCATGCTGCAGATCCTGGATGCCAGCTGGAAAGAGCATCTTGCCGCAATGGATTATCTGCGGCAGGGTATCCATCTGCGCGGCTATGCGCAGAAGAACCCCAAGCAGGAGTACAAGCGGGAGGCCTATGAGCTGTTCTCCAACATGTTGGACAGCATCAAGGCGGAGATCATAGTCGTCCTTACCAAGGTGAGGATTCAGCCGCAGGAGATGATGGAAATTCCGGCTCATGAGCAGAATGAAGCCGATTTCCAGTTCAAGCATGAAACCTTTGGCGGTTTTGGCGATGAAGAGGATGCAGCGGCAAGCGGGGCGGACGAGGAGTCGCAGCAGCCGTTTGTCCGGTCTGATCGCAAGGTGGGGCGTAATGAGCCCTGCCCCTGTGGTTCCGGTAAAAAATACAAACAGTGCCACGGGCGTATTCAATAGCAGGGCCAGCATCCACACCAGATATACCTGCGGATAGGATAGGCAGGGCAGTAGGATGGGCAAAGCGTAGCGTGCCCATCAATCGGCTGATCAGGGTGGTGTGTGTGGATTAAGCAAAAACGAGAATTGGCGGAATCGAGTCAATGAACGAAGAGTTGGAGTTTCAGCCGGTCCCGGGTATTCGCCTCGGCGCAACAGGCGCGGGGATCAAGTATCGGGATCGCGATGATCTGGTGATTATTGAACTGGCCGAGGGCAGCACTTGCGCGGCGGTCTTTACCCGCAACGCCTTCTGTGCGGCGCCGGTGGTGGTTGCCCGGGAGCACCTCTCGGCCACGATGCCACGCTATCTGCTGATCAATTCCGGCAATGCCAATGCAGGTACCGGCGATGCCGGTCTGCGCGCGTCCAGAGAGTCCTGTAAGGCGGTCGCGGCGGCAAGAGCCTGCGCCATTAATCAGGTATTGCCTTTCTCCACCGGGGTGATCGGTGAACCGCTTCCGGTGGACCGGATTGCCGTGGCGGTGCCCGATGCGCTCACCGCCTTGTCTGAACAGGGCTGGGCCAGGACGGCTCGCGCCATCATGACCACCGATACGGTCCCCAAACTGGTTTCCCGGCAGCTGGAACTCGCCGGCAAGACCATCACGGTCACCGGCATGGCCAAGGGGTCGGGTATGATCCGCCCGGATATGGCGACCATGCTGGCTTATATTGCTACCGATGCGCTGGTCGACCGGCACCTGCTTCAGCGCTGTCTTGAACTGGCGGTCAAACCCTCGTTCAACTCAATCACCGTTGATGGCGATACCTCCACGAATGACGCCTGTGTGCTGATGGCGTCCGGCGTTAGTGGGTGCTCACCTATCACCGACGAGACTTCGCCTGACTTCCTCAAGTTGTGCGCCGTGGTGGAAGAGGTCTGTATGCAACTGGCCAGGGCTATTGTGCTGGATGGTGAAGGTGCCACCAAGCTGGTTGAGGTACGGGTTGAGGCGGCCGGGAGTGAGCAGGAGGCCCGTGACGTAGCCTACACCATCGCCCATTCACCGCTGGTCAAAACAGCGCTGTTTGCCTCTGATCCCAACTGGGGGCGCATACTTGCCGCCGTGGGGCGCGCCGGGATCGAAAATCTGGATATCGACCGGATCAAGATCTGGCTGGATGATGTTTGCATTGTCAGAGATGGCGGCCGTGCGGATGACTACACCGAAGCCGCCGGCAAGCGGGTGATGGATCAGAGCGAACTGACTATCCGGGTGGCGCTGGGGCGGGGCGAGTCGATGACGCGGGTGCTGACCTGCGATCTCTCCTACGATTACGTGAAGATCAATGCGGAGTACCGCTCGTAGTCGATGTAATGTTTCCGGTCGAGCCGCCCGCAATGCAACTGGATAGAGGCGCAAGAGGGGCTTCAGCCAGGAACAAACGAGCCAAATGCCGATATTGAGAAGATTTAATTTATGCTGCCGGTCCACGTCGCTGTAGCCGTCATCCAGGACGCTGCCGGTCGTGTGTTGCTGACGCGCCGCGCCGAAGATGTGCATCAGGGTGGTCTGTGGGAGTTTCCAGGTGGCAAGGTGGAGAATGGGGAGAGCCTTTCCCAGGCGCTGCACCGGGAGATTCGGGAAGAGCTGGGTATTGAAGTCAGTACTCACCAACCTCTGATTGACCTCACCTATCACTACTCGGATAAGAGTGTCCGGCTGGACGTGCACAGAATACTCCGGTACAGCGGTGATCCTACCGGCCTGGAAGGGCAACCCCTTGAGTGGGTATTACCTGAAAATCTGCACCAGTACGCCATGCCGGCAGCTGACCGGCCCATCTGCACTGCGTTGAAACTGCCCCCCCGGTATCTGATCACCGGTCCCGACCCGGCGATTCCCGGCCAATTTTTGCGGCGTCTTGAGGCATCTTTACTTCGTGGCGTGCGGCTGGTTCAGCTGAGAGCGCCCCGGCTTGGATGGGTCGAATATTCAATGCTGGCCACCGATGCGCTGGCACTGTGCCAGCAATACGATGCGAAGCTGCTCTGCAATTGTCCTGTGGAATTGGCGGTGGAGCTGAATGCGGATGGTGTTCATCTTAGCGGCAGTCAGTTGGCTGAGTTGAGTGAGCGACCACTTACTCACGATAAATGGGTTGCCGCCTCCTGTCACAATACGGAAGAGCTGCAGCAGGCAATGGCAATTGATGTGGATTTCTGTGTGCTCTCCCCGGTGTTGCCCACCACTTCCCATCCGAATGCCGTGCCCATGGGGTGGGGCAAATTCTCCCAAATCGTCGCGATGGCGAATATCCCGGTGTATGCCCTGGGTGGTTTGAGCCCGAATCATGTCGAGCTAGCTCTGGAAAATGGCGGTCAGGGCATAGCCGCCATCAGTGCGCTCTGGGCGGATGAGAATTCAATTGAGTAGCTTGATTGTCGGATTACGCAATCGCTAAATCGACCTATATTAGGAACCGGCAATCCACACAGAAGGTCACGTCAGCCGAAGGCGTAACCCGACAGCGTGGGAGGGGCGAATCCGGTACATTGCGCAGGAGTGCCCCAACCCCATCCTCATGTCTACATTTCTGGATCAGGAAAGGCTAACTGTAATCATCCTCAGGCGTCAGGAACGGCTTTGCCGGGGTCGTGTCCGGAATACGGTGTTTCTCTTCCAGCCAGTCCCCCAAGTCGATAAGTCGGCAGCGCTCGCTGCAAAAGGGGCGGGATTCCGGATTGCTGTGCCAGTCAAAGGCTTTCTTACAGATTGGGCAGCGTACGTTTTTCAGCGCATCAGACATATTCTTTAAAGGATACAGCAGTTGAGGAAAAAGGTGGTGTCCAGCTTGGTCTGGGTGGCGCGCTCCTCCTTCGATTGCTCCATGAAGCGGATGGTGAAGCGATGCTTGCCGCCGCTGATCTCGGCAAACAGGTGGCTTTCCCGGGGTAGCCCGACGCGGATCAGTTGGGCGGGTGACTGGGCATCCAGGCTCTGCTGAAAAAAACCGTTGGAAGCAAGTTCACGGGTCGGCGTGGTACTGCCCCGGACGAGTGAGAGCAGCAGGCTGACCGCGGTAAAAACCGGTTCCAGCGTCTCCCTCCAGGCAACAATCTCCTGGTGACGCTGTTCGAAAGGCTGCTGCAGCCAGAAATGATACAGAGGTAGATCAAAGGCACAGCTCCCCCCAGGGATGCTGCTGCGCTGGGTGATGCTTTTGAGAAACTCATTCTCTCTTAGCTCCTGTCCCAACTGCCCGCTGTGCTGCTGGAGCTTGCCGGACACCCCATTCAGCTCGCGCAAAATCTGGTCCAGGCGCTCTTCATTGATATCCGGAATGGCGCGAATGCTGGCCAGCTTCTCCTGGTGCCGCTTTAACTCCTTGATCAGATCGGTCTTTATGTCGGCGCGGGAAAATATGGCCACCATGTCCATCAGGCTGGTGATGGCGGCCCGGCTGTCCCAGGTGCTGGATTGCGGGATGTGAAAATCCACCTGGCGAAACAGATGCTCCAGACGCAGAAAGGTTCTGGTTTTCTCATTGAGCGGGTGCTCATAGATGATCTTGTCTGAAACGGCTGGTTGCATGAATCGATGTCTGTTAATAACCGCACCTGCCCCGGTGCCTGGATCCGGCAATTTTTTACATTATACCGATTCTGGCAACTATAAGCTTGTCAGTGGGCAAGTTTAAGATATTTCTGGTGGAGGAGTTCGACCATCGGGCGGAGATCATCCAGAGTCCCTGAGTTGTCGATAATATCATCGGCTTTTGCCAGGCGACTTTTCCGGTCAATCTGGGAGGCGATAATGGACTTTGTCTGTGCTTCGCTTGCCTGGTCCCGCCGAGTGACACGGCTGATCTGCAGTTCAGGCGCGCAGTCCACCACCAGTATGCGGTCGACGCTCTTGTCTTGCCCTGTTTCAAACAGCAGCGGAATGGAGAAGATGGCATAGGGCGTATCGAATTCATCCAGCCTGCGACGCATTTCAGAGCGTATCCTGGGATGCAGAATCCCCTCCAGTGTGGATTTGGCATCCGGATTGGAGAAGATATGTTCCCTGAGCCAGACCCGGTTGAGTGTCCCGTCGGGGAGCAGTGCGTCGGTGCCAAACTGCTCGCCAATCTCCCGCAGTGCGGGTTGGCCGGGTTCAACCACTGCCCTTGCCACCACATCGGCATCGATAATGGGCACACCCAGCGCGGCGAAGCAATCCGTTACCGCACTCTTTCCGCAGCCTATGCCGCCGGTGAGTCCGACTACGAACATGGATCAGGCCAAGCCCGCCCACTGGAGGTAGGCCGCGTTGATCAGGTCACCCCAGATCAGGCTGATCCAGCCGGCTGCCGCGAGGTAGGGTCCGAAGGGAATGGGGATATTGCGATCACGCCCCCGAATTATTATCAGCAGAATGCCCACTACCGCGCCAACCACGGAAGAGAGCAGAATGATCTGGATCAGGGACTGCCAGCCAAACCAGGCGCCAAACAGCGCGAACAGCTTGAAATCACCGTAGCCCATGCCTTCCTTGCCGGTCAGTAGCTTGAACAGCTGGAAGACGGTCCATAACGAGAGGTAACCCGCCACCGCACCGATAATGGCCGAGTGGCTGTCGGTGAAGATGCCAAAAATACTCAGCAGCAGGCCGAGCCAGAGCATGGGGAGTACTATGGAATCGGGCAGCAACTGCTCATCAAAATCGATCAGGGTGAGGGCGATCAGGGCCCAGGTCAGCGGAAGGGCCGTGGCCGCCTGCCAACTGAAACCGAAATGGAGTGCCACTGCCAGGGAGAGCAGCCCGGTCGCCAGTTCGATGACTGGATAACGCAAGGAGATGGGTTTTTTACATTCGGAGCAGTGGCCCCGCAGCAGCAGCCAGCTGATGACAGGGATATTCTCCCACGCTTTGATTTTGTGCCCGCAATGGGGACAGCTTGAGCCGGGGCGACTCAGGGTCAGGGGCGGGCTGGATGCTTCGGATGTGTTCTTGATATCCAGAAAATCATGGCATTGATTCCGCCAGTCGATCTCCATCATTTTTGGAAGTCGATATGCCACTACATTCAGGAAACTGCCGACGAACAGGCCGAGGAGCGTGCAGGCGACTGCAAAAAGCAGCGGGCTTTGCTGGAAAACCGAGAGAAAGTTCATTAGTACCGCGGTTGCTTCCAGGTTTTTTTAAACTACGGCTGCCATCTTGAAGATCGGCAGATACATGGCTACCACGAGACCGCCAACAAGAGTGCCAATGACGACCATTATGAGTGGTTCGAGCAAGCTGCTGAGTGCGTCGACAGCGTTATCTACTTCCTCTTCGAAAAAGTCCGCTACTTTAGATAACATATGATCAAGTGAACCGGATTCTTCGCCAATGGCAACCATTTGGATCACCATATGGGGGAATAGTTGCTGCTGCTTCATTGTCAGTTGGAGCGATTGGCCAGTCGCAACATCTTCGCGCATCCGGAGGACTGCATCTGTGTAAATGATATTACCCGTGGCACCCGCAACAGATTCAAGTGCCTCAACTAGTGGAACCCCAGCTGCAAACATAGTAGCGAGCGTACGGGAAAATCTTGCGATGGTTGCTTTGTGTATGATAGTACCAATAACCGGAAACTGAAGTAGCGCCTTATCTATCTGTTGTCGCATTTTTCTTGAGCGTTTGTAGGTATAGCCAAATACATAAACAGCTCCCATTATCCCTATCAATAACAGCCACCAGTAGCTGGTCATCCATTTGGACATGGCTACCACCATCTTCGTGAATGCAGGGAGATCACCGCCGAAGTTTGTGAACAGGCTTTCAAACTGGGGTATTACGAAAAGCATAATCAGAATGGTTACCAATATTGCAACGAGAATGACCGCAGCCGGATAAAAGAGGGCCTTCTTGATTTTACCCTTGATGGATTCGGTTTTCTCTTTATAGGTCGCAATCTTGTCCAGCAGGTCTTCCAGCACACCCGCCGCCTCACCGGCGCGCACCAGGTTGCAGAACAAGTCGTCAAAATAGAGCGGATGCTTTGCGAGCGCTTCTGCCAGCGCAGTGCCCCCCTCCACGTCGGCCTTGACGGCGAGGATCAGATCCTGCATTGCCGGATTATTGTGCCCCCGACCGACAATATCAAAAGCCTGGACCAGGGGGACGCCTGATTCCATCATGGTCGCCAGTTGGCGTGAGAATACCGCGATATCCCCTGGGGTAATTTTTTTCTTGCTGTTAAAAAGTGCTGTGGCTTTTTTCTTTACCTTTAACGGATTTATGCCCTGTCGTCTAAGGTCGGCCCTTACCAGCGCGAGAGAGGCGGCACGGGATTCTCCCTTGAGTCGCTTACCCTTCTTGTCTGCGCCCTCCCAGGTATAGACATAGGCCTTTTCGGCCTTGGGGGCTTTTTTTGCAGCAGTTGCAGTGGCCATATCAGTTAATCCTTGGTAACCCTGTTAATCTCTTCCAGGCTGGTGACACCCGCCCTGATTTTGTTCAATCCGGCTTCCCTCAATGTGAGGATGCCCTCATTCTTGGACTGTTGTTCCAGTTGCAATGAGTTGCCCCCCTCCATCACCAGCTTTTCCATGGCAGATGAGATGGGCATGATCTGAAATATACCAACACGGCCCTTGTAACCCATAGTGCAGCGGTCACATCCCACCGCTTTATAGACGGTCAAACTTTTCAGCTCATTCTCTTTGAAGCCCTCTTCGATCAGAGCCTCTTTGGGCAGATCGTCGGCCACCTTGCAGTGCTCGCAGAGCCGCCTGGCCAGTCGCTGGGCCATAATCAATATTACCGAAGACGCAATATTAAAGGGTGGAATACCCATGTTGGCCAGTCGTGTCAGGGTCTGCGGGGCATCATTAGTGTGCAGGGTTGAGAGCACCAGATGGCCCGTCTGAGCGGCCTTGACGGCGATTTCTGCCGTCTCCAGGTCACGGATCTCACCCACCATCACAATGTCCGGGTCCTGTCGCAGGAAGGCGCGGAGTGCCTCGGCAAAGGTCAGGCCGGTTTTGACATTGACGTTGACCTGATTAATGCCGGCAACCTGGATTTCCACCGGATCTTCTGCTGTGGATATGTTCACACCCTCGCTATTGAGCATATTCAGCGCGGTATAGAGCGAAACTGTTTTACCGCTGCCGGTAGGGCCGGTGACCAGAATCATACCGTAGGGCTTTCTGATCGCGGTCTCAAACAGCCGTTGCTGTTCAGGCTCAAAACCGAGGGCCTCGATACCGAGTTGCGCACTGGCCGGATCCAGGATACGCAACACCACTTTCTCGCCGTATAGGGTGGGGCAGGTGTTGACACGAAAATCAATGGCGCGATTGCGCGACAGCTTCATTTTGATGCGGCCATCCTGGGGGACGCGTCGCTCAGCAATGTTCATCCGGGACATTACCTTGATTCGTGCGGTCAGGCGGGAGGCAATATTGACCGGAGGTGAAGAGACCTCATGCAGGATACCATCCTGTCTCAGTCGAACCCGGAAAGTTTTTTCATAAGGTTCAAAGTGGATATCCGATGCGCCACTGTTGATGGCATCCAGCAGCATCTTGTTGACAAAGCGCACCACCGGCGCATCGTCGACATCCAGATCCCCCTCTTTCCTTTGTGCATCTTGATCCTCGGAGGAGATATCCAGGTTGTCCAGGTCGGCATCCAGCAAATCGGACATGCTGGTATCATTGGCCTCCAGCGCGGACTCGATCGCCTGAACGAGTTTCTCCTCTTCCACTACAATCGCTTCGATCGCCAGTCCGGTATGAAACTTGATCTCATCAAGGCCCTGAATGTTGGTGGGATCTGATACAGCCAGAAATAGTCGGTTGCCCCGACGAAATATAGGTAAGGCGTGGTGGATGCGAATGAGTTTTTCGTCGACTAGACCTATTGGGGCCACGGCCATGTCGAGGGCATCAAGTTGGAAAAGAGGCACACCGAATTCCTGTGAAGCGGAGAGTGCGATGCTTTTACTGTCCAACAGTTTATTTTCAACCAGGAAGGAGACAAATTGCTGGCGTTTTTTTGCGGATTCCAGGATTGATTTTTGCGCAATCTCTTCAGATAGCAAATTGTCCTCTACTAGGCGCCGAGGTAAGCCGCTTAACGCTATTTTCTGAGTTGCCGCTGTCATCTGATTATTGGATTGAAAATACTTTATGAAAAAAATTGTGTAATTGTAACGGCTAGTAAATCATATTCGGAGAACTATAACCTATCCATGCCTAATAATCGATTATAGGGTTCTTTTCAAGTTAAATGTAGTAATTTATGATCAAGGCATTGTTTTATATAGCGAACATTCCTTGCCTGACTTGTTGGTTCGGCTGCGAAATTCCCGCAGGCTATCCCCGAAGTGATGGCTATATCGCCCCGGTTTCTAGTGAAAATCATGCGTAAATTAGCTTTTGTTAACCTTATTCAAGTGCACCCTGTGGTTCTTCGCTGTTTATACATTTCTCAAGCTTCCAGGGTGTAATTACACTTCCCAGTTCCGGGTAATCGCAGGCATAGGCCAACCAGCGTCGTTTTGTATGTTGTAGGTTTCTCCTGCCGTATAATTTCTCTAGCGTTTGGAGGGTCCTGGCTGATCTGTCCGTTTGCCCATTCAGTCCTTGGGCAAGCGCTAATTTTGAAAGGTTTTCCGGTGACGGGTTTCTGTGAGAGGTTTTCTCCATCCATGAAATTTCATCAGCTGTCATTTCTGTGGAAGGCGTAGTGCGACCGAGAAGAATCTTTTCTTTCAATTGGGTCAGAAGTTTGAGGTCAGCCGCGCTTGATGCCCCGGTTCCAGACCCTATTTTGGCGGACTCGAAACGCATCAGGCGATAGTCTTCTTCCGCCGCAAGATATTCGCTGCTGACCCATGTAAGCATTCCCCAACCAAATAACACTGCCAAGGCATAATTCCAGAGTGGTATATGGATTTTTGTCGCACCATGTGCCTGCTCGATGACTCCGATACAGAGGCCTGCCGGCACAAGAAAGAATGCATAGGTGTGCGGTGTTTCCAGCATACTGTGAACAGCCATGATCAGCAGAATGCTCAAGCAGAACCAGGTGTCTAATGTGCGGCATTCCTTCAGCCGTATCACAAACCACCAAGCGCCCACAGCGGTAAGTGCTAAGCCCAATAGAGGAGAGTTCCAGAGTATGAAGTCGATAATGATATTGTGTGCATACTGCACTCCGGTTGATGGGAGTGAGTCAGCAGCAACCTCAAGCTGAGCCAAACTTACCTGATTCCAGCCATAACCGGACAAGGGTTGCCGCCATGCGGCTTCTATCAATTGACGCCACAACGTAAGCCGTATCTCTCCACTTGCCGCTCCCTCTAAGCGGCCCAGACTGGGTTCGGCGGTGAGATCGACAAGAACTGCAATGTTTGGCCAAGTAAACCACAGCAGTGCAAAGATCCCCGTGCCGGTTATGACAGCCGTTTTATTTAGCTTAAGTTGCAGATACTCCCGCTTCCAAAGTATCCATACTGCCAGCACCACCATGATTAAAAATGGAGTGCGCGAACGCGTCATGGCCAACCCAACAAGCAGTAGCAACGTGATCAGGAGTGTGCTGATGTTCCCAACAAAACCGCCTTCTCGTAAATAAAAGGTAGCTATCAAACCAAAGCAGAAAAGTGTTGCCAGTATGTTGCGCTGGCCGATATTGGCATAGGGCGTGCCGCCGAAAGGTGCATCAAGAAGCCAGACATCAAGCGTAATTCCAAACCATTGACAGAGTGCTAAATAGAATGAGGTCACCGCAGCCAGTAACAAGACGATGGCCAATGTAGTAGTGAGTTTGGAGCCATTGGTCCCGGCAACTCCATAACCGACAATTATGGAGAGTCCTATCATGGCAAGAAATAGGGAGGTGATCCATGCGTCACCCCAAAACAGGATGATACCCAATACCGCTTGCAGGGGAGGTATTAATGTCAGGGTCAGAAACAGGAGCGCGGCTAAAGGTAATGCGATTCGAGTTTGGCTGTTATTCTTTTTTCGTATGAGGAGCCACGTTGAAAGTGCGAGTAATCCCAAGACCGCTATAGATTCGTTGTAGAAACCTAACCAGGGCTGATAGTGATTCGGCACAAGCCAGGAGATAAGCAGTGCAATAGCTGACAGGGAATATAGAAAGGCGGCAATCATAAAAAAGGGGGAGCTTTGCTCCCCCTCCTTAGCATAAAGGCTGATTTTGACTAATTACCCGCGACAAGAACCTGGAAGGTACTTGTCTGGGATTGGGTTAGCAGCGCCTCCATCACAGATCCATCGTGCGATCCTGCCACCAGCAGACGGAGCGGCACATGCACCGGTCACATTTGAGCAAGGAGTCATGTCAATAGTTAAGCCTGCAATCTGGCTGGGGGTCTGGCCCGTAATGGTGATCACGCCGGTAGTTGCTGCAGTGCCGATGCTTTGAACATACTGGGAGATAGGTGATGCGTTAGTTCCTCCTTCACCACAACCCCAGGTGTCAGCTACTGCGGGTAAGGTGTTGGCTGATTGCACCGTTTCGGTAATGGTAGTGCGGCAAGCCGAGCCGGCCAGAATCAACTCAGAAACCTTGGCGCGAACGGTGTAATCCTGATAGGCAGGCAGCGCAATAGCCGCCAAAATACCAATGATCGCCACCACGATCATCAGTTCGATCAATGTAAAACCAGCTTGTACTTTTTTCATGGGTCTCTCCCTTTAAATACTCAAATATTCTGCGGCAAATGCCTGGTGTAATCCGTCATCCCTTTCATCATGCGGCCCGGCAGTTGCCAGCCTCAGACTACTTGACTGGTATTGAGCAAAGTGTGTGCCAGATATAAAATATAGTCTTCGATGAGTGCTTAACTAGCTGAAAGTAAAGGTGTAGTTTGTGTTGTTGGCGAGGGGTGTTCTGGTGTCGGGCGGATGCTTGATATAGAATAGACCTGCATTAAATGTCAAAAAGTGACGTAAATTGTCACTCCATGCCCAGCTTGTCCAGTTTGTACCGCAGTGCGCGAAATGAGATCCCCAGTCTTTTCGCGGCGGCGGTTTTGTTCCAGTGGGTCTCTTCCAGCGCGGTGGTGATCAGTTTCCGTTCGACCTGTTCCAGGTGTGCCTCAAGCGGCAGGTCCGGGTTGACTCTGTGGGCGGTTGGGGACTCTGTAGCTGGGTCGGCAGGAATCAGCAGGTCCTCCAGGGTGATGGTCTCATTCTCACAGAGCGCCACAGCCCGCTCCAGGATATTCTCCAGTTCGCGGATATTGCCGGGAAAGCTGTATTTGAGCAGCCCCTTCAGGGCATCTCTGTCGATGCGAGGTTTCGCGCAACCAGAGTGGGCGGCGATGCGGCCCAGCATCATGTCCGCCAGTAGCGGGATGTCGTCCTTGCGCTCCCGCAGGGTGGGGATAGCCAACTCGATGACATTGATTCGATAGAACAGGTCCTGTCGGAAATTTCCGTTCTCCACCAGGCCGGTCAGATCCTTGTGGGTGGCGCTGGTGATGCGGACATCCACCGGTATCTCTTTCTGCGCGCCGACGGGGCGGATCGATTTCTCCTGGATGGCGCGCAGCAGTTTTACCTGCATGTTGAGCGGCAGGTCGGCCACCTCATCGAGGAACAGGGTGCCACCGTTGGCCGCCTGGAACAGCCCCTGTTTGTCACTGATGGCGCCGGTAAAGCTGCCCTTCATGTGGCCGAAGAATTCGCTTTCCATCAGCTCCTGGGGGATGGCGCCGCAGTTGACGGCGATGAAGTTGTGATCGGCGCGTGGGCTCTGCTGGTGGATTTGCCGCGCCGCCAGCTCCTTGCCGGTGCCGGATTCGCCACTGATGAATACCGGCGCCTGGCTTCTCGCCAGTTTGCGGATCAGGGTGCGAATCTGTTCGGCAGCGGGGGATTTTCCCAGCAGCTCCGACTTGCCGCCGGCTTCCCCCGCCTTCGCCTCTGTGGCTAAGTCCCGCTCCAGTTTCAGTGCGGTGTTGACCAGGTTGCGCAGCATGCCCAGGTCCACCGGCTTGGAGACGAAATCAAAGGCCCCCGCTTTCAATGCCTGGACGGCCGAGTCCATGTTGCCGTGAGCCGTGATCACCGCCACCGGGATGTCTGGGTAGTATCGGCTGATGGTTTCCACCAGTTCGATGCCGTTGCCGTCTGGCAGGCGCATGTCGGTCAGGCAGAGGTCGAAGCGCTCGGATTCCAGCAATTTTCTGGCTGCCCGCAGATCTTCTGCCGAGCGGGAGTCGATTTTCATCCGTCCGAGGGTGATCTCGAGGAGTTCCCGGATATCGGGTTCGTCATCAACAATGAGTGCCAGTGGATTATTCATTATCGGACCGGTTGGTTGCCCCTGCCGGGGAAGGTGATGCGGAAACAGCTGCCGCCCCCGGGCACGGCAATATAGTCCAGCCCAAGACGATTGGCCTCACAGAGCTCTTTGGCAATATACAGGCCCAGGCCTGTTCCCGCATTTCGGGTAGTGAAGAAGGGTTCGAACATTTGTCGCACATGCTCGGGGGCAATTCCCGGGCCGTTATCGATAACATCCACGAAGGGGCCGCCCGACTCCCGGGTAATACCGCCGCTGATCTGTATGCTCAAGGCTTCGCGCTCCCTGTCGAAGTGTTTGATGGAATTCTCGCACAGGATAACAAAAACCTGGCGGAATTGGCTCGGATCGGTGCGAATCAATGTGCTGTCCGGATCGATCTGCAGCTTTAACACCCCGTCTGGCAAATTCAGGGTTCGGGCCAGCTCGATGATGAACTGCTCCAGCCAGGGTTTCAGCAGAAATTCCTTGGGCAGTGAGCGTCCGCGGCGCGACAGTTGCAGAATGTTTTCGATAATCTCATTCACCCGCCGGGTATTGGTGCTGATGATATCGATCAGCCGTCTGTCCGCCTGGGGGATCTCCGGCGACTCTTTGAGCAGTTGCTCGGCATGGCTGATGGCGCCCAATGGGTTGCGGATCTCATGGGCGATACTGGCGGTCAGCCGACCCAGTGAGGCCAGTTTCATCTGCTGTGCCTGCTGGGTGACGGTGGCGGTATCCTCCAGGAAGATAACCGCTCCGCCCTTGTTGTTCTCGCCCAGCATGGAGAACCCCGCGGTCAGCTCCCGGCCACCCGCGATCGGGCGGAACGGTTCGGGCGTGGGGTGAATTGCCTGATCCCACTCCGAGAGTTGAGCCGCCAGTTTATGACACGCCTGCTCCAGCGGGCTGCCAGTGCCGACCTCGGGCATGCCAAGCAGATACCAGGCCGACTCGTTCATCAGGCGGATGGTGCTATGGGTGTCGACCACGATAATCCCGGTGAGCATGTGCTGGATGACGTAGTCATTAAGCTGTTCCATATTGGCAAGATCCAGTTGGCGCTGGGTTGCCAGGGCTTCGCTGGACTTCAGTTGGCGTGCCATGACCTGGGCGAGAATTGCAATGGCAAAGAACAGGGTGCCGAGCAGCCCCGCCTGGGTGTAGGAGGTGGTCTCGAAGGTCTGGTTCAGATGGGCATAAACCTGTTCCGACAAAATAAATATGGACGCCATTGCCGCTTCCAGACTGGCATAGACACCCCGGGTAATGAGGCTGCCGGTGGCGATGGAGACGGCTAGCAGCATGCCAAGGCCGGAACCGATACCCCCACTGGCATGCATCAATAACGTGATGGCGCAGATATCCACGAGTACCATCAAGAACGTCTGTTGATTGAGAGACAGGGGGCGGGCGGCGTACAGCAGCAGTCCGCTGGCGATCACCAGGCCAAAATAGACGGTGACCACCAGGGCGAAAAGCTCGGGGTTGGTATGCCCCAGCAATGTGGGGCCGGCCTTGCTGAAATAGAGTATGCCGAGCAGGGTCGCCAGCATCAGTCGGTAATAGAAAAAGATTGCCAGCGGCCGCAGGGGTGGTGTTCCTGTCTGCTGAGTGGTGTCCAGTGCCAGGTTGTGTTGTCTGGGGTCAGCAAGTGCCATATTTTGGGGAGGTCCTGGACGGTAGGGCGGGTTGCATTATATGACTATTTCTCATCTTTCCGCTGCATCAGGTGCTCCCGGGAACAGAAGAAGGTCCCCTGGTGCTGCAGCGCCTCGGCTTCGGGTAGATAGGTGCCACAAACTTTGCACTGAACCATGTTGGCTGCAATTTTATTATTCTTTTTGACATCCTTTTTTGGGAAGCGCCTGATGTAGGCCCGTACTATAATGAACAGCGCCCACAGGGTGAGAAGAATCAGTAGTAGCCTTATGCCCATAATCTCAGTTTATTAGGGTATTTCCTAGTTTTGCTTATTTTGTCGATTTCGACCAGAATAGCACTCTTTTTTATCACGTTGACCGGTTGCGAGAATGAATCTACACGAATATCAATCAAAACAGTTGTTTGCAAAACAGGGTATTCCTGTCCCGGAGGGTAGTCCAGTCACCTCCGTCAAGGAAGCGCGTCGGGCGGCGGAAGCCCTGGGTGGCGACCGCTGGGTGGTCAAGGCTCAGGTTCACGCCGGTGGCCGTGGCAAGGTCGGTGGTGTGGTGCTGGTGGACAGCCTGGACCAGGTTGAGGCCGAAGCACAGCGTCTGCTGGGCAGCATGCTGGTGACCAAGCAGACGGGCGAACCTGGTCTGCCTATCAACACCCTGTTGGTTGAGACAATCACCGATATCGAGCGTGAGCTCTATCTGAGTGTGCTGGTGGATCGGGAATCGAAGAAGATTCTGTTCATGGCCTCTCAGGCAGGCGGCATGAATATCGAAGAGGTTGCAGAGGAGACCCCGGAACAGATTCACATCATCCGCATCGATCCGGCGGCGGGTCTGCAGGGCTATCAGTGCCGCAGACTGGCGTTCGCCCTGGCCCTTGAAGGCACCCAGATCCGTGAATTCCAGAAGTTCATGTTCGCCCTCTACAACCTGTTTATCGAGAGCGATGCCAGTCTGGTGGAGATCAATCCGCTGGTGGTCACCAAGGCCGGCAATCTGATTGCGTTGGACGCCAAGATCAACCTGGACAGCAACGCCCTCTACCGCCAACCCAATCTGCTGGCAATGCGTGATATCAGCCAGGAAGATGAGCGAGAGGCAAAGGCAGCAGAGCATGACCTCAACTACATCACTCTGGATGGCAATATCGGCTGTATGGTGAACGGTGCCGGACTGGCCATGGCCACCATGGATCTGGTGCAGTTGAAAGGTGGTTCACCTGCCAACTTCCTGGATGTGGGCGGCGGTACTACTGCCGAACGTGTGGCAGAGGCGTTCAAGCTGATCCTGTCCGATGACAAGGTGCAGGCCGTACTGGTCAACATCTTCGGTGGCATCGTCCGCTGTGACCTGATTGCCGAGGGCATTATCGAGGCAGTGAAAGAGGTGGATGTCAAAGTGCCGGTGGTGGTGCGGCTCGAAGGCACCAAGGCGCCCGAGGGGCTGGAGCTTCTGGCCAACAGCGGTCTGGCAATTACCACCGCTGCTGACCTCTCGGAAGGCGCAGAGAAAGTTGTCGCTGCCGCCAAAGGCTGATTGTTTGAACCGGAAGCGGTGTCCAACAGGCGCCGGGCCGGAATCACCAGATACAGGAAAAGAATTGTGAGTATTCTCATTGATAAAGACACCCGAGTAATCTGCCAGGGCTTCACTGGCAAACAGGGAACCTTCCACACCGAACAGGCGATCGCCTACGGCACCAATATGGTGGGTGGTGTTACCCCAGGCAAAGGCGGCCAGAAACATCTGGATCTGCCGGTTTTCAATACCGTCCATGATGCCGTTGACGCGACCGGCGCCGACGCCACCATGATCTACGTACCGGCGGCCTTTGCCGCGGACGCGATCCTGGAAGCTGCGGATGCGGGCATCAAGGTGATCGCCTGTATCACCGAAGGCATCCCCGTACTGGATATGCTCAAGGTCAAGGCGGCCCTGGCCAACTACGACTGCCGCCTGATCGGTCCCAACTGTCCCGGTATCATCACCCCGGGTGCCTGCAAGATCGGCATTATGCCCGGCATGATCCACAAGCCCGGCAAAATCGGCGTTGTCTCCCGTTCCGGTACCCTGACCTACGAGGCGGTGTTCCAGACCACCACCACCGGACTGGGTCAGAGCACCTGCGTCGGCATTGGCGGTGACCCGATCCACGGTATGAACTTTATCGACTGCCTGGAACTGTTCCAGGAAGATCCCCAGACCGAGGGTATCGTCATGGTCGGTGAGATCGGTGGTTCTGCCGAAGAAGATGCAGCAGCCTTTATCAAGGCCAATGTGACCAAGCCGGTGGTGGGTTATATCGCCGGTGTAACCGCTCCTCCGGGCAAGCGCATGGGCCATGCGGGCGCGATTGTCAGTGGCGGCAAGGGCACCGCGGACAGCAAGTTCGCTGCTCTGGAAGCGGCCGGTGTTGCTACCGTGCGCTCCCCGTCGGATATTGGCGCCAAGATGCTGGAACTGATGAGCTGATAGCGCCAAATTTTTTGATTTTGGGTATCATATGCCGCCCCGGCCGTCAGGTCGGTGGCGGCTTTTGTTTGGTGGGGTGAAGGGCTTGGTGTTGCCCATTGTCCCGCCCAATTTTCTGGAAGGTGATGTCGGTATTGTGCCGGCATATCGGTTGGTGGTCCCTTGAGTTTGAAAATATCCTTAGCGCAAATCGACCTGATGGTAGGTGATATCAGGGGCAATGCCGATCGCGTCCTGGCGGCGATGCGGGTTGCCCGGGATCAGCAGCAGGCCCATGCGGTGGTCTTCCCGGAGCTGACCCTCACCGGCTATCCGCCCGAGGATCTGCTGTTGCGTCCGGAACTGATTGCCCGGGTGGAGTCAGAGCTGGAACGTTTGTGCAGTGAATGTAGCGGGATTGACCTGATTCTGGGCTACCCCAAATGTCAGGACGGCAAGCTTTACAATGCGGCAGGCGTGATCCGGGATGGCGTAATCATCGCCGAATATTTCAAGTCACTGCTGCCCAACTACAGCGTATTTGATGAAAAGCGTTATTTTGAATCCGGCGATCGGCCCTGCGTGTTCGAGTTGCAGGGGATTCCGGTAGGCGTCACCATTTGCGAGGATATCTGGTACAAGACCCCGGCTGCCTCGGCGGCTGAGGCGGGCGCGAAAATCCTGCTTAATCTGAACGCCTCGCCGTTCCATTCCGGCAAGGCACCGGAGCGTGAGACCCTTCTGCAGAAGCGGGCACAGGAGACCGGACTCTCCATTATCTACCTCAATCTGGTGGGGGGGCAGGATGAACTGGTGTTCGACGGTGGCTCGTTCGTGGTCAATCCACAGGGAGAGATCACCCAGCGGGCGGCCTTCTTCAGGGAGGATCAGCCGCTGGTGGAGTTTACCGAGCGGGATGGGCAGATGGTCCCCATATTGGCCCATATCACGCCGCTGCTCTCTGAAGAGGAGGCGGTTTATACGGCCCTGGTCAATGGTGTCAGGGGTTATGTCCTGAAAAACGGTTTCAAGGGGGCGGTGCTGGGGCTTTCCGGAGGTATTGATTCGGCGCTGACATTGGCCATAGCGGTCGATGCCCTCGGTGCCGATCAGGTTGAAGTGGTTCTGATGCCTTCCCGCTATACCGCGGATATGAGTAACGAGGATGCCGTTCGCGAGGCTGAAACCCTCGGTGTGAAGCATCAAACCATTCCTATTGAACCGGCCTTCAACGCGTTTCTCGATTTATTGGAACAGACCTTTGCCGGTACCACCCGGGATACCACTGAAGAGAATATCCAGGCCCGTTGCCGTGGCGTACTGTTAATGGCCATTAGCAACAAGACGGGAAAAATCCTCCTGACGACCGGCAACAAAAGCGAAATGTCGGTTGGTTATGCCACCCTGTACGGGGATATGGCCGGAGGGTTCGCCCCGATCAAGGATGTACCGAAACTGCTGGTCTATCGACTGGCGGAGTACCGCAACCGGGAGGGGGAGGTGATTCCGCGCCGGGTGATCGAACGACCGCCGTCGGCGGAACTGGCCCCGGATCAAAAAGACTCCGATTCGCTGCCACCCTACGAAATCCTGGACCCGGTTTTGGCGATGTATATCGAACAGGATAAAGGGACCAAGGAGATTGTGGCGGCCGGGTTCAATGAAGCGGATGTGCGCCGGGTGGTCCGGCTGGTGGACCGCAACGAGTACAAGCGCCGCCAGGCACCGCCGGGCGTCAAAATCAGCCAGCGCGCCTTCGGCAGGGACAGACGCTATCCCCTGACCAATGGTTTTTAACCGGATTGCTCTGTTAAAAGGAAGAATCATTCCACAATATTGCCGGTGTGGTTATTTCCGGTAAGATGAGCATCCATAAAACAGTAATTCCGCCGCCAATGCGGTAAGGTGACAACAGGAGCCTGGAAACAATGAAAAAAGTCGACGCGATTATTAAGCCTTTTAAACTGGATGATGTCCGAGAAGCATTGTCTGCTGTCGGTATCACCGGCATGACCGCCAGTGAGGTAAAGGGATTCGGTCGACAGAAAGGCCATACTGAGCTCTATCGCGGGGCGGAATACGTGGTTGATTTTCTTCCCAAGGTGAAGATCGAGGTGGTGATCAACGACAATCAACTGGATGACTGCATTGAGGCCATCACCAGTGCGGCCAAGACTGGCAAGATCGGCGATGGCAAGATCTTTGTTTCGACGGTCGAAAAGGTGGTGCGTATTCGCACCGGTGAGGAAGACGAAAGCGCAATCTGATTTTTATTAGGGCCACAAAGAAGGGGTGCATCATGCACCCCTTCTTTGTGGTCGATGCGTCAGCTGATTTGTCGGGTTACGCCCTTCGGGCTAACGCGACCTACCGCTCAACCCGGTTGCGGGGTTCGTGGGTCGGATTAGCGATAGCGTGTTCCGACGATCCACTCAGTTCTTGTCCAGCTCCAGATAATCCCAGACCGCCTTGCCAAGCGACTTTTTCTCTTCATAGCTGGTCTCTGCCACATCCAGGGCGCCGCTCTGCAGGTTCAGCGCCAGTACCCGTTGGGCGTCGGCAGAGAGTTCTTCCAGTCCCAGTTTGTCATAGGCCGAGATCATGATTTCAAGTGCCTCCTTGACCGATGGTGTGCGCTGGTACTTCTCTACCACGGTAACGCAGCGATTGGCGGCTGCCAGGTAGGCGCCGCGCTTCATGTAGTAACGGGCCACATGAACTTCATGGCTGGCCAGATTATTGCGCAGATAGAACATGCGCTTGCGGGCATCCTCGGCATACTGGCTTTCCGGGAAGCGGCGCACCAGTTCGGCAAAATCATTAAAAGAGTCAATGGTCGAGCCGGGGTCGCGCTGGGAGGTGTCGGTTGGAATAAACCGGGTAATAAAACTCAGGTTACGATTGAAGTTGACAATACCCTTGAGATAGTAGGCGTAATCTACATGGGGATCGCGCGGGTGCAGCCGGATGAAGCGATCGGCCGCGGCGATGGCTGATTCATGATTGCCATCCTTGTAATAGGCGTAGGCCACGTCAAGCTGGGCCTGCATGGCATAGCGTCCGAAGGGGTAGCGGGATTCCAGGCCTTCGAAATATTTGATGGCGGTTTCATAATCACCGTCAGACATGGCGAAGCTGGCCTCGGAATAGAATTTCTGGGCGCTCCAGCCGATGGTTTCGTCCTTCTCTTTGGGGAGCAGGGAACAGCCCGAGAGCAGGAACAGAATAAGTACAGCGGTGAAAATGCGATGTCTGGCCATTTGTGATCGTAACTGGATGATGATTAGAGTCGAAAAGTATACCCGAAAGGTTTCTGTTGGGCGATTATGGAAAAATAAGGTTCAGCAGGTTGGTAAGGTGAGCAGCGGAGGGGTGGAATGCGTTAAACTCCCCTCCCTCAGAGGAGTTGGGCAGAGACTGGACAGAATGATCGGGAGCGGCGGCATTGTCTGAAAGAGTAGAGCATCTCAGTGCACGGGTGGGAGTTGAGTTGGCGGGCAAACGGCTGGACCAGGCGCTGGCCCAGTTGTTTCCGGATTACTCCCGAAGCCGCCTGCAACAGTGGGTGAAAGAGGGTCTGGTCACCCTGGACGGGGTAACCTGCCGACCGCGGGACAAGGTGTTGGGCGGCGAGTGGGTGGCGCTGGAAGCGCATCTGGAGGATCAGGTTGAGTGCCGGCCACAGGCGATTGAGCTGGATATCGTCCATGAGGATGAGGCCCTGATCCTGATCAACAAACCGGCCGGTCTGGTGGTTCACCCGGCTGCCGGAAATCCCGATGGCACCTTGCAGAACGCGCTGTTGCACCACGACCCGTCACTGATCCAGCTGCCTCGGGCAGGAATTATTCACCGGCTCGACAAGGAGACCACCGGCCTGCTGGTGATCGCCCGTACGCCGGCCGCCCACAAGTTCCTGGTGGAGCAACTGCAGGCGCGCGAGTTCGAGCGTGAGTACCGGGCGATCGCCACCGGGGTGATGACGGCAGGTGGTTCGGTGGATGAGCCGATTGGCCGTCACCCGACCCAGCGCGTCAAGATGGCGGTCCACCATGCCGGTAAGGAGGCCGTCACCCACTATCGGGTGCTGGAGCGTTTTCGCGCCCATACCTATCTGAAGGTCAAGCTGGAGACCGGCCGAACCCACCAGATTCGGGTCCATATGGCCCATCTGCGCTATCCCCTGGTGGGTGATCCGGTCTATGCCGGACGGCTGCGTCAGCCGGCGGGCGCCTCGGAACAGCTGCGCGAGACGCTTCGCCAATTCCATCGGCAGGCGCTGCACGCTCTCAAGCTGGGGCTCACCCATCCGCAATCGGGTGAATGGATGGAATGGGAGACGCCCTTGCCGGAGGATATGCGGCAGTTGCTGGAGGCCCTGCGAATGGATCTGCAACATGCCTGAGCCAATCCCCGAACTGCTGATTCCGGTCTGGCCTGCCCCAGCTGCCGTGCATGCCGTGATCTCCACCCGGGTCGGTGGGGTGAGCCTGCCCCCGTTTGACAGTCTCAATCTGGCAGACCATGTGGGTGATGATCCGGCGGCAGTGGCGGAGAACCGCAAGCGGCTGGAAGTTGTGGCACGGTTGCCGGCAACTCCAATCTGGCTCAATCAGGTACACGGTACTCGGGTGCTGGATTGTGCGGGATCTGTAACAAGCCGGGAGGCCGATGCGAGCGTGACCAGCCAGCCGGGCCAGGTGTGCGTGGTGATGACCGCTGACTGCCTGCCTGTCCTGTTCTGTAACCGGGCGGGCAGCCGGGTGGCAGCCGTGCATGCCGGCTGGCGTGGTCTGGCCGATGGCGTCATCGAGGCGGCGCTGGCCGGTTTTGAGGGCCCGGCCGACCAACTGCTGGCATGGCTGGGTCCGGCGATTGGTCCGGATGCCTTTGAGGTGGGTCCCGAGGTCAGGGAACGGTTCTTACAGGATGATCCGCAGGCTGCCAGTGCGTTCCATCCGGGCCGGCCGGGACACTGGCTGGCGGATATCTACCGGCTGGCGCGTTTGCGGTTAGCGCGGGCAGGGGTCGGTTTTATCGGTGGTGGGGATTACTGTACAGTAACCGATATTAAGCGTTTTTTTTCCTATCGCCGGGACGGGGTGACGGGACGCATGGCGTCGCTGATCTGGATCGAGTGAAAAATCGATACGAGTTCGTAGGTTGGGGTGAGCTTGCGAACCCCAACGGGGGGCATGTGTGTGCGCCATGATGTTGGGGTTCGTTCCTCACCCCAACCTACGGGTTGATACCAAGGTCCGTTTAATAACGGGAGATGAAAAAGATGAATGACTGGAAAATGCTGACACTGGTCGGCGCCGATCAACCCGGGATTGTGGGGCAGGTGACGAATGCCCTCTACCGGGCGGGCTGGAACCTGGGCGAGGCCTCGATGATCCGCCTGGGGGGCAACTTCACCATCATGATGATGGTGACCGGTGAGGGCGTGGTGGAGCCGGTGTTGCAGCCGGTCGTGGATGCCCTGGGACTGCACATGCATGTGGATAATATTGCCGGCTCGCTGCATCAGCATGTAGTCCCCAATATCCAGGTGCGGGTAGCCGGAGCCGACCGGGCCGGCATAGTCGCACAGGTAACCGCCGTGCTGGCGGAGCAGGGCTTTAATATTCTGGAACTGGAATCGGACGTGGCCGGCTCCAGTGAGCGGCCGGTCTACATCATGCATATCCAGGGTTATGCGGATCTGCCGTTAGAGTCGCTGGAGGCGGCGCTGGATAACCTGGGTGATATCGACGTGCGTGTATCCCCCATTGAGACACTGATTGGATAACAATGGCAGTTCTGGAAATATTAAAAATCCCCGACGACCGTCTGAAGCAGGTATCGGAGCCGGTGGAACAGTTCGACGATGAACTGCGCGCCTTTATCGATGACCTGGAACAGACCCGTCGTGACGGTCCCGCCGCAGTCGGCATTGCCGCTCCACAAGTGGGCCGGTTTCAACGGGTGGTGATTGTCGATGTCTCCAATACCCGCAAGCCGGTGCCCAACCACGGCTACATGATCCTGGTGAACCCAGAGATCACCCACTGGGACGGTTTCGAGATGGGTCGGGAGGGGTGCCTTTCGGTGCCCGATTACACCGGTAACGTGATTCGCGCCACCCAGATCAAGATCCGTGCCCAGGACCCCTGGGGGCAGCCGCTGGAGTATGAGATGGAGGGCTACGAAGCGCGCGCCGTGCAGCACGAGCTGGACCACCTCGACGGTATGTTGTTCATCGATCGGGTGGTGAGCCGGCGTACCGACCTGTTTCAGCGCAAGGTGTATCAGAAAGGCGGCAAGCCTAAAAAATAGCCGGATTGATTTTAGCCGCGCCTACGATCGGGATTATCTATCCGTAATCAGGGCGGGTGTAGAGTTGCTTTCGCTGCGATTAAACTGCCATCCGCCTTTTCTCGTTTCTCGTTCCCACGCTCCGCGTGGGAATGCATACTACTCGCGATCATTCGCGGCTTAAGTTTACGAGGGAGTTGTGCCATCCACCGCCGTAGTCATTTCATCCCTGCTGGCCGCCCTGCTGCTGTGGCAGCTCTTGCGGCTCTACCGGGCCTGCCGCCGTGCCAACCGGGTTGACTGGGGGCGTGGCTGGGTGAACCTGCTGGATGGACTCAACCGCTTGTTCTGCTACCGCTATCACCGGCTCAATCGGATCGGCATCCGCCTGCCGAAGTCCGGGCCGGCGATTGTGGTGGCTAACCATGTCTCCGGACTCGATCCGCTGCTGCTGGTCGCCTCGGCCCGGCGTCCCCTGCGTTTTATCATCGCCCGCGAGGAGTATCAGCGCTTTGGCCTCACCTGGCTGTTTCGGGCCATCGGCTGTATCCCGGTGGATCGGGAAAAACGCCCGGAGCAGGCGCTGCGGGAGGCGCTGCGCTGCCTGCGTGACGGCGAGGTGGTGGCGCTGTTTCCCCATGGCAAGATCCATCTGGACTCGGATCCGCCGCGTCGCATCAAGGCTGGTGCCATCCGTCTCTCCCAGATCACCGGCGCGCCAATCTTCCCCCATCGCATCTGCGGTATTCGTGGAGAGGGTGGCGTGATCGGCGGGGTGCTGCTGCGTGGTCGGGCCAGTATCAAGGCGAGTTCCGCGATCTATCCCGAGGAGTGGGGACGGGATCAGTTGCAGACCCTGGTTCAGGGAATCCTGGAAGGTGACGAAGATCAAGAGAGTTCTGTAGCGATCTGAATTTCCAGTTGAATTTCGATATCGGGTGCCCCATCTCCTGGGTAACCTTAGAAATATCGGAGTAATTTCCATGCGAATGGACAGACTAACCAGTAAGTTTCAGATGGCCCTGGCGGATGCCCAGAGTATGGCGGTGGGCCGCGATCACCAGTTTATCGAGCCGGTGCACATGATGACCGCCCTGCTTGACCAGGAGGGGGGTACGGTAAGGCATCTGTTGACCCAGGCGGATGTCAACGTGAACCAGTTGCGGTCCGGCCTCGGCGATATCCTGGACCGTTTACCCAGCATCGAGGGCGCGTCCGGGGATATGCATATCTCCAACGATCTGGGGCGGATCCTCAATCAGTGCGACAAGCTGGCGCAGAAGCGCAAGGACCAGTACATCTCCAGCGAGCTGTTTGTGTTGGCGGCGCTCGATGACAAAGGGGCTGTGGGCGAGCTGCTGCGCAAGGCGGGGGCCGCCAAGGCGCCGATTGAAAAGGTGATTGAAAACCTGCGTGGCGGTCAGCAGGTAAATGATCCCAACGCGGAAGACCAGCGCCAGGCGCTGGAGAAATACACCATTGATCTCACCGAACGTGCGGAGCAGGGCAAGCTGGACCCGGTCATCGGCCGGGACAGCGAGATTCGCCGCACCATTCAGGTACTGCAGCGGCGCACCAAAAACAACCCGGTCCTGATCGGTGAGCCCGGCGTGGGCAAGACCGCTATTGTGGAAGGGCTGGCGCAGCGGATCGTCAATGGCGAAGTGCCGGAGGGCCTGAAAAACAAACGTCTGCTGTCGCTGGATATGGGTTCGCTGATTGCGGGCGCCAAGTTTCGCGGTGAGTTCGAGGAGCGTCTGAAGGCGGTACTGAACGATCTCTCCAAACAGGAGGGGCAGATCATCCTGTTTATCGACGAGCTGCACACCATGGTGGGTGCCGGCAAGGCTGAGGGTGCGATGGACGCCGGAAACATGCTGAAGCCGGCCCTGGCTCGCGGTGAACTGCACTGTGTTGGTGCCACCACCCTGGATGAGTACCGGCAGTATATTGAAAAAGACGCGGCACTGGAACGGCGCTTCCAGAAAGTGCTGGTTGACGAACCGACGGTGGAAGACACCATCGCCATCTTGCGTGGACTGAAAGAGCGCTATGAGCTGCATCATGGCGTGGATATCACCGATCCGGCGATTGTCGCCGCTGCCACTCTTTCCACCCGCTATATCACCGACCGGCAGCTACCGGACAAGGCGATCGACCTGATCGACGAGGCGGCCTCGCAGATCCGCATGGAGATCGACTCCCTGCCCGAGGAGATGGACCGTCTGGAGCGGCGTCTGATCCAGCTCAAGATCGAGCGTGAGGCGCTGAAGAAAGAGTCGGATGAGGCCTCGAAAAAACGCCTGGCGCAGCTGGAGGCGGAGATTGAAAAGGCCGATCGGGAGTTCTCCGATCTGGATGAGATCTGGAAGTCCGAAAAAGCCGCCCTGCAGGGTACCGCCCACATCAAGGAGGAGCTGGAGCGGGCGCGGCTGGATATGGAGACCGCGCGCCGCGCCGGTGACCTGGGCCGCATGTCGGAGCTGCAGTACGGACGTATCCCGGAGCTGGAGAAACAGCTGGATATGGCCTCCCAGGCCGAGATGCAGGAGATGAAGCTGCTGCGCAACAAGGTGACCGATGAGGAGATTGCTGACGTGATCTCCAAGTGGACCGGCATCCCGGTGAGCAAGATGCTGGAGGGCGAACGGGACAAACTGCTGCGCTTGGAAGAGGAGCTGGGTAAGCGGGTGATCGGCCAGGCTGAGGGCATCTCCGCTGTGGCCAACGCCATTCGCCGTTCCCGCGCCGGGCTCTCCGACCCGCGCCAGCCAAACGGCTCGTTCCTGTTTCTCGGGCCCACCGGCGTGGGCAAGACCGAACTCTCCAAGGCACTGGCGGATTTCCTGTTTGATACCGAAGACGCCATGGTGCGGATCGATATGTCCGAATTCATGGAGAAACACTCGGTGGCTCGTCTGATCGGTGCGCCCCCCGGCTATGTGGGCTACGAGGAGGGCGGATACCTGACCGAGGCGGTGCGTCGCCGACCCTACTCGGTGATCCTGCTGGATGAGGTGGAGAAGGCCCATCCGGATGTGTTCAACGTGCTGCTGCAGGTGCTGGATGACGGGCGTCTGACCGACGGCCAGGGCCGCACGGTTGATTTCCGTAATACCGTGATCATCATGACCTCAAATCTTGGCTCCGACCTGATCCAGACCATGGCGGGCGAGGAGCGCTATGAAGACATGAAACAGGCGGTGATGGAGGTGGTGGGACAGCACTTCCGGCCCGAGTTTATCAACCGGGTGGATGATATCGTGGTGTTCCATCCGCTGGGGCGCGAACAGATCCGCGCCATCACGGTGATCCAGGTGCGCTATCTGGAGCAGCGTCTGGCCGATCACGACATGGGTCTGCAACTCAGCGATGCCGCCCTGGACCGGCTGGGCGAGGCCGGATTCGATCCGGTCTACGGCGCCCGGCCGTTGCAGCGGGCAATCCGCCAGCAGCTGGAGAATCCGCTGGCCCAGGAGATCCTTGGTGGTCGCTTCGGTCCGGGGGATACCATCCGGGTCGATGCTTCGGACCAGGGATTGCGTTTCAGTAAGGCGTAAGTGGAACGGGCCGGCCGGGTCACCCGGTTGGCCCGTTCCCGCCCTCTATTGGCGGCGGGTAGGTCGGGTTACGCCATCGGCTAACCCGACAGGGTTTGCGCTCAGGGGGGCATAGGTTGTCGGATTACCCTGCGCTAATGCGACGCTCCAGCGTTGGTCGCGGCTTTAGCTGCGAATTTTCGACTCCCAGAATCTCCTCTGCGGGTGCTGCAATAGCTCTTCAACGAAACTGACGGCCTGCTCCAAATGCTCCGCTGCCCTCTGGCTCAACGGCTGGCCCAGTTCGAACAGATAGCCTGGAATAGTGAGCAGATAAGCGGGCGGCGGTGCGATTTTGTAGACATCCTGGTACACCGACAGCAGGGTGGCCGGACTCAGGCTGTGGCTGCTGTAGCTGTGGTCCCGTTGCGGGGTCAGGCGGGAAAACTCGAACGGCGGCCGGGCCGAGACCGAGGCATCGATAAACAGCAGTAAATCACGTTGTTCCAGGTCGGTGACGTGCTCAATCTGCAGTTGGAAATCGGTAACGGATTCATACTGCCTTGGATCGATATCCTGAGATTGCCCCAATCGCTCCAGCAGCAGCGGCCCCAGGGCGTCATCGCCCCGGGAAGGATTGCCGTAACCGATAATTGCAACCGGTGCCCTGCTCACCGGCTCAGTTCACCTCGGGTATCCTTGATCAGGCGGTCGATGATGCGTCCCTCCGGCTCCTGTAATTCAACCACCAGCGGCATCTTGCCCAGGGCATGGGTGGCGCAGGAGAGGCAGGGGTCGTAGGCGCGCACCGCCACCTCGATGCTGTTCAGCATGCCCTCGCTGATCTCCCGGCCGTCGAACAGATCGGCCGCTACCGTTCTGACCGACTCGTTCATGGCGCGGTTGTTGTGGGTGGTGGAGACGATCAGGTTGGCGCGGGTCACCAGGCCGTCCGGATTGATCTCGTAGTCGTGGATCAGGGTGCCGCGGGGCGCCTCGATGACGCCGATGCCGCGTGGCCGCATCTCACCGCTTTGCTGCAGATCGCTGCCCAGCAGGTCCGGGTCGTCCAGTAACTGCTCGATCTTTTCGGCGCAGTGCAGCAGTTCGATCATGCGTGCCCAGTGGTAGGCGAGGGTGGACTGGACCAGTCCACCCGGTTCCAGGGCGCGAAATTCGACCCTTGCCCGTTCCGCCAGCGGAGTATCGATATAGTCGCAGCTGTTGACGCGGGCCAGCGGGCCCACCCGGTAGGAGCCGTGTTCCGGACCGAGTTGCTGCAGATAGGGGAACTTCATGTAGCTCCAGGACTTGACCTGCTCCCGGATATGCCGGTGGTATTCCCGGGAGTCGATCCGGTCCAGCAGTTTGTGGCCATCGCCGGTGACTACCCGCAGGCCGCCATGGTAGAGCTCCAGCGCCCCGTCATCACGGCAGAGACTCATCATGGGGGTGTCGATGCGGGCAAACCGCCGGTGCTTTTCGCGCGCCTCCAGGAACAAGCTCCGGGCCAGGTTCAGCGCCTCCTGCCCCCATGTGATCATCTTCGGAAGATCTTGTTGCAGGTAGTTCCGTTCACTGCTGTCCAGCGACTTGTTGACGCCGCCCGGGATGGCGCAGGTGCCGTGTATCCGCTTGCCGGCGGTGACCCGGATCACCTCCTGACCAAACTTGCGCAGCAGCACGCCCTGTTTGGCCAGATCGGGATGCCGCTCAATCAGCCCGACCACGTTGCGCTGGCCGATGTCGCTGTCGAACCCGAACAGCAGGTCAGGGGAGGAGAGGTGGAAGAAGTGCAGGGCATGTGACTGAAGGATCTGTCCATAGTGCATCAGGCGACGCACCTTCTCCGCGGTTGGTGTTAGCTGGTCCACGCCAGCCAATTGGTCGATCGCCTTGCCGGCCGCCAAGTGATGGCTGACCGGACAGATACCGCAGAGTCGCTGCACCAGCACTGGTAGCTCCCAGTAGGGGCGGCCCTGGATAAATTTTTCGAAGCCCCTGAACTCGACGATATGCAGGCGCGCCTGCTGGATGCGGTTGTCATGGTCCAGCAGCAGGGTCACCTTGCCATGCCCCTCCACCCGGGTGAGCGGTTCAATGGCGATACGCCGGAGGTTTTCCGGATGCTCCGCCGTCTCCAGACGGCCGATATCGGTGGGCGTGCTGTCAGTCATAATGGATCTGCCGGTAGGCGAACTGGATTGGCTTGCCGGAGAGCAGCTCATCCAGAAAAGTAAAAATCGTGTCGGCGGAGGGCGGGCAGCCGGGGAGGAAATAGTCTATCCAGACCACGTCGTGAATCGGATGCACCTGGTCCAACAACAGCGGCAGCTCCGGATCGTTGGGGATCTGGGGCTGGTCGATGCCGCTGCCATGCAGATAGGCCTCTTCCAGGCACTCGGTCAACGAATATTGATTGCGCATGGCCGGAATGCCGCCATTGATGGCACAGGCACCCACTGCCACCAGAAGATTGCAGTGGCGGCGGAATTCCTTCAAAACCTCCACATTCTCCGCGTTGCAGACACCACCCTCGATCAGCCCCACATCGCAACGGCCGATCTGTTTGATGTCGGTCAGCGGGGTACGGTCGAACTCGATATGCGCCACCAGATCAATCAGGCACTCATCAATGTCCAGCAGGGACATGTGACAGCCGAAACAGCCGGCCAGGGAGGCGGTGGCAATCCTGATCTTGTCAGCCATCTTCCTGCTCCCGATGGCCGGCCACGTCGCCGACCTGACTGATCGACTCCTGGTCGTATAGCCGCCGTCCAATGGGGATCTCATAGCCCCGGTGTTTGGGCAGTATCGCTCCCACCGGGCAGACCCGGGCTGCCTTGTCACTGGCGCTGAAGCTGGAGTCACCCAGCCTGCCGCTGGGTGAGTCGATGGTCAAATGGGCATCAATGCCTCGTCCGCTGATATTGAACACCGATTTGCCGTCATGATCCCGGCTGGCCCTGACGCAGAGTTCACACAGGATGCAGCGGTTGAAGTCGATGATCGTCTCGGGATGGGAGGCGTCGACCGCCCGCTTTGGATAGAAGTGCACAAACTCCGGCGCCAGCATGCCGCAGTGGTAGGCCACCGCCTGCAGCTGGCAGGCGCCGCTCTTCTCGCAGGCCGGACAGACGTGATTGCCCTCGACAAACAGCAGTTTCAGCAGCAGGCGTCGCTGGGTGGTGATCTCATGGGTTTCGTTGGCCACCTCCAGACCGTCGGTTGCCGGGGTGGTGCAGGCCGCGACTGTGCGGCCGTTGGCGGTGACGCAGCAGAGCCGACAGCTGCCGTGGGGCTGGAACTCCGGATTGTGGCAGAGATGCGGGATATAGATTTTCGCCGCCAGGGCGGCATCCATGATGCTCTGTCCCGTCTCAAATGGCACCGTTACGCCGTCAATGCTGAAGCTGCCACTCATACACCGCCTCCTTCCAGGTGGGCACCAGGGTCGCTACGGCCGGTGATGGCACGAGCCTCCTCCAGTGAGGCGTCCAGATCGAATGCCGGCTCAAAGCTGGTGGAGCGCAGGCGTGACTGGAAAATGTCGGGAAACTTCTCCAGGCCGTCGAGAATGGGATTGGCTGCCGTCTGGCCCAAGCCACAGTGGCTGGTCTGTCGCATCAGGCTGCCGAGGGTGCCGAGTTCATCTAGGTCCTTGCTGGTGGCGTGTCCCACCATCACCTTGCCCAACTGTTTGGTCAGCATGGCGGTGCCGACCCGGCAGGGGGTGCAGAAACCACAGCTCTCATGGCGGAAAAAGCGGGTGAAATTGTCGATCGCATTGAGCAGTTCACGACTCTGATTCAACACCATGAATGACCCCCCGGTGGCGAGATCCTCGAAGGCCAGGGTGCGGTTGAACTCGGCCGGTGGGATCAGGCGTCCCGCCGCCCCGCCAATCTGAACCGCCTGGGTGTGGTGAGCCTGGCAGGCGGCCAGTATCTCGCTAATGGGTGTGCCGAAGGGAAATTCGTAGATGCCGGGCCTTTCGCAGTCGCCCGAGATGCTCAGCAGCTTGCTGCCGGGTGACTGGGCCGTGCCCACGGAGCGGAACCACTCCGCCCCCTGCTGGGCGATCAGGGCGGCGTTGGCGAGGGTCTCCACATTGTTCACCACGGTGGGCATGCCGAGATAGCCTTGGGTCACCGGAAAGGGGGGGCGGTTACGGGGAATACCGCGTTTCCCCTCCAGTGATTCAATCAGCGCCGACTCTTCACCACAGATGTAGGCACCGGCGCCCAGATGGATGTCGATGTCGAAGTCAAAGCCGTCCCGGCCGAGAATGGCCTGGCCCAGCAGACTGTTTTCTCGGCGCTGTTGCAGGATCTGTTGCAGCGGCCCCAGCAGATAACGGTACTCACCACGCAGATAGAGGAAACCGCGGCGTGCACCGATCACGGCCGCACAGAGGGTCATGCCCTCGAACAGCCGGTCGGCGTGGGCCTGTAACAGGTAACGATCCTTGAAGGTGCCCGGCTCCCCCTCGTCGGCATTACAGACCACGTAGCGTTCTGCCGATTCGGTGGACGCACAGAATCGCCATTTTTTTGCCGTGCTGAAACCGGCACCCCCGCAGCCCCTGAGACCGGCCTGTTCCAGTCGGCGCAGCAACTCCTCTGCACCCTCTTCCAGGCAGCGCAGGATGGCGGTTCCCGGTTTATAGTCACTGTTGAGTACGATGTCGCGGCGCTCAACCCCGGCACTGACCTGAAAAAGTTCAGCGGGCCAGTTGTCGAGCGGGACTGCCTGTTCGATCAGGGCAGCCAGTTGGTCTACGCGTTCCATGGTTAAACGGGTGATGGGGTGTCCATTGACCAGTGCGGCAGGCCCCTGGTCGCCCATGCCGGTGCAGGATGTGTAATCCAGCGTGACGCGCCGGTCGTCACGGGTGCGACCGATATCAACACCCAGTTTGCTGGCGAGGCGTTGCGCCAGCAGCCGGCTGCCCTGCATCTGGTCCGTGATATTGTCGCTGAACAGAATGTCGTACTCGCCCCGGGGTGAGCTGTGCAGGAAGCTGTAGAACTGAATGACACCGAGAATGAACGCCCGGCTCAGACCGAGTGATTCCGCGAGATGATCTATGGCATCGCTCGGTATATGCCGAAAGGCTTGCTGCAGCCCAATCAGTCGCTGTAGCAGATTTGATGGATCGTTTTCCTGGACAGTATGCATATTGGAGTCAGCTTGGGATTATCCTCAGCTATTATGGAATCCGTGGATTTCACTGATATGAATGTGCAGGCGGCCACATTCAATTCCGTTCACTATAGCGCAATTCGGTTGGCTTCGGGGACGGGTGATTTAAATCGGAAAGATTTGCGCTGGCGTGCCGCTAACCTCTGTACATATTGATTTGAGAGTACAAGTATCCAGGTTATGCCACAGATTGGTCGGTTTGACATCAAGGAGAAATTGGGGGCCGGGAGCCAGGGCTCGGTCTATCGATGTGTCGATTCCGAGTTGCACCGGCCGGTAGCGATCAAACTGTTTGATCGTGTCATGCCGGGCGCCAACTCCAGCGTAGACACTCTGCTGAGTGAGGCGCGCACCATCAGCCAGATTCAGCATCCCAATATCGTGTCGATTTTCGATGTGGGCAAGGAGCGGGCACGGCCTTTTCTGGTATTCGAATTTGTCGAGGGCGAACTGTTGTCGGATCGCCTGCGACGCGGAACGCTGAGCCTGCATGAGGCGCTGGAGATTATTACGGGTATTCTTTCCGGGATTGATCAGGTGCACCGGAAAGGCATTGTGCATCGCGACCTGAAACCAGCGAATATAATTCTTAATGGTGACGGCACACCAAAAGTCATGGATTTCGGTATTGCCCGGCTGCTCGGTGGCGCGGTGAGCCGGGATATGGAGCTGACTGGTACCCCGCGCTACATGGCACCGGAATATATTGACCAGGGAAAGGTAAGCCCTCAGGCCGATGTGTTCGCCCTGGGGGCGATTCTGTTCGAACTACTGACCGGCAAGATGGCGTTTGACGCCCGGGATCAACAGACCCTGCTGAAGAACATCCGCGCCAATGGCGTGGAAAATCCCTCCTGTTTCAATACGGAAGTCAGTGAACAGCTGGATGCGATCGTGCAGAAATCCCTGGAAAAAGAGCCCGGTGCGCGGTTTGCGGATGCCGGAGAGATGCTGGGAGCGATTGTTGAGTACCGTAAAAGCCGTGACGAGATCACCGGGCAGGCGGCCAAGGGGACGGTCGATTTTCTGTTGCGGAGAATGCAGCATAAAAGTGATTTTCCAGTGCTTTCGGAATCGATTCGAACCCTTAACCGCCTGACCGAGTCGGATGACAAGGGCATGGATCATCTGGCCCGCATAATCATTCGTGACTTTGCCCTGGCGAGTAAAATTCTCAAGGTGGTGAACTCGGCCTATTACAGCCGTTTTGCCGGGCGCATCGGCACCATATCGCGGGCGATTGTGGTGCTTGGTATCCAGACCATCCGTTCCATTGCCGCCTCGCTGATCTTTTTTGAACATCTGCACAACAAGACCCAGGCGGTCAAACTCAAAAATGAGATAGCGGCGGCCATTTTCAGCGCGACCCTGGCGCGGCAGGCCGCGGAAGATGCGGAGATGGAGCATGTTGAAGAGGGGTTCCTCTGCGGCATGCTGCACACCCTGGGCAAGATCCTGGTGACCTACTACCTGAATGACGAGAGTGAGGAGATCCGGCGTCTGGTCAAAACCGAATCGGTGTCTCAGGAGCAGGCGGAGCGTCGTGTGCTGGGCATGACCTTTCAGGAGATGGGGATTGCCATTGCCGAACAGTGGAATTTTCCCGCCACCATTACCCGGGGCATGGTCAAGGTTGATCCAGCCGCCCCCGGTGACCTCAAGGATACGGATGTAAAGCTGCGACTGATTGCCAATTTTTCCAATGAGGCAACGCGGATTATTGGCGAGTCGGACGATGGCGGAGAGCAGCAGATAAAGCAGCTGCTGAAAAGGTTTCGCCGCGGCCTGGCGATCAGTGAGCGGCGCTTTGAGGGCATGCTGGACGAGGCGAGAAAGGAGTTTATTGAACTGAGCGGAAGTCTGTCAGCCAAGGCGGCCAACGATCCGTTTATGCGCCGGTTGTCCCGGCCTGCCCATCCCGATACATCCCACGTGACCCGGGGCAAGGGACGCAAGGAGGATATGACTACCACACTTGCACTGGAACCGGGGAAATCAGCTTACACAGAAGAACCGGTCGCTGAGATTACCCCGGATGACCCGGCGATCAATGCAGAGATTGTGCTGACCGAGGGGTTGCAGGAAGTGACCGATATGCTGCTGGATGATAACAGCAATATCATCCAGGTGTTCAATGTGGTACTGGAGACGATCTACCGGGCCCTGGCCTTCCACCGGGTGGTACTCTGCCTGCAGGATCAGAGCAAACAGAAGATTAAGGCGAAGCTGGGATTTGGTAGCGATATCGACAACTTCATCACCGGGTTCCATTTTTCCAGACAGTACAGCGCGGATGTGTTTCATGCCGCGCTGAAAAATGGCGTGGACCTGGCGGTCTCCAATACCAGCGATCCCCGGATCAAGGATAACCTGCCGGAGTGGTACAAAAAGCTCTCCAACGCCGGCTCGTTCCTGGTCTTTCCGTTGGTTATCAAGCAACGTCCTTTGGGGCTGATCTATGCCGATCATCCCCAGGCGGACGGTATCGTGCTGACGGCCAAGCAGTTGAACCTGGTCAAGACCCTGCGCAATCAGTTGATTCTTGCATTCAGGTCGCGAATGTGAAAATGTTTCCACTCTGTTGTATCGGCAGGATCAAGGTCGCTCCCCATGTTGGAATATATCTTTTTTGACGAACGCCCCTGGCAGCAATTCATCGCCTTTCTGGAACAGAAGGGGCTGCAGCCTCTCTCTGCCAGCGAGGATCAGGGCTTTATGGTGCGGTTGCCGGATGATACCGATGACAGCCTGATGGATGACATCGAGGCCTTTTATGATGAGATGCTGGATATGAACGAGGCGCTGTTTGTGGAACAGGCCGATGCAACCGAGCATGTGCATGCCGCCGGTGTCAGCGTCAATCTCAGCGATGGGCGATCCGTGCAGGCTCTGGTGGACCCGGCACTGCTGAACCGGATTCTCGAAGTGCTGAGCACAGATGAACTGGGCCGGTTCATCAATTCCATTGTCGATGCGGTGGAGCATCCGGATGAGCGCTCCGTCTGTCGGCGGTTGTGATTTCCTGCTGATTTTCTGCCATTAGCCTTGTGGTTCGTAGGTCGGTGAACGTCTCACCTGCATTTGGCAGCGTGGATGCTACTGCTGTGCTTTCTCCGAATCCTGCTGTTTTTCCTCTTCCGCCGCCTCTGCCTTCCGCTCCTGCTTTTTCTGTTCCACCAGTTCGATGTACTGTTTTGGTGTCAGTGTGGTGGCCCGCTCCGGGGACTCCTTCGGGGCGTAGTAGGCGTAGATAATGACACCGATCAGGACGGCGACTATCAGAAGAAAGGGTTTCTGCTTCATATTCTTTGCCTGCTCAATCCGCACCAGATAGGTCGACTATAGCATGCGGTTTATTCGCGCAGGGTGATGATGGGCCAGCCGTGCTTGCGGGCGTGTTGTGCCAGGGTTTCATCGGGATCAACGGCAATCGGGTGTTCCACCTGCCTTAACAGCGGCAAGTCGTTGTGAGAGTCGCTGTAAAAACTGCTTCCGGCAAGATTCTGCCGATGCTGTTCCAGCCATTGCTTCAATCGGGTCACCTTGCCCTCTTGAAAGCAGGGGGTTCCAGCCACTTCACCGGTATAGCGGCCACCGACCATCTCCGGGTCGGTGGCAATCAGGTGTTCAATGCCAAAGGCGGCGGCGATTGGTGCGGTCACAAAGGCGTTGGTGGCGGTAATGATCATCAGGGTATCGCCCGCGGCCCGGTGTTTGTCGATCAGTATTTGAGCGGCCGGTAGCAGGATGGGTTCGATCTTTTCATGCATAAATGCCTGGTGCCACTGGCGCAACTGCTCCGGTGAATGCTGGCTGAGTGGTTTCAGGGAGAAGCGCAGGAACTCATGTATATCCAGCGTCCCCTCCTTATATTCCTGGTAGAAACGGTCGTTTTCGCGCTCGTACCAGTCGCCATCAACAATGCCCTGCTCGGCCAGAAACTGGCCCCAGAGATGGTCTGAATCACCATTAAGCAAGGTGTTGTCGAGATCAAATATGGCTAAAGGCAAGGTCACTGCTCCTGGTGAAATGGGCGGCCATTCTAACCCAGAACTCAGTGTCGGTATAAGCCGCCGTGGTGCGGAGGTGGAAAAAGCGGGTGGCTGGGAGGAGGAGCAGGATGCTAGTGGTTGCCGGAGTACGGTGGATTGTGGAACAATCAAGTCAGTTTATTGATTCTTATATAGGTTTTCCTTTGATTGATTCAGAAGGGTATAGACCTAACGTCGGCATCATACTTTGCAATAATCAGCGGCAACTATTCTGGGGAAGACGCATAGGGCAGGATGCCTGGCAGTTCCCCCAGGGTGGGATCAACAAGGGCGAGACGCCGGAACAGGCGATGTTTCGCGAACTTGAGGAAGAGGTGGGACTGCGACAGCACCAGGTTGAGATCATCGGTGTGACGTCGGGCTGGCTCAGGTACCGTTTGCCGAAGCGGTTTCTGCGCCACCACTGCAAACCGCTCTGCATTGGCCAGAAACAGCTCTGGTATCTGTTGCGGGTGCTGTGTGAAGAGACAGATTTCTGTCTGGATCATGCGCCCAAGCCGGAATTTGATAGTTGGCGATGGGTAAAGTATTGGCACCCGTTACGCGAGGTGGTCTATTTCAAGCGCAAGGTCTATGTGCAGGCACTTGAGGAACTGGCACCACTGCTGTTTCCTGAGGGCGCCCCTGCCCGGACGCAGACCAATTATCTTCGCCAGAACAGGCGCTCCTAGCCAGTCGTAGCCATTCAGCTGGCCTCTTGGAGAGGACAGTTGAATGGCTGCTTTCCTTGATGCGGGTATCTCAGAGTGGGAGAAACGCTGCCTTCTTGCTGATGCCCGGAGGCAGGCCACCTATTTCGTAACGCGATCTGTAAAGACAAAATCATGCTTGAAATACTTCATCGGATTGTACAAGAGGTTAATGCGGCTCCGGATCTGGGAGAGGCGTTAAAGCTGATCGTGCAGCGGGTAAAGCAGGCGATTAAGGCCGATGTCTGTTCGGTCTATTTGACCGATTTTGATCGGCGCGAGCATGTTCTGCTGGCTACCGAGGGTCTGCGTCAGGAGGCGGTCGGCAAGGTCAGCCTGCCGATGCACCGTGGCCTGGTAGGTCTGGTTTGTGAGCGCGCCGAGCCGGTCAATCTCGATGATGCGACGGAGCATCCCCGCTACCTCTTTATTCACGCCACGGGTGAAACCCAATACCGGGGTTTCCTCGGTGTACCCATTATCCAGAACCGTAAGGTGCTGGGGGTGCTGGTGGTGCGGCAGGTGCAGTCGCGTAAATTCGATGATAACGAGGTTACCTTCCTGTTCACCCTGGCGGCACAACTGGCTGGTGCGATTACCTATGCCCGGGCCAGCGGTGAACTGACCCAACTGCAGCCCACGCGTAGTCCGCTGAATCGCTATCTCAGTGGACAGCCAAGTGCTCCAGGGGTGGTCACGGGAAAGGCTGTGGTGGCTTATCAACTGGCGGATCTTGATGCGGTACCGGATCGCACAACAGAGAATATCCAGTCGGAAGTGACCGCGTTCAAGGAAGCTGTTGCCATGACCCGGCAGGAGCTGAAAACCCTCAAGGAGCGTCTCTCAACCGAACTGCCGGTTGAAGAGCAGGCGCTGTTTGATGCACTGTTGTTGATGCTCGGCAGTGACGCCCTGGTGAGTCAGACCGTGGAGCGTATCGAGCAGGGGCAGTGGGCGCAGAGTGCGCTACGCCACACCATCGAAATCCATGCCCGGGTATTCGATAACATGGATGATGTCTATCTGCGCGAGCGAGCCTCGGATATCCGTGATCTCGGCCGGCGTATTCTGATGCACCTGCAACTGGATAAGCCCCGCGAGATCCATTACCCGGAAAAGACCATCCTGGTTGGGGATGATATCAGCGCCGTGCAACTGGCCGAGGTGCCGACGGAACGGTTGGCGGCTATCGTCTCTGCCAAGGGCTCCAGCTCTTCCCATGTAGCGATCCTGGCGCGCGCCATGGGTGCTCCGGCAGTGATGGGCGTGACCGATCTGCCAGTGGGCAGATTGGAAGGTCTGGAGATTATCGTAGACGGGTACCGCGGCCGGGTTTATGTCTCGCCTGATCCGTCTGTCAGTGACGAATACGCCCGCCTGGCCAAGGAAGAGTCCGAGATATCCCGGGACCTGGAAGCCATGAAGGGCCTGAAGGCGGAGACCACCGATGGTGTGACTGTGCCGCTCTATCTGAATACCGGTCTGATATCCGATGTCATGACTGTGGGGCTGGAGGAGTCAGAAGGGGTCGGTTTGCACCGTACCGAACTGCTCTATATCGTGCGGGATCGTTTTCCGGGTGAGGAGGTTCAGGTCGAGAGCTATCAGCAGATGCTGAGTTCGTTCGCGCCGCGCCCGGTGATTCTGCGTACCCTGGATATCGGCGGCGACAAGCCGCTGCCCTATTTCCCCTTTGTGGAATCCAATCCGTTCCTCGGCTGGCGCGGGGTGCGCATCTCCCTTGATCATCCGGAGATCTTCCTGACCCAGATTCGCGCCATGATACGAGCCAATATCGGGCTGAACAATCTGCAGATCATGTTGCCCATGATCAGTAAGGTCTCGGAAGTGGATGAGCTGCAGATGCTGATTCAACGCGCCCATGATGAGCTGCTGGAAGAGAACTACGACGTGGTGATGCCCCCGGTGGGGGTGATGATCGAGGTACCGTCGGCGGTCTACCAGATTGACGAGATTGCGCGCCGGGTCGATTTTCTCTCTGTCGGCACCAATGATCTGACCCAGTATCTGCTGGCGGTGGACCGGAACAATCCCCGTGTTGCCGCCATTTTTGATGATATGCATCCCGCCGTGCTGCGGGCATTGGTGCAGATAGTCGAGGGGGCAGCCATCTATCGCCGGCCGGTGAGTGTCTGTGGCGAACTGGCGGGCAACCCGCTGGCCGCGGTACTGCTGCTCGGCATGGGGGTGGATAGTCTCAGTATGAGTGCCGGCAGCCTGCTCAAGATCAAGTGGGTGATCCGCAGCTACAGCCGGGCCCGGGCGAAGAGCCTGCTGCAGGCGGCATTGCGCATGACCGATGCGCGTCAGGTGCGTGAACTGATGGAGAAATCCCTCGATGAGATGGGCCTGGGCGGGCTGGTACGTCCGGGTAAATAGCCGCCGAACCGGCAGGAGCGGCGCCCTCGCCGCGATGTTTGACCCTGCAGCGGTGTTGCGACCAATCGGCCGAGGGCGAGCCTCCTACAGGCAGTGGGGTTAGCGGTACTGCCGCAGATACCACCACTCGAACAACCGCTTCATCCAGTGGAATGCCCGCATCTGTGGTAGTGCAATGTTGTACTTCGGCGTACGTGCCACCAGGCTGCCGGTGGTCTGGCTGTCAACAATACAGAACAGCTCCACCTTGAAGGTCCGGGTGGGCTGCTCGCCGTTCAGCTCGGCCAGCAGGTTGGCCGCCGCGGCCTCCGCCTGCAGGTCGGCCATGTGGGCCTGTTTCGGCATCCAGTCGGGGCCGGGATAGCTGCCGGAATCACCCGCCACATAAACCCGCTCCATCCCCTCCACCCGGCACTGGGCATCCGCCCTGATCAGGCCACCCTCCGACCTGGGAAGATCCGTGTTATCAAACCACTGGTTTCCGGTCATACCGGGCATGAACAGGATCAGGTCGGCGGCGAACTCCCCTCCCTCGGTAATCACCTTGCTGTCGGTGAACTGTTTCATCTTGTGCCCCAGATGGGTCTCGATGCCGCGCTTTTGCATCTCCCGAAGCAGGCCCGCGACCGCCTTGGGGCCGAGACGCTTGCCCGGTTCCGGTGCCGGGGTGAAGAACACCAGCTTGAAGCGGTCCCGACGGCCCTCGCGGCGCAGTTGCCGGTCGATACCGAAGAGAAATTCAAACATCGGGCCACCGCGCATGGCAGAGGGCTCTTTCGGATTGCCCGAGAAACCGACGGCGATGGTGCCGCCCTGCAACGCCTGCAGCCGGTCTTTTATTTTTACTGCCGCCGGGATGCCCTCGCAGGGGGTAATGGCGTGTTCGATACCGGGAAGTTTTTTGATGAAGCGTCCGCCGGAACAGATGATCAGCCCGTCGTTTTCGATCTCGCCCTGGTCGGTTACCAGGATGCGCCCCCCTGCCTTGAGCCCGCTAGCCGATCCCTGATGGTAGTTCACGCGCATGCGGCGGAAGAAGTTGCCCAGATCGATCTTCAGATCCTCAGGCTGACGCAGTCCGGACGGGATCCAGATGGTGCCGGGAAGGTAGGTGAATTCGGCTGCCGGTGCGACCAGGGTGATCTCGGCGGTCGGATCGGCGGCGCGCAGTTTCTGCACGGCGGTCAGTGCCGCGAAGCCGGCCCCGACGAGGGTGATTCTGTTCATGCCTATACCTCAAGGATATTGTTATGGCCGGGAGATGTCCCAAACGCTTTGCCCCATTATATCGGTTTTGCCTGGATCGTCTCCCCGACATTGCTCGGGTTGTATGCTTTGCCCACGGTTGATTTCATCGGTGGCGACACCATATAGGCTGGATGGCCTTGAGAGTAGGTGCGGGATCCATCCGGGTGGTTGATCCGGTGATACAGTTCAACTATTGTGCGCCTGCATCCCAGATCGGTTATCCGGATTTATCGTTACCCCATGAATGCACTGAATATCAGGGACCTGAGAAAGGTCTACAAGAACGGTTTTGAGGCCCTCAAGGGGGTTGATATCACCGTACAGCAGGGCGACTTCTTCGCCCTGCTGGGACCCAATGGGGCCGGCAAGTCGACGGCTATCGGTATTATCAGTTCTCTGGTCAATAAAACCTCTGGTCACGTGGAGGTGTTTGGCCACGATCTGGATAACGACCCCGAAGGGGTCAAATCCTGCATCGGATTGGTGCCGCAGGAGTTCAATTTCAACATGTGGGAGCCGATCGGCGAGATTGTGGTCAATCAGGCCGGCTTCTACGGTATACCCCGGAAAGAGGCGTGGCGGCGCGCCGAGGCGAGTCTGAGACAGCTGGATTTGTGGGACAAACGCCAGCAGATGTCGCGTACCCTGTCGGGTGGTATGAAGCGTCGGTTAATGATCGCCCGGGCGCTGGTACACCGGCCGAAGCTGCTGATCCTGGATGAGCCGACGGCCGGGGTGGATATCGAGATCCGCCGTTCCATGTGGGAGTTCATGAGTGAGCTGAACCGTCAGGGGACCACCATTATCCTCACCACCCATTATCTGGAAGAGGCGGAGAGTCTCTGCCGCAATATCGCCATCATCAACCAGGGGCGCATTGTGGAGCATTCGCGCATGGATCGGTTGCTGCATCAGTTGCACACCGAAACCTTTGTGCTGAATCTGCGGGATCCGTTGAATGAACTACCGTCGCTGCAGGGCTTTGAACTGAAACGGCTGGATGAACAGCGGGTCGAGGTAGCGGTCAACAGCGAACAGAGCATCAACCAGCTCTTCGAGCAACTCTCATTGCACGAAATCGGTGTCACCTCGTTACGCAATAAGCAGAACCGCCTGGAGCAACTGTTCATGAACATGGTGGAGAGCGCCAGGAATGGAGCGGCGCAATGACCCGTTATAGTCGTTACCTGACCGCCTTCCAGACCATTTTCACCAAGGAGTTGCTGCGCTTTACCCGCATCTGGCTGCAGACCATCCTGCCGCCGGTGATCACCACGGTGCTCTACTACATTATTTTCGGTAATCTGATAGGCTCGCGTATCGGTGAAATGGATGGTTTCAGCTATATCGATTTCATCGTACCCGGACTGATCCTGATGGCGGTGATCACCAATTCCTATTCCAACGTGGTCTCGTCATTCTTCAGCAGCAAGTTCCAGCGCCATGTGGAGGAGTTGATCATATCGCCGGTACCCAACTGGGTGATCCTGGCCGGCTACGTGGCGGGCGGCGTGGCGCGTGGCGTGATGGTGGGCATCGCCGTCACCAGTGTGTCGCTGTTTTTTACCGACATCCAGGTGCAGAGTTATGGCTGGACCCTGACGGTGTTCATTCTCACCGCGATCCTCTTCTCCCTCGCCGGTTTCATCAATGCGGTCTATGCCAACAGCTTTGATGACATTTCCATTGTACCGACCTTTATTCTCACCCCGTTGACCTACCTGGGCGGCGTCTTCTATTCCATCAGTATGCTGCCGGAGTTCTGGCAGCAGGTCTCATTGGCCAATCCCATACTCTATATGGTCAACGCCTTCCGCTATGGCCTGCTCGGTGTGTCGGATATCCCCATGGGTGTGGCCCTGGGCATTGTCGTCCTGTTTATCGTGGCGCTTACCGGCTTCAGTCTCTATCTGCTCAACCGGGGCATCGGTATCAAGAATTGACAGTCCGACGGGCTCCCGGGTTTTTAGCGGGATTGCGGAATGACCGGGAGCAGCAGGCTGAACTCGACGGCTGACGGTGATTCCAGGGTATCCGCCTCGGCACGCCCGCCGTGAAACTCGCTGATCAGTCGCACCAGATAGAGTCCCAGTCCCAGGTGCGGTTCGTTGCCGCTGTTTTTGCGGATGGAAACCATGGATGAAAACAGCTCCTGCTCCATGCCCTGCGGGAGTGGCGGGCCGCTGTTGCGGACGCTTAGCCGGACATGATGCCGGTCGGTTCTTTTCAATATCAGTTGAATAGCGGTGCCGGGCTGATGGAAGTCGACGGCGTTGCTGATCAATTTATCCAGCGCCTGACTGATCAGATCGGGGGCGCCATGGATTATAACCGGGCCTTCGCAACGATCGAGCTGGAACATCACCTGCGGGAAGGCGCTGCCATATCCTTCCAGGGCCATATCCAGTAGCGCACCGAGATCGAACGACAGCATCTCGGTCTGCGCCAGCTGCTGTTCCAGCCGGGTCGCCTCGCGCATACGATGCAGGATCAGTCCGAGCCGTTCTATCCCTTCCTGGGCCCGCAGGATGTAGCGCTGTTGATCCCCGTCCGCGGTGTCAGTCTGGAGATTTTCCAGGGAGGAGCGGACAATGGTCAACGGGGTTCGGAACTCATGGGCGAGACGCGAGGCCATCGCCTCCAGATAGCGATTGTACTCCGCGAGTCGATTCAGTACGCCCGAGAAGCTGTGGCTCAGATCGCCAATTTCATCATTGGATCTGTCTGCCGTCAGCGGACCGAGAATCCGGCCATCGGTGGTTACCGCCTTTTCAATGCGCTGGCTGAGCCGGCGGATGCGCGCTGTCAGCAGACTGGCAAAACCAAGAATCGCCAGTCCGATGAACAGAAACAGTGCCAGGGTAATGCCGGTGATCTGTTCCAGTGCCTGGTTTTGCAGACTGAGAATCCGGTTGGTGGTCTGCTCTACCAGCACGGCTCCGGCCACGCCACTGGATGACTGGATCGGCCACGCGGCAGAGAGGATCACTGCCCGCCCATCGGTCGTGCTGCGGCGGCGCGACTGCGGTTGACCTGCCAGGGCGGCATCGATCTCGCGACCTCCCAGACGGGCGCTGCGGGAGAAGTCATCCTGGAAATGCGCGCTGGGCTGGTCCAGGATCAGTCGCATCAGCGGTTGCAGTGGGGAGAATTGAACCGGCTCATCGTTTTCGATTACCGTCTCCGGTGGTTGCAGACGGCCGCGTCTGGCCAGCACCAGTCGCTGGTTGTTCACTACCCAGATGCGGGCATTCTCATGTTCCAGTCCGCCGATCAGACGGCCGATCTCCGGGTCCGGTCGTACGATACGTCCCAGCGGGGCGGGTTGGCCGTTTCCGGTGGAACTTACCAGGTGACGGGTCAGCTCTCCGGCCGTATCATCCAGGTCCGCCACGGTAACCGCGATGCGCTCCCCGATCAGGTAGCGGGGAATCCTCAGTTCCAGGGTGTAACCGTTCTCCGAGGTCTGCCATTCACCCTGAATCCTGTCTTCACGGCCAATCGGCAATGGGTTTTCAGACCTGTCCGGCATCTCGCGGGCGCTGACCCAGCCGGGTGAGGTGGTGGCGATACGGTAGCGGGTAATCTTTCCATCGGGTGATTCCAGCCTGAGGTCGATGTAATCCCCCTGGTCCAGCCGGGTGCTGCCTGGGGGGTGATACAGAACCCGCCGGTCATTCACCCGCAGCAGCAGGTAGAGATAACCACCGTACTCGCCCAGGATACTGTCGAACAGCCATTCACCCTGCTCGGGAAAACGCTGCAGGTTTCCCATATAGGGCAGCCAGTCCTCGGTGTAACCGTCCAACTGGATCGGTCGCTCCAGTTGATTGACATACTGTAGCGGATCGCCGGACAGGTCCCCCATCGTGTGTCGGGTAGGGTTGATCATGGCCGGACTGTTGTGGAGGATGGCCGCCACTGCCTGTGCCGTACCCAGCAGCATGGTCTCCTGGGTCTGGCGCAAAAACCGCTCGGTCTCCTGCAGGTAGCGGTAGCCAGCCCAGGGAATAGCCAGCAGTGCGAGGGAGACCAGCAGCAGCTTGAAGCGAATGCTCTGAAAAAAACGACGTTTGCGGGTCATTCCGGGGCAGGGGGCGAGGTGTTGTTCCAGCGATAGCCGATGCCGTAGACGGTCTCGATGGCGTTGAATTGACTGTCACACTCCTCGAATTTTCGCCGGATGCGTTTGATGTGGGTGCTGATGCTGGTGGCGTCCACCAGGATGTTGGCGGCATCCATCAACTGGTCCCGGCTGCGCACGTGGCCGGGGCGGTGGCAGAGGGCATGAACAAACCAGAACTCGGTCAGGGTCAGGTCGATGGGGGTGTCGTTCCAGCTCACCTGCAGCCGGTCCAGGTCCAGTCGCAATGGGCCACGCAGCATCACCTTCTCCTCCTGGACCGGCTGGCGCAGCGCCTCCATACGCCGGAACAGGGCAGAGATACGCGCCGCCAGGTGGGCCAGGCTGATGTCCTTGGTCAGGTAGTCGTCAGCTCCAAGACGCAGGCCGGAGACGGTGTCCAGCTCGCTATCCCGGGCGGTGAGGAAAATGATCGGCAGGGTGGTGGAGCGGGCGCGCAATTCACGACACAGGGTAAAGCCCCCCTCCATCTCGTCATTCAGGCCGATATCCAGAATCGCCAGATCGGGCAATCGTTCGCGGAAAGCTTCATCGGCCTCCTGGCGTGAGGCGTAACCGCGCACCTCGTAGCCGTGGCGACGCAGCAGGTCGGCATAGTTTTCCCGAATGGCGGGTTCGTCTTCAACGATGGCAATCAGTTTTTTCATAGTCTCGGTGTGTGGCTTTTGCCGCTCACTCTACACCATATCCGGGTCGGCAATAAGTGGCCGAGCTGGCACGAAAGATTGGCCTGGCCAGCCTGTTTGCGACTTATGAGTGTTTGGGCACCCGTGGGTGCCGGGGTTATGGCGGCGGGCACGCACCGCCCTGTTTTGGACGATGCGCCGGTATGGTCTGTGCAGGAGGATCGCTACAGTCGCCGTTGCCCAAGCAGCGGCGGCAAATGGGATGGCTGTCCCGGTTGCTGAAAACAGTAGTCGAGGAGAAAACCGGCGATTTCGTCAGGCTGATTGAGATTCAGCACCGGAATATGGCACGGCCGGGTACTGAGATGCCCATCAGTCGCGATGGCGATGATATCGGGGTCATCCGGATACAGCAGTCGCTTGCCCAGACTGGGCCGGTGCAGTTCAATCTTCGGAAAACGCTCTTTTTTGAATCCCTCCACCAGTACCAGATCCAGCGTGGAGAGGTTCAGGGCGTTGAGCAGTTCGGCCAGGGTCGGTTCCGGGTGCCGTGTCTGCAGTTCGGTAATCAGGGCCATCCGGTTACGCGATGCCACCAGCATCTGGTCCGCTCCCGCCTGGCGCAATTGATAACTGTCCTTTTTTTGATGCTCCACCTCGAACAGGTGATGGGCATGTTTGATCGCACCGATACGCAGGCCTTGCATTGTCAGTATCGGCAGTAATCGGGTTAATAACGTGGTTTTTCCGGTGCCACTGAAGGCGCTGAATCCCAGGATCGGGAGCGGGAATTCAATCATACGTCTTGTCTCCTGGGCAGGCTTCAGGGCGCGAGAGTGTGTTCAGACTGATCGTCTGTTATACGTTTTAGCAATAAAAATGCCAATTGGTGAGAGTGTCGGATTTGATACAACCTTGCCTGATATTCCCTCTGGCTGGTCAGAATAAAATCAACAAAACGGGCTGTTTATCGGAGTGGGTGGACCCGTTTGGCTATTCTGCGCCCGGGCTGGGGGATAGATGCCCCGCTGTAAGGTCAGACTGTCCAAGAGTGCTTGCTGGCAATTGTGACAAAATGTCCCATACTTGGAGAGCGCAGGGGCAGATTTTACCCTTCTGTCCGGATCGGCATGGGCTGATCGGTCACCCTTTTGCATCAGAATAACAATATGTCCCCAGGGACGCGTGGTTCCTTGTGCTTTTTAATTCTCAGATTCCAGAAGCAAGGTGATGATAGTGGGAGAACATCTAGTGGACCCAGACCGGGTTGAGTCGAACACTCGCATGACCTCGGTACTGATTGTGGATCACGAGCCGGAAATACGCAGCTTTCTGCAGCGAGGGCTGCAGAAGTATTTCGGTTTGGTGGAGACTGCCGACAGTGCCGCCGCCGCCGAGGTACTGAACGATCGCTGCTATTTTGACTTGATCATTGCGGATATCCGGTTGCCGGGACGCACCGGCGTTGAATGGGTGAATGCATTGCGCGGGCAGGGAGCCGCAACCGGGGTGATTTTCATGACCGCCTATGCCGATCTGGAGACTGCCGTCGCCGCACTTCGTGCCGGTGCGGAGGATTTCATCATGAAACCTTTTCGCATGGAGCAGATGCTGGCTTCGGTGAAACGTTACATGGATCGCCAAAAGATGCAGCGGGAGAATTTCGTGCTACGCCGCCAAGTGGAGCACATTTTTGACAAGTCGGGAATGGTGGGGGAGTGCGAGCTGATCCGAAGCCTCTGCCAGGTGATCAAACGGGTTGCGCCCATGCCCTCGACCGTACTGATTGAAGGCGAGTCCGGCACGGGGAAAGAGCTGGCCGCCCGGGCGATTCATCAGTGGAGTGGCCGTTCCGGCAGTTTTGTGCCGGTGAATTGCGGCGCTATTTCTGCCGAGTTGCTGGAAAGTGAGCTGTTCGGTCATATCAAGGGCGCCTTTACCGGAGCCCATCAGGCGCGTGAAGGGTTGTTTACCTATGCCAATGAGGGGACTCTTTTCCTGGATGAGATTGGCGAGATGCCGCTCTCCATGCAGGCTCATCTGTTGCGCGTGCTGGAGGATCGAACGGTGCGGCCGGTCGGTTCCAACAAGGAGGTTCCCGTAGTGGTACGGATTATCGCCGCAACCAACCAGGATCTGGGTGAGCTGGTGAGCTCCGGGGAGTTTCGTGAGGATCTCTTTTACCGCTTGAATGTACTCTCCATCCGTATGCCTTCGTTGCGGGAACGATTGGATGATATTCCGGTGTTGACCGACTACTTCAGCAAGTCGCTGGCGTCGGAACTGGGGGTTGAGCCGCCGGAATTTTCTGCTGGCGATCTGGCCTGCCTGAGTAGTTACAACTGGCCGGGTAATGTGCGCGAACTAAAAAATGTAATTGAACGATGCCTGCTGCTCAACAGTAGTCCCAGTCAATGCCTGGCCCGGCCGAGTAGCGCGGATATGGCAGTTGTAGCGCGGGATAGCGATGCCGATCTGCAGCTGGAAGGTGTGGAAAAGCGGCATATTCTCAGGGTACTGGAGCGCGAAGGGGGCAACAAATCCGCCGCGGCGCGACTGTTGGGTATATCGCGCAAGACGCTGGAGAGAAAAGTTCAGGCCTGGGAGATGAGTGGGCAGCGCGGCAACCGGGGTGACTGAGTATCCCGGCTGATTTTTTCGTGCTGCCGCTGTTCCCGTTCAGAAATCTGTTTTTGGTCGGCTGTGATCAATAAGCTATTCCGTTGACGTTGCGGCTGCAGGTTCCGAAAGTTATATGGACTGTCAGTTGAGGCAGGCTGTGGTGTCAGGATACTATCCATGCAAATACCGCAAAGATATTGATCGATTAATAAAGGTACCGTCATGACCGATGAGCATGGGTTATTTGTTGAAAGAGAGCTTGAGAAGCTGGATAAAAGACGCCGGGAAATTCTCGAGCAGCACACCAAACTGCTGGAAACGAATGCCTACCTGATCCAGTGGGGGCAGGTGGTCTCGGCGATGCTTGCCGATGGCAGTATGACGCCCGATGAGTGGAGTGCCCGCTGCTTCCAGTATCTGGAGGGAGAGCGGCTGGATATTGCCCTGAAAGGGCTGAAAAATCCCGACTAGGAGCCTGCCGGGGTTTCCATCCGTTATTCATCCCCCCAAACCAACTCTCCGGCACCATCCAGGTTGTAGCCGGTAAACAGGTCAGCCATTGCCTGGCACGGTTGGGATTTCAATCGTGTCAGGAGTTCCTGAAACAGTTTTCTGAACCAGATCGCCCGGGGTAGGGCGAGATCGAATGAGACCCAGCCACAGGGTATAAAACCTAAGCCATACGCGGTTGCCGTGGCTCGGGTGCCGGGTGCGATATCGGCCCGCTGCATGGCGATGGCGGCGGCTGCCTCCCGTTCGGACAGCGCGGTGATGCAACAGTTTAATTGGTCCTTGTCGATGCCGTAGTGACTCAGCAGCTCCAGCAGGAATCGCTGTGCCCCCGATCCGGTCTGCCGCAGTACCCAGCGATACCGGGGATCAAACAGTGGTTGTGGCTCTTTGACCCGCCCGGTAATTGCCGGAGTGATTACCAGTCCCTGTTCCCGTTTGAAGGCGCGAATCAGCACCCACTGACGATGCTGGGGATACTGGCTCAACAGTGCCGGGTGACGGATGTGGCTTTCAGTATCCGGTCCCCAGTGAATGCCGCAGGTGTCCACCCGGTTGGATTGCAGTAGGTCCAGCCCCAGACGGGTGCTGGTAGGGGTATAACTGATCAGGGCATGCGCCCCCGTCGCCCGGGCAAATTCCTGGACCAGATGATAGAGCAGCGGGTCTTCCCCGCCGGAGATCACCAGCCGATCGCTCAGCAGGCCACCGTGAGTCGAGTCCAGCATCCAGCGGTTAACCAACTCACGTGGAAACATCCATTTGCCGGTAACCTTGGTGGCCGGAATGCCGCCCTCATTGACCAGTGCGTAGATTTTCTTTTCGTTCAGGTGGAGGTATTCGGCCACCTGCTTGACACTCATGAACGCATCGCTGTGGGGTGACATTAAGGCCGCCATCAGTGGATTCTCTAGTCTTGCTCGGATGTGCCCTGATACTTCAGGCAAATTTCATACCGCGATGGTTTTATATCCGTTCTCCCGATAGTTAGTCGGTTTTTCCGCCTGTTTTTCCGGCTGTTTGTCGAAACCTGCTCCCCGAATGTGGTCAGATTTGTACCAATGCTGCTGGCCGGCTTGGACAAATTGCCACAATTTTGCCCAAATCCGTCAGCAGATTGCCCGGAGAAGGAAATCCACCTGCCATCCCACTCCCTTTTAATGTCCGCAACATAACAAGCAACCGGCGCAAGTCAGGATGACTGCTTCACCAGGGATGGTGCGCTGGACCAATCGGGAGCGTGTGATGAATAGACTGGTAGTTAATTCCCTGATCGTTGGTGTGATGTTGGCTGGCAATGCCAATGCTTATCAGACCCGGGGGCAGGGAACGGCGTTGGGGTTGGAACAGTGGCAGGCTGGTGAAGACGACCAGATGGCTGGTTACGTTCACTATGCGGGTGAGTGGCAAGGTGCCGGAATCGGTGCCATCGCCGGTGCGCTCCTGGCTGGTCCACCGGGACTTATCCTGGGTGCCGCCGGGGGTGTGCTGGCAGGCAGAAGTGCGGGGCTCGAATCCGATCTGCGCAGTGCCCGGCAGGAGGTGGAGCAGCTTGAACAGCAACAGCTATCGCAGGTGCAGCAACTGACACAACGGCTGGAGTCGGCAAAATCGCGCTATCAACAGCAGTTGGATGCCATAGCCAACGGCTTTGTCCACCGCATCCATTTTCGAACCGGGCAAAACGTCATGGAACCGGATGATCTGCGTGAGCTGACACATCTGGCAGTGGCGCTGCGGACTATCGGCGAGCTGCGGATAGTGATTCATGCCCATGCAGACCGTCGTGGCAGGGAGGGGGTCAACCAGAATCTGAGTGTGGCGCGAGCGGAGGCGGTCAGCCGGCAGTTGATCCTGCATGGCGTGGACCCGGAGCGCATTGTCCGGCAGGCGCATGGCGAGGCGGATGCGCGTTATCCGGCCGAGGACCGCGAGGGGTTGGGCTACGACCGCCAGGTGGTGATCCGGTTCCTGTCGGGGGCCACCTCATGAGTCGGCTCATCCAACCGCTGAGTGAGCACTTTCTCTACTGTTCCCCGGAGACGATGAACCGGGAACTTTACCGATTGTCCCCGCCTCCGCGGGCCGGGTTCAGCCAAAAACCGAAAAAAACCCAAGGGGATCGTCATGCCAAAGCAAAAACCGGTTAATCATCTGGGACGGGATATGTGGTTCACCTCCCTGGCGTCCCTGCTGGCGGGTGTTGTTACATCGCTGTTGCTCGGGTTACTGGTGTTCATCTTCATCAGGCCGGTGGAGGCGGCTGACAACGTCGGCTCACTGCAGTCAGAACGGATTCGGCCTGACCTGGTACAGCGTGGTTCGCTGCTGCTGAAACAGGCCAGTGGCGGTGTGGTCGTGGAAGCGCCGGTGCTGCATACCGATGTAGCGATGAATATCAGCGGCATGCTGGCGCGGGTGACGGTGCGTCAGCGCTTCAGGAATCCCGCCGCTGAATGGGTGGAGGGCAGCTACGTGTTTCCCCTGCCCGAGGAGGCGGCGGTTGACCGGATGCGGTTGCGTATCGGTGAACGCCTGATTGAGGGCGAGATCCGCGAAAAGGGCGAGGCGCGAAAAGCCTACGAAGCGGCCAGGCGGGAAGGGAAAAAGGCCAGCCTGCTGGACCAGGAGCGCCCGAATATCTTTACCACCGCCGTGGCCAATATCGCACCCGGTGAGACGGTGCAGGTGGAGATCGAGTATCAGCAGGCGATTCCCTACAGCCAGGGGCAGTTCAGACTCCGTTTTCCACTGGTGGTAGCACCCCGCTATATTCCGGGATATCCATCGGGGAGTCCTGAGGTGACGGCATTTCAGGGCAATGGCTGGGCGCGGGATACCCCTGAAGTGCCCGATGCCTCGCGTATCACGCCGCCGGTGGTGGCGCCGACAGAAGCTCCGGTCAATCCGGTGTCGATGCATATTCGGCTGGATCCGGGTATGCCGCTGGCACATCTGGAGAGCGTCTATCATGCGGTGAATACAGAAAAAAATGCCCAGGGAATCTATCAGTTGACACTGCAGGATGCGCAGGTGCCGGCGAATCGGGATTTTGAGCTGCTCTGGGTGCCCGCGCCAGGGAATGCGCCCCAGGCGGCACTGTTCAATGAACAGTGGCAGGGCGATGAGTATGCGTTGCTGATGTTGATGCCGCCAGCACCGGCACCGGCAGGGGCCACGGCACTGCGTGTGCCGAGGGAGGTCATCTATGTGATCGACACATCGGGGTCGATGCATGGCGATTCCATCATCCAGGCCCGCGCCGCACTCAAACTGGCACTGGAGCGGCTGACAACGGCCGATCGATTCAATGTCATCCAGTTCAATCATCAAACCTCGGCGCTGTTTTCCCGGGCCGTGGCGGCTACTGCGGACAACCTGCAGCGGGCCCTTTCTTACGTCGATCGACTGGTGGCGGATGGCGGGACCGAGATGTTGCCGGCGCTGCAACTGGCCCTGGGCCAGCAGCCGGAGCAGGGGGTGTTGCGCCAGATTATCTTTCTCACCGATGGCAGCGTGGGTAACGAGCAGGCGCTGTTCAGCCTGATTCATCAGCAACTTGGTGACAGTCGTCTGTTCACCGTGGGAATCGGCTCGGCACCGAACAGCTTTTTCATGACCCGGGCGGCGCAGTTTGGTCGGGGCACCTTCACCTACATCGGCAAGGTGGCGGAAGTGGGTGAGAAGATGGCGGCCCTGTTCAGCAAGCTGGAGACGCCGCGACTTACCGATATCGAGATCCACTGGCCGCAAGATCAGCCAGTGGAGATGTGGCCGGCGCGGATACCCGATCTCTATCTGGGAGAGCCGGTTCTGGTGGCGCTGAAGCTGCAACAACCGAACCTGCCGCTGACCCTCACGGGCGATGCCGCCGGCGTCCCCTGGCAACAGCAGGTCACCCTGCGGGGCGGGGCGGCACGGTCCGGGGTGCATCAGCTCTGGGCCCGTCGCAAGATCGCCGATCTGATGGACCAGCGGGCGCAGGGTGTTGCCGAGCCCGAGGTGCGCAAGGCGGTGCTGGACGTTGCCTTGACCCACCGGCTGGTGAGTCGCTATACCAGCCTGGTGGCCGTGGACAAGACGCCGTCCCGACCGGCGGATCAGGGGCTGGAAAACAAGGCGCTGCCGACCAACCTGCCGCAAGGCTGGAGTGCGACCAAGGTGTTCGGCAGCCTGCCGCAAACGGCGACGGCGTCGGAATGGAACCTCCTGGTTGGTCTGTTGCTGCTGGCCTGCGGAGTGCTCTTTTCCCGCTGGCCGGGTGTCGGCTTCGGGGTGCGGGTGGGACCGGTGAGTGCTGGTAAGGCGCATGGGGGGAATGTTCTATGAACCGGTCCCGGGATCGCCTGATGCATTTGCTGGTCACCGGGATGATACTGGCCGGTACCTGGCAGATTGCCGAGGGCGGATATATCAAGGCGAAGGCCTGGCTGGCGCAGTACCTGCTGCAGTCGGCCTGGGAGACCACCCAGGCGGGTGAGGCGCGGGTACGCCCCTGGCCCTGGGCCGACACCTGGCCGGTGGCCCGGCTGCGGGTGCCACGGCTCGGTGTTGATCAAGTTGTCCTGTCAGGTGCCAGCGGCCGGACTCTGGCTTTCGGACCAGGACATATCGCGGGAACCGCCGCTCCCGGTATGGCTGGCAACAGTGTGCTCAGTGGTCACCGGGATACCCATTTCCGGTTTCTCCGGGATCTGCAACCGGGTGACCTGATTGAACTGACACCGGCAAGTGGTGCCAGGTTGATGTATGCGGTTGTCAGTGCGGAAGTATATGACAAAGACGATCTCTGGCTGCTGGATCAGGGTCAATCCCTGCTCACGCTGATCACCTGTTACCCCTTTGATGCACTGTTGCCGGGAGGCACGGGCCGTTTCGTAATTCGCGCCATACCGCTGAAGGGTGCGGGGTTGCTCCCTCAGGCACCGTTAGTCGCTGATCCGGGAGAGCAGCAGAGGATCTATATGTAACAACCGGTACAGACTCCGCCGGCCTTCTTCAACCTGTGGCCGGCAAAATCCGATGGAATGAGGCAGGATCAGGTTTCAGCATACAACAGCCCCTGCGCCACAATGACGTTCGTCAGCGGGGCGCATGGATCAGCGGCGGTATGCGTCAAACTCGGGGTGAGTGGCGATAAAATGCTTCAGCGCACTTTGCAGCAGTTCCGCATGGGCCAGGTTGTTGTTCTCCCTGGCGTGCTGGATATCCTCCACTATCATGCGCTTGATGGTCACCGTTCCGTCCGGTAGTTGGATAAGATACTGGGCCATCTCCAGTGCGACGATTTCCGGGACATGTTCATGCTCGGCAATGGCCATGATTTCATCTTCATCCAGTTCACAGAGGCCGAGGCAGTCTTCAAAAGTCAGCATGGGTTGATTCCTCCGGTTGGATACTCTCACGTGTAACTATGGCACGTTACGGAGGGCCGTGCGTTGATTCACATCACCAGATTTTACGATCAGCCGCCGGTGGCGTTCATGTGTCTGAATAGCACAGGTTGACTGGTGAGATCGAAATCGTGACCTTTGGGTTTTATATTCATGGATTCTCGTATGGCGGCGCGCAACGGTGCATCATCCAGCGGATGTGCACGCAGTACCCGACGCAGATCCATGGAGTGTTCCTGACCGAGGCAGAGCAGCAATCGGCCTTCGGCTGTCATACGTACCCGGTTGCAACTGTCGCAGAAGTTGTGGCTGTGGGGAGAGATAAAGCCCACCCGGGTCTCGCTGTCGCTGATCCGGTAGTAGCGTGAGGGACCACCGGTGGTTTCCGTCGTGGGCAGCAGGGAGTACACCTGTTGCAGATCCTGCAGAATCTGGTCGCTGGAGTAGTAGGCCTCGGCGCGATCATGCTCGCTGATTATCCCCAGGGGCATCTCCTCGATGAAGCTGATGTCCATGCCGCGCGCCTGGCAGAACTGCACCAGATCCACCACCTCGTCGTGATTACGGTGTTTCAGAATCACCGAATTGATCTTGATGCGCCCGAAACCGGCATCCAGCGCGGCATCGATACCATCCAGGGTGCGTTGCAGCTCACCGGTGCGGGTGATGGCGTGGAAACGGTCCGGTTGCAGGGTATCCAGGCTGATATTGATCCGGGTGACACCGGCCGCCTTGAGTGCTTTGGCATATTTCGGCAGCTGGGTGCCGTTGGTGGTAAGGGTGAAATCGTTCAGGCCATCCAGTTGGCCCAGCGACTGAAACAGATGAATGATGTTCCGGCGGGTCAAGGGTTCGCCACCGGTGATGCGGATCTTGTTGACCCCCAGTTCGACGAATGTTTTGCCGATACGGTAGAGTTCTTCCAGGGTCAGCAGCTGGGAGCGGGGTACAAACTGCATCTCCTCCGACATACAGTAGACACAGCGCAGGTCACACCGGTCGGTAACCGAGATACGCAGATACTTAATCTCCCTGCCAAATCGGTCGATCAGGCCCTGACGCTCTGTCGTAGCACTGCTGCTGATGTACTCTGACTCATCCATAACCACTCCTCAAGGCAAAGTGTAGAGTCAGCTCCGAGCAAATACCATACCTAATTACTAGGGTTATTGCTCCATGCGGCCGCCGGTCAAGTTGTCCCGGTGGTCCTTGTTTGTCCGGTGGGACAACTGGTGCCATTTGTCCCAATGTCCAGGTTTAGCTGTGACATTTTGCCGCAATTTTCATTGCATTTAGTTCGTTGGCTGGTCTGGCAGTTCCACTTGTCCTTGATTAAGAGCGCTAGCAGAGCGGCTGGTATGTTCTTTGCGTTGGAGTTCTGACGGAGAGTGGATACGAGGCGATGTGTGATGTCCGAGAAACCTGTCGACGATCTGAATGGGCCGGCGCCAACCGATTTCTCACTGTCGGTAGTGATGCAGCGATCACCCGCGACAAGTCCCTGGCAAACTTATCTGTGGGAGGCAGTCGGCGTCACCGCCGCCCCGTGGGAGGCGGCGCCGCAGGCGGTAAGCCTGGTGCACCAGCAGGGTGAGATATGCCACTACCTGTACAGTGGATTCCGCCTGCAGCTGCATGCCGATGAGTGTGAGAGCTATTACCACAACCTCTGTTCCCCCACGCCCCGCTGTTTTGTGATGGCCCGGGAGAACGGAGAGGGCACACCGGTCCCTTTTCTGCTCAGCCTCAGTTTCGATCAGGCCAATGCCTGCGAGGAGGTTGACGAAACCGTCTACGCGGTTGCCATGCCGCCGGAGCTTTATCGCTGGTGCGAGCTGTTTGTGCTGAATCACTTTGTGCCGGAAAAAAGGCAAAAGCGCCGTTTGACGGATTGGCGCAAGGAGACTGGCGGGAGTGCGGCGTTATGAGTGGACGTGAGAAGGATGCCGTGGATAGTCAATCACCCGGCGGTTTTATTTCCCGCTGGTCCCGCCTGAAGCGGGCTGCTGCATCACCGCCCCAGGCGGTCGCGGAGTCCTCTGAGGCGTCGCTTCCCGAGGAAGTTTCGGAGCAGCCACTCACGGATGCGGATATGCCGCCCCTGGAATCTCTGGACGAGACATCCGATTACACCGGTTTCCTGTCGGAAAAGGTGAGCGAATCGTTGCGCCGGCAGGCGTTGCGTAAGCTGTTTCATCAGGCGGCCTTCAATGTCCGGGACGGCCTGGATGATTACGATGACGATTACACCAGTTTTACCAAACTGGGAGACGTCATCACCGCGGACATGCGGCATCAGCTGGCCATGGCGGAGGAGCGACTGAAAGCGGCTATGGAGTCGGGCCAGACAGATCCGGCAATTGCCGCTGCGGAAGAGCGGCCCCCGGTCCCGGGTCAGGAATCGGAACCCGAGGCCAGGGGGCAGACTGCCATGACCCATGACGATACCCATCCCCGTGGCAGCGGGGCGAATGATTCGATTTCTGCGGCCAATGGCCAACCTGGCTTAACAACGGACGATGGAACGGCATCATGAGTGAGCAGATAACCGATACCATCCGGGTGCGCAACGAGCGAGCCCGCGCAGCGGCCCTGGCCGCACTTGCCGGCGTCAAGGTCGAGGCCACCGACCTGATCGAGTTTCAGTCCCGGGGCAGGGTGGTGATCATCGGCGGAAACGAGGCGCTGGAGTTTGCCAGCCGGTTGCAACCGCCGTTACGGGCGCAGGTGCTGTTGACCGAAGGTGAAGAGCTGCCCGGCGTACCGGTAATCCCGCAGGCAGGGCGGACATTGCGCATTGACGGGCATCTGGGGGCGTTCCGGCTACAGTTGGGCGAGCCGGGCAAACCCAATGCCGAATTACTCACGGCGGATCTGATCCTGGATCTGGAAACCGAACCGCAGCTGGACATGCCGATGAAGCCGCCGGGTTATCTCTGCAGCGGTACCGATGAGCCCAGTCTGGAGCAGGCGGCTGAACAGCTCAGGGACCTGGTGGGTACTTTCGACAAGCCACGCTACTTCAATTACGACGCCTCGATCTGTGCCCACGGGCGTTCCGGGCAGATCGCCTGTACCCGCTGTATTGACGCCTGTCCGGCCGAGGCGATCAGCTCGCTGATCGAAAAGGTCACCGTGGATGTTCATCGCTGTCAGGGGGGTGGTGTTTGCGCCACCGTCTGTCCCAGTGGCGCCATCCGCTACAGTTACCCGCAACCCAGGGACACCCTGGAGCAGGTCCGTCTGTTACTCAAGACCTATCGGCAGGCGGGTGGACTGAATCCGGTCCTGGTGATCAGCGCAGATACCGACGGCGCGCCGCCGCCACTTGAACCCCACCTGATCCCGCTTGAGGTCGAGGAGTTGGCCAGCGTCGGACTGGAGACCTGGCTGAGTGCGTTGGCCTATGGCGCCGAATCGGTGCTGCTGCTTGATCGGGGGGCGATGCCGGAGCGCGTGGGGGAAGCGGTTAAACAGCAGATTGGGAGCGCTGGAGAGATACTGGCGGCCCTGGGTTATCCGGATAGCGCTGTTCGGCTGGTCGATGAGCAGAGTCTGTCGGCTGATGTCGAGAACGCACAGGTAGCGATCACTCCAGCCAATTTTTCTGCCAATGGCGGTAAACGACAGGTCGCCTACATGGCCATCGATCATCTGTTCGAGCAGTCCACACGGGCCCGTCCGATGGTCAATCTGACGGTGGGTGCACCCTTCGGTACCGCCCAGGTGGAGGCGGATGCCTGCACACTCTGTCTTGCCTGCGTCGGTGCCTGCCCCGGCAGGGCGCTGCTGGCGGGGGAGGATGAACCTCAATTGCGTTTTATCGAGGCCAACTGTCTGCAGTGCGGTATCTGTACCCGGACCTGTCCCGAGGATGCCATCTGGATCACCCCAAGACTGCTGTTCGATCGGGAGGAACGCAACCGGATACGCCTGCTGCACCGGGAGCCCCCTTTCTGCTGCAGCGAATGCGGCAAGCCCTTTGCCACCCGGTCGGTTATTGAAAACATGTTAAAGAAGCTGGAGGGTCACTGGATGTTCCAGGACAGCAAGGCTCGCCACCGGCTGACCCTGTGTGAGGATTGCCGCGTGGTGGATATCGTGCAGGATCCCCAGGCCATGGCCCAGGGAGTAAAGGGCGAAACACTCCAGTGAGCGGTCGGGTTTGGTTGTTTTACGCCTTATCGGTCACTTTTTTACCGGGCCTGTTGGCCCGTCCATTGCTCATAGCTACTACGAGGAAGATGTGATGGCGAATCAGGTCGAAGCTATGCGGACAGAGTTATTGGAACAACAATCACAAACCAATACCGCCACGATCTCAGCGGGTGACAATGAGCAATCTCCGGAGCAGCGCTATCGTGCCGGTGCCTATGGATTGCTGGCTTCACTCTTGAGCCGCCCACCGGATCAGGAGCGGCTGGATTGGGTGTCCGGTTTTGCCCCGGTCGAACAAACCGGCGATGAGATGGCCTTGGCCATGTCCATGCTGGGACTGGCGGCCACAACCTGTCGACCCGAAGCCATTGATGATGAATACCACGCGCTGTTTATCGGCCTGGGCCGGGGCGAGCTGGTGCCTTATGGCTCCTGGTATCTCACCGGGTTTCTGATGGAGCGGCCACTGGGACGCCTGCGGGATGACCTGGCGGCATTGGGGTTTCAGCGCGATCCCGGGGTACACGAGCCGGAAGATCATGCGGCGGCCTTGTGTGAGGTGATGCAGTTGCTGATCAGCGATGCCGTACCACACAACCGTCAGGCAGATTTCTTCAATACCCATATGGCCGATTGGTGTAAGCGTTTTTTTATTGATCTGAGTGAGGCGCGATCCGCCGTGTTTTATCGTGCGGTGGGCCGCTTCGGTATTGCCTTCATGGAGGTAGAGCGGCGTTACCTGTCCATGCAGGTCTGATGGAACCCTTAATCTTTTTGTCCCCTGCGGGAGGAGTTGCAATGAAACAGGATCAGAAAAAGCACCTTGATAGTGAACGACGGAAATTCATCAAGGGTTCGCTGGTGACCGGTGTGGGCGTGGCAACCGCTACGGTGTTGCCGGGTGTGGTGGTGGCGACTGAAGAGGATTCTCCCGATCAGCCAAAGGAGCAGAAGGGCTATCGCCTGACCCCGCATATCCTTGAATACTACAAAACCACGGCAAGTTGATCGGCACCCAACGCCCAGCAGGGGGAATGCAATGAAACTGACAAAGAGATCCGACCAGATACCCGCGCAGCCGGGCAACGACAGCAATAGCGGTATGGCGTCCGGCAGGAGTGCCATCAGTCGTCGCGCATTCCTGCGCAACTCTGGCCTGATGGCCGGTGGTGCGGTACTGGCCAGTAGCTACACGCCCGGCATGATCAAGCGGGTACAGGCCGCCGAATCGGCAACTGCCGGAGAGGTGCAACAGATAAAGACCATCTGCACCCACTGCTCGGTCGGCTGCGGCATTATCGCGGAAGTCGAGAATGGCGTCTGGACCGGCCAGGAACCGGCCTTTGATCATCCCTTCAGTCACGGTGCCCACTGTGCCAAGGGCGCCTCGGTACGGGAGCATGGCCATGGCGAACGGCGCCTGAAGTATCCCACCAAGCTGGTGGATGGCAAGTGGAAACGCATCAGTTGGGATGAGGCGATCAACGAGGTCGGCGACAAGATGCTGCAGATCCGCGAGAGTTCAGGGCCGGACTCGGTCTACTGGCTCGGCTCCGCCAAGCACAACAATGAACAGGCCTACCTGTTCCGCAAGTTTGCCGCCCTGTGGGGTACCAACAACGTGGACCACCAGGCCAGAATCTGTCACTCCACCACCGTAGCCGGCGTCGCCAATACCTGGGGCTACGGGGCCATGACCAACTCCTACAATGACATCCATTTTTCCCGGTCCATCCTGCTGATCGGTGGTAATCCGGCCGAGGCGCACCCGGTCTCGTTACAGCACATCTTCCGGGCAAAAGAGCGCAACAATGCGCCGCTGATCGTGGTTGATCCGCGGTTCACCCGCACCGCCGCCCATGCCGATCAATATTTGCGGCTGCGTCCCGGCACGGACGTGCCGCTGATCTGGGGCATGCTCTGGCACATCTTCCAGAACGGCTGGGAAGACAAGGAGTACATCAGTCAGCGTGTCTACGGCCTGGATGAGGTGAGGAAAGAGGTCGCCAAGTGGACGCCGGATGAGGTGGAGCGGGTGACCGGTATACCGGAACACCAGGTGTTTGCCGCCATCAAGACCATGGCGGATAACCGACCCGGAACCCTGATCTGGTGCATGGGAGGGACTCAGCACAGCATCGGTAACAACAACACCCGTGCCTACTGCATCCTTCAGCTGGCATTGGGCAATGTCGGTGTTGCCGGTGGCGGCACCAATATTTTCCGCGGTCATGACAATGTGCAGGGGGCGACCGATCTGGGTGTCCTTATGGATACCCTGCCGGGTTATTACGGACTCTCCGAGGGTGCCTGGAAACACTGGGCCGGCGTCTGGGATCTCGATTTCGAGTGGTTGAAGGGGCGCTTTGATGACGGCACTTATGCGCAGGGCAATGGCAAGGAAGTGAGTCAAATGAACGCGGCCGGCATCCCGGTTTCACGCTGGATTGACGGCGTGCTGGAGGACAAGGCGAACATCGCACAGAAAGACAACGTGAAAGCGATGGTGCTCTGGGGGCATGCCCCCAACAGCCAGACTCGTGGCAAGGAGATGAAGAGTGCCATGGAGAAACTGGACATGCTGGTGATTGTCGATCCCTATCCCACGGTTTCCGCAGTGATGCACGACCGCACGGATGGGGTCTATCTGTTGCCGGCCTCAACCCAGTTCGAGACATCCGGCTCGGTCACCGCATCCAACCGTTCACTGCAGTGGCGGGACAAGGTGATTGAACCCATGTTCGAGTCGCTGCCCGATCAGACCATCATGTACAAGTTCGCCAAAAAACTCGGTTTTGGCGAACAGTTGGTGAAAAACATCCAGCTCAATGGCGAAGAGCCACTGATCGAGGACATTACCCGTGAATACAACCGGGGCATGTGGACGATCGGCTATACCGGTCAGAGCCCGGAACGGATGAAAAAACAGCAGCAGAACTGGGGTACTTTTGATTACGATACGCTGCTGGCAGAGGGTGGCCCCTGCGACGGTGAACATTACGGGCTGCCCTGGCCTTGCTGGGGAACTGCCGAGATGGGACACCCGGGAACGCCGAACCTCTACGACACCAGCAAGACGGTGGCGGAGGGCGGACTGACCTTCCGCGCCCGCTTTGGCGTGGAGCGTAATGGCGAGAGCCTGCTGGCCAATGGTTCCTACTCCAAGGGCTCGGAAATCAAGGACGGCTATCCCGAGTTTACCGATGAACTGTTGCAGAAGCTGGGCTGGTGGAATGACCTGACGCCGGAGGAGCAGAAACAGGCGGAAGGCAAAAACTGGAAGACCGACCTGTCCGGAGGCATTCAGCGGGTTGCCATCAAGCATGGCTGTTCGCCGTTCGGTAATGCCAAGGCGCGTACCGTGGTCTGGACCTTCCCCGACCCGGTGCCGATTCACCGCGAGCCGCTCTACACCAGTCGGCGTGATCTGGTGGAGAAGTATCCCACCTACGAGGATCGCAAATCGTTCTTCAGGCTGCCCACTCGCTATGCTTCGATTCAGGCGAAGGATTATTCCAAGGATTATCCCCTGATTCTCACCTCGGGGCGTCTGGTGGAGTATGAGGGCGGTGGCGATGAAACCCGCTCCAATCCATGGCTGGCGGAGTTGCAGCAGGAGATGTTTGTGGAGATCAATCCGCGCGATGCCAATAACGCGGGGATCAAGGATGGTGATGACGTCTGGCTGGAGGGTGCCGAGGGTGCCCGGCTGAAGGTGAAGGCCCAGGTTACCCGTCGCGTCGCCTCCGGAGTGGCCTTTATGCCATTCCACTTTGGCGGACATTTCGAAGGCAAGGATCTGCGTTCGAAATATCCCGAGGGTGCCGATCCCTATGTGTTGGGTGAGGCATGTAACACGGCCATGACCTACGGCTATGACTCGGTGACCCAGATGCAGGAGACCAAGTGTAGCCTGTGCAAGATCAGCAAAGCGTAGACAAGAGGATAAGACGATGGCTCGAATGAAATTCTATTGTGACGCTGAACGCTGCATCGAGTGCAACGCCTGTGTCACCGCCTGTAAAAACGAGAACGAGGTGCCCTGGGGGGTGAATCGCCGCCGCGTGGTGACTATCAAGGATGGCGAGCCGGGCGAGCGTTCGCTCTCCGTCGCCTGCATGCACTGCTCCGATGCGCCCTGTATCGCGGTCTGCCCGGTGGATTGTATCTACGATACCCTCGACGGCGTGGTGCTGCATAACAAGGACATCTGTATCGGTTGTGGTTACTGCTTCTACGCCTGCCCCTTCGGGGCACCGCAGTTTCCCCAGGAAGGGGCCTTTGGGTCGCGTGGCAAAATGGATAAATGCACCTTCTGTGCCGGTGGTCCCGAGGAAGACCTCAGTGCCGAGGAGCGGCGCAAGTATGGCTCCAACCGACTGGCCGAGGGTAAGCTGCCGCTGTGTGCCGAGATGTGTTCCACCAAGGCCCTGCTGGCCGGTGATGCGAATGTGATCGCGGATATTTACCGTGAACGGGTCATCAACCGGGGAGCCAGCGTGCTGAACCGGGGGGTTTCCTACCAGAATGCCGCATTCCGTGCGTCACGCGGCATGGAGGGCAAGAGCAGCATGAAAAAATAGGCTATATCCCGGTTACCTGTCGCATTGGAGTATTTTTCGCAGGAGTGGCGCCAGCCGTGAAATTCGCGGTTGAAGCCGCTCCTGCGGGTGGGTTCTTCAAGCCAGGTCAGATCGGGATAAGTGACAGCGCATCCACCACGGCATCACTCCGTGGTGTTCCGGAGCATGACAGCAGGAGAGAATAATGGGCAGGGTCTTGTTCCCGCAAAATGTGGCAGATGCAATGAAGGGCGGATGGTTGTTTCTGCTCTGCGTGTTGATGTTATTGCCGCTTGTGACGTCCACCGCCGCCATGGGCGCGGAAACAGCCGAACAGGCACAAGCCATACCGGTCCCCAATCCAAGTGCCGATCTGTGGCGGGAAGTGCGCCAGCGTGATGGGATCTTGGTGGGCAAGACTCAGGTGGCGGGTGTGGACAGCGGGGCCCTGATCAACCCTTATGGTGAAACCTGGCGTAATTTCCGCATGCAGCAACTGATCCCCTATAGCGGTTATCTGCTGGTGGGGATGCTGCTGCTGTTATTGCTGTTCTTCGCCATCCGGGGCAAGGTGAAGGTGAATGCCGGGATGAGTGACAAGAAGCTGTTTCGTTACAGCCTCTATGAACGGATGATCCACTGGTTCATCGCCTCGGTGTTCCTGTTTCTCGCCCTGACCGGTCTGATACTGCTGTTCGGCCGTTCACTACTGATTCCCTGGATGGGGCAGGAGCTGTTCTCTCTGCTCGCCTCCGCCAGCAAGGAGGGGCACAACCTGTTCGGTCCGGTATTCGTGGTGGCGCTGTTGCTGATCTTTATCCGCTTTGTCCGGCGTAATATCTATCAGAGGGGTGATCTCACCTGGCTGCTGAAAGGCGGTGGCATCATCGGCAAGGGCCACGTGCCGTCCAATTTCTTCAACATGGGTGAGAAGAGCATGTTCTGGCTGCTGGTGCTGTTGGGTATCGTGATCATCGGTTCCGGGCTGATACTGGTGTTCCCGCTCTTTGGCCAGACACGAGTGACCATGGAACTGGCTCATCTCTCCCATGCCATCACCACGCTGCTGATGATCCTGGTGATCATGGGGCATATCTATATCGGTTCGGTGGGGATGGAAGGGGCACTGGATGGCATGACCACCGGATATTGTGATCTGAACTGGGCGCGTGAACATCATGCCCAGTGGGCCGAGCGCTGTGAGCAGGAGGGACAGGTGGTATCAGAGGCCGAGGTATCCCGGTTACGTGGAGAGTCGTCCGGCGGTCATATCCCGCCGGCTGGGGCACAGGAGTCCGGGCAATGATCGGACAGCTGATCGACGGACCGCTCTGGTACTTCTCCCTGGGGGTGTTCTGTCTGGGTGTGTTATTTCGTTTTTTCACCATCCTGCGGGCCGGCCTGAAGCCGGATCTCGCCGTACCCCGCGCAGGTGGGGCGGCCGGCGCCCTGCGTAACCTGTTCACCCGCTTTGTTCCCCGGCGGGATGTGGCGACGCGCGGCCGGCTGACCCTGGTTGCCGGTTATCTGTTTCACCTGGGGTTGTTTGCGCTGCTGTTTTTCGCCCGTCCCCATGTGGATTTCTATGCCGAACGGATTACCGGCTTTGACTGGCCGGCGCTGCCTTACTGGGCCTTTATCATCAGTGCGGAAATTGCCTTCATCGGTCTGCTGCTGCTCTGGCTGCACCGTTTGTTGCATCCGGTGACCCGGTTGCTCTCAACAGCCGACGACCACATTGGTACCGGCCTGGTATTCCTGGTCATGCTGACCGGTTGCCTGGCCCTGGCGCAATCTTTTGAACCGTTGCGTCTGCTACACCTGTTTCTGGCTGAACTTCTGTTGATCTATTTCCCGTTCAGCAGCCTGATGCACACCTTCACCTTTGTGTTCAGCCGCGGTTATACCGGCGCCATCATGGGACGCAAGGGCGTCAACGCCTGAGAGCGGGAGAGATCATGGAACATGACTTTGCAAAAGGGGTGGAAGAGCTGGGTCGCCAGATCGATTCGAGAATTGCCTCCTACTTCTCTTCCTGCGTTCACTGCGGACTCTGTGCCGAGGCGTGCCTGTTCTATACTGAGACCGGAGACCCGCGTTACACACCGATCTACAAGCTGGAGCCGATGCGCCGGCTGTGGAAGGAGCAGCACACCTTCTGGGGCAAGTTTGCCGTCAAGCTGGGCTTGAGCAAGCCATTGACCGAACAGGACTTCGCCGACTGGGAGGAGCTGGTGTATGACAGCTGCACCATGTGTGGCCGTTGTTCCATGGTCTGTCCGGTCGGTAACGATATCGCCTACATGATTCGCAAGGAGCGGGAGGGTTTCTCCACGGCTGGCTACTCGCCAGTCGGTATGCAGGAGGCGACCCATCGCGCCCTGACTATCGGTAGCCCGATGGGCGTGACGCTGAAGACGCTGAAGGCGGCACTGGCCCACGTCGAGAAGGATACCGGCCTGAAGATACCGATGGATCAACAGGGTGCGGACTACATGACCCTGTTTTCGTCCATGGAGATCGTCAACTTCCCGGAGTACATCGAAAGTGTGGCACGTATCTTTGATGCCGCCGGTGTCTCCTGGACGATTAGCAGCGAGGCGTTTGAGGCCACCAACAGCGGCATACAGATTGGTAGCCACGAGGCGGCCGGGGAGTTGGTCAGCCGGGTGGTGAACGCGGCCGAATCACTGGGTGTTAAATTTGTGATCAGTCCCGAGTGCGGGCATGCGTACAGTGCGATTCGCTGGGAGGGGCCGAACCTGATCGGGCGGCCCTATAAATTCGAGATAATTCATATCCTGGAGCTGCTGGACCAGTTGCAAAAGGATGGGCGTCTGCAACTCTCCGGTCACACGGATACCCCGCTGACCTTCCATGATCCTTGCCAGATCGTGCGGCGTGGCGGCGTGGTCGGACCACCCAGGGATCTGCTGGGCAAGGTCGCCAGCGGTTTTGTCGAGATGGCCGACCACGGGACGATGAACTGGTGCTGTGGAGGCGGTGGCGGCGTCAGCGCCAATGAGCGTGCCGAGGAGTTGCGCCTCAAGGTGTTTGATCGCAAACGCAAACAGCTTGAAGAGCTGGGCGTCAAGACTATGGTCACCGCCTGCGCGAACTGTCGAATCGTACTCGAGGAAGGGATCGAAGATCGTGACATGGATGTTGAAGTGATTGGGCTGACAGAACTGGTGGCCGAGTATCTCACCACCAAATCGGCACAGTGAACGGGTCGGCAAGTGTATTTCAATACAGCAATGCTAGCTGCCGCTTATTTGTACGGCTTTGGTATAACCTCCACCCCGGAGCATCTTCATCACCCGGAACGGGGCACGCTTGTTGGAAGGTCAAGCTGAAGGTGTAGCCCCCCCTTACCCGCATCAGTACCAGGGTAGGACCATATCAATATTGGAACTAAATGCGAGCCCTGAGCCAAGGGTTCTTGTCCGACCTGTCGTGGTCGATTGTGTTGAGCCTGCCTGAATCCTTTTTGGCAATATTAGATGCCTGATTGATCCCCATCCAAATACTGCAAATCACTTGAAGCTCTATGTCATATGGCACACTCGAGGTGTTCATATTTTGTTTTTGATATATGGGCTGATTGAAGTTGATATTCATCAACCTCTCCATTATCGAAGTCGATAAACTGCCGCACGCGTAACTATCAATGCAGTGCCAGGCGATGAGGGTGCTGTACAAAAACCGGAATCGGGAGAATAAGCAGGATGAACAACAATCACGGGATACTTCACGCTCCGCCCTATACCAAACGCTTACTGGTCCTAGTAACAGCCTGTCTGATCCAGGGTGGGGCCCTGGCTGAGGAAAAATCGGAAGCTCCAAGCATTACGGTCACTGCGGAACCCATTGTGGACGGTGAAGCTCCCGACCGAACAGCTGTTGATGCCGCCGTGGTGAAACGCTCGCGAGCCGCCACCAGCGATACCGCCAGCCTGTTGGAAAATGTTCCCGGTGTGACGACCTACGGTGCGGGTGGTGTCTCCAGTCTCCCGGTGATCCACGGTCTGGCGGATGATCGTCTGCGTATCAAGGTGGACGGCATGGATCTGATCTCGGCCTGTGGTAACCACATGAACCCGCCACTCTCCTATATCGATCCAACCAGCGTCAACAATGCCCAGGTGTTTGCCGGTATCACCCCGGTCAGTGTGGGTGGTGACAGTATCGGTGGTGCGATCCTGGTCGACTCACCGGAACCGGAATTTGCCCAACCAGGGGCTGGCCTGCTGCAGAAAGGGGAGGTGGGTGCCACCTTCCGCAGCAACGGGAATGTGCGGGGCGGCAATGTGAAGGCCACCCTGGCCAATGAGAGCATCAGCCTCACTTACCGTGGTTCCACCATCAAGGCAGATGACTACAAGGCAGGTGGCGCCTTCAAGTCGGCTGGTCCCGCGGCGGCTGGCCGGGACTGGCTGGATGCCGATGAGGTCGGCTCTACTTACTACGACTCCACCAACCATGCGCTGGATCTTGGGCTTCGGAATGGAAATCACCTGTTTGAGCTGACGCTTGGCTTGCAGGACATCTCCGACCAGGGATATCCCAATCAACGCATGGATATGACCGGCAACGACAGTACCCAGATTAATCTAGGTTACAAAGGGGAGTTTGACTGGGGTAGTCTTGATGCACGTGCCTACCGCGAGCATACCCGGCACAAGATGCAGTTTGGTGACGATAAACTCTTCTGGTACGGATCCAATGCAGGTGCCCCCAATCCCGATGGCGTGCCCTGCACGCCGAGTCCAGGGATGAATGGTTGCGCTGCTGGTATGCCGATGGATACCGAGGGTGATAACAGAGGGCTGACTATAAAGACGGACATTGCCCTGTCGTTACGGGATATGCTGCGGGTCGGTGGTGAGGTACAACGTTACCGACTGGATGACTGGTGGGAACCTTCCGGCAAGGGCATGTGGCCCGATACCTTCCTGAATATCAACGATGGCCAACGCGATCGCCTGGCACTGTTCGCAGAATGGGAGGCCCAGTGGGATCCGCAGTGGCTGACCCAGTTTGGCGTGCGGGGAGAGCGGGTGAGCATGGATACCGGTGAGGTTCAGGGGTACAACGCGACCTACGCTGCTGAAGCCGCAGCGTTCAATACGGCCGATCGTGACAAGACCGACAATAACCTGGACCTGACGGCGCTTGCCCGCTTTACACCGGACCGGAATCGCTCCATCGAATTCGGTTATGCCCGCAAGACCCGCTCACCCAACCTGTATGAACGCTACGCCTGGTCGACCGGTGGTATGGCGATGCGCATGATCAACATGGCTGGTGACGGCAATGGCTATGTAGGCAATCTTGACCTGGAACCTGAGATAGCGCACACCCTGAGTGCAACCTTTGACTGGCATGCAGCCGATGGTGAGGACTGGGGCCTGAAACTGACCCCCTACTTCACCTATGTTGATGACTATATTGACGCGAAGCGTTGTAGCTCGGCCAATTCGAACTGCGGAGCAGCCAACCAGACGGCGACGGATGCCTTTGTCTACCTGCAGTTTGTTAACCAGTCGGCCAGGTTGTACGGTCTCGATATCTCCGGGCACTATCCACTTGCCAAGGGCACCCGGTTTGGCCGGTTTACTGCCCGCGGTGCGTTGAGCTACGTGCGTGGTGAAAACCGGGATACCGGTGACAATCTCTATAATATGATGCCGTTGAATCTCAAGCTGGCGGTTGAGCAGCAGTATGGCGGCTGGACCAACTCCCTGGAGGCTGAACTGGTGGATAACAAGTCCGATGTCTCCAGTGTCCGGAACGAGCTGGAAACCGACTCCTACGCTCTACTGCATCTGCGTAGCAGCTACGAGTGGAAACAGCTGCGCCTGGACCTGGGCGTGGAGAACCTGTTCGACAAGTTCTACAACCATCCCCTGGCTGGCGCCTATGTGGGCCAGGGCAAGACCATGTCCGGGACCGGTGTGCCCTGGGGTATTGCAGTACCGGGCATGGGACGTTCCCTGTATGCCGGGGTCAATTACAGCTTCTAGACCTGCAGGCTTGTTGGACAGAAAAAGCGCCGGCATCAGCCGGCGCTTTTTTTGGATGGCGGGTATTCGGTCAGAGGTAGTTCGCCAGCAGCTGGTAGATCTCCTTCAACCCGGCCGGTTTGCTCAGGTAGTCATCCATGCCGGCTTCCAGGCAGCGCTCCCGATCACCAGGCATGGCGAGTGCGGTCAGTGCGATGATAGGCGTCTTGGCCATCACCGGGTGTTTGCGCAGTTGTCGTGTCACCTCCAGCCCATCCATGTCACTGAGCTGAATATCCATGAGTATGATGTCGGGTAGATGCTCATAGGCCAGTCTGAGAGCGTCCATACCGCTACTGGCGCTCAGTACATTGAAGTCCTGCAGCCGCAGAAAATCACTTAGCATGGCGCTATTGGCCGGGTTGTCTTCGACTAACAGAAGCTTGGTTTCCTGTAGCGATTGCGGTTGTATGGGGGACTCATCGGTATGTTCCTGGGATAACTTGTGATGATGCGCCGTGTTGTCATCGCTGCACCAGGGTAGTCTTACGGTAAACCGGCTACCTGTGCCGGGCGTACTCTCCACCTTGACCTCACCACCATGCAGTTCTGCCATTCGTTTGACCAGGGTCAGGCCGAGTCCGGTGCCGCTGTAACGCCTGGTTGAGTCATTGTCCAGCTGCACGAAGGGCTCAAACAGGTGCTGCTGCTGTTCCTTCTCGATGCCGATACCGTTGTCCCAGACGGCTAATTCAATGCCGGCATTGTCTCCAGCTGTGGTGATCTCAAGACCGATCGTCCCTCCTTCAGGGGTGAACTTGATCGCATTTCCAAGCAGGTTGACCAGGAGCTGTTTCAGTCGACGGCCATCGCCGTGGATCAGTTTCACCGCCGGGTCGATCTGCTGTATCAGGTGGTGTTTTTTGCTGATAGCGGGTTGCCGGACCATTCGCAGGCTGGCTTCGGCGAGCTGGTCGACCGGTAGATAGTCCCATTTAAGCACCATTTTTCCCGATTCCACCTTGGCGACATCCAGGATATCGTTGATCAGGGTGAGCAGGTGGCGGGAGCTCTCCTGGATAGTGGCCAGGGAACGGCCCTGTCCACTATTTATTGGACCGTAGAGTTGGTCCTGCAACATTTCTGTCAGTCCCATGATGGTCGTCAGCGGAGTGCGCAACTCATGACTCATGGTGGCCAGAAACATGTCCTTGGTCTTGGCCGCGCGTGCCAGTTCCGCATTGGCAATGTTGAGTGCCCGGGTGCGCCGTTCCACGCGCTCAGCCAGACGTGATTGCTCCTGTTTGAGTCTGCCCTGAGATATGGCGACACTCTCTTGCATGGACTTCAGCGCCTGCAGCAGTTCACCGGCCTCATCGTCTCCCCGTGCCGGTATGACGCCATTGAGATCCCCCCGGGATATACGTCGGGCCACTTGGGTGGCCTCAGCGATGGGCCGGGCGATCAAGCGATCGGCAAACCAGACCAGCGTTATCACCGTGAGTGTCAGGAGTCCGATCACCGCAAACAGAATGCCCTGTTCAACCTCCGACTGTTGTTGGGCAATCTGCTCCAGCCTGGCCGTCTTGTAGTCGAGAGTGGCGTCCACCACCTGATCCATCAGTTTTGTCGGCTGGCGATCAATGCCCCTTACATCCCGGTCAATATCGATATAGGTGCCCCCGGTGATATTGCGGTTTGTGTTCAGCGCGTTCCGGTATTGCCCGCCGAGAGTTTCGTGTGCCTGCTGAAAATCGCGGGCGGCTTTCCAGGAGACTGTTCCCGGTTCCAGCAGTTCGAGCAGATTGTTGATGCTCTGCTGAGTCAGTTGTTCTGCGCGCTGAAACTGATCAAGGTACTGCGCATAAAGTTCAGCCTGGTGTCCCCGAATCAGGATGTTTTTCCACTCCTGAACCTGCTTTTTGAAATGGACCTGGGTAGTGAGGCTCTGGGTGACAACGTTGAATGTATGCTCGGTTATCCTGTTGCTATCAACAGTGGCCTGCCTGAGACTCATGAAGGCGTAATAGCCTACCGCCAGGTTGATGACGAGCGCGGTGCTGATCGTGGTGAAAAGCTTCCAACGGATGTTCATGGTGTGGGAATATCGGGTCCTTGTCAGCCAGGTCACAGTGTACAACAGAAGCGCTTGAAGCCGGTGATTCTGGCGAACTAATAAGCTTAATTGATCCTGAGATCGAAACCCCTGTTAAGGGAAATACCCAATTGAAGTGATAACTTTTATCCAGTTACCCTGCAGGGCCACCTTGACCCCATCAAGGCTGGGTAATAACAATATTAAGCGGTACTGAAGGGAATCCGACTGGGAGGCTGTAATGATGTTAAAACGAGGTGGAGTAGGAGTTGTGTTTGCGCTGCTTTCGTCCGGGGTTTCTGCCCAGGGGCTGGAAGAGGCTGCCAGGGAGGTGGAGGAAGCGCTGCATTTGACCCCCGATGCGGAAAACGGCAGAAAGGTATATATGGTCTGTACCGTCTGTCATCGTCCTGAAGGCTGGGCCAGCCCGGATGGTATGTATCCGCAGATTGCCGGCCAACAGGCCAGTGTGCTGATCAAGCAACTGGCGGATATTCGGGCGCGAAACCGTGATAACCCGACCATGTTGCCTTTCACTTCACCACGGCTGCTGGGCGGGGCACAGGAGATTGCTGATGTGGCGGCTTATATTTCTGCCCTTCCGATGAATCCCAACAATATGGTTGGCCCCGGATTTGATCTTGAGCTGGGTGAGCGCCTGTATAAGGATGAGTGTGCCGAGTGCCATGGTCCCGCAGGTGAGGGTGACAAGAAGGACCATATTCCCCTGATCCAGGGGCAGAACTACTTCTATCTGATTCGTCAGTTTGACTGGATACGCTCCGGCAAGCGTCGCAATGCGGACTCAAAAATGGTCAAGCAGATTCAGCGTTTCACTCCGCGTGAAGAGTATTCCGTGCTGGACTACGTTTCCAGAATCAGGCCGCCGGAGAATAAGCTGGCACAGCCCGGATGGCAGAATCCCGATTTCCCTGATTATGCCCGCCACCCCTGGCAGACTTTGCCGGCATATCAGATGGCGCGCTAGTCAAGGGGGCAGGTTGAGGAAAAAGAAACGGGGCCAATCGGCCCCGTTTCTTTTATGCGTCAAGCTGAATGTCAGCCAAAGATATCGTGGGTAATGTTGTTGAACCAACTGTGGGCGTAGGCCACCTCCCGCTTGAACACCTCTGGGCTGGCATCGCCTGGAGTCAACCCGCCGGAGACCGAAGCGATCTTCGAGCGATCTTCCGTCAGGCGGTAGACGGCTGCCACGGAGAAGGCATAGTCTTTACCGGCAATGGAGTAGCAGGTGTTGATATAGGAAGGAGTGCCGGGCTCCTGGCCATTCAGCATGGCCACGATGGCAGCGGCGCAGACCTTGGCCTGGGAGTTGGCGGAGTAGCCTGATTTCGGCATGCTGCTGGCGATGCTGGCATCACCGATGACATGGATGTTCGGGTGAATTGTTGATTCGAAGGTTCCAAGGTCAATCGGACACCAGCCGCTGTCGTTGGTCAATCCGGCTGCAAAGGCGATGGCGCCTGCCTTCTGCGGCGGGATGACGTTCAGTACATCAGCTTTGATCTCGTCACCAAAGGCGGTCACGACCGAATTGTTGGCCGCGTTCACCTTCACAACACCGGCCTCTTCCTGCTGGCCGTGCCACTCGATCATGGCATTGTCGCTCTCGTAGCCGTACATCTTTTTCCAGGCGCCGACAAACAGGCCCTGTTTGGAGAACTTCGGCTTCGGGTCAAAGATCATTACCTTTGATTTCGGCTTGTGCTGCTTCAGATACATGGCGATCTGGCTGGCGCGTTCGTAGGGTCCCGGCGGACAGCGGAACGGGTTCGGCGGCGCAGCGATGACCACGGTGCCACCATCCTTCATGGCCTCAAGCTGCTGACGCAGCATGGCGGTCTGCGGGCCGGCCTTCCAGGCGTGGGGGATTTTTTCGGCGACTTTTTCGTCGTAGCCTTCTATCTTGTCCCACTGGAAATCAATACCGGGTGCGACCACGCAGCGATCATAGTTATAAGTGTTGCCATCGGAAGCCTTGACGACACGGGCCTTGGCATCGATACCGGTGACCTTGGCGTGTACCACTTTGACGCCATGTTTGCCCAGGCCGCTGTAGCCGAACTTGATGGAGTCCAGGGAACGATCGCCACCCAGCACCTCGTTACTCATATAGCAGGTGTAGTAGTTGCTGTTGGCCTCAATCAGGGTGACATCCGCGCTGGGGTCCGCCATGCGAATATATTTTGCAGCGGTGGCACCGGCGGTACCACCACCGACCACAACCACTTTTTTTGACGCGCCCAGTGCGATATAGGGCACACCGATCAGACCTGCAGCGGTTGCCGCGCCAGCAGTTTGAATAAATCCTCGACGTGTAATCTTCATGTTCATATGTCCCCTATCTTATTTCTGCTGGCTTGCGTAGAAGTTGAGCAGGGCGATAACACCGTCGCTGCCCTCTCTTTCCAGCAATTCTGATAGTTTTTTCTTCATCTTCTTAGTGGCTTCACGATCGCCCGCCTTGTAGTCGGCGAGGGTCCAGTTTACATAGGGTGTCCACTGGCCAGCGAGAACGCCCGCGTCATCTTCAGCCGACTGTCCACCATCGGCATGGCATTTTTCACAATACTTGTCGTGCAGTTTGGCACCTTTCGAAGCCAGGTTGGCATCGAAGGACTGTTTTGCCTTGACGAAAGATTGGCCGGCGTAGAACTTGGCCATGGCCTTGATTTCATCTTCGGTGTAACCCTTGGCGATGCGGGTCATGATGGTTGAAGGGATATCACCGCTGGCAAAGCCAACCATGGTCTCTTCAAAATAAGTGGGAGAGAGTCCGGCGATGCTGGGTGCTGCGGGTCCCATGCTGTTGCCATTGGTTCCGTGGCAACCGGCGCAGGTGTTGGACAGCATGGCGGCATCCGCGCCCATCATTGTTTTTGGCTCATCGGCTGCAGTAGCTGAGAACGCGGCGCCAACCGCGAGACCAGCGACCAGTGCGGCCCTAGTTAAGGTTTTATACGCCATGATACCTCCTTTGGTTTTCAGGCTTTTCTTTGGCAAGAGGGTTTAGGAGCCTCTTTTATACAATGCATGATATACCAGTTACCTGGCTTCTCTTGCACCACTTGTTACGACATGAATATAGCGTTTTCATGTCCGGATGTACCGGCATGCCGGATACAAATCTATTATCGTTTCCTGTTTGTTCAGGATTCACCGGCCAGCAGTGAAATCACTTTTTTATTCCGTTTCTTTTTAGCAATATCGGCAGCAGTACGTCCACTTTTGTCCGTCAGGGCGGTATCCGCGCCGTTGATCAGCAGCAGCTTGACCAGCTGCTCGTCCCGCAGGGTGGCCGCCTCCATCAGTGCGGTGACACCGTCATTGTCGGCGCTATTCACATCCGCCTTGCGCCGAAGTAACAGTTCAACGGCCTCCAGTCGGCCCCGGCCGACCGCCCAGATCAATGCAGTGGCACCGTCATGGTCCCTGGCGTTCACATTGGCGCCCTTTTCCAAAAGTGCTTCCATCACTTCCAGGTGTCCTTTGTCAGCCGCAATAATCAGTGCCGAACTGCCATGTGCGTCACGGGCTTCGGGGTCGGCGCCCCGTTCAATGAGCTTGGTGGCGGTTTCCGTATGCCCTTTCTCCGCCGCATGCATCAGAGCAGTGCGTCCGTCATTGTCGCCCTGATTGGGGTTTGCGCCCTTGTACAGCAACTGTTCGACCATATCCGTCAGGCCGTAACGTGCCGCTATACTGAGTGAATCCCATCCGGCACGGGTTCGTGCATTAAGGTCGGCACCGCGCTCCAGCAGCATGGCGGTGAGGGCCGAATGTCCATTCTCCGCGGCAAAGGTGAGCGCGGTACAGCCAGCGGATGCTACGGCGTTGACATCGGCACCACGGGTTAATAGATAGGCCGTAGTCTCAAAATTGTCATTCTGTATGGCCATCATCAGGGCGGTAACGCCAAACTGATTGCCACTGTTTACATCCACACCCTCATTCAAGAGACGCGTTACCGTGTCGATATCCCCGATACTCGCGGCCAGTCGATACTCAGCCTCTTTGGCACTGTCTCCCGCAAGAGCGGGAGCGACAATAACCAGATGTAACAGTATGGCGAAGATCCAGTTCTGCTTCATGATCTTAACCGTCTCCCTTATTTGAACCGTGAATAATGATCAACCCTTGTTATCTGTATTCTCTTCAGGTTCATCGGGTTCCATGTGGGCTATGCCCTTGTGGCAGTCAATACAGGTCAAACCCTCATCGACTGCGCCAGAATGCCGTTTGCGGGCCATCCGGCTCTGTGTGCTAAGGTCCATCTGATTAAAATTGTGGCAGCTGCGGCATTCGCGCGAATCTGTTGCCTTCATCTTGGCCCATACCCGACTGGCCATATTCCAGCGATGGGCTTCATATTTCTCTTTAGTGTCGATAGTGCCCAGAATTTCATGCACTACGTCTTTATAGGCCAGCACTTTGGCCACAATCTTGGGCCCAAACTCCTTGGGAACATGACAATCAGAACAAGTCGCCCGGACACCTGAGGTGTTGAGGTAATGAACAGTCTCCTTGTACTCCTCAAAGTTGACCTTCATGGAGTGACATGACGTGCAGAACTCCATTTCATTAGTCGAGGAGAGGCCTATATTGAATAGCCCGGTAAAGAGTATTCCCGCTGAAAATACCAATACAAGGATGACGATGAATTTTTTCCTTGAGGTGTTTCCACCGTTGGAACTGCCTGTCATACACAACCCTCAAATATATCCATGAACTTAGGCGTGGGTTTTGCGTGAATATTGGGAAAAGGGCGGCAGGGAAGGATAATAATATTTAACGAAAATACCCCAAGCCTCGCTGATTAGTGCCTGATCCCCGCTTCTTATGCCCCTCTAAACACAGAATTTCTCTTTATTATTCACAATGATGGTACGGGATATTCGGGGTTTTTGCAAAGCAGCTGGTGGTTTTCCACTATATGATCTAAGTCGCTTTCGATAGTTGGGGGAAACCAGTAAAAATATTGTTATCTTATTGATTTAACAGGTGATTATTGAGTGATATATTGGGAGTTTATGGGGTATTGATATTTGCTGTGCTTCAATCAGAAAATTGAATGGAGGTTTTTCGGCTGGCAGCCTGTATCTCAGGCGGTGAGTTTGGCATAGAGCAGTGGCAGTTCGCGCGGTAGCTGTGAGGGTTTGTGGATAACCACGTAGCTACCGGTACCAAACAGGTGGGGGAGGTAGTCATTAGCCTGTGCATCGATGGTGACACAGAAGGGTTGTAGTCCCAGTTGACGCGCTTCATGGATGGCACGGCGGGTATCCTCGATGCCATAGCGTCCTTCATATTTATCCAGGTCGTTAGGTTTGCCATCGGTAAGGATCAATAGCAGTCGGCGGCCGGCCGGCTGCTCCTTGAGGAGGTCGCTGGAGTGTCTGATAGCCGCCCCCATACGGGTGTAGTAGCCAGGCTTGATGGCATCGATGCGACCCCGGACGGTCCCGGAATAGTGTTCATCGAAGGTTTTCAGCTGGTGCACCCGTACCGGATCCCGCTTGCGGGAAGAGAATCCATACATGGCGAACTGATCACCCGTGGCAGAGAGACTCTCGGCAAACAGGAACAGTGAGTCACGGATAACATCGATAACCCGGGTGTGGTTGTTTACCCAGGTATCGGTAGATAGCGAAAGGTCGGCCAATAGCAGGCAGGCAAGATCGCGGGCACCTACGCGCAAGTCCTTGTACAGGCCGTCACTGGCGGAAGTATGGCCGGCCGCGCGGTCGCTGGCATAGCGCAGATAGGCATCGAGATCGATCTCGCAGCCATCCTGCTGGCCCCGGTGCCAGATACGGGCCGGTGTCAGGTGCTGAAACTGGGCGCGCAGTTTTTTTGCGGTCTTGCGCAGGCTGTCAGGCAGGTCCCGTGGCTGGGCATCGGCTGCCATCATCGGCAGTACGCGACAGTGATCCGGGATCAGTTTCTGCTTCTTGAAGTCCCACTCCGGCAGCAGGATGCCTTCGCCGAGGACCAGATCGTCGTTGGCTTCTGAGGGCAGATCCAGATCAAAGCGCAGTTTGCCGGCCGATGCCTTGGCATCACGACTGACGCTGAGATTATCCATATCCTTCAGGGCATCCGCGGCGCTGTCCAGGTCTTCGTTCTCCTCGGAGCCGCGGTCCAGATTCATGAACTCACCCCAGGTAAAGATATTCTCCATGCGGATGGTGATCAGGCCCTGGTCCTCCTTCTCGGGTTTTTTGGCTCGCTCCGCCTTGTGTCGCTGTTGGTCATCGATCTCCTTGGTTTCGCCACTACCGCGTTCACCCTCTTGGTCTCCCGCGTTGCCGGAGGAGGGGGTGGCAATCGGCGGGAAGGGGTGCAGCCAGAGCGGGACCGGTTGTGGTGGTCGTTTAGCCACCGGCAGACGGTCGGTACTGCCGGGATGCAGCAAGGCCTGACGGATGGCGGATTCCTGGGCTGCCTCCGATGGGGGTAGCTGGTCCACCGGCATGCGTTCCGCCAGGTGAGCTTCAACCAGCAGTTTGTAGCGCCTGGTTATCCCGGGGTAATCATGCAGGGTTTTTACGGTCAGGCGCTGGTTCTTGGTCAGCCAGGCCTCTTCCTCCTGGTGATCCCCGACGGCCAGGGCGGCCAGCCAGGTATAGAGATAGTGATTGAGTTGTTTTTCCGGAAAGTAGTCGATGGATGCGGGAAGCCGTAGCGATTGTTCATCCCGCCAGGCTAGTTCGATCCGTTTGTTGCTGCCGGCGATACGCTGCAACAGACCGCGTCGTGCACCATGTTCCGTGGCATTGGCTGCGGAAACCTCCAGGCCACCATCTCCACCCAGGGCACGGAACATGATACCGACGGTTAGTTCCATCTCCTCCAGGTGAACGGCGGCTTCCGGATAGCGGGTATCGGCTATCCGGGTAATCATGCGGTGCCAGAGCTCGCCGACTTTCTCTTCCATGCCTACTGTTCCTGGAACCCTGTTGTAATATCGGCCTGGTGCTGTGGTTTGTCTGGTATCGATGTGGGCGGTGATGCTTTTTTGCCACTGGCCTCGCGTCCCGTGACCACCGGCAGTGCTTCCAGATCGGCCACCCATTTGAGCAGCCCGGGGCGTGTCTGCTGTGCCTGCACCTGGTTGCAGGCCGATATGCACTGGGCACATTCGGTGCAGGTGAACATTTTTCGCTTGATCGAGCGCGGCTTCAGCCGCATGGGACAGGCGTTGTCACAGGCGTTATTACAATCGGAACAGAGGTTGGCCCGCTTGCGGTCAAAGCCCACTACCATGCCCTTGTCGTTGGCCATCCAGGCCAGGCTTTGGAACAGGCCCACCGCGCAGCCGAAACGACAGAACAGGTGGCGGGCAAACATGAACTCAATGAACAGTAGCAGCGTGCCAATGCCGAGGAAGCGCATCTGATTGGGCGTCAGGGAGGCGGTGATCAGGTTGTGATAGATCTCAAATGGCGGCAACAGATAAGTCAGCAGTGACAACGCCCAGAGAAAGGCGAAAAACAGTGCCGCCAGCACCGTTACCGGCCAGAAGCGCCTGTCCGGTTTTTGTACCGAGCCGTTGGGTTGCAGTTCCGGTAACGGATTCTTCTCCCAGATGCTCGGCTTGCCACTGGCGCGATACATCAGTTTATTGATCGTCTCGACTACCGAAAAGTGGGGGCAGAGCCAGCCGCAATAGAGCCTGCCAAAGCGCCAGGCCGCCCAGATCAGGCCGCCGCCAACCATGGCGATGGGTAAGAAGCCACGGAAGATCAGATTAAAGGCCGCTTGTCCGGGGCCAATTTCGCCTGCGATGAAGGCGTCCAGACCCAATGTCCAATGTTGGCCCAGAAAGAAGAAATGGTTCTGGGTCAGGTCAAAGCGGAACAGATCCAGGGGTGGGGCCAGCACAAACAGGGTGAAGAATCCGGCCTGAAACCAGAGCCGGTTCTTTTGCTGCTTGGTTGCACTCTTGACCAGATCCATAACAATCAGTTCCCGAAAGCGATATCGACTACTTCCATCAATGCCCGGGTGGTTTCTTCGTCATCGGTCAATGGTTCCACCATGGCCGCCCGACAGGCCTCAACGGGATCGTAGCCACCAAGAATAAGTGTTGCGGTATAGACCAGCAGACGGGTTGATGCGGCCTCTTCCAGGTCATGGTCCTTGAGGGCGCGCAGACTGTTGGCCAGGTTGACCAGCCGCCTGGCCATCATGGCATCGATCCCCGTCTCGCCAATAATTACCTCCTGCTCCAGTTCGGCGTTGGGAAAATCGAAGCGTGCCGCAACAAAGCGCTGCCGGGTACTTGGCTTCATGCCCTTGAGCAGGTTCTGATATCCCGGGTTGTAGGAGACTACCAGCATGAACTCAGGGGGGGCATGCAGGGTCTCGCCAGTACGTTCGATTGGCAGGATGCGCCGGTCATCGGTCAACGGATGCAACACCACCGTGGTGTCCTTACGTGCTTCAACCACCTCGTCCAGATAACAGATGGCGCCTTCCCGGACGGCCCGGGTCAGGGGACCATCGCTCCAATAAGTGCCGCTGTCACCGATCAGGTGCCGGCCCACCAGATCGGCGGCTGTCAGGTCGTCATGGCAGGCGACGGTGTATACCGGCCTCCCCAGACGGGCGGCCATGTAGTTGATAAAACGGGTTTTGCCGCAACCGGTCGGACCCTTGATCAGCATCGGCAGCTGGTGTTTGTAGGCGTGCTGGAACAGCTCAACCTCATTACCCTGTGGCTTGTAGAAGGGGGTGTCGAGTGCCACGGTCTGTTCCGCGGTCTGGGGCGCGTTGCTCATGCCGTTAGTTCCGTTATCAATGAATGTTCAGTTGGAGAAAATAAAGGCCGTGGCGATCAGTCCGCCCGGGATAATCAGCCAGACTGACACAGGCCAGCGCCACGGTCCACGCAGTTTGCCCAGGCCCATGAAATAGGCGCCCACCAAGTGGCCCTTGATTATGGCGATGCCAAGCACTAGCAGGGACAATTCAAGACCGCCCAATCCCTCTTCACCGATCGAGTAGGTAACGAAGGTCAACGCAATCAGGATTCCGTATACCCAGGTACTGGGGAGTATGCCGAGAAAAGGTTTATTACTCATGGATCACCTCAGCGCATTACGTAAACGAGTGGAAACAGGATCAGCCACACCAGGTCCACCATGTGCCAGTAGGAGGCGCCGGTCTCGACGCCGGTATGCTCCTGTGCGGTGTAGCCGCCTTTCTTTGCCTTGATAGCGACTGCGGCGAGTATCACCATTCCCATGATCACGTGCATGTAATGGAAGAACGTGAGAGACAGGTAAAACATATAGAAGGTGTTGGTGCTGAGATTGATGCCCTGTTCTATATGGTGACTGTACTCACCGGTCTTGACGGCAAGGAAGACCGCTCCCATGCCCATCGCGGCAATCAGCCAGCGGGTACAGGCTGCGCTGTGGTTTTGCTTGATTGCCGAGACCGCGCGCACCACAAAATAGGAGCTGGTAATCAAGGCGAGGGTATTGATCAAGGCTGCCTGGCGATCCAGGTGAAGCTGGAATTCGTTGAACAGCTCGACATTGTCCATTCGGGTGAAGGCATACGCGCCAAAAAAGACCGCGAATACCAAAAGCTCGGCGAGGATGAATATCCAGATCGCCAGATCCCCGGGAGGATAGCGATTTGCCTGATCAGGATCGAATGTTCCTTGATCAGGATCGAGTGCATCTACTGCCTGTGTCATCAGTTAAGCTCCATTGTGTCCAGGGATGGACTGATGCCGCGAAGGCCAAGGCTGGCCGGGAGCGGCGGGTAATTTGTCAATCGTTTGAATAAATATTCAATAGACCTTTTAAATCAGGTAGTTAATACGATTCGTCGATTAAGTTACCAGAAAGATAGTGGGGGGCGAATTGACAAATGTTAAATAAGATAAAAAATATCCGACTATTTTACTCAAGTAAGCGATGGTGTCCAGTCAGTATGCATGATTTACGCTGAGAAACCGTTGCCAAAAGCAATGCGACACCACCCCTCGCGGTATAAATCCATCCCTGGACAAATCCGCTCTCGGCCATCACTCGGCCCAGGCTCCTGCTTCGCTCTACCTTCTCCATCCCTGGACAAAAAAAAGGCCGGCTCCATGAGCCGGCCTTAAGGGGGGAGGGGGAACCCCTCCGGAGGATGTTGGTTAAGCGTCGGCGACAACCGCCTCGGGCTCATCCTGGCCGATGAAGAAGCTGGCGATATAGACCACTAGGCCGGTGAAGAACATCAGGCCGGCCACCTCACGCAACCAGTAGAAGAGCGAGATCTGATCCTGCACCGCCATGAACGGCTGCGCATTCTCCGCCACCCGCTGCAGGTAGACCTGCAGGATACCGGCGCCGGTAAGGAACAGGGTGATGAAGACAATCGCCACGGTCATCAACCAGAATGCCCACATCTCCAGCACCTGCTGCTTGTTGCTGTTGGCCGCGGAGCGACCGCGCAGCAGCGGCATGGCATAGGAGATGATGGTCAGGCTGATCATCACGTAGGCACCGTAGAAGGCCATGTGACCATGCGCCGCGGTGATCTGGGAACCGTGGGTGAAGTAGTTCACCGGGGCGAGGGTGTGCAGGAAGCCCCACACGCCGGCACCCAGGAATGCCATCACTGCGGTACCCAGCGCCCACAAGGTGGCGACCTTGTTGGGGTGGTTGCGGCGCCGCTTGTTGACCATGTTGAAGGCAAACACCGTCATCATGAAGAACGGAATCGGCTCCAGGGCGGAGAACACCGAACCCCACCACTGCCAGTACTCGGGGGTACCGATCCAGAAGTAGTGATGGCCGGTACCGATCAGACCGGTGATCAGGGCCATGGCGATAATGATATAGAGCCACTTCTCGATCACCTCCCGGTCCACGCCGGTCACCTTGATCAGCACGAAGGCCAGGATGGAGGCCATGATCAGCTCCCAAACACCCTCTACCCACAGATGCACCGTCCACCACCAGAACATCTTGTCCAGCACCACGTTGACGGGATTGTAGAAGGCGAACAGGAAGAACACGGCGAGCCCGACCAGCCCCAGCAGCAGCACCAGGTTGATCACGGTCTTGCGACCCTTGAGGATGGTCATGCCGATATTGAACAGGAAGACCAGGGCCACCACCACGATACCGAGCTTGGTAATGGTCGGCTGCTCCAGGAACTCGCGGCCCATGGTGGGCAACAACTCGTTACCGGTCAGCGCGGCCAGGGTGGAGTAGGGCACCAGCAGGTAGCCGGCAACCGTCAGGGCCGCGGCCACCAGGAAGACCCAGAACATCAGGGTGGCGAGCATGGGGCTGAACAGCTCCGTCTCGGCCTCTTCCGGGATCAGATAGTAGGCGGCGCCCATAAAGGCCATCAGCAGCCAGACGATCAGGGCGTTGGTGTGGACCATGCGGGCCACGTTGAACGGGATATAGGGGAACAGGAAGTCCCCGATCACATACTGCAGGCCGATGATCAGACCAAACAGGATCTGCGCGGCAAACAGGGCGATGGCAGCCGTAAAGTACAGCTTGGCGACCGATTGAGATTGATATGTCATGGTTAAAACTCCCCCTTAACCCTGAATGTTTGGCGGCCAGTTGGCGGCATTGATCTCGGAGACATACTTCAGGAACTCCGCGATGGCGTCGAGCTCGTCATCGGAGAAGTTGAACTGAGGCATGCTGCGGCGACCGGGAATGCCGTTGGCAGGACGGCTCTTGATAAAGCCGATGATGCCGTCTTTGGAATTGCCGAAGCGTTTGTAGACATTGCCCAGTTCCGGTGCGAAGTAGGCACCCTCACCGAGCAGCGTGTGACAGCCGATACAGTTATTCTCTTCCCAGAGTATCTTGCCTTTGGCTACCTGTTCGCCGACAGCCCCTTCAAGTGCGGCACGATTGTCGCGATTGGGCAGTTGGCCAACTGAATCAAAGGTCAGAGCCAGGAAAAGGAGGAAGAAAAACGCAGAACCACCGTAAAAGATGTTCCGCGCCATAGTTTTTGTGAAGGCCTGGGCCATTAGGGTAACTCCTATGCGGTGCGAATAAGCAGGCAGATTAAAAGACAAAGCGGTTAGGTGGGGCATTGACCTTAATCAAGTAGGGCAAATATCCGACTATTTTTGTAAACTAATCCGTTTAAACAGAAGGGATATTTCGCTAAATCCGGCAGGTGCAGGATTGGCCCGGAAAACTTATACATAGATGTTTAGGGTATAGTAAGTATCCATTGTGGATAGTATCCGGGTAGGCAGATGATGGGACAAAAGAGCAGTTTCTGGTTGATAGCCGTAGGGTTTTTAATGATCACAGGCAGCGGCGTCGCCGCCGAGAAGTATTTGCTGCTACCGCCGGCCAGTATTGCCCAGTGGTACAAACCGCAAAACGATCGTCAGGTCTGGCTCCACACCATGTTCAGTCTACGGCGTGAGATGCAGGCGGTCACTGAATATGCGGCAGCGGGCGAGCAGGCGCTTACCCAAAAATGGGCCGAACGCTTTACTGGCAATTACCTGAAAATCGCCGAGATGGTTCCCGAGTGGAAGGATGAGCTGGAGTATCACTGGCTTGAACGTTTGCGGTCGGCGGCAGAGACGGGTGATGGCGAGGGTGTTGAACTGGCGTTGCGCAAGATCGGTCAAGGCTGTAAATCCTGCCATCGTGAATATCGGGCGGTGACGGCGATCCTCTACCGGACCCCTGATTTCAGCAATATCATGATAAAAAAACCGACCGACGGATCGGCGGACAGTTTTGCAGATGTGATGGAAGAGCTGTCGTCCCTGATCAACCGGATCAAGATTGCCACGGACGACAGCCGAGAACAGCAGGCTCTTGCGTCACTGGAACAACTGCGGCGCAGACTGGATGACCTGGGTGAGGGTTGTTCAGCCTGTCACAATGATCCGGCGCCACGGGAACGTTTCCTGGGAAAGCTCACCCGCGATGCGCTGGAAGATCTGGAGCGGGGATTGAAACAGGGCGATAAAAAGCTGGCGGGACGTTCACTGGGCGGCGCGGCGGTCTACGCCTGTGCCCGCTGCCATGCGGTGCATCGGTCGCCCTATGATATCCGCGAGACACTGCTGCCCTGAGCTGGTTTTGTTGGATAGAGGATGGTGAAAAAGCTTGGCCCATCCGCTATCCGAAATACACGACAATTGGTGGCCGAGGGGTTGGTCTGGCTTACAGGCCGCTCCAGCTGAAGGTTTCAGAATCATGAGAACCCCAGAGTCCGCGCTTTTCACTTTGTGCTCTTAGCTGTAGTGCGGATAGCTCGGCCTTGATCTCCTGGGCAATGGATGATTGCTGCAGCACGATGGCGTAGCCGTCCGTCACCATCGCCGCATTCAGGGAGTGTTTATCCTTATAGACAAAGACCGGTATCCGGCCATATCTGTCGCTCGCTGCCAGATCTCCCGCTACTTCCACCTCGTCACCCGGCAAAATCAGCTGTTTGAGGTGTGCTGTTGCTGCGTTGCCCAGTGCCAGCAGGGTATCGGCTGACAAGCCGGTGCGCTCCAGGTCCCTGGTCAGTTTCGGATTCACCTGATCCTCCGGTGCGTCGATACCGGCAAGCTGTAACCGCTTGATCTCTCCATCAACCTGAATCGTGATGGTATCCCCATCCTCTACTGCCACCAGCGGGTAGCGGGTGCCCTCCTGGCTCAGGGCGATGGGACTCAATGCGATCAGGCTGACCAGTAGCAGGATGTGCTGTTTCATGATTTATGTTTCTTGGTGGTTGATTAAGGGATGGCTGGATGACTAGCGGGGCAACCAGAGGGCGAAGAACAGGCAGAATGCCGCCACGCCGATCCAGAACAGGACAAATCGCAGCCGGGCGCCTGAACGATAGCCTCGGGTCTGAAAGTGGGATACGGCGCCACAGTGGGGACACTCGGCCACGTCGCCGGCGATTTTCTTGCCGCAGTAGAGACAGTTGACCTGAGTATCGCCCATCTGAAAATCTTTCCCGATCTAATGGCTGGTGCCCGCCGAGCGGGTCAGCTTGTTGTGCACATTGTATTTGCCGGATGGTTTTTTCATCGGCAGGCGTTTGATCTCTTTGAAGGTGTTGGCGTCGTAGACCACCAGTGCGCCGTCATCATCCCAGATGCTGACCAGGGCATATTTGCCGTCCCGGGTGAATTCTACATGGGCGGAGGTCTTGCCGGGGGCCGGTTTCAGGGTCTTGACGATCTCCAGAGTCTGCTTGTCGATGACATGCATCCGGTCTTTGTTGGGGCCAAAAAAGACATCCACCCAGGCGTAGGGGCTCTGTTCATGGCTGCGCATAAAGAAGCCGGGGCCATCGGTCTGGATCTGCTTGACCACTTGCCAGGTTTTGGTGTCGATAATGGACACCTGACCCTCCTTGATATTGGGTGTGGCAAGCACGGTGCGGCCCTGATAATCCCAGGTGATCCCTGAGCTGAGGTGGGGCATGCCGGGTAGCGCCACATTGGCCACGGCCCGTTTCAGATCCAGATCCACCACCTGACCCGAACCGTTACGGGTGCTGCCGATGATCTGGTCATAGTCCTGGGTCATGAAGAAATCGTCCAGATAATCCTTGACCCGAATGCGCCGCACGGCAAACGGCTGCTCCTTATGGGCGTCGCCCGACTCCTTGTTGTAATCGTGCACCCAGCCGGAGAAACCGGCGGGCGGCTCGTCCAGATAGCTGATTTCCCACACCTCCGGAATATCCTTCATGGCCGCCACAAAGCTGTTGCGGGGATCGGCCGTGTACACCGCGCTGACCCGGGAGCTGACGCCGTTTTCATCCTTCGCCTCGATCACCTTGATCGGCGAGAGGTCGCGGGCGTCCAGTACCGTGAGGGTGTGGGGTAGATAGTTGGCGACAATTACATAGCGGCCGTCATGGGACACTGCCAGGTTACGGCTGTTGATGCCGGCGCGTACCTCGGCGACATAGGTCAGGTTGAATACATCGAACTTGCTGATCCAGCCGTCGCGGGAGGCGAAATAGATATAGCGTCCGCCGTCCGCCCATTTGGGGCCACCGTGCAGGGCGAAACGGGTGGGCAGGCGGTGGATCGGCTCGAAAGTGTCGCCATTGAGCAGGGTAGCGTGATGATCGCCCAATTCCACCACCATGAACAGGTTGTCGATATCGGCATCAAACAGTGGCTTGTCCGGCAGAGACCCTGGTGGATGGTAAACCAGTTGGCTCGCCTTGATTTGGGCCATGCCCCAGACCGGCACCTGCTCCAGCGGGGTGTAGACCAGATCCACCAAAGACTGGATCTGCTCCGGCTGCAGCTTCTCCCTGAAGGCCGGCATCTGGGTGGCGGCGCGGCCGTTCTGGATGACCTGAAAGGCGTTCTGCTTGCGCAGCCGCTTCAGGTTTTCCGGCAGTAGGGCCGGGCCCATGATGCCCAGCCGGTCAACGCCGTGACATTCGGCGCAATGCTGTTTATAGAGTGCCTCGGTGTCGGCCATGACCAGTGCGGAGGCAGCGGCCAGCAGGACCAGGGATATAAGTGAGGTGAAGAAACGGTTCATTTTTCAGCATGAGCCTGTTGGGTAATGCCGATCTCATCGTCCGTCAGGTAACAGGCAGGGTCCTCGGCCCAGGCGTCATTGCTGAGCTGAAGGGCGCGTACCCGGGTGTTGCCGCCACAGATATCGAAATAGGCGCATTCACCACAGCGGCCGCCGACTTTTCGGGGCGAGGCCTTCAGGCCCGCCATGATCGGATCGGAGGTGTCCTGCCAGATATCCGAGAAAGGCCGCTCCTTGACGTTGCCCAGATTGTAGTGCCACCACATGGTGTCGGGATGCACATTGCCCTGGTTGTCGATGTTGGAGATGTTGACCCCGGAGCTGTTGCCGCCCCACTGGGCCAGTTTGGCGCGTATGTGGGCAGCTTGTTGCGGATAGTGCTGCGCTACCCAGTGCAGCAGAAAGACCCCGTCGGCATCGTTGTTACCGGTGACGAACTCGGTGTGCTTCCCCGCCTGTACATCGGCCAGTGCACGTTCGAACAGCAGCTCCATGGCCCAGCGGGTGGTCTGCAGGAACACGTCGGTCTCGCGGTTCTTGTTACCGCGACCGGCATAGTTAAGATGGGAGAAGTAGAATTTATCGACTCGCTCCCGGTCCATCAGCTCCAGCAGTTGCGGCAACTCGGGGGCGTTGTCCTGGGTCATGGTGAAACGCAGGCCCACCTTGATATCCCGGTCACGGCAGAGCCGCAGGCCATGCATCGATGCCTGGTAGGAACCCTCCTTGCGGCGGAACTTGTCATGGGTCTGTTCGATGCCGTCGATGCTGATACCCAGATAATCGAATCCGACCTCGGCGATCCGGTCGATATTCGCCTCGTCGATCAGGGTACCGTTGGTTGAGAGGGCGGTGTAGAACCCCATCGCCTTGGCACGGTGGGCAATCTCGAAAATATCCGGCCGCATCAGCGGTTCGCCACCGGAGAGAATCAGTACCGGCACGCGAAACTGTTTCAGGTTGTCCATTACTTCGAACACCTGATTGGTGTCCAGTTCGTTGGGAAAATCCTTGTCGGCCGAGATGGCGTAGCAATGCTTGCAAGTGAGATTGCAGCGGCGGATCAGGTTCCAGATCACCACCGGGCCGGGCGGGTTACGCTTGGGTCCCAGGGGTTTGGGATCAAGAACCTCTTGCATGAACTGTGTGATGCGAAACATGGCGTACCTGGAAGCTATTTGTCGGAAACGAGGCGCAGGCCTGTTTTTTTGAGGATGCGGGAGCTGTAGAGAATCTCGTGTCCCCGGTTGTCATCGCCCAGTAGCTCGGCGATCTTTTCCACTTTCTGTTCGACCTCCTGCCGGTCCTTGCCGTGGACCATGGCAAACAGGTTGTAGTTCCATTCCGGCTGGTGTCTGGGACGCTGGTAGGCGTGGCTGACAAAATCGAGATTGCCGATCAACTTACCGTAGTGGCCAATCTTGTCGTCCGGGATGTCCCAGACGGTCATGCCGTTGCCCTTGAAGCCGAGGGTATAGTGATTCGGCACCGCGCCGATGCGACGAATAATCCCGTTCTCCAACATGCGCTGGAACCGCCGCATCACCTCCTCGCTGGTACTACCCACCTGAGTGGAGATCGCGGCAAAGGGTTCCGGCACCAGGGGCAGCCCAGACTGGGTGGCGACGATGATTCGGCGATCCAGGTCATCCAGCGTGGTTGATTGTGTTTCTGTCATGAATAACAAACACTCTATTGCCTGTGTAACGGGGCGGATGGGTCTGTTCCGCAGCGCTAGACTTCGAACTTCAGTCCGATAAAAAATTCCTGCAGCTTGGGCATATTGTAGACCCGGAAACCGGTGCGCCGTTCGATCTCCTCCAGGACGGAACCGATCCGCTCGGGGGTTTCCGTGGCCAGCACGAACCACATATTGAAGGCATGATCCCGAGCGTAGTTATGGGCTACTTCGGGGAATGCATTGACCTGCTCGGTGACCTGGTCGTACTGCTCCTCCGGGATGCGCATGGCGCAGAGGCTCAGCCCTCCACCCAGACGTTCGGCATGATACATGGGGCCGAAACGCGAGAGCTGTTTCTGCTCCAGCATGCGCTCAAGCCGTCGGATCAGCTCCGACTCCGAGATACCAATTATTTCCGCTGCTGCCTGGTAGGGGCGTTCACAGATCGGGAAGCCGCCCTGATAGCGATTCAGGATGGCACGGTCGATACTATCCAGCTCACGGTTCATTGATAGCGGGCTCCGCGCTGCTTGAAACGTCGGCCACTGAACAGCACTTTATGGGGGATGTCCGCCAGTCCTTCGCTGCCGACCAGCCGGTCGATATAGGCAAGTACCTTTTCACGCTCCTGTCCGTGGATCATGCAGAACAGGTTGTAAGGCCAATCGGGCAGGCGGCGAGGGCGCTGATAACAGAGCGTGATGCAGTCCAGTGCGCCGAGTTTCTCGCCCACCTCATTCAGTCGTTCATCCGGTACATCCCAGACCACCATGGCGTTGGCGGTGTAACCCAGTTCATGATGACGGACCACAATGCCGAGGCGCTTGATAATGCCGCTTTCCAGCATCGCATCGATACGCTGGATCACGGTTTTTTCATCGAGTCCGATGCGTTCACCGATCTCGGCGTAGGGGTGGCTGGTGAGCGGCAGTCCGCCCTGAATTTCGGCGATCAGCCGGTAATCCTGCTCGTTCAGCACCATAGCGGGAATCCCAGGTCAATGTGGAACTGCTTTTCCAGTGGCAGGTAGAGGATATCGTAGCCGGTTTCCCGTTCCATCTCGTCCAGTACCTGCTCCAGTCGCTGCTGATTTGGGGCGGTGACGACAAACCAGAGATTGTAGCTGTCCTCGCGTTCGTAGTTGTGATTGACCTCCGGATAGGCGCTGATCTGGTCGGCAACCGCCTCCAGTAGCGCCTCCGGTACCGCCATTGCCGCCAGGGTGCTGGCGCCGACCTGTTTTGGTTTGAACACCGGACCGACACGACTGATCACGCCCAGCTGCTGGAGGCGATCAAGGATCTTCAGTACCAGGGCCTCACTGGTGCCCAGCCGCTGTGCGATGTCCGCATAGGGGGTGGGCGACAGGGGGAGCCCTTTTTGATACTCGTTCAGCAGTCGTTTCTCAAGATCGTTCAACGGTATAGCGTCCTTGGTACGGTTCTCTCGCCGGGGCTGGGTGATGGCCTGCTTGATGATCGGTGCCGGAGTTGCCATTTCAGAGTCCTGTGGTATGTGCACGCGAAGTGAAAAAGATACCGCTGGGATTGGCCGCCGGCAGTGTGTGGATCAACTCCAGGCTGCGGGTATCGTACACCTGGAGTTCATTCTTGTCCCGGATGGAGATCCACACCTCCTCTCCGCGCGGGGCAAACTCCATGTGGAGGGCGCCCTTGCCCGGTTTGAGCGTCTTGATGACCTGCAGGCTTTCGGTATCAATCACCTGGATGGTGTCATTGTCGGGGAAGGCAAAATTGACCCAGATCTGCCGGCCATCGGGTCGCGCCATGACGAACACCGGTTGCCCGTGAACCGGGATCTTGGTCACTGGATTCCATTCGCCACGCTCCACCACCAGTACCTGGTGGTGCCCAACACCCGGCAGGAAAGCGCGATTCCCGGCCATCGCCCAACCTTCCAGGTGCGGCATTTTATAGACCGGCAGCTTCTGTTCGCCTTTTCCGTAGTCTTTCAAAATCAGTCGCGTGCCCTGTTCGGGATGCCACAGATCCAGCAGGGCAAGGCCGTCCTGTCCAAACAGTCCGGCAATATAATAACGGCCGTCCCTGGTGATCAGGCCATCGTAGGGAAGTTGGCCGATCTGCGTGTGCTTCTGGATGGCCGGGTTGGCCGGGTCGGTCATGTCCACGATCCAGGTTTCGCCGGTGTCGTAGAGACTGAACACAAAGCGCTGGTCGGTGGCGTCAACCAGACCAACGGTCTTGGATCTCTTCTCGCTGTTGACCGGTGTGGACGGAATGTCGGCAACCAGGCTAAGGTCGCTGGCCGAGAAGATTTTTACCCCACCCGGTTCGTAATTGGATACCGCAATCAGGTTGCCGTCCTGGGAGATGGCGCCGCCAATGCTGTTGCCACCCTGAACAATACGATGGGTAATGCTGCCGCACAGGATATCTATCCGTGTCAGTCCACCGTCCCGGCCAAAGATATAGGCATAGCGCTCATCCGGTGAATAGACAGCTGATGCATGGGAGAGGTCTCCCAGGCCTTCAATCCTGAACAGGGATTTATGCGCCCGGCGATCGAGTACCTGTACACTGCCGTCCGCCCGCTCGATCACGATGCCCATATCGCCCGTACCACGGGTCAGGCAATCAGCGGACGCCTGGCCTGAATAGAGTAGCAGTGCCGAGAGCAGATAGCGGATTAATCTCATGGACGGATACCCTGTTTGAGTTGTTGGGCCAGCCAGCGGGCTTCATGTTCGGAAATAAAGGGACGCCAGGGTGGCATGGGTGTTCCCGGTCGGCCCTGAATGATGGTGAGGGCAAGGAAATCAATCCCGTAGGGTGCCAGCCTTTGTGCGGTAAGGGCCGGTCCCAGCCCGCCCTCCAGGCGCATGCCATGGCAAGATCCACAATCATGTTTGAGCAGATGGAGCAGTTCAGTCTGGCGCTGGAGCGGGACTTCAGCAGAAACAACAGAGCCTATTCCGGCAAGTAGGATGGCGGTAATGGCAACGATAATTCTTGTCATCAAGGCTCTCGGCGTCTGTTGGCAACGAATCTGACAATGGTCTCAACGCCCGAACCGCCCGTTTTTGTTTAGTCTGGAAATCGGCCCTACGGCATATCACTGGATTGGCAATGTAGCAGGAGTGGAGCCGGGTGAGCATTGACCTCCGTCAAATGTCAACAGTTGATAATTCAATGACTTAGGTAGGTAGTTTTTTTATTCCCCAAGATATGGATCCCCGTGGGGGGTGGGGCAAGCATGGCGTGACTATAATCTGCCGTCACTCGACAGTGACGGTGCCAGTCATCTCTGGATGGGGGCCGCAATGGTAAGAATAGACCCCCGGCTTGTCAAAAGAGCGCTCGTAGGTCTCTTCAGGGAAAAAATAGGCCGGTTCGGGGTCTCCCGCCTGTTCAAACCAGACACTGTGGTATTGCCGCTTCTCTCTGTTGGTCCAGCGTATGGCAGTACCAACCTTGACAGTGATTTCCTGAGGGATGAACTTGAAACCCTGAATCTCGACTTCCGCCGGTGTGCTACCGCCTGCATAAACACCTGTGCTGGCTGTAAGTAATATGGCGGTTATCAGGTTGCTTCTTTTTGATATCCATCGACTGTTTTGGGAATACATGACCATGTCCTAAATGTTTGCTGATTTTCGGGATCGGCGCTTCCACTTAAAGAATATTAGGACAAAATGACAGATACCGTAAAAGTATCGTATGTTTTTTTCGGTTGTACGCGCCGGACTTGGTAAAGCCGCTCCCGGCCATCCTTCGGCTCTGGCTTCCTCGACAACCGGTTCCCGATGTTGTCTACCACCGCCATCCTTGGCGGTGTGCTTCGCTCTACCTCCTCCATCCCTGGAGTCGTGGCCTCCGCGGCATAAGTCCATCCCTGGCAAAGCCGCTCCCGGCCATCCTTGGCCTCCGCGGCATAAGTCCATCCCTGGACAAAAAAACGCGCCACTCTGGCGAGTGACGCGTTCAAGGGTGCTGCGTTTATAGCTTATTGTTAATTACTGTTTGATGGCGTTGATCTCCACGCCATCTGAGTCGTTGTCGAATCCGAGCTTGTAGCCGAGGCTGACATGGTGGAAACGGGCGTTGCTGAAGTCGTCATGAATGGCAAAGCCGAAGTTATATACCTTGTCCGTATCCAGGCTGATGTCCCCCGCCTTGTCTGACTTCAGTTTCCGCTTCAGGGTGACCACCCAATTGCCGGCTTCCTGTGCCGCATTGACCTCGAAACCCTGACCACCGGTCATCATTCGCTGTTCCAGGATATAGCCATCCTCGGTCTCTCCCTTGCCCGACTTGAAGCGCAGGATATCCATGAACTGATGGGCATCCATAGCGGCCTTTATTTCATCGGCGGACTTCAGCTTGTCCCAGCCACCCCGCTTCTTGCCCCTTCTGCCTTGGACTTCGATACTGCTGCGGCTCTCTTTCAGGTATTTGGTAACACCGGCTTTGAGATCAAGGACCTTGGCGGTATCGCTGGCGGCGATAGCGTCAGCTTCCGGCCTGTCCGGCATGCTGTTGGCATCCTCATGACAGGTCTGCCAGCAGCCGGCCCGATCGGCAAACTCCACATCATCGGTGGCAAGCATCAGCGCCAATTTCATCGGGTTTTCCGGGTCCATCTTTCCACCCTCGGCGAAGGGTACCGGGGCATGCTCGCCTTCCGGCCAGCTAAACCGCAAATAGAGGTTTTCACTATCGTGGGTTGATTCCACGGTTACCGGGATACTGCCGCGTTTACCCGGGATCGGGCTGGTCTCGGCCTTTTCTCCGCTGACCATTTTCTGGCCCATGTCGGCGGTCTCTTTGTCATGACAGGTGACACAGCGGTCACCGCCCTTCAGGAAGGGACGGGCACCACCGTGGTCCTTACCAGTCATGACCCATTCCATCGAGGTTTCACCGGGGTAAAACAGGGTGATGTCGCGGCTGCCCGCCTTGCTCCAGTCCACCTCGATAGCTGAACCCGTGGCCGCCTTACTGGATGTTGCTGCGGCTTTGGTCGGTGCTGCGGCAGCCACCGACTTGGCCTCACGCTTCACGGCATTCACTTCCGCTGCTTCGTTGTCCAGGCCGAGCTTGTAGCCCAGGCTGACATGGTGGAACCGGGCATTGCTGTAGTCGTCGTGGATGGCAAAACCGAAGTTATACAGCTTGTCGGCGTCGATGCTGATGTCTCCCGGCTGGTCGGATTGCAGCTTCCGCTTCATCTCAACCACCCAGTTATTGCCCTCTTTGCGGGCATTGGCCTGGAATCCCTGGCCGCCTTGCATATAGCGCTGCTCCAGGATATATCCATCCTCGGTTGTTTCTGTTCCCGATTGGTAGCGCAGCAGGTCCATGAATTGGTTGGCCTTCAGCGCCGCAGCTACTTCATCGCTGCTCTTCAGCTTGTCCCAGCCGCCGCGTTTTTTGCCACGCCTACCTTGGACTTCGATACTGCTGCGGCTCTCTTTCAGGTACTTGGTGACGCCTGCTTTGAGGTCCAGGGTCTTCGCCACATCATTTGAAGCCATGGTGTCTGCATCCGGTGCGTCGGGCATAGTGCGGGCGTCTTCGTGACAAGTCTGCCAGCAACCGGCCCGGTCGGCGAACTCCACATCATCCGTTCCCAGCATAATTGCCAGCTTCATTGGGTTGGCGGGATCCATTTTGCCACCCTCGACGAACGGAACCGGAGCGTGCTCGGTATCCTCCCACTCAAATCTCAGGAAAAGGTTTGATCCATCATGAGCCGCCTGGATGTTGACCGGGATGCTGCCACGTTTGCCCGGGATGGGAGTGGACTCGGCCTTTTCACCGGTGACCATCTTTTTACCCATGTCGGCGGTCTCTTTATCATGGCAAGTGATGCAGCGATCGCCCCCATTCAGGAATGGACGCGCACCACCATGATCCTTACCAGTCATGACCCATTCCATCGAGGTTTCACCGGGGTAAAACAGAGTGATCTTGCGTCCTGGCACATCGCTCCAGTCAATGCCTACACCGGTTGCAGGTGCGGTGCCTGTTTTGCCTGCGGCGCCTGCACTCTGGCCGGCCAGGGCGGCAGCAACGGCAGCCTCAATGCGCGCCTGCTCTGCTTTTTTTGCGGCCAGCTTTGCTTCGCGTTCTTTCTCTTTTTCCGCCTTCTCAGCTTCAGCTGCGGCGGCTTCTTTGGCTTCGACCCGCTTCAGTCCCTCGGCAAACATTTCAGGAACCGGACGTATGAAGTCTGGATTGGGCGCCTCGAGTTTCTCAAGTTCTTCATCGGTCAACAGGTTGCGAACCGGTTTGTGCGCAATTCCCTTATGACAGTCGATACAGGTCTGACCGGTTTCAAAGGCGTTCATGTGCTGGTTTCGTGCACGTGGACGCTGAAATTCGGGGTTCATTGATTCGAAGTTATGGCAGTTACGGCACTCACGTGAGTCCGTTTTCTTCATGGTGTTCCAGACCCGCTTGGCCATGGTCAGGCGTTGCTGGTCAAACTTCTCCGGGGTATTCACCGTTCCCATAATCTTGTGGTAGACCTCGTTGCTCGCCTGGATCTTGCGAACCATCTTGTGCACCCAGGGATCAGGAACGTGGCAGTCGGGGCAGGTGGCCCGGACGCCAGTCCGGTTGGAGTAGTGGATTGTCGGTTTATACTCCTCGTAGACGTTTTCCTCCATCTCATGACAGCTGATACAGAAATCGAGGTTGTTGGTGGCTTCCATTGCGGTATTGAAGCCGCCCCAGAATATGATGCCGACTATAAAGAAGAGTAAGGCGCCCGCTACTGTGGTGCCTAGAATGATCCGGCGAGACATCAAGCCCGGTTTTTTTGATTCCTGAACCGCCATCTTTTTGTTTCTCCAGGTACAGAAGAGAAGAGTGAAGTTTTTATTAAAAAAGCGGGTATGGAGAGTGCTCCATACCCGCTTTTGGACTAGCTCATACTACATCCGCAATCAGGTGACGTGATTCACGCGGTTGTGGACATTGAACTTGCCGGTCGGTCCGAACAGACCTTTGACGCGTCCCTTCTCTTCGAGGGTCTTGGCATCAAAGATGATGATCTCGCCATTGGCTTCCTTGCTGTCCTTACGATTCCATACCGAAGTCCAAACTTCGGAACCGTCGTTATTGAACTCGATGTGAACCGCTGCATAGCCCGGTTTGTCGGTCAGACGAATGGTCTTGACAATCTCCCGGGTCTTCTTGTCGATGACCTGGATGGATTGCTGAACCTCAGGCTCCGGATGCTTGGTCTGGTCGGCCCAGAAGTAGTCGCTCTTCGGATGGGTACGAATGAACAGACCCGCACCGTCGGTTTCTACCTCATAGCAGACCTTCCAGGCCTGGTCCTTGTGACCGGCTGGATCATTACCCCAGACAGTGACCTTGCCTACACCCAGGTGGGTGGTGCCGCCAACCGGTCCACACTTGGGATCGTTCCAGTTTGCGCCAGGACCCGGATGTGGAAGTTTGTCGACATCGATCAATGCCTCCAGTTTCTGGGTGTCGGTATCGACGACTACCATCTTGTTTGAGGCGTTGGCGGCGATCTGGAAATAACGACCGGTGGGATCGAAGAAACCGTCATGCAGGAACTTGGCGGTATCCATCTTGGTGATCTTCAGGTTGTCGATATCGCTGTAGTCAACCTGCCACATCTGGCCCAGTTCCTTCATGGAGACCAGCCAGCTGGGGTGGTTGGGGGTATCGTAGATAGCGGCCACGCGAGACTCGTTGACATATTCGCCGTCAACATTCACGCCACGGGCGGAAACGACCTTCAGCGGCTCCATGGTCACCGCATCGGCGATCACGAAGTGTGGAGGCCAGTAGCCGCCACCAACCACGTACTTGCCATCACCGGAGACGGCGACGTCACGGGCGTCATAGGCGATCTGTACTTCGGCAACCTTCATTTTGTCCGGGGTCTGCCACAGGTCGATCTTGGTCAACTTGCCGTCACGGCCCTGGGTGTACCAGAAACGGCCGGGGTTCTCTGCATGCAGAACTTTGCTATGCTCGGCGGCCTTCAGTACGTGTACCGCATAGCCGGTGGGGATATGGGCAACCACCTCTTTCTTGTCGCCGTCGATGACAGCAACCTTGCCGACATCACGCTCGATCACCAGGAAGAAGTTCTCCCAGTTGCGGCCGTGCAGCGGTTTGGTCGGGTAATCCTTTGGTTCAACAAAGACGTGATGACGTTCTTTCATCAGTGCCAGGGACATCTCAGGTGGAACAGGTGGTTCCATCTGGATATAGGTGGCCATCATCTTGATCTCTTCCTTCGACATGATGTCGTCGAAGTTGTTCATGCCACCCTCAGTACCGAACTGGATGATCTTCTCAAGACGTTCTTGTCCCAGTTTCAGGGTGTTCTTCGGCTCCAGGTTTTTACCGGTTGCACCTTTACGTAGGGTGCCGTGACAGCCCGCACAACGCTGGAAATAGGTGGTCTTTGCTTGCTCAAAGTCCGCCTCGGAGAGAGTGGGTTCTGCTGCAGAGACGTTGACGGCAACGCCTGATGCAGCCAGGCCGACGGCCATACCGAGAGCAGAAAGGCTGAAGTTGGTTTTTTTCATCTAGTAAATCCCCATCAATAGCTATTGATATGAGTGAACGCGGAAGTGATGTCCGCGGCGGTATATTCCCGAGTCGCTACGATCATATATACGGCTGGAAACTTCTTTGACCTTGGTCAAAGAGCGGTATTTACTGCGGCCGAATCATACGTTCAAGGCTCTGGGTATAATTGTATGGCTGACTATTTATGCCGTGGTGATTATTGCATGATTCTGCTTGATGTGCATAAAAAAACAATATAAACAATGGCTTATATGCTTCGTGCGTTTGAGGTGAGAAGTATTTGGGGCAGGCGGTTGGCTGTTATTCTGGTTTGATTTCCTATCAGTGATCTTGTTGATCTGGATCAATAAAAACATCAATCCGTAGCCACTTTAATGATGGCTTGTCCCTGTTGCCGGTACTTGATAATCAGGTGAGGGATGTTGGCTTTTTGGGCGGCCTCAATAGATAAGGCCGGCTCCAGGAGCCGGCCTTAAGGGGGGAGGGGGAACCCCTCCGGAGGATGTTGGTTAAGCGTCGGCGACAACCGCCTCGGGCTCATCCTGGCCGATGAAGAAGCTGGCGATATAGACCACCAGACCGGTGAAGAACATCAGGCCGGCCACCTCACGCAACCAGTAGAAGAGCGAGATCTGATCCTGCACCGCCATGAACGGCTGCGCATTCTCCGCCACCCGCTGCAGGTAGACCTGCAGGATACCGGCGCCGGTAAGGAACAGGGTGATGAAGACAATCGCCACGGTCATCAACCAGAATGCCCACATCTCCAGCACCTGCTGCTTGTTGCTGTTGGCCGCGGAGCGACCGCGCAGCAGCGGCATGGCATAGGAGATGATGGTCAGGCTGATCATCACGTAGGCACCGTAGAAGGCCATGTGACCATGCGCCGCGGTGATCTGGGAACCGTGGGTGAAGTAGTTCACCGGGGCGAGGGTGTGCAGGAAGCCCCACACGCCGGCACCCAGGAATGCCATCACTGCGGTACCCAGTGCCCACAAGGTGGCGACCTTGTTGGGGTGGTTGCGGCGCCGCTTGTTGACCATGTTGAAGGCAAACACCGTCATCATGAAGAACGGAATCGGCTCCAGGGCGGAGAACACCGAACCCCACCACTGCCAGTACTCGGGGGTACCGATCCAGAAGTAGTGATGGCCGGTACCGATCAGACCGGTGATCAGGGCCATGGCGATAATGATATAGAGCCACTTCTCGATCACCTCCCGGTCCACGCCGGTCACCTTGATCAGCACGAAGGCCAGGATGGAGGCCATGATCAGCTCCCAAACACCCTCTACCCACAGATGCACCGTCCACCACCAGAACATCTTGTCCAGCACCACGTTGACGGGATTGTAGAAGGCGAACAGGAAGAACACGGCGAGCCCGACCAGACCCAGCAGCAGCACCAGGTTGATCACGGTCTTGCGACCCTTGAGGATGGTCATGCCGATATTGAACAGGAAGACCAGGGCCACCACCACGATACCGAGCTTGGTAATGGTCGGCTGCTCCAGGAACTCGCGTCCCATGGTGGGCAACAACTCGTTACCGGTCAGCGCGGCCAGGGTGGAGTAGGGCACCAGCAGGTAGCCGGCGACCGTCAGGGCCGCGGCCACCAGGAAGACCCAGAACATCAGAGTGGCGAGCATGGGGCTGAACAGCTCCGTCTCGGCCTCTTCCGGGATCAGATAGTAGGCGGCGCCCATAAAGGCCATCAGCAGCCAGACGATCAGGGCGTTGGTGTGGACCATGCGGGCCACGTTGAACGGGATATAGGGGAACAGGAAGTCCCCGATCACATACTGCAGGCCGATGATCAGACCAAACAGGATCTGCGCGGCAAACAGGGCGATGGCAGCCGTAAAGTACAGCTTGGCGACCGATTGAGATTGATATGTCATGGTTAAAACTCCCCCTTAACCCTGAATGTTTGGCGGCCAGTTGGCGGCATTGATCTCGGAGACATACTTCAGGAACTCCGCGATGGCGTCGAGCTCGTCATCGGAGAAGTTGAACTGAGGCATGCTGCGGCGACCGGGAATGCCGTTGGCAGGACGGCTCTTGATAAAGCCGATGATGCCGTCTTTGGAATTGCCGAAGCGTTTGTAGACATTGCCCAGTTCCGGTGCGAAGTAGGCACCCTCACCGAGCAGCGTGTGACAGCCGATACAGTTATTCTCTTCCCAGAGTATCTTGCCTTTGGCTACCTGTTCGCCGACAGCCCCTTCAAGTGCGGCACGATTGTCGCGATTGGGCAGTTGGCCAACTGAATCAAAGGTCAGAGCCAGGAAAAGGAGGAAGAAAAACGCAGAACCACCGTAAAAGATGTTCCGCGCCATAGTTTTTGTGAAGGCCTGGGCCATTGTTATCCCCTCATTATTTTTCCGTACGTAAGTAACGCGAAAGGTGTACAGGCCGCATTAGGCCTGCATGTTTCGATTAGTTCCTTGATTTGAGTCAATAGAATATTAACGATCGGTAACATTTTGAATTTGCTCCGGATTGATTGAAATCAATGTGTGAGTGGTTGTGAATTCCCGATACTCACCGTTCTGAATATCTAATTATGACTTGGATCAGGACACGAGAAATGACAACGATCACCGAAACCATGGCGAACGATCATCGGCATTGTGATGCACTGTTTGCCGAAGCCGAAGAGTTGATTGCGCAGGGGGACTGGGCACAGGGGCGTGAGAAGTTTGAGGCCTTTCGCAATACGACCGAAAACCATTTCAGCATGGAGGAGGGGGTTCTCTTTCCGGGCTTTGAACAACGCACGGGGCAGGCGGCGGGGCCGACCCAGATGATGCGCATGGAGCACTCTCAGATGCGCCAGTTGATGGCGGATATGGAAGCGGCCGTGGCTCATGAAGATGATGAGCGCTATCTGGGGCTATCTGAAACCATGATGATGGTGATGCAACAGCACAATATGAAAGAGGAGCAGATGCTTTATCCCATGACGGATCAGGTGTTTGCCGCCGATGCGGAGGCAACCCTGCAAGAGATGAAAATGCTTTAGCGTCGATGCTAGCATGAATAAGCTATACAGACATTGGCAGGGACAGGATGTCCGGTCAATGTGGTCACCATACTTCAGGAGCATGTTGTTGCAATGGAAATACAACTTGATGTGAGCATGCTTGAGCCCTGTGAGCCTCTAGAGCAAACGCTGGAAGCGATAAAGCAGTTGAATCCGGGTGACTATCTGCGTGTGTTGCATCGGCGTGAACCCCACCTGCTCTATCCGCTACTGGAAAAAAGCGGTTTTTTGTGGCGCTGCCGGGATGATTCGTCAGGAGGTTATGAGATATTTATCTGGAAGACGGATGATGTCGCGGCGGCCCTTGATGTGGATTCCGCCACTTCGTAGTTATATATAGTTACTGCGACGCGCTCCCTTGCGATATAGTATCATTTGATACTATATCACTTGGCTATTCACTGACTGCTTGGTTAACAGATGCTCAATACCGCAAATCTCTCCCTGGATCAGGCTCCGCCGATTTCGATTCCATTCAGATTTTTTCTGACAGCTCCGCTGTTTGGTCTGGCTGCGGCGGGAATGTTGTTGATAAATGGACCAGATCTGTTTCTTACCCGCTGGTCACCCATGACCCTGGGTCTTACCCATATGCTGACCCTGGGAATGTTGGCCATGGTGATGTGCGGTGCGTTGCTGCAGATGTTGCCGGTACTTGCCGGATCACCTGTTCCCAAGGTGGTCGCGGTAGGATCGATCTGTCACCTGATGATTACCCTGGGAACGGTCATGTTGGTTTTTGCATTCCTGTCGGGTAGTGCTATTGGGGACGCGGTTGCGCTGGGTATGCTGGGCGGCGGAATTATACTGTTCTTTGTTGCTGTGATGATTGCTCTGTGGCGGGTGAAAAGTGTGAGTGCCACTGTTGTAGCGATACGCCTCGCCGTTGTCTCATTACTGGTCACATTACTGCTTGGGTTGCTGCTGGGTAGTGGCATCCTGGGTACCATGGGTTTCGGAGATATTGCCTCTTTGGTGGATGTACACCTTGGGTGGGGTATTTTCGGTTGGATTGGATTATTACTGATTGGTATCTCTTATCAGGTGGTGCCGATGTTTCAGGTGACCCCGGAATATCCATCCCGCCTGCGTCGGTTGCTGGCACCGGCACTGTTCATTGGTATGTTGATCTGGACCGCTTTGGTGCTGGGTGAAATATTTGGTGCCCTGAATGAAATAGTACCCAGAATCTGGATGTTTTTTCTGCTGTCCGGTTTTGTGATTTATGCGGTGGTAACGGTGCGGTTGCAGTTGCAGCGAAAACGCCGGATACCGGATATAACAATGATGTTCTGGCGTACCGGTATGCTGTTTGTGCCGGTATGCGCACTGGTATGGGTTGCGGGAAACCTTTCACCTGGCATTGGCTATAACCCGCATTATAATCTGCTGCTCGGGGTGAGCCTGCTCCTGGGTGTCGGTGTGTCGGTAATCAATGGGATGCTATATAAAATTGTTCCCTTCCTCTCCTGGTTTCACCTGCAAAATAGGCAGATGGGCCTGATGTGTATGACCGTAAAGGTGCCGAACATGAAGGAGTTTATCTCTGACAAGGCGGCTCGCTTGCAGTTCCGTCTGTTCTTGCTTGCGCTGTTGACGGCCCTGCTTGCTACCCTTCGTCCCGATTGGTTCGCCCACCTGGCCGGTTTGTTCTTCTTTGCTTCAAATGCCCTCCTGCTAAAAAACCTTTTGGTTGCAATGCTTCGTTATCGTGAGACGAATCGTGCACTGCTGGCCTACGCTGAAAGTGTCCGGGTGCCTGATGGTGATGTCGATTAATTGCGGTAACCGCTATACTTAAAGGCACTTCGTCAGGGAGACTAACCATCCGATCAGGATTTTTGACCGGATGTATTGAGTCGTGACTTTACTCTTTATGATTTTCATCAGGTATTTTCTGCGCTAAAATACGCATTCTTGAAATATTAACTTCATGAAAGTTAAGCAAATTATTTTTTCATGGTGCGACTATGCCGTCTGAACTGAGAGAAGCCTACCTTTTTTCCCAACTCGATGAGGGTCAGTTGGAGCGTGTGCGAAAAATGAGTAGTGAAATCCAGCTTCAGGATAATGAGGCCCTGTTCGAGGCAGGCGATGAGGCAAAACGCTTCTTTCTGGTTCAGGAGGGGCAGATAAAACTATCCCGACTTTCAATGAATGGGAACGAAAAGGTGATTGAAGTGGTCACGGCCGGGTACACTTTTGCCGAGGCCCTTATGTTCTCGGATAAGCCATCATACCCCGTTCGTGCCTCCGCAATCGGCAAGGTACGGCTCACGGCGGTGGATAGTCGGGGATTTCTGGATTTGCTTCGGGAATCAACCGATACCTGTTTCAGGGTCATGGGTGATATGAGCATGCGGTTGCGTCGCATGATTAAAGAGATCGACGATCTTACCTTGCAGAGTGCCACCGGTCGGGTCGCCGGGTATCTTTGCGGAAAATCCATGTTCAACGGGCAGGTCAGGGTTGCCTTTGATCTTGCGACGCCAAAGGGCGTACTGGCGTCCCGACTGTCGGTCAAGCCGGAGACCTTCTCAAGAATTCTGAGCAACTTTACCAGCCAGGGACTGGTAAAGGTGAAGGGAGGGCATATCGAGATCCTCGATGTGGAGGGTTTGCGCAAACATGCCGAGTCATCTGGGATTTGTGGGCAGCATATCAGCCCGGAGAGTTGATTGCGGGGTTTGCTCCGCTTACCCGACCATAAACAGAGGGCGCCCAGGGCGCCCTCTGTCGTTAGCTGTTCCGAACTTGGGTATGGTGGGTTCAGACCTTGAACTGGCTGACCTGAATCTGTAGGTCTTCGCCCAGTCTCGCAAGCGCCTGGCTGGCGGTTGCCACCTTATCAGTGCTTCCGGTCGCCTGCTCGGCCAGTTGCGATATCTGTACAATACTGCGGTCGATCTCCCTGGCGACTGCGGACTGCTCTTCTGCCGCGCTGGCAATCTGCGTGTTCATGTCCGAGATCGTGGCTACAGATTGCACGATCTTGTTGAGTGAATCAGCTGCAGCACGTGCCTTGTCGACGGTAATCTGAGTTGTGGACTGGCTCCGTTCCATGACCTGAACAGCCTCGTTGGTGCCGGACTGCAGGCGTTCGATCATCTCCTGAATCTCCTGGGTGGACTGTTGTGTCCGACTTGCCAGGGTGCGCACCTCATCCGCTACCACGGCAAACCCGCGACCCTGTTCACCCGCGCGTGCGGCCTCAATGGCCGCATTCAGCGCCAGCAGGTTGGTCTGTTCCGCGATACCACGGATTACATCCAGCACACTGCCGATCGCTCCGCTCTCTGTTTCCAGACGGTTGATAACACTGGAGGCTTTTTCGACTTCGCTGGCCAGTTGATTAATTGCATGGGACGCTTCGTCCACGACGGTTCTTCCGGCGTTCGCTTCCGTATTTGCCTCGCGGGCGGAACTGGCGGTATTTTCGGCATTTTGAGCAATTTCATGAACCGTGGCAGCCATCTCGGTTACAGCGGTGGCCACCTGATGGGTTTCGTTTCGTTGCTGGTCCATGCCTTCGTGGCTTTGTGCGGTGATGGCCGTAAGTTCATCGGCGGAAGTGGCGATCTGGTTGGTGGCGGTGCTGACCTGGGCAATCGTGTTTTGTACCTTGATGGCAAATTCATTAAATGCACCGGCCAGTCTTGCCACTTCATCATTGCCGCTGCTGTCCAGCCGCTGGGTGAGATCACCGTCCCCGGCCGCAATGTTGTGCATTGCCTGTGTGGTCAATTGGAGTGGGGTACAGATACTGCGTGCGATAATAAGCGATACGGTAATCAGGATCAGCAGCACGACGCCGGTGCCGAGAGACAGTGTGGTGGCGTTGTTCCAGAAAACGCTATCCACGTCATCGATATAGATGCCGGTGCCGACGATCCAGCCCCAAGGCTTGAAACCCTTGATATAGGATACCTTCCGCACAGGACTCTCACTGCCGGGTTTTGGCCAGAGATAAGGCACCATCCCTTCGCCGCTCTCTTTTGCCTTGTTGACGAAGGCGACAAAAATGGCTGTGCCATTTGCATCCTTCAATCCGGCCAGATCCTTGCCTTCAAGCGAAGGTTTGATGGGATGCATCAGGGTGACCGCATCCATATCAATGACCCAGAAATAGTTGCCGTCTTCGTAGCGCAGGGATCTGACGCTGGCGAGGGCACTCTTCTGTGCGGTCTGCTCGTCTAATTCGCCTTTGCTGGCTTGCGCATGGAAATCGGCAATGATGCTGTAGGCAATCTCGGTCAGCTTCCGGGTCTGTAACTCTTTCTCATGCAGCAGACTGGATTTGAACTGCAGGAGGGAGAATGCCGTAATCATGGCAATGCCGAAAATAGCCAGGGTTATCAATGTCCAGAGTCGGTGGGTGATATTCAGGCGGCGTAAGATATTCATGGGAGTTCCTCGTAACAGTGCCAGAAGTCCCCATTCTGCCGCTGTAAAAATTAGTGACCTTGGGATACTGCTGCTACTGGTCCCGGTTATGTGGCGACCACCAGAAGAGGAACTTGAACAAAAAATGACACGCTGCAACAAAAATCTCTGCCGGCCTCCTATTTTTCCTGGTTTTGGGCGAAATCGAGCATGCGCTGAATGGGTTTGACCGCCAGTTCTCTGGTGGCCGGGTCGATCAGGATTTCGTTACTTTCATTCTCGAGTACTTCCAGCAGATTCTGTAGCGCGTTCATCCCCATCCAGGGGCAGTGGGCGCAGCTCTCGCAGGTGGCACCCTCCCCGGCAGTAGGGGCTTCGATCAGTTTTTTGTTGGGCGCCAGCTGTTTCATTTTGTGGAAGATGCCGCCATCGGTAGCGACGATAAACTCGCTGTTACCCATCTCCACTACCGCCTTGATCAAAGCGGTGGTCGAGCCCACCACATCGGCCTGTTCTATCACCGCCTCGGGGGATTCAGGGTGAACCAGAACAGCGGCGTCCGGGTGCAGGCGCCGAACCCGTTCCAGTGCCACGGATTTAAACTCCTCGTGGACCACGCAGGCGCCGTTCCAGAACAGCATGTCGGCGCCGGTCATCTTCTGTACGTAATGGCCGAGATGTTTGTCCGGAGCCCAGATGATCTTTTCCCCACGGCTCGCGAGGTGCTTGACAATCGGCAGCGCAATCCCGGAGGTTACGACCCAGTCCGAGCGGGCTTTGACTTTGGCGCTGGTATTGGCATACACCACCACCGTGTGGTCGGGATACTGATCACAGAAGGCGCTGAATTCATCGGCCGGGCAGCCTTCGTCAAGGGAGCAGGTTGCATTCAGGTCGGGCATCAGAATCCGTTTTTCCGGATTGAGGATCTTGGCGGTCTCTCCCATGAACCGAACGCCACAGACCACCAGGGTGGTCGCTTCCTGTTGTGCACCAAAGCGGGCCATTTCCAGCGAGTCGGATACACAGCCACCGGTCTCCTCGGCCAGTTCCTGCAGGTCGCCATCGGTGTAGTAATGCGCTACCAGTACCGCATTGCGCGCCTTCAACAGTGTCTTGATACGTTCCTTGATCACCCGTTTCTCATCCACACTGAGGGTTGGCCATTGGGGATGGGGAGGGACAATGACGGGATGTTGTTGAATTTCTACAGGACTGGATGTCTGTGTCATGGTTTTCTCTCTGTGTTTTGCCGGCTCAGCGTACGATATCGACACGATCGGGGTTGGTCAGCCGGTAGATTTTAGCGGGTCGGTGATTGCCGTTTCTGCGTTTTCCGCCGGTCTCTTCCAGTTGTTTGAGTGCCAGAACCCATTTACGAAAATTCCGTTTGTCGAGTTTCTCGTCACGCAGAATTTCATAGACCGATTGCAGTTCGCTCAAGGTGAAGGTTTCCGGCATGAGCTGAAAGGCAATGGTGGAATAGTGTGTCTTGGCCGCCAGCCGTTCACGGGCCAGCAGAATGATCTCTTCATGGTCAAAAGCCAGTTCCGGAAGCTCCTGCAATGGAAACCAGGCCGTCTCCGCTGCGTCACTCCCGGCGGACAGGGTGAGTTTATCGGTCGGCACCAGGGCGTAATAGGTAACACTGATAACCCGCTCCCTTGGATCGCGGTCGGGACGCCCAAAAGTGTAGAGCTGTTCCATGTAGAGATCGGCAACACCCGTCTCCTCCTTCAGTTCCCGTTTGGCGCAACTGTCCAGGTCTTCATCGATTTCGAGAAAGCCTCCGGGTAGCGCCCACTGGCCCATGTACGGCTCTTGTGCCCGGCGTATCAAAAGTAGTTGCAGTTGCTGATTACGCAGGGTGAATACCGCCACATCGGTGGTCACTGCAGGGTGGGGGTATTTGTACTGATACGGCACGGCCATCGGCGACTAAGTGTTAATAATACACTATATATTGATCATTGCAGTGCAACATGTCAAGTCATCTGTCCGGTCGGGTTTGATGTGATGTGGATAATCTATTGGCTGTTAAAGAAAACCAGCGAAATCCCGCTAACATAATGACGAATAAAAACGGGAAGATTTGTGTGATGCAAGCGGATAGAGAGAGTGCCGTGCGTGAAATACTTCAGGTCAAACATTTGCCGCCACTCTCGACCACGGCGGCTAAACTGCTTGAAGCCATCTCCGACGACGAAATCGACCTGAAAGCGCTGGCCGCGATTATAGAGATGGATCCGGGACTCGCCGCGCGTATCGTGGGTTTGGCAAACTCGGCCTATTTTGCCCAGCCTTCGCCTGTTTATAGCGTGGAGGAGGCCATTATCCGTGTCCTGGGCTTGAATATGGTCAAAAGCCTTGCCCTGGGTATCAGTGTTGCTGGGGCCTTCAATCTGGAAAAGTGCCCGGTTTTTGATCTTCCGGGATACTGGTATAAAGCCCTGGCATGCGGGCAACTGGTTCGTTCACTTGCCGTGATGGTCCCGCTGGCACGGCGTCCGGATCCGGCGGCGCTATACCTTGGAGGCCTGTTCCATAATCTGGGCGCTCTGTTGTTGGCGCATGTTCTCGGTGAAGCTTATGCCGGCGCTCTGAGCAGAGCGGTACAGGAACCGGCGGAAAGGCTGCTTGATATTGAAAGAGAGCGGCTCGGTATTGATCATCGGGAAGCGGGCGCCTGGCTGGCCGAACGCTGGCATCTGCCTGCGGCGATTGTGGCCATGATGGGACAACTGGGGGATGGCGACTATTCGGGGACCTACCAGACGGAAGTGGATTTGTTGAATTGTGCGGTCGAACGGATGAGCGCTGTTCGTGCAGGCGAGGCGTATGCACTGAGCGAGTGCCGTTGGTTGAATCGTATTGACGGGCTTGAGCGGCAGCGGATTCTGCGGATAGAGGAGACGTTTCTCGGCCAGCTGGATGACCTGGAACTGGTCGCGAGACAGCTTGCATGAGTAATCAAATCAACCAAGAGACATCGATGTGATATTTGGCCAGCAGGATCATTTCTTTTCACTGGTGGATTCACTCTCGGCTATCCGGTTGCTTTCACGGATGCCGATAGAGGGTGTTTCCGAGCAGCAATTTCTGGATCAGGCGCTGGAAGCGCTTATCGAATATCAGGATCTTGAGCAGTGCTCGATCTTTCTGCTTGAGGGGGATGTGCTGAGATGTACGGTCGGGGGGGGTGTGAATACCTTTAGTCGACGGGGCACGGATGATCCATCTGCCGATACTGAAGGTATGCGGTTTACTGCCGGCGAGGGAATCATGGGGCTGGCCCTGCAGAGCGGCCAGATTCAGTATTGTCGGAACTGTAAGACTGATTCGCGTTTTAAGCCGTTTTCCAGGACGACCCTGTTCTATGGTGACGGCTCCCTGATATCCGCTCCCATTGTTTCGGATGACGAGGTGCTGGGTGTGCTCAATGTTTCACATCATCAGCCGGAGTTTTTTCAGACCTGGCACCAGCATTTTTTCATGCTGTTCGCTAATTTTCTCGGCCGATTGTTGCATTTGCACCGCCTGGTCAACCGGCTTGAAGACCAAGTCGCTTCACGTACGCATGCATTAGCCCAGTCGCTGGAGGAGTCCGAGAAATTGCGCATCCTGCACCAGGAACTCTCGGTCACCGATGAGTTGACCGGACTGTGTAGCCGGCACCATTTTTTTGTCGAGGGTCAAGCGATGCTCGCGAGAGCAGTGCGCTATGACCACCCGGTGGGGCTGATGCTGATCGAGGTGGATCAGCTGAAAAGCATTAATGACAAGTGGGGGCATCTGGTCGGGGATCAGGCCATCTGCCGGATTGCCGGGACGCTGCAACAAGAGGCGCGAACAGGCGATCTGGTGGCCCGCCTGGGTGATGGTGAGTTTGTGCTGATGTTGCCCCACACTTTGCCGGCGGGGATGGAAAGCATGGCTGAGCGCATTCAGGAGGCGGTCAGTAACCTGGATTTACTGCACCAGGATGAGACGGTGGATCTCACGGCAAGCATCGGCATGACAACCTTGTGCGAGCTCGGCGACATGGAGTTGCAGGATCATCTGGATCTGCTTTATCACCAGGCTGATTGCGCCGTTGAGTGTTGCAAGCGGGAGGGGGGTGGTCAACGCCGCTTCTATTCACCCGCTCTTGAATTGTAGCCCGTTGGTCAAGTAGATGGACGATCATGCAGCCGTGAATAGGCGTGGCTTGCGTCAGTGTTGATCCTCGCCCTCAGGCCACAGCCAGGCGGCACCGCGGACTCCGCTTGAATCACCGTGCCGGGGTGGCAGCAGGCGGGTGCGCACCACGTCGGAGAAAATGTATTCCGCCCAGATTCGCGGTATCCGTTCATAGAGTCGTACGAGGTTGGATAAGCCACCGCCGAGGACGATCACTTCCGGATCCAGCAGGTTGATAACCGTGGCGAGACTGCGTGCCAAGCGATTCTCGTAACGTGCCATGACCCGTTCTGCGGCTTGCTCCTGTTGTTCCAGTCGTTTTGACAGTTCCGGCCCAGATATCTCGAGCCCGGTCTCCCGGCGGTAATCGAGATGTAACCCCGCACCCGACAGGAAGGTTTCAATACAGCCTTTTTTGCCGCAGTAACAAGCCTCACCGGGTGACTCCGTGGCACTGGGCCAGGGGAGTGGATTGTGTCCCCATTCTCCCGCAATACGGTTGGCATGCGGGATCAGGCTTCCGTTGATGACGATGCCGGCTCCGACGCCGGTGCCGATGATAACGCCGAATACCGAGTGAAATCCTTGTCCTGCACCGTCGATCGATTCCGAGAGGGCGAAACAGTCTGCATCATTGGCCAGTCGAACGGGGCGGTTCAGCAGTCGCTCGAAATTCTGTTGCAAGGGCTGTCCATTGAGGCAGGTCGAGTTGGCGTTTCTGATCAGTCCCGTGGCGGGTGAGGGTGATCCGGGCGTGCCGATGCCGACGCTGCCGTGCATGCCGGTCAGCTGTTCGATGCGGCCGATCAGCGTGGCAACGGCATCGAGGGTGGCGTGGTAATCACCGGTCGGTGTCGGAATGCGTTGTCGGGTCAGGCTATTGCCCCGGTCATCCAGGGCGATCGCCTCTATTTTTGTACCCCCGAGATCAACTCCAATACGCATGACTGCATCGGCCGCGCGGTGGCTAACCGCGGCCGGTGGAGGCAGGGCTCAATTCAGCCTCTTCATCCGGGACGGCATCAGTGTCGGCAAGCATGGGTTGGTTTTCCAGGTGAACCGAAGCATCCCCGGACGGATTGGTGAAACGGTCGTTGAGGGTCTGGACATAATTGTCGGCATCCTCCTTGACCTGGGTCAGCCGCTTTCTGGCGCTACGCCCCCAGCCCGCCGGGGAACTGCTGAAAATGCTGCGCCAGGGTTTGGTGTTACGCAGGAAGGCGTTGGCCAGATTGCCTCTGATCGCCAGCTTGTCTCCTTGTCTTCTCAGTTGCCGCAACAGGCTGCGGGCAGCCAGGGAGCGAATCAGGAAATGCAGGCCCAGTACCACGGCCAAAGCACCGCCGGAAATCCCGATTTGCAGCGCCGGACTGGTAGTTAGAGACTCCAGCCAGGGCGGCTCGAAACGAAACCCCTGCCAATAACCCTGTTTCAGGGTGATGGCGAACAGGCTGAGCAACAGGAGGCCGAACGCCAGTGCATCACCCCAGAGTACACGTCGTTTCCAACGGGCTACGGCGTCCTTGATGGCAGGGATGGCGCGTTCCTCAATATCCCGGGCCGTACGTTCCAGTACGCCGACGATACGATAGGCGCGTTCGATCTCCACCTCATGCATGCGATTGTGGATCTCCTCCAGATCAGCATCCCTTTTACGCTCAAAACGCTGCCGCAGGTTGTCGTCGTCAATCGGCACGGCGGCTTCCGGATTGTAGATAGTATAGAAACGGCCGGCGGTCAGCCCGCGTTCCCCCAGCGCCCGTTGCCAGGCCGCCACCACCTCTTCGGGGTTGTCTTCCCGTGCGGCGGAATCGATCTGGTTGAGTATATACAGGAACTTTCCCGCGTCATTGCGGCTGATGGTATTGCTTACCAGATGATCAAGTGTGTCCTGCATCGCCCCCGGTTCGGGATGGCGGGCATCAAAGAACACCAGTACCAGATCAGAAAGATCGATTATGTGATCGGTAATGCGCAGTGTGGATGTGCGCTGGGCATCGGCGTCGAATCCCGGAGAGTCGATCAGAATCTTGCCGCGCAACCGTTCGCTGGGGCAGGTCTTTAACTGCAGGTAGGAGTCAATACGGTCACCTTCGCCCTTGGCGACCCGCTCGATATCCTCGCTCATCTGGTAGAAGGGGAAACGTGGGTCCGAGTCCAGTGCCACTCCCGGCAGGGCGTGAGCGGTTTTTTCCCGGCTGTAACAGGTGACCGTAAACTTGTCATCGACGGCCTGATTGCCGGTGCGCTGGAGTTTGTAGTCGAGATAGTGGTTGATAAAGGTGGATTTGCCGGATGAGAAGGTGCCAAGAACCGAGATCAGCGGCCACCAGGGTATTTGGGTGGCGTAGGAGTCATCGGTCTCCAGCAAGCCGGTTCTGTAGGCAATCCGGTCCAGTTTCTTGAAACTCTGCACTGTCTTCAGCAGTACCGGATTCTCTTGCTCAAGGTGCGTCTCAAGATGTTTCAGGCGTCCTTCGATGAGTCTTCCTGCCGTGTTCATGAACTACTCCTGCTGTAGGGAAGGGTTGTTTGCCCGACCGCTGACTTTGTTTGCTTCAGATCACTATTACCCCGGATTTGTCTATAAGCCATACTAACGCGACGGGACGACAGGTGGTAGTCTGTCAATGTGGATTCTAGCGAAAACCCGTGCATTAGCGGGAAGAGTGGGTTGCAGTTCGGCTAGGCCGGTAACCGCTCAAAAAAACAAAAAAACGTATTTGCCCAAATACTTATAGTAAAAGTAATTATCCTGGTTTTGTCAGGGACTATTGCACTATATGAGTATATAAGAGATACTTAATACACTTTTGTCGCCGGTTGTTGCCCTGCTGATTTCCATCTGGCGGCGTATCCTGGAATATTGATAATAAGGGAGCGTGGAGATGGCTGAACTATTTTCTGAGGAGTGGATGCAGAGTTTTATGACGCAGTGGAATGCGGAGTCTGACTTGGTTGGTGCCCTTGCCCAGATCGGTTTTAGCAGTGTGATCGGTTATGGATTTGAAGGGGAAGATCAGCCACGGGGAGTGATTACCGTCGAAAATGGCAAGGCTGTAGCCGCTGGAGCCTACAGTGGGGAGTCTCTGAACTGGGATATCCGGTGTAGTGAGGCGCAGTGGAAGAAATGGATTGGCAAACCGCCTGGCATGATGGGGCTTGGGGTGGCATTTACCTCCGGCAAGATGAAATTCAAGGTGGGTGATTATGCCTCCATGTTGAAGGACCCACGTATGGCCGGTCCCTTTATTAAAAGCTTTTCTGTCATGGGTAAGGCCTGATGTCATCGTTCGGGCGGGCTGATTTGGCCTTCCTGATTGAAAACAAGCAACAAAAATTTATGGCCTCCTGGTTCTGAATGAACCAAGGGGCCTGTTTGTTGCGGTAAGGCTCTATCAGTTTTAGGCGTTTTTCTGAATAAGGCGTCTGAGTATTCGAAAGTACCCCGAGCTTTGCCGGTCGTGGTAAAGTCACCGGGGTGGTATATCAATAGCAGTCCTTAATCAGCGGGATAACTATAACAATGGAAATACAGGTCCATGCGATTGCGCTGGCGACGGCCCTGGCTGTCGCGGCAGTTCTGCCCCAACCGGGTTTCGCTCAGGAGAGTGGCGAGTATTTCGTCGTTCAACAGGCACAAGGTGCTTCAACCGTCTCGCTGGGCGGGACGGTGATACCTTATAAGGAGGTGACCCTGTCGGCCCAGCTTCCCGGCCGGGTGAAACACCTTGCCGGTATAGAGGGCGATACTTTCGAGAAGGGAACGCTGCTGGTTGCGCTGGATGACACTGAGCTACTGGCCAAGCGCAATGCGGCCCTGGCCCAGCTGGCCAATGCGGATGCGCAACTGCGCGCCGCCGGGGTGCAATACAACCGCGAGCTCTGGTCACCACAGTCGAAACAGGCAATGGGTGGCATGGGGTTGCCAAATCTGTTTGATCAGATGTTCACGCGTCCCATGGAGGGCATGGCCGGCAACCGCAACCAGAATGTAGAGCGGCGGGCCGATCTCTACGCCTCCGGGGTGCAGATCACCCAGGCTCAGAATGCCATCCTGTCCGCCCAGTCCCAGATTCAGGCTATCGATGCCAAGTTGCGCGATGCCATCAGTCTTGCACCGTTCGATGGCGTCATCCTGAAAAAGTATGTTGAGGTTGGCGATACCATGCAGCCGGGCCAGCCACTGCTGGTTTATGCCGATGTGGAGTATCTGCAGATCATGGTGGATGTGCCGGCCAGACTGCGCCCAGGTCTGTATGAGCAGATGATGCTGCAGGCGGAACTGGATGTCACCGGACAGGTGGTGCCGGTGCGGGTGGCGCAAATCTTCCCAACCGCTGATTCACAGCGTCATACCGTCAAGGTGAAGTTCGATCTGCCACAGGGGGTCTCCGCGCCCGGCATGTATGTCAAGGTCAGGGTGCCGGACCTTACAGCGCCTGCTCGCAATCATCCCGTCATCCCTGCTTCCTCCATACGTTACAACGGCAGTCTGCCGGGCGTGTATGTCGAAGGCAAGGGCGGGCGGCCGGAGCTGCGTCTGATTCGCGTCGGCGAAAGTCTGGATAACGGCTATGTCAGTGTGCTTTCCGGGTTGAGTTCGGGGGAGCGTATATTGCGAAATCCCGCGAATGGTGTCGCTTCGGGGTGGGTCAGCCCGGCTGACAAGCGCTGAAACACGCACCTGGCCTTTCGGCTATTCCAGTGACCGATACTCACTCCTGTCATACAGCTGCTACCAAGTGTGAAAATGATGAATCAGGAAGATGCAAATAAAGATGAGCTGAACAACGCGCAACTGACCGATGAGCAATTGGGGCTTGCCGGGCGTACCGCGAGATTCTTCATCAACTCACCGCTCTCACCGCTGTTCTTTATCTCCATGATGCTGATGGGTCTGCTGGGCCTGATGATGACGCCCCGGCAGGAGGATCCGCAGATCTCGGTGCCGATGGTGGATATTTTTGTCCAGTATACCGGTGCCTCCGCTGACCAGGTTTCCAATCTCGCCATCGAGCCGCTGGAGCGGATCATGAGCGAGATCGATGGCGTCAAGCATGTCTACTCCGCCTCACAACGGGGCATGGGTATGGTCACCATCGAATTTGATGTGGGCGAGCAGATGGGTCCGTCACTGGTCAAGGTGAACGACAAGCTCGACTCGAACATGGACAAGATCCCGCCCGGCGTGTCGCCACCTCTGGTCAAGGCAAAGGGTATTGACGATGTGCCAGTGGTGAATATCACCCTCTGGTCCAAAGACCTGGACAAAAACGGTATCCCGGATGTGGATGACGGCCAGCTGCGCATGCTGGCCCATGATGTGTTGCAAAGCATCAAGGAGATCCCGGATACCGGTAACGGTTTCGTCGTGGGCGGGCGTGCCGAGCAGGTCACCATCGAAGTGTCGCCGGAGCGACTCTCCGGCTATGGCATCAGCCTGGACCAGGTGGCCAACCGCATCCAGACCTCCAACAGCGAACAGCAGGCGGGCGGGGTGGAGTCCGGCAACACCCGTTTCACGGTGATGACCGGCGCCTTCCTCAAGACCACCGACGATATCAGCCGACTGGTGATCGGCACCCACAACGACGTCCCCGTCTATGTACATGATGTGGCTCGCGTGGTGCAGGGGCCAGAGGATGCCAAACAGCTGGTGGCCTACTACACAGGCCCGGCCGGTGACCATGAACAGCCGGCCAGCGGCATTCCCGCCGTCACCATCGCGGTGGCAAAAAAGCCGGGCGTTAACGGGGTTACCGTGGCCAGCGCCATTCTCGATCGGGTGGAGCATCTGAAGGGGCTGCGCATTCCATCCAACGTTGGTGTCAGTGTTACGCGCAACTACGGTGAGACGGCAGAGGACAAGGTCAATGAACTGATCTTCAAGCTGTTCGTCGCCACCGGTTTTGTGTTCCTGCTGGTGCTGTTTGCGTTCCGTGCCCTGCGTCCGGCCATTGTTGTGGTGCTGGTGATCCCGGTGGTGCTGTTGATGACCATCTTCTACGCCTGGGTGACCGGTTACACCATCGACCGGGTCAGCCTGTTCGCCCTGATCTTCTCCATCGGTATCCTGGTGGATGACGCGATCGTGGTGGTGGAGAACATCTATCGGCGCTGGCTCGAAACCGGTTCGACCGACGCCTATACCGCCGTGGACGCGGTACGGGAAGTGGGCAATCCCACCATACTGGCAACCTTCACCGTGATCGCAGCACTGCTGCCAATGGGTTTTGTGACCGGCATGATGGGACCCTACATGGAGCCAATTCCGGCCCTCGGTTCGGCCGCCATGCTGATCTCCCTGTTTGCCGCTTTTGTGTTTACTCCCTGGCTGGCTATTTCCCGCTGGCTGCGGCCCAGCATGACCTATCTGGAAGTGGCTGAAGAGCGGGAGAAGGTGGGGACGGAGCGACTGGCGCGCTTTTACGAAAAAATCCTCACCCCGCTGATTCGTTCACGCAACAAGCGCATCATCTTTCGGGTGGTGCTGTGGGGTTCGTTTTTCTTTGCCTGCTCCATGTTCTATACCAAGTGGGTGGCAGTGAAGATGCTGCCCCTGGATAACAAACCTGAGTTTTCGGTGGTGTTGGACATGCCGGAGGGCACAGCCTTGCCGGTGACCGCCAACCTGGCCCACCAAATTGCCGAGCGTCTGCGCCAGATGCCGGAAGTGACGGCCCTGCAGGTATATGTCGGTACGGCACGGCCGTTTGATTTCAATGGCATGGTGCGACACTACTACCTGCGCCAGGATCCGTGGCAGGCGGAAGTACAGGTGCAGTTGCTGCACAAGAGCAAACGGGAGCGCAGCAGTCATGAACTGGCGGTTGCGGCACGGGAACTGGTCGGAGAGATTACCCAGGAGTCGGGGGCCAAGTTTGCCGTGGTGGAGATGCCACCCGGCCCGCCGGTGTTGCAGTCGGTAGTGGCCGAGGTGCATGGACCGACACCGGAGGTACGGCGGCAGCTGGCGGAGGATCTGACCGGTATCTTTGAACAGGCGGAGAGCCTGGTCGACGTGGACAACTACCTGCGCGGCAGCTATGAGTACTGGCTGTTTAAAGTTGACACCGAGAAGGCGGTAAGACGCGGTGTCTCGGTGGATACCATCAACCGCAATCTCTCCATGGCGCTCGGCGGGATGCGGTTGGGCGATGTGAAACAGAAGGCGGGGCATGAGCCGATTAATATCCTGATTCAGGTGCCGCTGGCCGAGCGCTCCCAGATCAATCGTCTGGGTGACCTGCCGATCCAGTCCACCAGTGGCGTCACCCTGCCACTGCGTGAGTTGGGTGCCTTTGAGATGATGCAGGAAGAGCCGATTATCTATCACAAGGATCTGCGTCCGGTTGAATACGTGGTGGCCGATGTGGGCGGTGAACTTGCGGCACCGGTGTACGGCATGTTTCAGGTGCAGGACCTGCTGGAGGCTAATTATGTTGCCCCGGATGGCGTAAAAGTCGACACCTTCTGGTTCAAGCCGCCCGGGGATGACAGCAGCTCCAGTATCGAGTGGACCGGTGAGTGGACGGTTACCTTTGAGACTTTCCGCGACATGGGGGCGGCGTTCATGGTGGCGCTGGTGCTGATCTATATCCTGGTGGTGTGGGAATTCGGTAATTTCCGCATCCCGGCCCTGATCATGGCACCGATTCCGCTGACTCTTCTCGGCATCATTCCAATGCACGCCATCATGGGGGCGGAATTTACCGCCACCTCCATGATCGGCTGGATCGCCCTGGCCGGTATCATCGTGCGTAACTCGATCCTGCTGGTGGATTTTTCCATTCATGAAATCCAGCGCGGTGTGCCGGTGGAGCAGGCGGTAGTGCGCGCCTGTACCACCCGTACCCGGCCTATCATGATCACGGCGCTGGCCCTGGTGTGCGGCTCCAGCGTGATCTTCACCGACCCCATATTTCAGGGCATGGCCATCTCACTGGCCTCGGGCGTCATGGTCTCCACCCTGTTGACCTTGATAGTGATTCCACTCGGTTGTATGAAGGCCAGTGCATCACTTTGCGAGGTGGCGGCCGCCGGTTATGACGATGGTAATCCACCGCTGCCGGAAGACGCTGAACCGCCGGTAGCGGATGTAAAGCCAGCTGTTCCTCGGCAGTCGTTTCTGTTGCTGCTGTGGGGCAAGATCGCCACTCTGATGCTGATGCTTTTTTATGCGGTCCGTGGAATTTTTCTCCTTCTGGGACAGTTGATTCCCCGACAGAAAACAGCTCCATCACCTGCTGCTGCCGGCATATCAGCCAAGGAGACGGAGGAGTCCATCTCCGGGGAGCAGTCCGTGGCTGAAGGCGCTACCGCGACCCAGGTGTCACCGGTCGTCCCTGAAGACTCACGTCATGGGAGTGCTGATGAATCTTCCGTTGTTTCCCGGCGTCAACAGATGCCGGATGAAGCTGATCAACTGGCAGTTAAAACCGAAGCACCGGATACCGGGGGAGTAAAAAGCGTTCAGGAGGAGTTGCCTCATGATGGGCAGGGAGTGGCCAAGCCCGTCGCCAAGAAAACGGTAGCCAGGAAAAGGAGAGCGCCGGTAAAAAAGGCTGTGACCAGGAAAAAGAGCGTGGCAAAGAAAAAGGTAGTAAAAAAAGCGGTCACGACCAAACCGACAGCCCGGAGTACCGTTGAGACGACCGAAAAGCCGGCTCCGGCAAGGGACAATCATCCCGGTTCGCAACCTGACTCCGGTCGAAAAAGTGGCCGGCGCGGGATTCGGCTGAAGCTTGATAACGAGAGCGGTATCGAGTGATCCAGATGGGTGTGTCGGACACTTTCAAGCGAATGTTGAGCACCGGCATCATTTGTACTCTGATGCTTCCACAAATGGCATTGGCTGAAGGATTCGGGCAGTTTTACGGGAAGTTTCGTCCGTTAACGGGGACAACGGAAAACCCATCCGCGGGTAAGCAAGGTGGCAGGTATTCTGGTGAAACCGGTTATTACTTGCCCAGGACCATATCCGGTGTCCCTGCATTTGCGCAACCGGGATATCCATATCGCGGGAAGGTGGGAGCCGGAAAGGGGCGCTATATCATGTCACCGAGGCAGGACCAGCAGCCGGAACTGAGATTCAGACCTGATCGTCGAGAACGTAAGTCGACAGCGCACGAGAAGCGCCCCCCTTACAGCGCGCAACCGGGGCCGGGTTTTTCTGTTCATCAGGCAGCTCCGCCGGGATGGACGAATCCAGGTTATCGCTTTCGTCCATAAGGGCACCGGTATTGGGAGTATTAAAGGTTTCCTGGCGAAGCATTGGATACAGAAATAACAAACCCGCACATTTGCAGGTCAGCCGGGAGATAGTGAGGGTAGGCAGTTGCGCCAAGGATGAATTTGCCTGGGCGCTTTGGAGGTATAGATGTCAATACGCGGTCAAATTATGATGTTTGGTCTCTCGCTACTGTTTGTGGGCATGCATCATGGCGAAGCGGCTTCCCCGGCTGCAGTAGAGTTTTCCGCTGATACCGTTCAAACTGATCCGCAGAAGAATCAGCGGGTGGGACACATTTTTGTCGGGAAAAGCCTGGTGCGCAGTGAAACGCAGCAAAATGGCCAACCGGTTGTAAATATTATAGATACCGAAAATCAGGTAACCTGGGTGCTCTATCCCCGGCAGCGCAGCTATATAGAATATCGCGTGGAGACCGCGCAGCCGATGGCTGAGAAGGGTAGCCCCTGTGAGGGTCTGCCGGGGTCACAGTGCAAGAAACTGGGTGATGAGAGCATACAGGGTCGGATGGCCACCAAATGGCAGGTGACGATGCCCTCACCAGGGGGGGCTGTGCAGAGTACGCAGTGGATCGGTAAACAGCGTTCAATCCTGTTGCGGCAGGAGATCGCGGGAGGTCCTGTAATGGAGCAGCGTATGCTGGAGGTGGAACAGCTCCACGGGCGGACAGTTGAGAAGTGGGAAATGACCATAACCGAGGGCGATCAGCCGGTTCAGCGTTCGACACGCTGGTTTGATCCGCAGCTCAATCTGGCCATCAAGGAGGAGAGCCCGGGGGGCTATATCCGTGAGCTGCGCAATATCACAATCGCCCCCCAGGACCCTGGCCTGTTCCAGGTGCCCGAACAGTTCAAGAAAATCGTCCCTCAACAGCAGCGTTAAAAATGATAGCAGGTCGGTTGTTGCGGGTGAGCATACTGAATGATCAGATGATCATGGGGTAAAACAATGAAGATCAGATTCGGAAAGATATTGTCAGCGGTGTTCGGTTTGGCGCTTCTCTCGATGGGGGGCGGCGTAGTTGCGGGCCCCGCGGGACTGCCTCAGCAGATGTTGCCCAGCTATGTACCGGCGTCGCCGTCACGGGGGGTCGCCAGTTTCAGACCCCAGTATAGGGTTCAACCGGTTCGGCCAATGGCGCGGTATCCCCATCCCGTAAATGTGCCGCCGCACTATGCACCGGTACGACGCCATGCCGCCAACTGGCCGATACCAGTCAGTTATCGACCCATTGCTGCGCCTATGCCACCTCCCCGATTCCCGCCTTATGGCTATCGTGGAGCGCCGCCGCGCTGGGCCGGTTATCCGCCACCGACGGGGGGTTATGGCGTTCAGCCAATGCCCCGAATGGCTTACCGTTATCCCTCCCGTCCCCCGGTTAATACATGGGGGTATCCACGCCCGGTGCAATTTCGGGCACAACGGCCCTATCCGCCGATGGCTCCGGTGTACTATCGCCAACCGTCCTGGGCAACGCCCAGGCGTGCCGTTTTGCCGATGCCCGGTACGGCCTATCCCTATCGACAATCAAACCGGTATCCGGTGCCGGGGCCACGCACAGTGCAAGGGCAATTTGCAGGCCGTTATCAGCCTTATTCAAGGTCGCCGGGTGGGCAACCGGATTTCCGTTTCCGGCCCATGCCAAGGTCAGTGGCGTATCAGGGCTACCCTACGCCAGGTTATCCTGCCGCTCCGGGATATTCGCCGGACTATCGTTTTCGGCAGGGTCCGCCTAACCACGGATTAGGCAGAACGCCCGTATGGTCCTATCAGGCCTGGCAAATGCCGGACAGGCCCATTCGCAAGGGAGAGGTGTTGGCCTGGCACAACACAGCGAAACAGTTTTCCCGGACGGCGTACTAGTTTTGAAAGGGCGCTGTATGGGTTCTCGATATCTGATTTAGAGCAAGGGCGTAGGCATGATCACTGTCGTGGGTAGTCTGAAGGGTGGTTCAGGGAAAAGCACGGTAACATTCAATCTTGCCGTCTGGCTGGCAATGGCGGAGGCGGACGTACAGGTTATCGATCTTGATCCCCAGGCTACTTTAAGAGATGTTGCGGAAGTTCGGGATGAGGAGGGTTATCGACCACGCATCTCCGTGAAAGGGAAAAAACAGCTGGATGATGACAAACTGAATGGTGCTGATGAGGTGTTGATCGATATCGGTACTGCGGATATCGAGATGATGAAGCGTGCCATCCGGCTGGCTGATCGCATACTGGTACCTGTTCCGCCTTCCCAGGCGGACATCTGGTCAACGCAGCGCTTCATACAGTTTGTAAATTCCACCACTGAAGGGAATGCCCCGGAGATTATCGGTTTTATCAATCGTGGCGATACTCACCATGCCGTGCGCGAAACCGATGAAGCCGCCGCGGCGCTGGTATCGCTACCTGGTATGAAATTTATCAAGCCGCGGTTGTCGCAAAGGACCATTTTCCGCCGCTCATTCAGTGAAGGGCTTGCGGTATTTGAGTTAAATCCGCGGGGTAAAGGTAGCAAAGAGTTGAATGCTCTCTGTGCCAAACTTTATCCAGGGGTGGTGAAATAGCTAGTGTGGGCTGAGCATGCCGCCAGGAAGTCAGTGGTTAAGAACAGGGTCGGCATTGGTAGGGGCGAGGGGTAACTTATGCGTGTAATCAGGAATGTGTTCGCTTTGATCGGTCTTCTCGCGGTGATTGCCGGCGGCGTGGCCGTGGTGCAAACCCGGGTTGTATTGGATGGGTTTGATCCTGGTGCCGTGCAGGTATACCAGGAACTGATCGAGAATATAGTTAAGACGCGAAATGCCGCCGAGGCCACGGTCTGGAAAGTGCCGGTAGAGGAAGGGCTGACACCGGAGGATGTTGAGCAATCAATGAAGACGGTCGCCAATGAACTCAATATCTCCAATGTTGGAGAGCTTCCATTGTATAAGGATGTCGAAGCGAAAAGTGGTGAGTCGTATCGTTTTGTTAAAATCTATATGTTCTGTAACTCCCTTACCGCCGCACGGATGCTTGACTACAGCGACGCATTTTCCGCCTATCTGCCATGCCGAATTACCATGGTTGAGGACAAGCAGGGGCAGCTTTGGCTGTATGCCCTGAATATGGATCTTATGATCCATGGCGGTGAGCCGTTGCCTCCCGCGCTTAAAGAGGAGGCGGTGCATGTGAAAAAGGTTATTCTCGAGATCATGCGGCGCGGTTCGATTGGGGATTTCTGATCGAGTTTTCCCGTTAAGAATTCAATTAGTATAAATCGCCGTATAATCTTTATAAGTAAAAAACGGCTATCCCTAAAAGCGTTCTGTGATAACATATATTAGAGATTGCAAATATTAGAAATAAATTAATTACATATATATGGACGCGGCCTTGAGGGTGGAATAGATGGTCCAGGAAAAAGAACATGTGGATCAGGGGCAGGTTCCGGAACAGGGACAGGCGTACTCGATGGACCGCCTTTCGGAAGCGTTTGAAACCAGCGCCCGACGCTGGGAGTTGATTGTCTACCCGTCCCTGTTCGCTTTTATCATTCTCGCTGCCTACGGTTTTTTTCTGGTCTATAGTCTGGCCAAGGATGTTCACTACCTGGCTGTTAGTGTTGATTCCAATATGACGGTGTTAGCCAGCAATATGCAGTCAGTGTCGGATAACATGGGCAATATGACAGCCAATATTCGAACCATGTCTGGATATATGTCCGAAATAAACGATAAGGTCAGCACGCTTGAGCCGATGCTGGAAACTATCGGATCAATGGATCGCTCCATACAGTCGATGACCCTCTCCACTTATATCATGCGGCAGGATATGTCCCGGTTAAATCACAGTGTCTCCCGCCCGATGACCTTCATGAACAGTTTTATGCCCTGGTGACAGATGCTGACCGTATGGGTGGCGGGGTTTATGCACCTGTCTCGGACGGACCGGGCACCAGCCGTATTGGCCGTTCGCCAGGTTAACTATAAAGTTTGATCGTTTGCCCCGGGTTGCTGTTTCACATGCGATGCGCGGCTGCTTCTTGCTCCAACTCTGTGACATAAGTCGGCCTGTTCGTGTGATCTTGCTCAGCTTTTTGTGTTTAGTCGTTACGAATCTACACACAAGATGTTACCGATGCCTGTGTGCTTTGGTAACACAGCTCCTCAGTGGCTCATCTTAGGTCCTTGATTCTCCAGTCTGTTTATGTCGGCATGAAACTTGCTCAATGCTCCTTTAGTCGGCGGGCAATTGCCTGCGCCGATATTGTTTCGGCAGAAGGCAGCGCGCTTTAACTGCTTAAGCAAACATAAGAAAAGAACTGGAGAGCCATCTTGTTCATTAATCATTTGGCTGTTCATTGCACTGTTTCGCCAGTTGAAGATGATGGGTTGTACTTAATCGAATTCGGCGGCGTTACCCCGGCACTCAGCCAATATCGCGAAAACGCACTGGGGCCATTCAGCACCTTATGTACGTGCACAATAATCGGGCATTCAGCCCGAAATGGAGAGAGGAAAAATAGTAATGAGTGATGATAAGTCTAAGACCAGCGAACTTTCCCGTCGTGGTTTTATCAAGGTGGGTGCGGCAGCACTGACCGCGGCCAACATGCCCATGTTCTTTGTCAAGGATGCCTGGGCGGCAAAAGATTTTCGCAATAATCCGGGTAATGCCGGTTCCGTGAAATTCGGCTTCAACGTCCCTCAGACCGGCGCGTATGCGGATGAGGGTGCTGACGAGTTACGTGCCTATAAACTGGCTGTCAAGCACATCAATGGTGAAGGTGACGGCGGTATGCTGAACACCATGAAACCGCTTACTCTGAAAGGCAATGGCATCCTGGGTAAAAAACTTGAGTATGTAACGGGCGATACCCAGACCAAATCTGATGCGGCCCGCGCTTCCGCCAAACGCATGATCGAGAAAGATGGTGTGGTGATGATTACCGGCGGTTCATCCTCCGGCGTGGCTGTTGCGGTGCAGGGGCTGTGTCAGGAGATGGGAGTCATCTTCATGGCTGGCCTGACTCACTCCAACGATACCACGGGTAAGGACAAGCGTCGGTATGGCTTCCGTCATTTCTTCAACGCTTATATGTCCGGTAAGGCACTGGGTCCTGTATTGAAGGAAGAGATGGGTACCGATCGTAAGGCCTATCACCTGACCGCGGACTACACCTGGGGCTGGACCCAGGAAGAGTCAATCAAGAACACCACGGAAGCACTGGGTTGGCAGACTACCGCCGCGGTTAAGACCCCGGTGGGTGCCGGCGACTTCTCCCAGTACATCACGCCGGTGCTGAACTCCGGTGCGGATGTGCTGATCCTTAACCATTACGGTAAGGATATGATCAACTCCCTGACCCAGGCGGTTCAATTTGGTCTGCGTGACAAGCAGGTCAATGGTAAGAACTTCGAAATCGTGGTGCCGCTGTTCTCACGTCTGATGGCACAGGGTGCCGGTGAGAACATCAAGGGAATCCTGGGTACCACCAACTGGAACTGGTCGCTGCAGGATGAAGGTTCCAAAGCCTTTGTGAAGTCCTTTGGCCAGGAGTACGGCTTCCCACCCTCAATGGCTGCGCACACCTGTTATGTACAGGCCCTGTTGTATGCCAACGCAGTTGAACAGGCAGGTACCTTCTACCCACCCGAAGTCATCAAGACACTGGAAGGTTTCAAGTTTGATGGCATGGGTAACGGCCCGACTGAATACCGTGCAGAAGACCACCAGTGCTTTAAGGATGTACTGGTCGTTCGCGGTAATCAGAATCCAACTTCCCAGTTTGACCTGCTGCAAGTTCAGAAGATCGTGCCACGCTCAGAGGTGGAGTACGACGCGAAAATCTTCGGCGGCGAACTCGGTCCTTACGAGGTCTGATCCACTCTAGCCTGTAAGCCGGCTGCCTCTGGGCAGCCGGCTCTTGTTATTCTTTCATTTTCACTGGTGTGTAGACAGTAATGGATGCGATCTTTCTTCAGATCTTAAATGGCCTTGACAAGGGCGGTGCCTACGCGCTGATTGCCCTCGGCCTTACGCTCGTGTTCGGAACGCTTGGCGTGGTGAACTTTGCCCACGGTGCCCTGTTCATGCTGGGTGCGTTTTGCGCGATTACCTTAGAAAAAATATTGACGATTTCCATGAAGGTAAAGGATGAAAGCATTACCTTCTTTGATGCCTACAAGGAGCAGCCTTACCTGGAGATCTGGTTTGGTGATTTCGGTACAACGATAATTGACTGGTCGGTACCCATATCGATCCTTTTGGCCATTCCGGTCATGCTGCTCATCGGGCTGGTGATGGAGCGTGGGCTTATCAAGCATTTTTACAAGCGGCCCCATGCTGAACAGATTCTGGTGACCTTCGGTCTGGCAATTGTACTCCAGGAGATCGTGAAGTCCTTCTTTGGTGCCAATCCGATTCCCTCTCCAGCACCTGAAATATTCTCCGGCAGTGCCCCGATTGGCGTCCTGCTGGGACTGGGAGAGTCAGTGGTTTACCCCTGGTGGCGGCTGATCTACCTGTTGTTCTCCGGCATTATCATTTTTGCCGTGTTCGCTTTTCTGCAGTTCACCACTTTCGGCATGGTGGTGCGCGCGGGTATGCATGATCGCGAGACGGTAGGACTGCTCGGTATCAATGTTGAACACAGATTTACCATTGTATTCGGTATAGCGGCGGTCGTGGCCGGTCTGGCGGGCGTTATGTACGCTCCGATCCTGCCACCTGACTATCACATGGGAATGGACTTTCTGGTGCTCTCCTTTGTGGTGGTGGTTGTCGGCGGCATGGGGTCGCTGGGTGGTGCTGTAGCGGCCGGGTTTCTGCTCGGCATTCTGCAATCGTTTGCCTCCATGAATGAAGTTAAAGCCATCATTCCGGGTATTGACCAGATCATTATCTATCTGGTCGCGGTAGTTATCATCCTGGTCAGACCACGCGGTCTGATGGGACGCAAAGGCGTGATGGAGGATTGATATGAATATGCCATTGCTAAAGAATGACTGGGTTATTATGGCCATATTCACCGTGGCTGTCCTGACCGCGCCCCTGTGGCTTACTCCCGTCGGTGCCGGCTATCCCGACCTGATGCAGAAATTCGCAATATTTGGAATTTTTGCCATTGGCTTTAATCTATTGTTCGGACTGACCGGCTACCTGTCGTTTGGACATGCTGTGTTCCTCGGGGTCGGTTCCTATACGGCGGTCTGGTCATTCAAGCTGTTAACCATGAATGTGTTGCCGGCAGTGATTTTTTCCATCCTGCTGGCTGGTGTATTTGCGGTTGTCATCGGATATTTGAGTCTGAGACGCTCAGGTATCTATTTTTCCATCCTGACGCTGGCCTTCGCCCAGATGTCCTATAACCTGGCGTACTCAGTGCTGACGCCGCTGACCAATGGTGAAACCGGTCTACAGCTGACTATGGATGATCCACGAGTGCTGGACGGTCCCGCCGGTCAGGGATTGCCGTCGACTCAGCTGTTCGGTATCGAGATGAGTGGGTACAACGGATTCTATTTCTGTGCGGTGATGTTGATTCTTGGTTTTTTCATATCGTTGAGGATCTTCCGCTCCCCGTTTGGATTGAAATTGCTGGCGATCAAGTCTAATCAGACCCGGATGAAATACACCGGCTTCAATACCCGACCCTATCTGCTCACTGCTTTTGTCATCTCCGGTATGTATGCCGGTCTTGCGGGCTCGTTGATGGCTGTCACCGATCCACTGGCTGGAGCGGAGCGCATGCAGTGGACCGCATCAGGTGAGGTTGTGTTGATGACCATACTGGGTGGTGCCGGTACCCTGTTCGGTCCTCTGTTTGGTGCCGGTATTATCAAGTACTTTGAAAATATCTTCTCCGCCATGAATGATGGTCGGCTACACGAGATTTTTGCTTTCCTTCCAGACTGGTTGGAAAACATTGTGGTAGCCATCACCGGTGAGTTTGTTGGAGAGGGCTGGCATCTGACCCTTGGACTGCTGTTCATGATAGTGGTGATCTTCCTGCCGGGCGGAGTGGTCGAGGGCATTCGTCGTGCGTCCGCTTATGTGAAAGGTATTTTCCAATCGTCCGGGGACAAAGATGTTGCCCTGTCGGCAGAGAAGGAGTGATGTGATGAGTATTGTATTAAGCATCAAAAATGTCGATAAAACTTTTGGCGGGCTGCATGCCCTGGGTGATATCAATCTGGATATTGAAGAGGGTAAGACCCACGCCATTATCGGCCCCAATGGGGCCGGCAAGTCCACCTTGCTCAACTGTTGTATCGGTCGTCTGATACCTGATAGCGGGACCGTGGAGTTTGAAGGCAAAAACATGATCGGCATGCAGCCGCATGAGATCAATCATGCCGGTATGGTGCGGGTGTTTCAGACTCCGGAAATCTTTCCCGATCTGACGGTATTGCAAAATGTGATGATCCCTGCGTTGGCCAGGCGTGACGGCACGTTCAAGTTTAATGCCTTCGTCAGTCTGGCTTCGGAGAAGGCGATAGAGGCGGACGCGGTACACATACTGGAGGACATGGGGCTGGGAGAGCATATCCATAAGCACGCGGGCAGCATGTCCCGGGGTGACAAGCGTCGCCTGGAATTGGCCATGGGACTGGTGCAGCATCCCCGGCTGCTACTGCTGGATGAGCCGACCGCCGGCATGGCGCGCCACGATACCAACCGAACCATTGATCTGCTGAAACGGATCAAAGAGCGCGGCATGACCAAGATTATTATCGAGCATGATATGCACGTGGTGTTCAGCCTTGCTGACACGATCAGTGTTTTGGCCCAGGGTCGGATTATCGCCAGTGGCACACCGGATGAGATCCGTGGTAATCCGAAGGTTCAGGAAGCCTATCTGGGAGGGGCTGAGCTATGAGTAAATACAGCACAACGCACCGGGTCACTCCGGTTACCCGGGCCGGTTCTGATCCGGCGTTCTTCTCCTGCTGGGATATCCACTCCTACTATGGCGAGAGCTATATCGTGCAGGGAGTCAGCTTCGACGTCCGCGAGGGCGAGGTTCTGGCCCTGCTGGGCCGCAACGGTGCCGGAAAGACATCCACGTTACGTTCTATTGCCCGGGTGGATAGCCCACAGGTGACCCACGGGGAGATCTGGCTCGACCACAAACCGCTGCACAGCATGAAATCCCATGAGGCTGCGCAGAACGGGGTCGCCCTGGTTCCGGAAGATCGCCGCATCATTGCCGGCATGACGGTCGAGGAGAATCTGATCCTGTCACAGATCGCCCCGCCCATCGGTTGGAGTATTGAACGCATCTATGACCACTTCCCGCGTTTGGCCGAGCGTCGTGCCCAGGAAGCCACCACGCTGTCCGGTGGTGAACAGCAGATGCTGGCAGTGGCCCGTGCCCTGGCCAGAGACATCAAGCTGTTGTTGCTGGATGAGCCCTACGAGGGATTGGCGCCGGTGATCGTGCATGAGATCGAGCGGATTGTCGATGGAATCAAAAAGCTCGGCATCACCACCATTATTGTCGAGCAAAATGCGGTAGCCGCCCTGCGTCTGGCGGACCGGGCGATTATCCTCGATATGGGCCAGGTTGTGTTTGATGGTCTTGCCCAGGAAGTGCTGGATAACGAGGATCTGCGCCAGCAGTATCTGGCGATCTGATCTGGCGCTGGCTTATGTCTGCAGAGTCCGCGGTATTCGAATGGAGTATCGCGGACTTTTTGTGTCACATCGCGTCAATTCCATGAAAACGCTTAACGGCTGATCTCCCCTTGTGCCGGCCGATAGAGCATTAATGCGAAGTTTGCTCCACGTCGCGGACTATTCGGAAGCCGATCCTGAGATAGTGATAATTCGGCATCAGTTTGTTACGCGAGGCAGAGCGCAGCCCGCCCGGTACGTTGTGCCATGAGCCGCCCCTGACCACTCGTTCCCGAAGATCATCGTCCAGATGGCCGGCATCCATCTGTTCGAGACCGCTGTATAGTTCATCATAGATAGAGGCGCACCATTCCCAGACGTTTCCGTGCATGTCGTGCAATCCCCAGGGATTGGCAGGAAACTCGTTTACCGCTGTCGTCTGGCCTCGAGATGCCCCCTTGCCACTCCCGCAATAAGTATAGTTTCCATCAAAGTTCGCTTGCCCGGGCGAAATGCTCTTTCCAGTCCAGAATGCAGTGTTGGTTCCGGCGCGACAGGCATATTCCCATTCGGCCTCGGTCGGCAGGCGGATATTGGCGCCGGTCTGCTTTGACAGCCAGTCGCAGTAGTCCATGGCCGACCAGTAAGTAATATTGATGACAGGCCGGTTTCCCCGGCCCCAATTCTCATCGCGGGGTCGGTTGCGCCTCACCTCGTCGCAGAAGATATCAAACATGGCAAAGGTGACCGGTGTCTTCAGCATCTCGAAGCGGCCAACATGTACCTCATGTTGACGTTCATTTTCAAAACGGTCTTTCTCGTCGAGCGGCGACCCCATAATAAACTTGCCACCCGCAATGCCGATCCAGTCGCTTTCGCACAGTCCGCACTTGAGCAGCTTGGCTTGATGGGCTTTTTCTCTCTGGATTGCCCGTTCAATGCTCCGTTTAACCTGTGCCTGTTCAACATGGTGCCGGACCTCTTCCTGAATGATGCCCTTGAGGGGGGCGACCTGCCGGAGAGTTTTTTTGAATAGGGGGGGCACGGACACATTTTGGAGAGGTGGATTGACCGTTACCGGTGCTCCGCAACGGTCGCAGAAGTTGGCCTTCTGGTGCAGCTGTTTTCCGCAGTAACAACAGTGTCCCTCACGGCAAAGGGATTGACCGCATTGGGCACAGAACAGCGCTTCCGGATCTTCAATCTGATGATGGCAGTTGGCGCACTGCATGGGTCAGCAGCTACTCCGGTGATCGATTCTAAAGATTTCTCCCATAATACATAAAATGGTTTCACTCCGTCTCCTTTGAGTTGAAAAGGTTTGCTGACTGCCCCCTACACCCGGTTCTTATGGGTAGCGGCTATCGTTGCGCATGATCAGCTGCCCGTCTGGGCCGTGGAATATTGTTATTGGCGTGCCTGGAGCGGGAGAATACGATTTTGGATTTAAGGTCTGCAGATCCTTTCTGCTGGTCTACTATTGCTGATGAGTCTTGTGTGCTGGTTGTACGAAGATTAGAGCCTGGCATAAGCCAGGGTTGGTTATTCCCGGATATGCTGAACAGGAGTGGAATCTCATGAGGACATTCGTTATGTGTCTGTTGGTTATGTCAGTTTCAATGCCGTTGCAATCGGCCGAGAACGCAGCGAGTTTTTTCATCACCAGTAATGGGCCGGGGCAGGGGGCCGATCTGGGTGGCCTGGAGGGCGCGGATGCACACTGCCAGCAACTGGCAGCCTCGGCAGGTGTGGGTGGAAAGACCTGGCGAGCCTACCTGAGCAGTTCACGGGAGAATGCCCGGGACCGGATCGGCATGGGGCCCTGGCACAATATAAAGGGTGTCATGATTGCCAGTGATCTGGCAGGACTGCACTCGGAAGCCAATGGCATAAATAAAGAAACGGGGCTGACCGAACAGGGCGAGATGGTGAATGGCCGGGGCGATTCGCCAAATATGCATGACATACTTACCGGTTCAAACCCGGACGGAACCCTGAATGAGGGGCAGACCTGTAGTGACTGGACCAGCAGTGGCGAGGGAAGTGCTTTTGTCGGACATCATGACCGCATCGGTTTGCGGGACGATGCACCTTCCCGGTCCTGGAACGCTTCCCACAGCTCCCGTGGTTGCGGACTGGAAGCGCTGAAGGCTACAGGTGGTAATGGGTTGTTCTACTGTTTCGCAATCGACTGAGAAACTGGCGAACCGCGGGCGACTGGGGCTTCCCCGGCCCGGGGGCAGTGTTCCAAATCGAGCGAGGACTACGCGGAACTGAACTCGTACGAGATGTTTTCCGATGGTTCCTGGAGAAAATAACCCTGAATGTAATTGACGCCGACGGTCCAGAGAATGGCCAGGCTGTTGGCGTCCTCCACCCCCATGGCGATGGTTTTGATATTGTGCTGCTTGGCCAGGGCATTCAATTCATTCAGATGATCCTGTTGCTCCTGCTTGGAGGCCAGGTCCTGCATCAGTTCAAAATCGAATTTTACGAAATCCACCGGCAGATGTTTTAACAGGGTCTCCGCCTTTGGGCTGGCGCCGAACTGATCAATGGCCAACTGGCATTTGATCTTTTTCAGGCCTTCAATCAGCTTCTTCGCAGTCTGGATATGGTTACGCAGCTCCTTATCCTGTATCTGGAAGGTGATCCAGGGGCCTTTGGCCCTGTGCTTGCGCAGGCAGTCGCAGATCCATAGCAACATGCCTTCATCTTCCAGGCCGGCGCTTGAGATGCTGATGAAGAAATTGACTTTTTTACCTTCCGTGCGCTGTTCCGCGAGCTCTTCAATGGCCTTGTTGATGACCCAGCGATCCACTTTCGCCATCTGCTCACCCTGCTTGGCATGCCGGATAAAGTAGTCGGGAAGAATCTCCTCGTTATTGTTATCCAGTAACCGGGTCAGAACCGCGTAGTGTTCCCGGCTGTCCCCCTGAAGGCTGACGATAGGCTGGTAGACCAGGCGAAATCGGTCGTTTTCCAGGGCGTGCTGTATCAGTTCATTGATCCGAGCCTCATCGCCGGTGTTGTCTTCCCCGTAACTGGCCTGCATCTCGCTGGCGTCATAGAGTGAGTAGCGGTTGCCGCCGCTGTTGCGGGCCGCCTCGTAGGCGTGATAGGCGCGGTTAATAAAATCCTGGCTTCCCGTGATCTCCTGGTCAAGCAGGCTGATACCGATGCAGCAGGTGACATTGGTCTGTTGATAAACAAACTCCTCGATCAGCAGGCGTAGCCGCTCCGCCATGGTTTCTGCGTCAATCGGGTTTTGCTTGGTGCTCAAAATGGTAAATGAGTGGTCGCCGAAGCGTGACAGCAGATCACTTTTATCTATGTTACGGCTGAGGATTCCGGCCAGTTCCTTCAGTAGATTGTCGCTTGCGGTAATGCCGATTTCAGCTCTGATCTCCCTGAAGTCATCAATAACGATATAGAACAGTGAACAGCCTCCTCCCGTTTCGCGCAATGTGGCGATCTGCTGCTCCATTTTGGCCATGAAATATTGGCGATTTGCCAGGCCTGTCTGGGCATCCTGGTTGCTCAGCAGCTCTATGGTCTGTTCAAGTTCCTTGTTCTGTGCTTCATTACGGATGACGAGCTGGGTACAGGGTTCGCCATCATAGGTGGCTGGAGAGAACTCCAGTTTTGCATCAAAAGTTTCTCCGGCGCTGTTCTGGCAGGCAATATTGAGCTCCGCATGCTCGTTGCCCAGGGTTCTGAGAAAGGCCTTAATGCTTTTGTGGTCCTTCGCCGGGATCATGTCGAGGATGGGCAGCCCCTCCAGTTCACCCATATCGACATAGCCGAACATCTGCAGATAGGCCGGGTTCGCCTGCATGTGCATCCCTTCATGGATGTAGGCGATGGCGTCCTGTGAGCTGGCGATGAGGGTGTTACAGCGAGCTTCCGCTTCTTTCAGTTTTTGCTGGGTTAATGCCAACTCCTTGCGTATGGAAAGATTTTCCGATTCCCGCATGACCACCAATTGCAGATGATCCGGGTCGCTGGTGCAAACCACATCCCTTGCCCCGTCACGCATGATCTGGAGCAAGGTGTCGGGGTCAGTTTCAGGATTCTTGTAAAGAATAACGTAGGGCGCGTCATGGAAAGCCGCCCGACACAGCTTGAGAGTGGCGGTCAGCTTATCAGTAGTGTCGGTCAGGGAAAGCAGGATCAGTTCGGGCTTTTCGTTGTCGGCAATATCGAGCAGTGCATCGTCATCCACGGCAACGGTAGGATGGACAACCAGGCCGGCATTTCGCAGCGTACTGATATGGGCTTCTGCCTCATTGAGGGAGGACTCAATTATCAGAAGTCTGATCGGTATGTCGGTCTCGGGATATCCATTCATAAGTGGCAAGTGTCCAATGTTATTAAGATGCCTACATGTGATTATATTAGTTAGGCATGACTACAGCACAGGCCAGATATTGTCAAAATCCGCCTCATCGTCGTTAAACGGGTCGTCTCCAAAGCTTGGCTGTGGGTTGAGGTAGGTGAAATAAAACTGGGCAAATGCCCCGGTTGTCTCTACAAGATGCGTGAGCCTGGCCTTTCGTTCAATGCCAGCCTGGTCGATCATGATCAGATCACCAGTCTTGAAGGGCAGTGTGGGTAATATCAGGCTGGCCGGGAGTTCAGAAGCTCTCAGTTCCGGCAGCAGCAGGCTTTTTTGGGGATGGCCGGCCGGGTTGCCGCCTTCCAGGTGGTGAATCAGTACAGCAGTGACATTCGGTGCAATCATCTGCATGCCGAGTTGCAGTCCCTGGCCAGGCTGGTTTTTCATCCAGCGGCTGATACCGATCGCGAACTGGTTCTTGACAGTTGCCGACTGTACGCCAATCACCTCGCCGATCTTTATCTTGGGTGCGTTGCTGCCCTGCCAGTTGATGCAGTAGCCACCGGCGCTTTCATTGCTGGTTTTGCAGGCGAAGGTTTCATGCTGCTGTTCTGTCGGTCGGGCTGCCCAAATGGGGGTGCCGTCCTGTCGGCAGCCTGACTCACCAAAGCCGCTCGCAATGATGGTCTCCTGAATGGATTCATCAAACCCTTCCAGGGCCAGTTTGTGTTCCGTTACTGTATATAGCGACGGGTTGGGCAGATTACTCGTTGGTTGATCTATCCAGTCCAGGTCGCTGCCGGTTCGTTGTGCCGTTGCTGGTTCGTGCGATACTTTTTCTGTTGTGAGTAGACTGTAGATTGCGGTTATTCCAACCGCCACTTTCAACTCAAAATTCAGTTTGGTACGAACAAACTCCCTTTTTGGTTCTGAGCTTAGAATCCGAATCAACTGCCGCAGCAGGTGTCTTGATAGTTTCGGTTCTGTTCGATTCGCACCGTTGCTGCCACTCTCCTGCGGCACTTGATCAAAGGTTTCCCGCAACATTTGTACCAGGGGTTGAGTGTTCAGTATTCGGCAGAGATTGGCTGCCTCATCCGTTTCCAGCGCATTGTGCAGGGGGGGAGAGTCTGTGGAGAGTCTTACGACAAAGTCAAAGTGATCCAGTGGTTCCTTGGCCGGCTTGTTCAGCGTTGTGAGGCTGCCCCAATGCTCCATAGATTGCATTACAGTTTCAATTTCACGCTGCCGCATCCGGTAGGGTGAGCAGACGGAGAGAAGCAACGCCTGTTTATACAGGGCGGCGATGCTGCTGACCTTGTCATCGTTTCTGCCATCCTTAACCGCCAGTTCATGTATTTGGTTCTGTTCGGCGTAGGCGTATAGACGGTGGAGCTCTTTCCATACAGTCACTGGAATCGGATCATAAACTATCATCGACTGATAGATGACCGTTGTGAGAAAGCGCATTGCCCGATGGATGGCGATAATCAGTAGCTTGCGGTCAAATTTCCCTGATCCACCGGAAATCATTGTTTCGATGAAGATTTTGTAGGCGAGGGCCAGTTCAGTATAGAGCTCGCGGTTGAGTACGGCGATCTTGCGGCTTTTTGCCGAAAGGGGGAAGGGCGAGTCGTAGTAGTATTTGCGCAGATTGTCGGATATGTAACCGACCGGCCGCCGGAACAGCTCGGCTATTTTAATTCGATCCAGATTGGGAATGTTGATTCTATTGAATTCAACAAGCGCCTTGAATACCTGTCGCGAGGTCTCTCCGACATTGGCCATCGGCAGACTGCCTATCCAGATGGCGGCCTCCTTAGGGCTCAGTAGCATCGAGCCTGCGGGCGCGCTTGAGCGCTCAGGCGTGGTAAAACCGAGAGTGTTCTGTATCTCCATGAAATCGTTACTGTTCTGGTAAATGGAATTCAACGGCCATTTGGCCGTGTGTAGTGTACAGTGTTTTATCGGCAGGTTCAGATCCTACTACAATAAAAATTTTATTGTAAATGGGTACGGACTACGCTGTTGCCTTGCCTCCGAGAGGTATTTGCCGGTCAGAATACCGGCTGTTTGGCCGGGGCTCCTGCCTCCTCCCTGACCATTCGGGGCATCAGGTAACCGGGCAGATAGGCGCGCAGTTCCTCCTGCAGCTGTCGGGCATGTCCTATGCCTACCTCGAAGTGTGCAGCACCGGCCACACGGTCAAGCAGATGGAGATAATAGGGGAGAATACCGGCATCGAACAGCGCAAGACTGAGCGCGCTGAGGGTAGCCGTACTGTCATTGACACCCTTCAATAGCACGGATTGATTGAGCAGGGTGACGCCAGCCTGCTTCAATGGGACCAAACCGCTGGAGAGTTCGGGGGAAATTTCCCGGGCGTGGTTTATGTGCAGCACCAGTACCGGCTGCAGACGCCCGCCGGTGAGCAAACGCGTCAGTTCGGGCGTCAGGCGTGAGGGAATTACCACCGGCAGCCGGGTATGAATGCGTAACCGCTTGAGGTGCGGGATGGTCTCCAGCCGGCTGACCAGTTCGATGAGTTTGCCATCGCTCAGGGTCAGCGGGTCACCGCCACTCAGGATAATCTCATCGATTTTCTCCGCCTGGTGGATGTGATCAAGGGCCTCCTGCCAACGCTGTCGATAAGCGGTGGCTTCCTGATACGGATAGTGACGGCGGAAACAGTAGCGGCAGTTGACGGCGCAACTGCCATTGGCGATCAGCAACAGTCGCCCCTGATATTTGGACAGTACCCCCGGAATGATCGACTGATCAAGATCGCCCACGGGATCACGGACAAAACCGGGTGCGGGCAGATTTTCCGCACCGATGGGCAGGACCTGCCGCAGCAGGGGATCGCCGGGATCTCCCTTGTGGATCAGCTCGGCAAACTCCCTGGGGACTCTCAGACCGAAGAGTCCCGCCGCGGCCCGCGCTGCGGGTAATATCGCCTTGTCCAGATGAAGGAATTCGATAAACGCATCAACATCGCTGAAGGCGTTCGCCAGCGATTGCTGCCACAGGGGAGTCTGACATACAGGCTCTATTCGATGTATCATGCGCGTTTTCCAGTCGGTTGTTTGGTGAGGACAAGATGGCAACTTATAGTACCAGTGAGTTCAAGGGTGGGCTAAAAATCATGCTGGATGGCGACCCCTGCTCCATCATTGAAAACGAATTCGTGAAGCCCGGCAAAGGCCAGGCATTTAACCGGGTGAAGATACGTAATCTGAAAACCGGTCGCGTCATCGAACGCACTTTCAAGTCGGGTGAGTCCGTCGAGGCCGCCGACGTGATGGAGATGGATCTGCAGTATCTCTATTCGGATGGCGAATTCTGGCATTTCATGCATCCGGATACCTTTGAACAGGTGAGCGCCGATGCGGCCGCGGTCGGTGACTCGGTGAAATGGCTCAAGGATCAGGATATGTGCACCGTCACCCTGTGGAACGGTGCGCCGATCATTGTCGAGGTGCCCAATTTCGTCAATCTCACCATCACGGAAACCGATCCGGGCCTTAAGGGCGACACTTCAGGTGGTGGTGGCAAGCCGGCAACCCTGGAGACCGGTGCCGTGGTGCGGGTGCCGCTGTTTGTGCAGACAGGTGAACTGATCAAGGTGGATACCCGTTCCGGTGAATATGTCTCCCGGGCCAAAGAAGAGTGAGTTGGTCAACCGCTTGAACAACGGTAAACCGGATTCCGGGGCGTATCCTGCGGCTTCCTTAGAGATGCTCAGGATGCGAGCCCGGGTGTTAGCGGCGATCCGGACGTTTTTTCACCGGCAGGGAGTCATGGAAGTGGAAACGCCGGTCTGCTCCCGATCAGCGACGACCGATCCCGCCATAGAATCCCTGGTCACCCGCTACACCGGGCCGGGAGCGCCGGCCGGATTGCCGTTGTATCTGCATACCTCGCCAGAATTTCCCATGAAGCGGCTGCTGGCCGCCGGTTCCGGCGCGATCTATCAGATATGCAAGGTGTTCCGGGACGGAGAATCGGGTCGCCTGCACAATCCCGAGTTCACCCTGCTGGAGTGGTATCGCCCCGGTTTTGATCATCACCGATTGATGGATGAGGTGGAGCAACTGGTGCAGGCGCTGATGTCGGAACCGCTGGCTGTGCGGCGCATCAGCTATCAGGCGCTGTTTCAGCAGCAGCTGCAGCTGGACCCCCATCAGGCTTCGGCCGGGCAACTGCGCGACTGCGCCCTGAACCAGGGGGTGTCGGGGGTGGATCGACTGGATCTGCCGCACCGGGATGCCTGGCTGGATCTGCTGATGACCCATTGCGTGGAGCCGGCCATGGGGCCGGGTCTCTGCTTTGTCTATGATTACCCGGCCAGCCAGGCGGCCCTGTCCCGGGTTCGGCCGGGCAACCCGCCGGTGGCGGAGCGGTTTGAGCTCTATATCAACGGGATTGAGGTGGCCAACGGCTTTCACGAATTGACCGATGCGGCCGAACAGCAGCGCCGCTTTGAACAGGATCTACAGACCCGATCGGCCGCCGGTCAAGCGGATGTGCCGATGGACAGGCAGTTGATCGAGGCACTCTCACTGGGTTTGCCGGATTGCGCAGGTGTGGCGTTGGGTATTGATCGCCTGATCATGCAGCTGGCCGGTGCGGAGCAGATCAGCCAGGTATTGGCCTTTCCGCTGGAGCGTGCCTAGGAGCCTGTCGGACTTAACACTGATCTACTGCGGAAAAGCCGGATTTGGCCATATTTTCCGATCTTCCTCGTTGAATAGGTCCACTATTCCATCCTTAGGTCCGTAAACGGTGCATCCCTGCACCACTCTTCGCCTCGAAAGATCAAAAAATCTGTCTCATTCAATCGCCTGGAGCGATTGACGTGCCAACCCCGAAGGGGTGGAGCACAGGGATGTGCGGAACAAATCGGCTTTCCCTCGCTACGATCGGTCAAGCCCGACAAACTCCTAGCCGGTCGACCTTGTCAGGGTGGCGATCTGCTGGCCCATCTGAACCTTGGTGTCGGCGGACAACTGATCGCTCCACTCGATGGCATCTTTCGGGAACAGCAGTACCACGGTTGACCCCATGTTGAAGCGGCCCATCTCCTCGCCTTTGTCCAGGGTGACAGGTTCAACCGGCTTCTGCTGGCCGTAGCGCCACTGGCTGATGCGTCGTGAGAGCGGTGCGACCGTGCCTGCCCAGACCGTATCCATGCTGGCCACGAAAATCGCTCCCACCATGATCACGGCCATCGGGCCATGCTCGGTTTCAAACAGATTGATTACTCGCTCGTTGCGACTGAACAGGCGTGGTACCACCCGGGTTGTGGAGGGGCTGACACTGAACAGCCGGCCGGGGATATGCAGCATCTTTTTCAGCTCGCCGGCCAGCGGCATGTGAATGCGGTGGTAATCCCTCGGTGAGAGGTAGAGGGTGGCGAAATGGCCTTCGGCAAACCGCTCGCACCATTCGCTGTCGTCGCCCAACAATTCCCGCAGTGTGTAACTCTGTCCCTTGGCCTGGAAGATTCGGCCGTCTTCTATCCTGCCGAGCTGACTGACGGCGCCATCGACCGGCGAGAGGACGGCGGATGGTTCCCCGGCAAGCGGACGCGCCGCGGGCTGCAGTGCCCGGGTAAAGAAGGCGTTGAAGCTGGGATAGGCTGTCGGGTCCTGTTGCACGGCCAGGCCCATGTCTACCCGGTAGAGCCGGATCGCCCCCTTGATCAGCCGGTCCTTGAGAGGTGGCCACTCTATCCGGGTCAGCCAGTGCATGGCTTGCGACAGGAGGTGGTGGGGTAGCAGGTAGAGCAGCAAGGCAAACAGCTTGTCGACCAGGCCGGCTTCTTTGGCCGTGTTCTCAGGATGGTGATTCATCTACAACGATTCCGTGGGTTGTCGGATAGAGGGGGATACTACCGGCATCGTTCCATCAGGTAAACGCAGATATCAGGCAATCGGCGTGTCCGGCCGGTTACCCCAGTCCGACCAGGAGCCCGGATATCCCTTTACCCGCTGGTAGCCAAGCGATTTGAGCATGATGTAGGTGAGGGATGAGCGGTGATGGGTGTGGCAATAGGTTACGATCTGCTGGCTCTGGTTAATCCCCAGTTCGGTCAATATTGCCTGAAGATCGGCCTCGGGTTTCAGGCGCAGATTGCGCTGCTGGTCCAGGGCGAGCAGCCAATCCATGTTGACGGCACCGGGGATATGTCCGGCTTTTTCCGCATAGCGTTTCAGGCCGTTGTATTCATCCGGACTACGGGCATCCAGCAAGGCAAAGCCGGTTTCACCAAGGTGCTGCTGGATATATTCCGCATTGGCCACCGGGGTGTTGCTGGGCCGGGCGTGGAACACTTTGGGGTTGGGGATTGTTGCTGTCCGTTCCATTGCATGGCCTTCATTGGCCCAGGCATGGAGGCCGCCGTTCAGCAGAGAGAAGTGGTTGTGTCCCATCGTTTCCAGGGTCCAGAGCAGTCGGCCGGCCTTGCCGCCGCCTTCATCGTCATAGGCGACCACATGGACCGAGTCATCGATCCCGATGGATGAGAAACAGTTTTCCAGCACGGTTGTTTCCGGTAACAGGCCCATGGTCGGTTTGCGCATGGCAACAATTTGCCCGTAATCGAGGTAGACCGCACCGGGGATGTGAAACTCGGTGTAGGTGGCTGGCTTGGTCAGGTCGACCAGCAACAGATTGTCGTTACCCAGTAATGGTTCGAGGGTTTCAGGTTCCAGGATCAGCGGCAGATCGGGTCTGTTCATGGTCGGTAGTCCGGCGGGTCGGCTCTCAAAATAGGATAATGGTGGCAGGATTGCCTGCTTTCAAGTATGGATCTGGCCGGGGTGAGTGAGGTTACCGCCCGGTTTCTCCTTGCCGGGCGGTAACGAGGCGGATATTTCAGGCGGGAATATAAGGGCCCAGTTCGCCGCTGAAGGTGTTGTGGTCGTAGACTGTGTCTTCTCCCTTGACCTGCTCCACTATCTTCAGCAGATCATACTGTCCGGTCATTTTGTCGGGTCCATTACCTTTCATCACCAGCATGTCCTTGAAGCACTGGTGATCTTCTCCCCGGTAAAAGGTCTCTCCCGGTCCGATGCCGGCATAGCGGGAATTTTCCAGGGTCTTGATCACTTCGGGGGGGTAGAAGGTACCGGCCTTCTCGCAGGCGTTGGCGTAGAGCAGGGTCTGTACATAACAGGTGTGGGCTGCCTGCGACGGGGGAAAGCCATACTCCTTGGTGAAGCTATTGACAAAAGCCTGGGAGCCCGGATCCTGCAGGGTCCAGTTCCACCCGGTGGTGCCGAAAACCCCGTCGATATTGGCGGCACCGGCGCCTTTGGCCATGACGCGACTAAACAGTGGCACTACCACCTCGATGGTCTTGCCGTTTTTCTGCAGATCACGCAATCCGAACTCCACGGCCTGGGTCAGAGAGTTCACCATGTCCTTCCCATAGTGGTTGAGGACCAGCACATCCGCGTCGGAGTTAAGGATGGCGGTGATAAACATGGAGAAGTCGCTGGAACCGAGCGGTGTCATGATGTTATTCACCGTGGTCCATCCCTCTTTTTCGGTGAACTCCTTCATCGATGCATACTGGGTATGTCCCCATGAGTAGTCCGCGGTCAGATGGAAGGCGCGCCGGTCATTGCCGTAATTTCGCGCCAGTACCGGCGCCAGCGCCTTGCCGCTCATGTAGGCATTGAAAAAGTGGCGGAAGCCATAGCGGCGCCGGTCTTTACCCGTTGTGTCATTGGAGTGGGTCAGGCCGCACATGAAAATCACCCCTTTCTCCTGCGCCAGATACTGCTGAGCGATAGCCACAGAACTGGATGAGCCGCCGGAGAACATGATAATACCGTCCTGTTCAATCATGCGTCGGGCGCTGGTGCGTGCCGGCCCGGGGCTGGACTGGGTATCGCCAATCACGTATTCGACTTTTTTACCCAGAATCCCGTTGCCTTTCAGGGCAAGTGGTTGCAGGGTGTTGAGCATCCCGCCCCCGTTATTGATGTGCTGAACAGCCAGTTTGTAGGCGCGTCCCTCGTCGGCCCCCTCATCGGCGTAGGCGCCGCTCTGGGGGTAGTTGAAGCCGAATTTTACCGTTTTGCCTCTAACCGGATAGTTGCCTATGGACTGCTCGGCCCAGGCATCCTTGACAAAGAACATCGGGGTGTTGGCCGCGGCGGCGATCGATACGGCGCCCAGCTTCATGAATCCGCGCCGGGAAAGGGTGCTGAACTTGTCAGAACTGTGATCTGTCATCTCTATCTCATCCTCACACTTGGGCTCTGGCCCATCTCGTTATTAGGTATTCGCTCAATGCAGTTCGGGGGGAACCGGACATACGGCAGCCTGTTGAACTCTTGTCAGGAACAACGAGACTGCTTACTAACTCACTGAACAAAAGAGAGAACGAGGCCTTACGGCATTGTAATATATTGCATTTGCTGCTTGCGGGCATCAGTTGTGATTACCGACCCGGCATAAACAGTACATCGGCCGGGGTGCGGATAAATTGAGACTTATTGCCGGGGGCGGTGGATTTCGTGAGGCGTCTCGCGGAATCTGCCTCTGATGGACCTGGTGGGCCGCGTATGATCAGAGTGGGTTATGCCGCTGACGGGCAAAAAAACCGCTGCGGGCTCCAGCGGCTTTTTGCGTCTGCTGCCGGGTGGCGAGGCCAACCGTACTAACCAATTATACACGCGCTATTTTTTGGAGCAGCAAAACAATCAGTAGGTTTCAACGTGATAACGGCCGCTTTGTCTCATTGCCAGTTTTATATCGCTCCAGCTTGAGCCGTTATCAATGCAGATCTTTTCAAACGCTTCTTCAACCCCTGCTTCCATCTCTTTCAAGCCGCAGATATAGATGTAGGTGTCCTCTGAGGCCATCAGGGGTGCAAGTTTTTTTGACTGGCTAACCATGCGGTCCTGCACGTACTCTTTAGGTGCATCAGGAAGCCTGGAAAAAACCAACTGCTTGTCTATAAACCGGTCACTCAGTTTATTGAGCGGTCCAAAATAGGGTAGTTCACCGGGTGTTCTGGCACCAAAATAGAGGAGCAGTTTGCCCTCAGCGTCGGGTAGATGCCGGCGACGGTACTCGGTCATGGCGCGAAATGGCGCAGAGCCGGTGCCAGTACAGATCATAATAAGATTAGTGCTGGATGAATTAGGCATCAGGAAAGTAGCGCCAAATGGACCGGTGACAAGCACTTCGTCATTCTTCTTTAAATCACACACATAGTTTGAGCCCAGGCCCCGAACCGTTTTGCCATCTTGCTCAAAAACCACGCGCTTAACGGTCAGTGAGAGGTTGTTGGCTCCAGGACGCTCACCATCACGTGGACTGGCGACGGAATATAGTCGCACCAGGTTGGGACGGCCTTTTTCATCCGTTCCGGGAGGAATGATGCCGATACTCTGTCCCTCCAGCACGGGGAAGGTGCGATCACCGAAGTCCAGAATAATATGGCGGATATCCGACTCGCTGTCTGCATCGGTCAGACGAAAATTACCCGCAACGCGCGCCACCATCGGTTTTTCACGATTGTATATATTGATATAGGGACGTTCTGCAGACGCTGGAGGCAGTACTTTTCCACTCTCGCCAGAGTGTGCGATTTTCAGAATTTCGCTGGCATCCTCCTCATTCGCTTCCTGTTGTTGTGACTCAGCTGAAGCGGCTTCTCCATGGTCAATTGCTGCAGGCAACTCAGTCCAGGAGAATTGCTCTTCAATAGAATAACCTGTTGTTACCATCCGCCAGTTATCAATCGAGCCAGTCGGACATGGTGAAATACAATCCATGCAATAATCACATTTGGCTGCATCCACCACATAGTTATTGTCATCGTGCGTGATGGCATCTACCGGACAGGTTTCTTCACAGGTATTACAGCGAATACAGATTTCCGGATCAATCAGGTGTTGACGTAAAAGTTTCATTGCGCGTTGACCAGTCGTGGTGGTTTGTCAGCAAACCGATAAAAAAGGGTCTTCGTATCAGTACTACAGAGTATGGATGGCATAACCGATAACGTAAGCATAGAGATGCGCTTCATTAGAGCAGAGTCAAATTGAATTTACATCCTTACAATCTCTGCTTTAATTGTAGTGCTTGCTTCGGGGTGGCAGGTGAACACAGCTAATCCGCGTGGTTTATCCGGAATCTAAACCTGTCCGGCCAATTCTGCCTGAATAGGCCAAAACGGATGCAGTACTTGAAATCCTGACAGAGATGGAGGATGCTTGATGAAACGGAAGCAAGTTCTCATAAAATGGACGTAGTTCTGGTCACTGGCTATAAACACAGCTATGTTACAAAGTGCTGTAGCGGGGGTTGGGCGGCACCTTGGGTATTTGCTGAAAGCAAAATCCTATCCCTGTTTTTGAGGACGGAGGCAGGCGGTTTGAATCAAGCAGCGGTTGTTCATCACTGCTCTCCCCCCAGATGTAAGGATCCGTTATTGCGATAATGAGCCGGGAGCGGACGGTGCCGGAGCAGCCGCCAGGCAGGTAATCGTTACAGCGCACCTGACAAAAAAAGTTTTTGCCGTTGGGCAAGGCGACAATGCCCACATAGATAATAACTAAGTAAACAGGGTCGTTCAAAGTTAGCCGATCCCCCGGGCTATCACCGGGAAAAATGCAAAAAACCAAGGGAGGAGTGGAGATGAGATCAGCTATGTCCCGTTTCGGGTTGCTTGTATACACGTTTCTGGTTTTGTTGAGTGTTTTTTCCAGTAGCTTTGCTGCAGAGAAACTCAAACCCTTTGTCCTGGCAAACGGTTCGGATAGTGACTTTGCGTCCACCGTTGAGCGGGTAAAAGAGGCGCTGGAGGCTCAGCAGTTTACAGTGGTGGGGGAATACACCCCCTATGAGCAGGCACATATCGTCATTGTGACCAATGACGATCTAATTGCTCTGGCCGCAGGAGAATCCAACGCCGCCTATATGTCAGCGCAGCGCGTGGCCATTACCCAGACGAAAAAAGGCCTTCAGATCGCCTACACCAATCCAGACTATTTTGCCCATGCCTACCGGGTGTCGGGTGACGTTGGACCAGTGACTAAAAAACTGGCGGCCGCGTTGGGGGCGGTTGAATATTTTGGGTCCAAGGGGCTGACAGCAAGAAAACTGCGCAAATACCACTACACGTTTGGCATGGAATATTTCGATGACCCGCTGGACCTGGCACGATACGACAGCCACCGGGAGGCGCTCAATGCTGTGGAGGCCTCCCTCGCCAATGGCCGTGGTGGGACCAGTCTGGTCTACAGGCTCGATATTCCTCATTCGGATATATCTGTGTTTGGTGTCGCCCTCTCTGAAGGGATGGCGGACGACAGGCGGGTGATGGAAGTGATCGATTACAAGGCGCTCAAGCAGACGGCCCATCTGCCCTACGAACTTCTGGTTGTCGGTAGAGAGGTGGTTGCACTGGCGCCACGCTTTCGAATTGCCGTTAATTTTCCTGATCTGAGAATGGTCGGCGAGCATGGGTTTACCCAGATTATGGCGACGCCGGATGCGATAAATAAATCCCTGGTCCTGGCTGCTGGCGGAGAATGGAAGGATAAGAGTTTTGCCGCCATGAGCCCTGATAGATGATCGAGGCTCATAGCGGTTTTTTAGCCGCGTGATGTCCTGTTCACCATGGGCACTATCTATGTGCCACTACAAACAGCCGATCAGCATATGGTGTCGATGCTCAGCACACTCTGAGCATCGACACCATCAAGATCAGGGGCTATCTTTCTTTATTAGTGCTTGAATACCTGATCGGAAAGGCTAGTCGCTTCAAAATCGATCGCCAAAACGAAAACTCTGCACTGTAGCGTTTTGTTTCGGTGGCACAGGCGTAAGGAGAGATAACATGGGCTCTTTGCAGGGTAAGACCATTTTCATTACCGGCGCTACGCGGGGCATTGGATTGGCAATTGCATTGCGCGCCGCACAGGACGGGGCCAATATCGTTATCGCCGCCAAGACCATCCAACCTCATCCCAAGCTGCCAGGGACTATCTTCACTGCGGCAGCGGAGATTGAGGCGGCGGGCGGCAAGGCGCTGCCGGTGCAGACCGATATTCGTGATGAGGCGCAGATTGCTGAGGCGGTGCGTCAGGCGGTGGATCTGTTTGGCGGCATCGACATTCTCGTCAACAACGCCAGTGCCATCAGTCTCACCGGCACGCTGGAGACGCCGATGAAACGCTACGACCTGATGAACCAGGTCAATGCCCGCGGAACCTTTGCGAGCTCTCAGGCCTGTCTGCCGCATCTTCTCAAGGCAGAGAATCCGCATATCCTTACGCTGTCCCCGCCGCTGTTAATGAAGCCTCACTGGTTTAAAAATCATACTGCTTACACCATTGCCAAGTACGGCATGAGTATGTGCGTTCTGGGCATGTCGGAGGAGTTTCGAAAGCAGGGTGTGGCGGTCAATGCGCTATGGCCGCGCACTGTAATCTACACGGCGGCAGTCGCCATGCTCGGTGATATGGTAAAGCCTGAGAATTGTCGCAAGCCCGCTATTGTGGCCGACGCCGCCTACGCTATCCTGATACGTAAAAGCCGCGAATGTACGGGTAATTTCTTTATCGACGACGAAGTCTTGACCGAAACGGGAATCACGGATTTCGCTCAGTATGCTGTCAATCCCAAGGGAAAATTGTACCAGGACCTGTTTTTAGATTGATTGGACAAATCCGTCCAATAGCGCGTGCCGCTGGCTGCAGACGAGATTCGGGGTTATCCGGGTCAGCAGGTTGAAATGGATCCAACCAATCCTGGTTGGGACTCGACCCATTTTGGCGCCGTCGGTCCTGTTCCGTGCAAGGCGGGTTGATGAAAAAAGTCTTTATCAGTTACAGGCGAAAAGAGAGTTCCGGCTACTCCCGGCTGGTATACGACCGTCTGCGGGCCGCGCAGCCGGATTGGGATATTTTCATGGATGTCGAGGGTATTCCTGCCGGTGAAAACTGGCGCAATGTGCTCGGTGCGCGAATAGATTCATCGGATATCATGATAGTCCTCATCGGACGCGAATGGCTGACGATGACCGAACCCAACGGGGTTCGACGTCTTGACAATCCCGATGACGTGACCAGGTGGGAGATAGCGTCAGCGCTGGAGAAGAAAAAAAAACTGATACCCGTGCTGCTCGAGGATGTCCCGCCACTGGCTAACGAAGAGCTGCCCGCGCTACTCTCCCCGCTTGCCGGGATGCAGACACTCAGTATTCGGCATGAGACCTTTAATGCCGACCTGGAGAATCTGATCGCCCGGATAACCGGGCGCGGCCTGCGCGAGAAGCTGCGTTGGGAACAGGGACGCCGCGTGCTGGAACGGTCCAAGCGCTGGTCGGTTCCGGCAATTACGCTGCTGATGCTGGTTATTCTGTGGGTCGGTCTTCTGGATCTCTTCACCCTGGAGACGCGCACCACCACATGGTCGCTCGCACTGGCCGATATGCTCTTCCCCGCGCAGCTCGAAGCAAATGTATCGCTGGTTGCCATACCCGGAACCTTTAATACGCATGCACCCTCTGCCCGCGCCACCTACGCCGAACTGATATCCAGACTTACTGAAGCCGGTGCCGGCGCCATCCTCCTGGATCTTGTTTTTCATGAATCACGTGATCAGGATGAAACGTTATCGGCCGCATTCGAGGCGGCGGCAGATGCGGGAACAAGCGTGTTCTTCGGGTTCGCTGAGCTGGAAGAGAGAAAGCCGCGGGCGGTAAAAATACTGGCGGAATCAGTCGGTGGGCTCGGCTTGGTCTGCGTGGGCAGACGCCTCGGTTACACGATGATGATGCCGATAGCGATGAATTACCGGGAGGCGGAATCCAGGAATGAACCGGATCGGATTAGCAGTCTTCCGGGTATCGCATTGCTGGGAGCTGCCGGACGGGTTTCCGTCGACTCCCTCAACCCGGAATCGAACTCGCTGACGCTTGCCGCAGGCGATGGAAGGAAACTCCAATACCCGATCTCCCTGCTGGAGCGGATTCACGCAACGCCCAAAGGGTGTAAGGCAATGAATCCAGATACGCAGTCGGCGCTGATCCTGTTGCGTCTCAGTCCTTTGGTGGCGTTACGTGCATATGACAGGCGTATAGATATGAACGCCGTCCTGGCCGGTCAATTTGACGGAAACATAATCCGGGGGCGAACGGTAATTGTTGGCCTTGAGGCCCCCGAAGAGGAGTTTACTGTTGCCTACGGCCTCGGGCCGGAACAGCGTTACGGTTACGAACTATACGCCGATGCGATCAACACGCTTGTAACAAACCGGATAGTCCGGCCATTGGGCGTCTACCCTCAGGTTTTTCTGATGCTGGCAATATCCAGCCTGGGGGCCTGGCTGGGAATAAAGCTGTTTGGCAGGCCCGCTTATTTTCGTCGTCTGGTATTCGCTGTGCTGATGTTTTTATATCTGCTGTTATCGGTTTATCTGGTCGCCGAGGAGAATCTTCTGCTACACACTGCCTACGACCTGTTTACCCTGACTGTCGCGTACCTGTTGTTCCGGCGTTTTTCCACCAAGTGGCTGGTATGAAAGGTGACATGGCCACTGTTGTGGCAATTCCTCTTTTCAACAGCCGTCAGGTCATATCCCGCAGCGTGAGTCGTGCGGCTCTTTCAATCGAAGTGTATCCCGCGCCACCAGGTAATCATCAATATAGTATTGCCGGTTGGCGCACATCTTTTCGCATGCATTCAGTGCGTCGTTGTACGACTTCAACAGCTCTCTGTGTCTTCCAATCTCTTCTGTATTGAATTTTTCTGCCAGTAACTGGTAGTCGGTAATTCTTGCATTGTAGCTGTCCACGGCGGTCTGATCGGATCGATCCAGATTTTTATACAGCTGATCCAGTGCCTCTGCCAAATTCTCCAGTAGCTTTTTTCTGGCATCCAGCTCTGCCATGGTCGCGTCCAGTGCTGATTTCCCTGCTTCGGCCCGCTGGTCCTGGCGAATACACTCGATCAGCTCATCGGCCGTCATGACGTTCTTTGTGTATACTTTTTTGCCCGCGGCTGCATCTATGCCTTTAATCGATCCGCGGTCCAGCGGTGGCAGCGGCTGGCGTCTGTCGAGTGCATTTTTCTCAGTTCTCAGCACTCGGGCGAGTGGCTCATCAATTTGCGCCGGTCCGGGCAAATTACGACTTTGTTTGAATGCGCGTACGGCGGCCGTGGTGGATTCGTTCTCGTTTGTGTTCAGTGGACCCGGGTCGTAACCCAATGCAAGCAGCAGACGTTTTACCTCCCGGACGAGTTCAGGTCTGTCTGTTGACGCAGTAATCACCGGGGTGTCGGGTGGCTTTGGTACCACCGGTTGCGGTTCTGGCGGCGGCATGATCTGGCGCCCCGAATAGGGCGGGACTGCATGCTCGACCCGACGTACCTTAACCAGGATCTCATTGATCTGGTCGCTGCTCATCCGGTGTTTTACCGGTGTTTTATTCGGCTGGTAGGTCGCGATTTCCCCCGCTTCCAGCAAGAGTGATTCCGCCTCGTCAAGATTGGGTTCCATGCGTATCCGCCCCTCGAAGACACGGACCTCCGTTGCCTCCGCTGAAGCGCGGAAATAGAAAATCGTGCCCTCGGCCGCTGCGCGGACGAATTCGCCTTCAACACGGAACAGGTCACGTGTTGCGGTGGCTGCTTTGGTCACCCCGGTTTTAATTTTCACGACCACCTCACCGATAACCGCTCTGATCGAAGGGTTCAGGATGTCAATCTGGCTGTTACTGCCAACGATAAGCTCTTTTTCGTCACCGTTGAAGGTAATTACCGCTTCAAGATTGCCGGTGGAAACAAGGTCGCCCGGACGCAGGCGCATGTTGGGCACAACCGGGATTGATCGACGATCCCTGACGATGAGAATATCCGCGAACTCAGCAGGGTCGGCGGGTCGATCCCCGGATACTGCATTGCGCAGGACAATCTTGATGCCTGCGTCACCAGCATTTTGGTCTGCAGATTGCGCATTGGGCGCAAGGGCGAGCGTTAGCAAGGCCCAAGCGATCACCAAAATATTACAGTGCTGGCTTGTGCCGTTGCGTATCAAGGGGTCAGCCTCGACTTATCGTGTCGGTGATTGGGAATGGATATGACTGCCGTGACAATGGTGCCTGGTTAAAGGGGGGTGAAACCGGTTTGCCGATAATCATGTGGAGAGCTCCCAGTCGTCTCCGGGTCCCCGGCAGAACTTCAGGTCTTCATCCATTGTCTGGCCGTCCGACAGTCGGACTTTCTGCTTTACCACGCGGCACTGCAGATTGGCCTGCCTATCGACTACGACGGGTTCGGCCTCGACCGTTCCCTTTACACCGCTGTCGGGATTTTGCCAGGCCACCTCATTCCGTTCCGTGTTGTCGAGCGCCTCGGCGGTAGCCTTTGCTTGTTTCATGCGGTCCTGCTCCTCCAGGTAACTGCCGATTCGGCTACCTGCGAGTGCGCCGAGAAGAACCCCTGCACCAGTTGCGAGCGTCCGGCCGCTGCCACTGCCGATCTGGTTGCCAATTACACCGCCGATAACAGCGCCGGTTATAGCGCCTATCGTCTGTTTGTCCGATCCGTTGCTGGCACAGCCGTTGGAGAGTAGGGCGACGACACCAGCAAAAATGATGGGGAGATATTTTTGCTTCGTTGCTTCAACGCCTGGCCTGAATCGTTGGCTTGGAAGAGGCTCCTTTGCGCCGGCCTTTCTATTTGTTGGCAAAAATGCGGGGAGAGCTGAAAACAGGTGCCTGGAAGTCTGCATCATCGCATTCTCCTTCTTCGGTTCTAGCCGATTCGCTGCGGCGATTGGCTATTTATTATTCTAGACCAAATGAGGATAAGCGGATTGATACAACCCTGCGTAAGGTAGTGTTGATGCGTGCTTGGCGGCAGGCGACGGGAATACAACCGCACAGATTCGATAAACATTCGACAAAAGAGTGATGTATTAGAATCCGTTCGGACTCCCCACATCCTTGCAGAAAGGGATGCGCAGCGGCAAGGTTTTGCCAGGAATACTGACGGATGCGGTACCCAGAAGATGGCGGTTTAAGCTGGGTCTTCGGCTAGTTTCCGATTTTCAGGGGATAGAGAGCACTTACCGCGATCAAAATTTGGAGTCACGTTCTGCTGGACGATTTTACTTAGCTGGTCGGCGCCACCGATGTAGCTACCTTCAATCCAGATCTGGGGAACGGTGATCGGTGTCTTGGGCCCGATGATGGGTTTGACCCTTGCCAGCATCTCATAAAGATCATGGGGGTTTTTGACTACGTCATGATATGTGTAGCTGATGCCGGCCTTTTCCAGGTATCCCTTGGCGCGTTTGCAGTGCGGACAACTTTCCTTGCCAAACAGATGATTGCCGGTGACCACGGCTGTATGTGAATAGGCCTCGATGACAGCTTGGGTGAGAACGCCACGATTGAGGGCATGGCCCTGGGCGATCACCTTGCCCTCGACCATAACGATGGGTGCATGCCATCCTCCTTTCAATAGCGGTTTCCACCACTCGCTTAACCACTCCCGAATATCCAGATCGACCGGTATTCCAGCCAGTTCTGTGGATAGTGTGTCAAGAATGACATCTTTGGATAATGAACGTTCGCCACAGGGGATGTTGACCTTGAACGGTCCCCAGGCACCCGCCCAGCGAAACAGGGTGACTACGATCCGATGGTTTTCCATATGCTTGCCTTTGATGAAAGCGGCGGTTTCTCTGGGGCCAATGCACTACTGAATGTTTGAGCCCATCTTGTTAATAGACCGACAAACAACGGACAAATATTGCGGTGGATGGTAATAATTTCTGTTTTCCGGAGAGGATTTGCGCTGTAGCAAGGATTTCGGCCGCCTCAGCCGCCAAGCCCGCTGGCCAAGCTGGATGCCAAAAATCAGTCAGTAGTAACGCTTTCCTGCATTCATCTGGCGTGAGCTGGCCTGTGGGCATTTTGCTGCCTGTTTGCTACCTGGTGTCGCACACAATAAAAAAGGCCTACGCCGAATAACAGCAATAAGCCTTTGATATTTAAGTGGTACCGAGGGTCGGACTCGAACCGACAAGGGGTTGCCCCCGGGGGATTTTGAATCCCCTGTGTCTACCAATTTCACCACCCCGGCAGATTGAAGAGGCGTAGTATAATCTTTTCATGGGGCAGTGCAATCCCTCGGTGGTAACCACAGAAGCCTTGGCGCTACGGCAGTCTATGGTAAGATGCGCGCCCCATGCAGAGAAGCGACTTCCACTATGATCTCCCTGATGAGCTGATCGCCCAGTTTCCCACCGGAAACCGGCAGGACAGCCGGCTACTCCATCTGCCCTGCGGCGGAGAAGGGCCGGTTGATCGTCTGTTTGCCGACCTGCCCTCGCTACTGAATCCCGGTGACCTGCTGGTGTTCAATGATACCCGGGTAATGCGCGCCAGGTTGTTTGGTACCAAGGCGACTGGGGGGAAAGTTGAACTGCTGATCGAGCGGGTGTTGGAGCCTCGTCGGGGGCTGGCCCATATCCGGGCCAGCAAGTCACCCAGGGCAGGCAGCCGTATACTGCTTGAAGACGGGAATGTGCTGGAGGTGCAGGGGCGGCAGGAGGATCTGTTCGTCATTGCCGCTTGTGACGTGGACCTCCATGAACTGATGTGCCAGACCGGGCATATGCCGCTCCCTCCCTACATCAGTCGCGAGGATCAGGCGCTGGATGAAGAGCGCTACCAGACCGTCTACTCCCAGCGCGAGGGCGCGGTCGCTGCACCTACTGCGGGTCTCCATTTTGACCAGGCCATGCTGGCGCGGCTGGATGCCATGGGGGTCGAACGTGCCTTCGTCACCCTGCATGTGGGGGCAGGCACCTTCAGGCCGGTCCGGGTCGACCGTTTGGAGGAGCATGTCATGCATAGCGAGTATGCGGAAGTGAGTCCGGAGGTGTGTGAGCAGGTCCGTGCGGCACGCGCCCGGGGGGCGCGGGTTGTGGCGGTGGGTACAACCAGTGTGCGCAGTCTTGAGTCCGCGTCCCGGGAAGGGGAGATACAACCCTTCTACGGGGATACCCGGTTGTTCATCACTCCGGGCTACCGGTTTCGTAGTGTTGATGCCCTGCTTACCAACTTCCATTTGCCTGAATCCACCCTGCTGATGCTGGTGGCGGCATTCTCCGGATATGAGCGAATTATGGCGGCATACCAACATGCCGTGGTTCAGCGTTATCGTTTTTTCAGCTATGGTGATGCGATGTTTCTGGAGCGCGCAGATTGGGCATGAACCCGGAAGGTGTGGCGCTCATATTTTCCGGGCAAAAAAAACGCGGCAAGTGGATTGCCGCGTAAATAAATCCACCAAAGGAGGATGGAGGAGTGTGTACCGAGTTGTTTTTCAGTACATGCGTAGTTTCTAATATATGCTGCAGTGTGTCAAGTCGTTAAAATCCATTTATGTTGATATAAGTCATGCTTTTTGAAGTCGTAAATATTGACGGCGCGGCCCGCCGGGGTCAGCTTACATTCCCGCGTGGGACCATACAGACACCGGCCTTCATGCCGGTCGGGACCTACGGCACGGTGAAGGCGATGACCCCGGAAGAGCTGGAGTCGGGGGGCGCCGAAATCATCCTGGGTAACACCTTCCATCTCATGCTCCGGCCCGGCACCGATATCATCTCTGCCCATGGCGATCTGCATGACTTTATTCATTGGCAGCGTCCCATTCTGACCGATTCCGGTGGCTTTCAGGTGTTCAGTCTGGGGGCGATGCGCAAGATTACCGAGGCGGGGGTGCACTTTCGCTCGCCTATCGATGGCAGCCGGATATTCATGGGGCCGGAAGAGTCGATGGCGGTACAGCGTAGGCTTGGTTCCGACATCGTGATGATCTTTGATGAGTGCACGCCGTATCCGGCCACGGAGCTGGAGGCGCGGGTCTCCATGGAGCTCTCACTGCGCTGGGCCGAGCGCAGCAGGCAGGCGCATGGCGACAACCCGTCGGCGCTGTTCGGTATTGTCCAGGGTGGTGTCTATGAGTCGTTGCGCGGGCGTTCGCTGGAAGGGCTGATGGAGATCGGTTTTGACGGCTATGCCGTGGGCGGGCTTTCAGTAGGCGAGCCGCCTGCCGACCGTTGGCGGGTGCTGGACTTCCTCTCGTCCAGATTGCCGGCAGATAAGCCCCACTATCTGATGGGCGTAGGAACGCCGGAGGATATCGTGGAAGCGGTGCGGCGCGGTATCGATATGTTTGATTGTGTCATGCCGACCCGTAACGCGCGCAATGGCCACCTGTTTACGCATCAGGGCGTGGTGCGCATTCGCAATGCCGTGCATGCCGGTGACACAGGACCTCTGGACCCCCATTGTGATTGCTACACCTGCCAAAACTACAGTCGGAGCTATCTACGGCACCTGTCGCGCTGCAATGAGATACTGGGTGCCCGGCTGAATACTATCCATAACCTGCACTACTACCAGTCACTGATGCGCGATATTCGCCAGGCCATCACGGAGCAGCGTTTCGATGCCTTCGTTCGGGATTTTTACGCCATGCGGGCCTGAGGTGCCTACTTGAAAATCCGCAGCCCAGGCCTTATTTCCGGTACTTGCATTGATTCGGATGCGCAGGCGTAGCGCCATAAATTTTTTAATCACAACAACTGTGGCATAATGCTCCGCTTGTGATTTCGCTACGGTGTACTCTGTGCTGAATCAATATATTTTGACCACTTGACTTAAGGTAAGAACACCATGAGTTTCTTTATTTCAGATGCCATGGCCCAGGCTACTGGCGGCGGTGCCGGTGGAGCGGGTTTGGAAGGACTGATTCTGCCGATTGGCCTGATCATCATGCTCTATTTCCTGATGATCCGTCCCCAAATGAAGCGACAGAAGGAACATAAGAAACTGGTCGAGACCCTGGCCAAGGGCGATGAAGTACAGACCGAAGGCGGATTGATGGGGCGGATTTCCGATCTGGGCGAGAATTTCGTGAAAGTTGAAATCGCTGAAGGCGTCGAGGTCAAGATCCGTCGTCAGGCGGTCGCAGCCATCATGCCGAAGGGCACCCTGAAAGAGCTTTAATCACTGGCCGGCCCGCAAGGGCCGGCTGTTTCATTGGGGAGGCCGGTGATCCAGGCGTGCCCCTGTAGCGCTTCCACAATAACAGACAACGATGAACCGATATCCCCTCTGGAAGAACATCCTCGTAGCGGTACTGGTACTGTTTGGTCTGGTCTACGCCTTGCCGAACATATTCGATCAGGACCCTTCACTGGAGATCAGCGGCAGTCGCCGGGCATCGGTCGATTCCGCGACCGAGTTGACCGTCCGCACGGCCCTGGACAGTGCAAATATCAAGATAAAATCGACCGCAACCGGTGAAGATAAACTGCTGGTCAGATTTACTGACTCGGAGAGTCAGCTGCGGGCCAAGGAAATTCTGGAGGCAACTCTGGGGGCGGATTACACCCAGGCCCTGACCCTCTCCACTGACGTGCCGGGCTGGCTGCAGAGTATGGGTGCCCTGCCCATGTATCTGGGTCTTGATTTGCGGGGGGGTATCCATGTCCTGATTGATGTCGACATGGATGCGGCGGTCAGTCAGGCGATGGAGCGGTATAACGGTGATATCCGCACCCTGTTGCGGACTGAGAAAGTGCGTTATAGCCGGGTAGCCAACCGGGATGATGCAATTCTGGTTACGTTCAAAGAGGCCGGGTTGCGTGATCAGGCGCTGGATGTGATTGGTAACGAGTTCCGCGACCTGCTGCTTGAGTCCCTGGATGAGGGGGGCGAGTACCTGGTCCAGGCAAGAATGAGCGCTAGTGAACAGCGCTCGGTGAAGAAGTTCGCGCTGGATCAGAATATCACCACGCTACGTAATCGCGTCAATGCGCTGGGTGTCTCGGAGCCGGTGATACAGCAGCAGGGCGAGCGGCGCATCGTCGTCCAGCTCCCTGGCGCCCAGGATCCCTCGAAACTGAAAGAGCTGCTGGGTGCCACGGCTACCCTGGAGTATCGGCTGGAGGATACGGAACACAGCGTGGAAGATGCCCTAGCCGGCAAGGTGCCGCCCGGGTCGAAACTTTACCGGACCCGTGATGGGCGCCCGATCCTGCTGAAGAAGCGGGTGATCGTTACCGGTAACCAGATCACCGATGCATCATCCGGATTCGACCAGCGCACCGGTAGTCCCATGGTATCGGTCAGTCTGGACAGCCAGGGCGCGCGTCGCATGCGCAACGTGACCACGGAAAATGTCAATAAGCCGATGGCAGTGGTTTTTATCGAAACCCGCAAAGATACCCGTATGGTGGATGGCGAGCCGGTAACCCGCAAGGTTCAGGTGGAAGAGGTGATCAGTGTCGCCAATATCATCGAACCGTTTGGTCGCCGCTTCCAGACAACCGGTCTGGATAGCCCCGAAGAGGCCCACGACCTGGCGCTGTTATTGCGTGCCGGAGCACTGGCCGCGCCGATCGATATCGTCGAGGAGCGGACGATCGGCCCGAGCCTGGGGCAGGATAATATCGATCAGGGGTTCACCTCGGTGGTGATCGGCCTCGCCGTGGTGATGGTCTTCATGGCTATTTATTATAAGGTGTTTGGTCTGGTGGCCAACCTGGCCCTGCTGCTCAACCTGGTCTTCATTGTGGCGGTGCTCTCCATGCTGCAGGCGACGCTGACACTGCCGGGTATTGCCGGTATCGTGCTCACCGTGGGTATGGCGGTGGATGCCAACGTGCTGATCTTTGAGCGCATTCGTGAGGAGATACGTAACGGCAGCACCCCCCAGGCGAGTATCTTTGCCGGCTATGAAAAGGCACTCTCCACCATTGTGGATGCCAATATCACCACATTGATTGCGGCGGTGGTGCTGTTCAGCTTCGGAACCGGGCCGATCAAGGGCTTTGCCGTGACCCTGTTTATCGGCATCCTGACCTCCATGTTCACCGCTATTGTGGGCACCCGTGCCGTGGTCAACCTGATCTATGGTGGCAAGCGTGTCGCCAGGCTCAGTATCTGATTTGGATGACTCTGATGCAGATTTTCAAAAGAAAGAGCGAAATCGATTTCATGGGCAAGCGCAAGCTTGCTGCAATATTCTCAATTCTACTGGTGCTGACCGCCATCGGTTCCGTGCTGGTGCGAGGACTGAGTCTCGGCATTGACTTTACCGGGGGTACCCTGGTGGAGGTTGGTTATCAGGAGGCGGTAGAGCTGGGCAAGGTGCGGGAAGTCCTTGGTGAAGGCGGCTTTGGTGACGCGGTGGTGCAGCACTTCGGTACCTCCAGGGATGTGCTGGTGCGATTGCCTCCACAGGCTGAACTGGGAAGCGCCGAGTTGAGTGATCGCGCCTTCGCTGCGCTGAAGCAGGCGGGGGCAGGTGAAACGACGCTGCGCCGGGTTGAGTTTGTTGGGCCGCAGGTAGGGGATGAGCTGACCGAGGATGGTGGTCTGGCGATGCTCTATGCGCTTATGGGTATTCTGGTCTACGTGGCGCTGCGTTTTGAATACCGTTTTGCTTTGGGCTCGGTGGTTGCCCTGATTCACGATGTGCTGATCACCCTGGGTGTCTTTTCCATTTTTCAGATTGAGTTTGACCTGACCGTACTGGCGGCGGTGCTGGCGGTGATTGGTTACTCGCTGAACGACACGATTGTGGTGTTTGATCGTATCCGGGAGAATTTTCGCAAGATGCGCAAGGGCAGTGCGGTGGAGATTGTTAACAGCTCACTGAACCAGACCTTGTCGCGCACACTGATGACCTCCCTGACCACGCTGCTGGTATTGGCCGCCCTGTTTGTGTTTGGTGGAGAGATCATTCACAGCTTCGCCTTTGCGCTGATTATCGGCATTGTGGTCGGCACTTACTCCTCTATCTATGTTGCCAGTACCGCGGCCCTGATGCTGGGTATCAGCAAGGCGGATCTGATGCCGGTGGTGAAAGAGGGCGCGGAGGTGGATGCGGAACCCTGATCCATGCGGTAAAGATAGGCAGAGAATAGAAAAGCCCGGCGGACTGCTTACCCGTCGGGCTTTTTTCGTGAAGGGCTAAGGGCTATCCGCAGGCGCGCTTGAGATTTGGAAAGTCGATAATCTCCGCGTCGGTTTTGCTGCTATCCACGCGCCTATGCTGGTTTCTGCTGATCGCTGGACGGATCTCCAGGATTTCGAAATCAGCGATATCGGCGCAGAGCGAGGATTCCAGGGAGAGTTCAAACAGACCATCCAGTACGTCGCGCATGATCAACTCAAGTGCGCGGTCGCTGACTGTCGCGGTTGTGGCTGGATTGTCCTTCATGTGGTCCGATCTCCAGGGTTCCCAGTGAAGACGGCATCTTCACTGACTTAACCCGGTTATCGGTACGGTTCTGGGAAACTTGAGCGCGCTATCGGGAAATGTGCCGGTACTGATGCCCGATCGCTCGTCGGGCGTAATCGGTGGCGATAGCTGGATCAGCCGCGCAATCGATCGGTGAGGTGGGGACGTATCGTGCTCGACATGGCTGAATGGAGCCGCAAACCACCAGCGATAATATTACCGGTTTCAAAAAAACGGCCGCCACCATTGATATCCGATACAGTACCACCGGCCTCTTTGACCAACAGGGCGCCGGCGGCGAAATCCCACTCGGACAGCCCCAGTTCCCAGAACCCATCCAGGCGACCGGCGGCTACGTAAGCCAGGTCCAGTGCCGCTGATCCCGGGCGGCGGATGCCGGCGGTATCCTTGATCAACGCCCGGAACATGCCCAGGTAGGCGTCCAGATTGGACTGATCGCGGTAGGGGAAGCCGGTGCCGAGCAGCGCCCCGTCCAGGCTTTTTCTGTTGGTGACGCGGATGCGCCGGTCATTCAACAGCGCACCGTCCCCGCGGCTGGCGGTAAACATCTCGTCACGTAACGGATCGTAGACCAGTCCATGTTCCAGGACACCCTTATGTTTCAGGGCGATCGAGATGGAGAACTGGGGGAATCCGTGCAGATAGTTGGTGGTGCCGTCGAGTGGATCGATGATCCACTGGAACTCATTGCCGCTCTTGCTGCCGCTCTCTTCCGCCAGAATGGCATGGTTGGGGTATGAGCCCCGCAGGGTATCGATAATGGCCTGCTCGGAGGCGCGGTCCACCTCGGATACAAAATCGTTCAAACCCTTCTGGGTAATCGTCAGGGTATCGGTTCGCTCGTAATAACGGAGGAGTATGTTACCGGCGCTACGGGCGGCGCGGACAGCAATATTCATCATCGGGTGCATGGGCGTGGAAGATACATCAAGCGGCGCATCTAATAAAGGAAAAATCAACTTTCCCGGAAAGAAACTTTAGTGCCGGCGTTTCTAATCCAGCTGAGAAATGGTGCCGAATCATGTACGCTTTGCGGCTATGCTGAAGAACATCAAAATTGTACTGATCGAGACGACCCATCCGGGCAATATCGGGGCCGCTGCCAGGGCGATGAAGAACATGTGCCTGACGCAACTCTGCCTGGTTGCACCACGCGCCTATCCGAGTGCGGAAGCGACCGCCCGGGCGGCCGGGGCAGACAGTATTCTGGAACAGTGCCGGGTATATGAGACCCTGGATCAGGCCCTTGAAGGGTGTCGGCTGGTGGTCGGTGCGAGTGCCCGCCTCCGGACGGTGGAGTGGCCACAGTTATTGCCGCGGGCCTGTGCCGAGCAGGTGTGGGCCGAGGCGTCCCAGGGTGAGGTGGCGATCCTGTTCGGGCGGGAGAGTTCGGGGCTGCGCAACAGTGAGCTGGATCGCTGTCACTACCTGGTGCACATTCCGGCCAACCCGGAATACAGCTCGCTGAATATCGCTCAGGCGCTGCAGGTTATTGCCTATGAGGTTTATATTCAGTCCCTGGCGGATAGGCAGACTGATGAGGCGGGCCTTTCCGCAGTGGCGACGGTGGACGCGATGGAGGGCTTTTTTCAGCATCTGCAGCAGGCCATGCAGGACATCGGCTTCAGTAATCCCCGGCAATCGGAGAAGCTGCAGCGGCGACTTCGCCGTCTGTTTTTGCGGGCGCGCCCCGATCCGGAAGAGGTTAATATCCTGCGGGGCATCCTGAGTGCGGCACAAGGCCGTAAATCGATGCGCCGTTAGCGGGCACGGTTTCAGCCGTGACGCCCATATCTAGGGTGCTGGTCAGTTGGCAAAATAATCGAGTAGAATAGTCAGGAATAGCTGTTTTCCGATGTTGTGCTGGAGTTAATGGAATCCCCTGAATGTTCACTCGTCTCAAAGAAGATATCGCCAGTGTATTTGAACGCGATCCGGCGGCCCGCAATGCCTTTGAGGTGCTGACCACCTATCCCGGTCTGCACGCCCTGCTGATCCACCGACTCACCCATTGGTTATGGAATATAGGTCTCTGCTGGATTGCCCGGCTGATCTCCACCTTTGCCCGTTGGATCACCGGTATCGAGATCCATCCGGGGGCGACCATTGGTCGACGCTTCTTTATTGATCACGGCATGGGGGTGGTGATCGGCGAGACGGCGGTGATCGGCGACGACTGTACCCTTTACCACGGTGTAACCCTCGGCGGCACCAGTTGGCAGAAGGGCAAGCGCCATCCGACCCTGGGTAGAAATGTTGTTGTGGGTGCCGGTGCCAAGGTGCTGGGCCCGATCGAGATCGGCGACGGCGCCAGGATCGGATCGAACGCGGTGGTCCTTAAGGCCGTGCCACCGGGAACCACGGTGGTCGGTGTGCCCGGGCGACTGATTGAGGCTTCATCCGCAGCGACGGCGTCCAGACGCTCGGCGACGGCTGAGAAGATGGGCTTTGACGCCTACGGCGCCACCAGTGATGCCCCGGACCCGGTTGCCCATGCCATTAATTGCATGCTTGATCATATCCATGTCATGGACCAACGCATGCAGACCATGTGCCGGATTATCAGGCGAGTCAGTGAGGAGCAGCCTGACCTCGATATACCTGAAATAGATTCATGTGAAATTGCCTCTACGGCCGAAGAACTGCTTAAAATACAACGAGCTGCAGACTCGATTTCTTCAAGTCAGGTTAAGGAAAATAGCGCTCCTGAATAGTTGACCGATTCAGTCAGGTATTATATATTAGCAGCATCAAATATTTCAGGAGTATCTGTTGTGAGGTTAACCACAAAAGGACGTTATGCCGTAACCGCCATGCTGGATCTGGCTTTCCACCAGGGGCAGGGACCGATTACCCTGGCGGATATCGCCGAGCGACAGGGTATTTCCCTTTCATATCTGGAGCAGCTGTTCTCCCGTTTGCGTAAAAAACTGCTGGTGGCCAGTGTCAGGGGTCCTGGTGGTGGTTACGTGCTGGGCAAAGAGGCGAATGAGATCTTCATAGCCTCGGTCATCACGGCAGTGGACGAGAAGGTCGACACTACACGCTGTGGCGGTAATCACAACTGCCAGGACAACGAACGCTGTCTGACCCATGATCTCTGGCATGACCTCAGTGACCAGATCTACGACTATCTTAATCGGATCAGCCTGCACGACCTGATGGAGCGGCGCGGGGTTAAGAAGGTTGCCCAGCGCCAGGATGAAGAGCTGAGGCGGACCGCTGAAAAGGCCGCCGTGTCGGCGGATGTGAAATTTGCAGCTACTGCGGTGGGTACAGGCGTTCGAGCTTGATATTTACCGAATAACTTTTTGGAGTGATGATGAAATTACCCATTTACATGGACTATTCGGCGACCACACCTGTTGATCCCCGGGTTGCTGAGAAGATGTGCCAGTACCTGACGCCGGATGGCATGTTCGGAAATCCGGCCTCCCGGTCACATAAGTTCGGTTGGGATGCGGATGATGCGGTAGAGCGGGCCAGGAGTGATGTGGCCGCACTGTTGAATGCAAATCCAAAGGAGATCGTCTGGACATCGGGTGCCACCGAGTCCGATAACCTGGCAATCAAGGGCGCTGCGCATTTCTACCAGAAACAGGGCAAGCACATCATTACCAGCAAGACCGAGCACAAGGCGGTTCTCGATACCTGTCGCCAACTGGAGCGTGAAGGGTTCGAAGTGACCTATCTGGACCCGGAACCGGATGGATTGATCGACCTGGGCAAGCTTGAAGCGGCGATGCGCGATGACACCATCCTGGTTTCGATCATGCACGTGAACAACGAGATCGGCGTGATTCAGGATATCGAGGCTATCGGCGAACTGACCCGCGCGCGCAAGATTCTGTTCCATGTGGACGCCGCGCAGAGCGCCGGCAAGATCCCGCTGGATATGGAGCGTATGAAGGTAGACTTGCTGTCACTCTCCGCGCACAAGATCTATGGTCCCAAAGGGATTGGCGCACTTTATGTACGGCGTAAACCGCGGGTTCGCCTGGAAGCCCAGATGCACGGCGGCGGCCATGAGCGCGGTATGCGTTCCGGTACCCTGGCGACGCACCAGATTGTCGGTATGGGCGAGGCCTTTCGTATCGCGAAGGCGGAGATGGCGCAGGATAATGAACGCATCATGAAGTTGCGTGACCGCCTCTGGAATGGCATGAGGGCGATGGACGAGATCTATCTCAATGGTGACCTGGAGCATCGGGTGGCGGGTAATCTGAATGTCAGTTTTGCCTACGTCGAGGGTGAATCCCTGATCATGGCGTTGAAGGACTTCGCCGTATCATCCGGCTCGGCCTGCACCTCCGCCAGTCTTGAGCCCAGCTACGTGTTGCGCGCGATAGGTCGGCAGGACGAACTGGCGCACAGTTCCATCCGTTTCACCATCGGTCGTTTTACCACCGAGGAAGAGGTCGATCATGTCATCGAACTGATTAGTCAGCAGGTCAACCGCCTGCGTGAGCTTTCGCCTTTGTGGGATATGTTCAAGGAAGGGATTGACCTCAATTCGGTACAGTGGGCGGCACATTAAGCCTGCGCCACTGTCTGATAAAGTAACAGGGTCAATCTATTTGCAGTTTACGCGTGTCACCGGCATAAAGCAGGCCGGTCACTGAATTTGGAGAATCGAGTATGTCATACAGTGAGAAGGTCTTGGACCATTATGAGAATCCCCGCAATGTAGGCGTGATGGATAAGGATGCCAAGAATGTCGGTACCGGGATGGTCGGAGCGCCCGCTTGTGGTGACGTGATGCGGTTACAGATTCAGGTCAATGATCAGGGCGTGATTGAAGATGCCAAATTCAAGACCTATGGTTGTGGTTCGGCCATCGCATCCAGCAGTCTGTTGACCGAATGGGTGAAGGGTAAAACCCTGGAAGAGGCCCAGCAGATCAAAAACACCCAGATTGCCGAAGAGCTGGCATTGCCGCCGGTCAAGGTCCACTGCTCGGTGTTGGCGGAGGATGCCATTAAGGCCGCGGTGCAGGATTATGCGACCAAGAATGCAAAAGGATAGCCATTAAGGCATTATATTGCCTCTATAGTAGTTGTAGATCGGGATGCCGAAAGGGAACCCGGAGCGAGACGATATGACCATTACCATAACTGAAGCGGCCGCCAGGCATGTGCGTAATTTTCTGGATAACCGGGGGTCCGGTCTGGGTATCAGGCTCGGTGTCCGCACCTCCGGCTGTTCCGGCATGGCCTATGTGCTGGAGTTCGCCGACGATAGCGAGGCGGACGACCAGATTTTTGAACAGCATGGCGTCAAGGTGCTGGTTGACCCGAAGAGCCTGCTCTATCTGGACGGCACGGAACTGGACTATACCAAAGAGGGGCTCAACGAGGGGTTTAAGTTCAATAACCCAAACGTCAAGGATGCTTGTGGTTGTGGCGAAAGCTTCAACGTCTGATCGGGTTTTCCAGAGCCAACGCTGAGTTCCAATCACCCTATAACTGTTAATAAAAAGCGATGCTGGATTTCTCAAAGAACTACTTTGAGTTGTTTGGCTTGCCGGTGGATTATGTTGTAGACACTGATCATCTTTCGACTCATTACCGTGAGTTACAGAAGGCAGTACATCCAGACCGGTTTGCCAATTCAACTGAACAGGAACGCCGACTTTCGATGCAGGGGTCTGTTCGCATCAATGAGGCCTACGAGACACTAAAAGATCCCATCCTGCGTGCCCGCTATCTCCTCAGCCTGCATGGTATCAATATGGAGCATGGCCAGGAGACCACCCGGGATGCCGCCTTTCTGATGGAGCAGATGGAACTTCGGGAGGCGCTGGAGGAGGCGCGCAACCAACCGGACCCGTATCAGGTGATTGCTGCCTTTATGGCTGACGTCAATCAACGGATCAACGCCCTGATCGCTCAGATGGCTATCCAGTTTGAAGCGGCGACGCCGGAGCAGCTTGAAGCGGCCAGAGAAAATCTGCGCAAGATGCAATTTCTGAAGAAACTTCGTTTTGATGCCGAATCCCTCGAAGCCGAGCTGGATGACGCCCTATGATGAGCCGCCCCGATTATGGCCTTATTACAACTTTCTGAACCCGGGCAGTCTGCCGCGCCGCATCAGCACCGGCTGGCGGTGGGGATAGATCTCGGAACCACCAACTCCCTGGTTGCTGCCGTGCGCAGTGGCAAGGCGGTTACCCTGCCGAACGATGACGGAGAGCACCTGCTGCCCTCTGTCGTGCGTTATACGGAAAACGGTATCGAGGTGGGCCGGCAGGCCAAGGAGATGGCGGCCAAGGACCCGTTGAACACCATCATCTCCGTCAAACGGTTGATCGGTCGTGGTCTTGCGGATATCAAATCCCTCGGTAACCAGCTGCCTTACCAGTTCCAGGACGGTGATGCTGCCGTTCCCCGCATCCACACCGCACGGGGGGATGTCAGTTCGGTCGAAGTCTCCTCGGAAATTCTCAAGTCCCTGGTAAGGCGCGCGGAAAGCTCGTTGGGTGGAGAGCTGGAGGGGATTGTGATCACCGTCCCGGCCTATTTTGATGATGCCCAGCGACAGGCCACCAAGGATGCGGCGACGATTGCCGGTCTAAAGGTATTGCGGCTCCTGAATGAACCCACGGCGGCGGCAGTCGCCTATGGCCTGGATACCGGATCGGACGGCGTGCACGCCATTTATGATCTGGGTGGTGGTACTTTTGATATCTCAATCCTGCGCCTCAACAAGGGTGTGTTCGAAGTCCTGTCGACAGGTGGGGACTCCGCGCTCGGTGGTGATGATCTGGATCATGCGATTGCCGAGTGGATTATGTCCCAGGCTGATATTGATCGGGATGCGGACCGCTCCACGTTGCGGCAATTGATGCAGGTGGCTTGCCAGGCAAAAGAGGCGCTCACCGAATCGGACAGTGCGGCGATATCAGTGGTCCTGGCGGACGGCGCCTCCTGGCAGGGTGAGCTGAGCCGCGAACAGTTCAATATATTGGTCGATCCCCTGATTCGCAAGACCCTGGCGCCCTGTCGCCGCGCGCTGCGTGATGCCGGCCTGACGCCGGAGGATATCGAGGATGTGGTGATGGTCGGGGGCTCCACCCGGGTCCCCAGGGTGCGGGAACTGGTGGGTGAGTTTTTCCGTACCGAGCCGCTGGTGGATATCGATCCGGATCGCGTGGTGGCGATCGGTGCCGCTATCCAGGCGGATATTTTGGTAGGCAATAAATCGGATAACGAGATGTTGCTGCTGGATGTCAATCCGCTCTCGCTCGGGATCGAGACCATGGGCGGACTGGTCGAGAAGCTCATCCCGAGGAACACCACCATTCCGGTGGCCCGGGCCCAGGAGTTCACTACCTTCAAAGACGGGCAGACGGCCATGGCCGTGCATGTGCTGCAGGGAGAGCGAGAACTGGTTGTCGACAATCGTTCGCTGGCGCGCTTCGAATTGCGTGGGATACCGCCGATGGTGGCCGGCGCGGCGCGTATCCGGGTAACCTTCTCGGTGGATGCCGACGGCCTGCTGAGTGTGGAAGCACAAGAGCAGAGCAGCGGGGTCAGGGCGAGTGTTGAGGTGAAGCCCTCCTATGGATTGACCGATGGCGAGATCGAGTCCATGCTGCGTGAATCCATTGACCATGCCCAGGAGGATATGGAGGCGCGCAAGCTGCGCGAGCAGCAGGTAGAAGCCGAACGTGTTATCGAGGCATTGACCGCTGCACTCAAGGACGATGGCGATGCGTTGCTGAATGCGGATGAACGAAGCAGTGTGGAATCAGCGCTGCGGACACTTGCTGAAATTACCCGCAATGGAGATCATTCGGCGATCAAATCGGCAGTGGACGCGCTGGAAAAATCCTGCGAGTTTTATGTCGAACGGCGCATGAACGCCAGTGTGCGCAAGGCCATGTCCGGCCACAGCGTTGATGATTTTGAATAGCAGAAGCCAGTAGGATTGATCATGACTCAACTAATTTTTCTTCCACATGAAGAGATCTGCCCGGAGGGGGCGGTGATCGAGGTGGAACCCGGTATCTCCATTTGCGATGCCGCCAATCAAAATGGCATAGAGATTGAGCACGCCTGCGAAAAATCCTGTGCCTGCACGACTTGCCACGTGATCGTCCGGGAGGGGCTTGATTCCCTGGGAGAGGCCGATGAGGTGGAAGAGGATATGCTGGACAAGGCGTGGGGTTTGGAGCCGGAATCCCGACTCAGCTGTCAGGCACTGGTCGGTGATGAGGACCTGGTGATCGAAATACCCAAATACACTATTAATATGGTTTCAGAAACTCACTGAGGGGGCAGGCTATGGGTTTGAAATGGACGGATTCTCTCAACATCGCGATTGAACTGGATGAGACGTATCCGGATGTCGATCCCAATCATGTCAACTTCGTCGACCTGAATAAGTGGGTCACGGCGCTGCCCGATTTTGATGATGACCCGAAACATACCGGCGAGCGGATTCTGGAGGCCATCCAGATGGCCTGGATTGAAGAGCGGGAATAACGCCCTTGATCCTGCTTTCGGGACGGCGACCACACTGATCGGGTGCTGCACATCCATCCCGCCCAGGCGATCTTCCAGCGCGGGCTGTGCCCGCTACAACTCCATCACACATCTGCACTGGTTTGGTTATGGCAGCAGATCAGGCAAACCGATTCACTCCCGCGGCGGGATTTTCCACACCGAAACAACGGCTAATATCGCGATAAGCATCTCTGTCTGGACAGCGGGTGAACGCTTTGGAACAATGCGGGCTGAATAAGTCTGCCGTTCCCAAGCATATCCTTCGAGGACAGTTATGTCGCTGATCAGAGCGTTTCCCGGGCTGAGGCCTGCTACCGGCCGTGCGGAAGAAGTTGCCGCTCCGCCTTATGATGTGATGAGCGACCTGGAGGCCAGGGAGATGGTCGAAGGCAGACCCTGGAGTTTTCTGCATATCTCCCGTCCGGAAGTCGACCTTCCCGTCTCTGTTGACCCTTACTCACCTGAAGTCTATAGCAAGGCGGCGGAAAATCTCGCTGCCATGCGCAGCGAGGGCGTGCTGATCCAGGACAGCAGTGACTGTTATTACGTTTATCGGCTCACCATGGGTGCCCATACCCAGCTGGGCGTAGTGGCGGCTGCCTCTGTCGATGCCTATGACAACGGCAGGATCAAGCGGCACGAGCTGACCCGTCCCGCCAAGGAGCAGGATCGCGTCAAGCAGATATCGGCGCTGAATGCACAGACCGGCCCGGTGTTTCTGGTCTATCCGAGTGACGACCGCATTGATGACCTGCTCAGCAGTGCCGCCGAGGGTGATCCGGCGGTGGATATAACGGCGGCTGATTCGGTGCGCCATCAGATATGGGTGCTGTCGGATAAGACCCGGATTACCGCTCTGACCCTGCTGTTCGATGAGTTACCTGCCCTCTATGTGGCCGATGGGCATCACCGCTCGGCCGCAGCGTCCCGTGTAGCGGCTGAGCGCAAATCGGCAAATTCCCAACATACAGGTGAAGAGCCGTATAACTATTTTCTGTCAGTCATCTTTCCCCATAAACAGACCCGCATCCTGGATTACAACCGTATTGTCAGGGATCTGAACGGCATGAGCGCGCCGCAATTTCTGCAGGCCGTGCGGGATCGCTTTCAGGTTGAAGCGGCAGACCAGCCGGTTAAACCGGAGCAGACCGGCCATTTCGGCATGTATCTGGATGGCGCCTGGTATCAACTGGTGCTTGCGGATGCGCGCATTCCATCATTGGATCCGGTGGCGAGTCTGGATGTGAGTCTGTTGGCTAATGAATTGCTGGATCCAGTGCTCGGGATCACTGATCAACGCACCGACAGCAGGATAGACTTTGTGGGTGGTATCAGGGGGCTGAAGGCCCTGGAGCAGCGAGTGGACAGTGGTGAATGGGCGGTAGCCTTCGCACTCTATCCGACGACCATGAATGCCCTGATGGCGGTGGCAGACGCAGGCCAGATCATGCCGCCCAAATCCACCTGGTTTGAGCCAAAACTGGCCGATGGGCTGGTCAGTCATCTGCTTTAATGACTCCCGGATTCCCGAAAGAGTAATTCCGCGGCGCAGGGGTGGTCGTATACGGAAGTGAATCTTCTCCAGGCCCTTCATATTCTTTCGCCGTTGCCATTGCCTCAAGTGCAGGGTAGTAACGGCGGAGGGAGATGTTTTATCGGAAAATGCCTTCTATCCTCATATTTAATCCGAAAGTTGACAGTGACTGGGGTAAAGTCAGGATAAGGTTTATCCTCGGTTCCGGTGAACCTTTTTTATTGATCTCGTTCATATGGTAACCCTCCCGTCTTGGCTAGACTCAGGGGGCATGGTTTGGCATTGCGTGCGTTTTCCTGAATAATGCGCGGCTGATTTATCAGGAAAATGGTGCCGCTGATCTGAATGGTATTATTCTCCTGTGGGCTGGGAATATTCTGGATTGGCGCCCATTATTAAATACGAAAACAACTATAAAAATTGCTAGGGCACTGAATCCTGTTTTGGTTCGGTAATGCTTGGATTGAAATTTCCATAAGGACTTCAGATGGTTAGCATCACAACCAACCTTCCTGAAAATGATGGTCTGGATGAGCGGGATATTCGTGTCTGGCTGGCTGGTCTGGCCGTCAAGCGCAGTGCGGCAGAGATGGAGAAGTTGCACGAGGCGTGTGATCTCGCGTTTGAAATTCATCGCGAGGGTGTCGAGGTTACGGGGGAAACGACCCTGCGTCATGCCCTTGCCGTTGCAGAGATTCTGGCCGAGATGGATCTGGACTGGGAGACCTTGGCGGCTGCCATTTTACACGATGTGTTGCCGGGCGATCAGGTTAACCTGTCCCGGCTGGAAAAGCAGTTCGGCAAGAGTGTTGCGCGCATGGTGAATGACATGGCGCGGATCGGCTTCGTCTCCCGGGACCGCGCGGCCAGTCAGCACGACAAGGAGGTGGCGCATACTGAAAATCTGCGGCGCATGCTGCTCAGCATCGCCGATGACATCCGGGTGGTCCTGATCGTGCTGGCGGAACGGCTGCATATCATGCGCATCCTGAAATCCCTGCCCGAGGCAATGCGGGTCAAGGAAGCGCGTGAAACCCAGCAGATTTACGCCCCCCTCGCCAACCGACTCGGTATCTGGCAGATCAAATGGGAGCTGGAGGACCTCTGTCTCCGCTACCTGGAGCCGGATACCTACATGGACATTGCCAAAAAACTGGATGGACGGCGTGCTGACCGGGAAGATTATATTGAGGATGTGGTCGATATCCTGCAGGCAAAATTCGCCGAGCTGCATATCGACGCCGAGATAACCGGACGCCCCAAGCATATCTACAGCATCTGGAAAAAGATGAAGCGGAAGTCGGTTCCCTTCGAGCAGATTTTTGATCTGCGGGCGGTCCGGGTGCTGGTGGATAGTGTGGCTGACTGTTATGCCGCTATTGGTGTGGTGCACGGGTTGTGGCGGCACATTCCGGGTGAGTTCGATGACTATATCGCCACCCCCAAGGCCAATATGTACCGTTCGATCCATACGGCGGTGATCGGGCCGGAAGACAAGACCCTGGAAATCCAGATCCGCACCCACGATATGCATGAACATGCAGAACTCGGCGTGGCCGCCCATTGGCGTTACAAAGAGGGTGGGAGCAAGGGTGATGCCGAGTTTGAACGGCGCATCTCCCTGATGCGCAACTGGATCGAGGTCAAGGATGATCCGGCCGGTTCAGAGGATTTTGTCGATAATCTGAAAAGCGAGTTTGAATCCCGGCAAGTCTACGTGCTTACACCGCAGGGCAAGGTGGTGGAGCTGCCCAAGGGCGCCACCGCTGTGGATTTCGCTTACGCCATACACTCTGACGTGGGGCATCGCTGTCGTGGCGCCAAGATCGATGGCAAGATCCGGCCGCTCACCCGACCGCTTGAAAGTGGCCAGCTGGTGGAGATTTTAACCGTTAAAGAGGGTGGTCCCAGCCGGGATTGGCTCAGTCCTCATCTCGGATATCTGAAAACCAGTCGGGCGCGCAATCGGGTTCGGCAATGGTTCAAGCAGCAGGATTACGAACAGCATCTGCATGCCGGGAAGATCAGTCTGGAGCGTGAAGTCAATCGGCTGGGCGTCGCGAAACCGGATCTGGCTGTTGCGGTCAGGCGGTTTAATTTCAAGAAGAGTGATGACCTGTTGGCAGCCATCGGCCGGGGTGATGTTTCGCCGATCCAGGTGGCGGGAATGGGAGTGGCTCATGAGATGCCGGCGCAGAAGCCGTCCCATGTCGAGCAGTTACCCCATCCAAAACCGGGACGGTCTGAGAAAGCCGGGCGGGGTGAGGTGGTTGTTGAGGGTGTGGAGGATCTCATGACCCATATTGCGCGCTGCTGCAAGCCGGTGCCCAATGATGAGATTGTCGGTTTTATCACCCGGGGACGCGGCGTCACGGTGCATCGAAGTGACTGTGGCATGGTTACCCATCTGGATGATGAGGATCGCGAGCGACTGATCGATGTGGCCTGGGCGGGTGAGGGCGCCACCGGCTCATATCAGGTCGATATCAAGATCACTGCAACCGACCGGAAGGGGCTGCTGCGGGATATATCGGCCATCCTCACCAATGAAGAGGTGGATGTGCTCGGGGTCAATACCCAGTCGGACCGCAAGATGGATCGGGCCAATATGCGCTTTACCGTCGAGATTACCAATATGCGTCAACTGAGCCGCCTGTTGGAGAAGATCGCCCAGTTGCCCGATGTGTTGACGGTCAGGCGAGACGTGTAAGGCGTTGCGATGGGGAAGGGAGACGGGCTGGCCCATCAGTAAACAGATCTGGCGGAATGATAAATTGCCTGTTTCCCCTGCCGCAAGGTAAACTAAGCGTTGGTTTTGTAAATAGAAAACGGATCCTCTCAGGCACATTTGGCAAAAAGGTGCGATTTCTCCGGGCAAGTGCCATCCGCAGATTGACATGCGGTTATTTCAGAGGACTGAATTCAGGTTTCCTGCGTAGCCTGTCGGCTGGGCATTGTTTTTTTATTGTTTGAAATTATTGGAGTTTTTGATGGCGATCGAGCGTACATTCTCAATTGTGAAGCCGGATGCGGTGGCGAAGAACATTATTGGAAAAATCTATAGCCGCTTTGAAGAAGCAGGCCTCAAGATTGTTGCCTCGAAGATGTTGCAGCTGACCCGTGAGCAGGCCGGCGAGTTTTATGCCGTGCATAAAGAGCGTCCCTTCTACAATGACCTGATCGATTTCATGACCTCCGGCCCGGTGATGGTACAGGTACTGGAGGGTGAAAATGCCATTGCCAGGAACCGCGAAGTAATGGGTGCCACCAATCCGAAAGACGCAGCGCCGGGGACCATTCGTGCCGATTTCGCCGAGACGGTTGATGAGAATGCTGTTCATGGCTCGGACGCACCGGAAACTGCCGCTGTGGAGATCGCCTTCTTCTTTCCCGAAGGTGTCTGCGAAAGGCTGCGTTGAGGTCGACCCTTGATCAATCTGCATTGCCTTCGCCACGGCGTTGATTGCCGAGCGTGTCTCCGTTCGCAGGGCAGCGACAACACCTTTCAAATACTGTGTGGAGTGGCAGGGTAATGCAGAGCGCCGAACAGAAAGTCAATCTGCTGGATTTTGACCGCAAGGGCATGGAGTCCTTCTTTGAAGGTCTGGGTGCCAAGGCCTTTAACGGCCGCAATGTGCTCAAATGGATTCATAAGCACGGTGTCACCGATTTCGATGCCATGACGGACCTGTCGAAAAAACTGCGTGAACAGCTCAAGCAGGTGGCGGAGGTCAGGGTGCCGGAGATCGTATTCGATCAGCCGGCACTGGATGGTACCCATAAATGGGTAATCGAACTGGACCGCGACAACCGGATCGAATCGGTTTTTATTCCGGAACCCAATCGCAGCACGCTCTGTATCTCATCCCAGGTCGGCTGCGCGCTGGACTGCAGTTTCTGTTCCACGGCGCAGCAGGGATTCAACCGCAACCTCACGGCGGCGGAGATAATCGGTCAGGTGTGGGTGGCCGAGCGGGAGTTGGGTAAATCGCTCACTAATGTGGTGTTAATGGGGATGGGCGAGCCGCTGGCCAACTTTGATCCGGTGGTAACGGCGACCAATATCATGCAGGACGACCTGGCTTACATGCTGTCGAAATACCGGGTTACCATCAGTACTTCGGGGATTGTACCTGCACTCAAACAGCTCACGGAGTTGTCCGAGGTGAGTCTGGCGGTTTCACTCCATGCTCCGACCAACGAGCTGCGCGATCAGTTGGTGCCGATCAATCGCAAGTATCCCCTGGAACAGCTGATCCCCGCGTGCCGGGACTATCTCCGGGGCGACAAGCGGCGCAAGGTAACTTGGGAATATGTCATGTTGGATGGTATCAACGATAGTGACAAACAGGCCAAACAGCTGATCCGGTTGCTTGAAGGGACACCGTCAAAAATCAATCTTATTCCATTCAATCCGTTTCCGGGAACCGGTTACCGCTGCTCCCCACCAGAACGGATCGACGCGTTTCGTCAGCGGCTGGTCCGGGCTGGTATAGTCACCACGACCCGCAAGACCCGGGGCGAGGATATTGATGCGGCCTGCGGGCAGCTGGTTGGGCGGGTGAAGGATCGCAGTCGGCGTGAATTGAAACATTCAGGAGGAGTTGTACGTTGAAAGTGAGCCAGGTCTCTGTTCTGGGATTGTTCGCACTGCTTTTCCTTGTGGGTTGTCAGCAGGGGGCGGTGCGACCGGGCGGCACTTCGCCTGATATGGTGGATAATACCGGCCAGTTCGGGCAGGACAGCCAAACCGGTGCGGGCGATGTCTATGTAAAGCTGGCTATCGCCTATATGCGGGAAGGCCATCTTGATGTCGCCCTGAAGAAGGCCAAGCAGGCGCTGTCCGTTGAGCCCGCGAATGCGGAAGGCCACAACGTTATTGCCCTGCTGTATGACCGGTTGGGTGAGCGTGACCTGGCCGAGAAGCATTTTCTTCGCAGTCTGAAAATAGAGTCCAAAAACTCCTATGTGTTGAATGCCTACGCTTCATTTCTCTGTCAGCAACAGCGTTTTGCGGAAGCCGATCAATATTTTCTGAAGGCGCTGGAAAATCCGCTCTACAGGACTCCCGAGGTGGCACTGACCAATGCTGGTATCTGTGCGGCACGCGACAATGATCTGCAAAAAGCGGAGAACTACCTTCGCCGGGCCCTGACTTTTAACCCCGAATTTTCACTGGCATTGATCCAGATGGCTCAGATCAGTTTTCAGGCGGGAGAAAATCTCTCCTCCCGTGCCTATCTGCAGCGTTATCTGGAAAAGGCCAGGCCAACACCGGCATCACTGTGGCTGGGTATCCAGAATGAGCGGCTCCTGGGCGATCAGAATGCCGTATCCAGTTATTCGCTGATGTTAAAAAATAACTTCCCTGACTCCCGGGAGGTGCAGCTCTTGAGGAATTCCGAACACTAATGAATGACGCCGATCATAACGAAGAGGCGCTTGAACCACCGGTTATCCAGGGCCCTGGAAAACAGCTGCGGGAAATCCGCATTGCAAAGGATATGGATATCAACCGGGTGGCCAGTCTGTTGCACCTGAACGTCTCGATGCTGGAGGCGCTGGAAGCGGATGATTTCAGCAAATTGCCCAGTGCCGTATTTGTGCAGGGCTATCTGCGCAACTATGCCCGCCTGCTGGATATTCCTGTGGCCTCCATACTGGAGGCTTTCCATCAGTACAGGCCGGCAGATGAAGAGGCCATGAATCTGAAGGCCGCCCAGATCAAGCATGAAGTGCGCAGCAGTCATACCATTATTCGACTGACCACCTGGCTGATCGTCATCGCTATCATTGCCCTGGTGGTGACCTGGTGGCGCGGGTATCTGCAATGGCCGCTCAATCTGGGCCTTGAAGCCGGCAATCAGGCGGTAGAACAGCAGGCGGAAACCCCGCCAGCTGCGTCGGATAACCTACCGGTTGACGATGACGGCAAAATGACCCTGCCGGTGTTGATTGATAAGCCGGAAATACTGGATGCACCGGTTGTCGAGCCGGCCGGGTCTGGTGTGGATGAGTCCCCAAGCCCGGTGGACATGACGCCACAGGAAGGTGCCGCTGGCCCGTTAGTGAGCGGCGCTGAGGCTCCGCGGCCGGTGGAGGGCGCTGTCGCCGGGTCGATGGATAGCGCATTGCCGAACAGTGCGGTGGAAGTAGCGCCGGCAACCGGGGTAATCACGGCGGAACCCGCCCAGGTCCAGGCTTCTGGGGCGATACAGGTCAGATTTTCTGATGCCTGCTGGACTGATATCAAGGATGCCACGGGCAGTTATAGAGTGATCGGCAATAAGGCGGGGGGCGACAGCCTCGTGCTTGCAGGCGAAGCGCCTTATAAAATGGTATTCGGTAACGCTTCTGCGGTGACTATTCTGGTTGACGGCGCCGCCTTCGATCTGACGCCCCACATCCGCGGCAATGTCGCCAAGTTTACCCTTCAGCCTGAATGACAGAAGGGTGGGCGCAGGTGGTAGAAAAACAGATAAAATTTGTCAGCTAAATCCGCTTGTCGGGTTACGTCTTCGGCTAACGCAACCTACAGCCTAGCATTTCGCCCGGTAGGTCGGATTAGCGCAGCGTAATCCGGCGAACATGCTGAGTTAGATGGAAAATCAGAAAAAGTTAAGCAAGAGTACAGAACGAGAGTAATGGCCAAAAATATACAAGCCATTCGTGGCATGCACGATATCCTGCCGGACCAGTCACCCGTTTGGCATTTCCTGGAACAGCAGGTGCGAGCGGTGCTGGACAGTTACGGTTATCGGGAGCTGCGCACGCCTGTGGTGGAGATGACCGACCTGTTCAAGCGTTCCATCGGCGAGGTGACCGATATCGTCGAGAAGGAGATGTATACTTTCGAGGACCGCAATGGCGACAGCCTGACACTGCGGCCGGAGTGTACCGCCAGCTGTGTACGGGCGGGTATTGAGAATGGACTGTTTCATAACCAGGTGCAGCGAATCTGGTATTACGGGCCGATGTTTCGGCACGAACGTCCCCAGAAGGGTCGCTATCGCCAGTTCTATCAGATCGGCGCCGAGGCCTATGGACTCGACGGACCGGATATCGATATCGAGATGATCCTGTTGACCCGGCGGTTCTGGGAGTGTCTCGGCCTGGAGGGTCTGGAATTGCAGATCAATACGCTGGGGACTCCCGATGAACGTTCCGTCTATCGTGAGCAACTGGTGGCCTATCTCTCCGAACATAAAGCGCAGCTGGATGAAGACAGTCTGCGTCGCCTTGGTAGCAATCCACTGCGGATTCTGGACTCCAAGAATCCGGAGATGCGTGAACTGATTGCCGGAGCCCCTTCACTGATGGATTATCTGGGGGATGAATCGAAGGGCCACTTTGAGACACTCTGTGCCGGGCTGGAAGGGGCCGGTGTCTCTTATGTGGTGAACACCCGTCTGGTGCGCGGGCTTGACTACTATGCCCGCACGGTATTCGAGTGGGTGACCGATCGACTGGGCGCCCAGGGAACCGTTTGTGCCGGCGGCCGCTACGATGGTCTGGTGGAACAGCTGGGCGGCAAACCGACACCGGCGGTCGGTTTCGCCATGGGGGTGGAGCGGCTGATTGTGCTGCTGGAAGAGCGGGAAACACCCCTGCAACTGCAGACCCTGGATGCCTATCTGGTGCTGGTTGGGGATACCCCGCAAAAGCAAGGTGTGCTGCTGGCTGACCGGTTGCGCCGGGAAGTGCCGGGACTGCGCCTGATGAGTCATTGCGGCGGCGGCAGCTTCAAGAGCCAGTTCAAAAAAGCCGATCGCAGCGGTGCACGTTTTGCGCTGGTGCTGGGCGAGGATGAGCTTGAGCAGGGCGTTATCGGTGTTAAGTATCTGCGTGAAGAGCGCGAACAGGAACGGGTGGCGCTGAACAGTCTGGCGAACTATCTGCAAGGACAAATCTGACTGTACCGGGGACCGGACGGTTTTTGGTAACGAATTGTTTAGCCGTTATCGGCGAAGAGGAAGGACAAAATGGTTGATGTGAATCTGTCGGAAGATGAACAGGTTGAAGCGCTGAAAAACTGGTGGAAAGAGAACGGGAAATCTGTTGTCGCGGGTATTGTTATCGGCCTGGGTGGCGTGTTCGGCTGGCAATACTGGAATCAACATCAGCAACAGGTCGCGGAGCAGGCTTCGCAGCAATTTGAGCGGCTGACGGAGAGTGTGGCTGCTGGTTCGGCGACGGCGGTTACCCAGGCTGAAGCTGTGATTGCCCAGTATGAGCAAAGCCCCTATGCGGTGTTTGCCGCACTGAACCTGGCCAAGGTGAAATTTCAGCAGGGCGATGTTGAAGGGGCAAAGGAGCAACTGCAATGGGTGATGGCCAAAGCCGATGATCAGTCACTGCAGCAGATTGCCCGTTTACGACTGGCTCGCCTGCTGCTGGATCAGGGGGATGCGGATCAAGCGTCGAGCTTGATCGCGCAGGCCCCGTCAGATAATTTCAAAGGGGATATTGCCGAATTGCGAGGCGATATAGCCTTGAAAAAAGGCGATCGGGCGGCTGCACGGCAAGCCTATAAGGAAGCGCTGGAGTACCAGGTGAGCAACAGCGCCCTGGTACAGATGAAGTTTGATGATCTGGCTGCGGCCGAATAGTACCGAGGATTGCCGATGACGCGCTATCTGTCGATTTCCCTGCTTGCCCTGCTGTTAAGCGGCTGCGGGTCGATGAACCCGGTGGACTGGTTTACCGACGAGGATAATTCCGAACCGCCGGCCGAACTGGTGGAAATGACCGAGTCAGTTCCTGCCCGAATCCTCTGGTCAACATCGATTCGTGACGGCGCGGATGAACAGCGGGTCAAGCTGGTGCCGTTTGTGGATGGCGACCGGGTCTATGCCGCCAGTCGAAGCGGCGAGGTACGGGCGCTTGATGCCGCCACCGGGCGAGCACTCTGGTCGGTGGATACCGATCTGGAGATATCCGGCGGACCGGGTGCGGGAGAGGGGTTGGTGCTGTTTGGTACCAGTAACGGTGAGGTGGTCGCATTGGACCAGACCGCCGGCGGTGAAAAATGGCGCGCCCGGGTCAGTAGCGAAGTGCTGTCGGTACCGAAGACCGGTCAGGGTGTGGTGGTGGTGCATACCATTGACGGCAAGCTGTTTGGTCTGGACGCCCTGACCGGTACCCAGAAGTGGATCTATGACCGCTCCATCCCCGTGTTGACCCTGCACGGCAGCAGTTCACCGGTAATTGTGGGAAATAGTGTGATCGGCGGTTTTGCCAGCGGCAAACTGGTGATGCTCGATCTGCTGAGTGGTGAACTGCTATGGGAGATTACGGTATCGGCTCCAAGCGGCCGCTCCGAGTTGGAGCGTATGGTGGATATCGATGGTGATCCGCTGGTGATCGGTGATGTGGTATACGCGGTCACCTACCAGGGAGAGATGGCGGCTGTATCGCTGCAAACGGGGGTCGTGCTGTGGCGGCGCAAGCTCTCCTCCTATGCTGGCATGGGGGCAGATTATGCCCAGATCTACGTCTCTGATGATGCTGATCATGTGTTGTCGGTAGATCCCGGTAACGGTTCCGCGCTCTGGAAGAACAAGAAACTGCAATATCGTAAACTGACTGCCCCTGTGGTGTTGGGCGAGCGTATTCTGGTGGGGGATTTTGAGGGTTATCTGCACTTTTTGTCGCGTGTGGATGGCCGTCTGGAGGGCCGTCTGCGGGTTGCCAAATCCGCTATCTCCACGCAGCCTTTGGTCATCGATGGCATTGTTTATATCTATGCTGATGGTGGTGAGATGGCTGCCATCACAACTTCCGATCTCTGATCTCCGAGTGTAAATGTGCCAAACATGCTGCCCGTAATCGCCCTGGTGGGCCGGCCCAATGTGGGTAAGTCCACCCTGTTTAATCGTCTGACTCGAAGTCGCGATGCCCTGGTGGCAGATCAACCGGGACTAACGCGTGATCGCCAGTACGGGGTCGGCAAACTGGGTGACCGCCCCTATGTCGTCGTGGACACTGGAGGATTAAGTGGTGAAGCGAGTGGCGTCGACCAGTTGATGGAACAGCAGGTACAGGCGGCCATTGCCGAGGCCGATCATATTCTATTCCTGTTGGATGCCCGCGCCGGATGCACGCCTGCCGACACCGCCATCGCGGGTCAGCTCAGGCGTACCGGGAAACCGGTTAGCGCGGTGGTGAACAAGAGCGAAAGTCTGGATGGGGATATGGCCGGCGCCGACTTTTTTTCACTTGGACTGGGCGATCCGCTGCCTATTTCCGCCGCTCATGGACGCGGTGTGCGCTCCCTGATCAATGACTTGCTGGACGCCTTTCCCGAACCGGACGGAGTTGCCGAGGAGAAGGAAAAGGGCACGCTGATTGCGGTGGTTGGCCGTCCCAATGTGGGTAAGTCTACCTTGGTGAACCGGATGTTGGGTGAGGAGCGTGTGGTTGCTTTTGATCAGCCGGGCACCACGCGGGACAGCGTTTTCATCACCTACAGCCATGACGACAAACCCTATACCCTGATCGATACGGCGGGCGTGCGGCGCCGCGCGCGGGTCAATGAGATGATCGAAAAGTTTAGCGTCATCAAGACGCTGCAGGCGATCGAACAGGCCAATGTGGTGATGCTGGTGCTGGACGCCCATCAGGGCGTAGGCGAGCAGGACGCGACCCTGGCGGGACATATTCTGGAGAGTGGCCGTGCCCTCGTGGTGGTGATCAATAAATGGGACGGTCTGCAACCTGACCAGCGGGAACGGATCAAGGCGGACATCGACCGCAAGTTGCCGTTTCTCGATTTTGCCGCCAAGCGCTTTATCTCCGCGCTGCATGGTTCAGGCGTCGGCAAGCTCTATCAGGCGCTGGATTCAGCCTATGCCAACGCCACCCGCAAACTGGCCACGCCAGAGCTGACCCGCATCCTCGAATGGACCGTTCAGGAGCATCAGCCGCCGATGGTGCATGGCCGACGGATCAAGCTGCGCTACGCGCATCAGGGCGGCCAGAATCCACCGATTATCGTAATTCACGGTAATCAGACCGATGCAGTGCCGACCACTTATAAACGTTATCTGATCAACCGCTTTCGCGAAGTCCTGAAGCTGACCGGAACCCCGATTCGCATCGAGTTCAAATCCGGGGATAATCCGTTCAAGGATCGCAAGAACAAGCTGACCCAGCGTCAGGTGCAAAAGCGTCAACGGCTCAAGTCCTTCAGCAAGCGCAAATAACTCCCGTCACTGTTTCCTGCTGAGAGGCGCGCAGTGCGTAGGATGGGCAAAGCTTGCGTGCCCATCAAATACAAATCGTTAACCTGGGGAAAAGATGGGCACACTCTGTTTTGACCATCCTACGTTGACCGAGAGGTACGCAGATTCGTAGGGCACACCTTTTGTGCCCACGCGGATGCTTACAGGATGCCGGACGGCTCCACCCCGCCATCTTCATTATCATCCTCTTCCTCATGATCAATGCGGCGGAGTCGCAGGAAGCTGATCAGGGTGAAGATCCCCATCAGGGCAATGGAGAGTGACATGGAAAGCGGCGAACCATCATGATAGTGCCCGACCAGAACGCCAACGCCGGCGGCGACCGACATCTGGATAAAGCCGAGTAACGCGGAGGCTGTACCGGCCATGTGTGGAAAAGGGGCCAGTGCCCCCGCCATGGATTGCGGCATGACGATGCCCACACCGATCATATAGATCATCTGCGGCAGTACAATTACGGCCACGTGATGTACCTCGGCCAGGGCGAATGCCAACATGCTGACGCCGCCGGTTGCCGCAACGACTGAGCCGTAACCCAGGAGTCGTTTGATGCCGACACTGCGGGCCAACCGCCCCCCGATCAGGGTGCCGATCATGAACCCGCCCACCACCAGGGCGAAGAAGAGGCCGAACTGCTCCTCTTTGAAGCCAAGAAAATCGATAATGACGAAAGATGAGCCAGACAAAAACGAGAACAGCCCGGCGAATACAAAGCTACAGGTGAGGGTGTACCAGCGCCAGGTTGGATGCTTCAGCAGAATGCCGTAATTTTTCAACAGATTGCCGATGGTCATGATGTGGTGACTGCCCGGCGGGGCGGTCTCGGGAATGCGCATTCCCAGCAGCATCACGCCAACCACGCCGTAGGCGGTGAGAAACAGGAAGATCGACTGCCAGCCAAACCAGACGGTCAGGTAGCCGCCAATAATAGGGGCGGCGGCAGGGGCCACTGCCATTGCGGTGCCGATATAGGAGAGCAGTCGGGCGGAATCCCTCGGGCCATGAATATCCCGCACCATGGCGCGTCCCAATACAGGTCCGGCGCTGCCGCCGATCGCCTGCAATAGCCGCAGGGAGGAGAGGGTGGCAATGGATTCGGCAAAGACAATGGCCAGGCTGCTCAACAGAAACAACAGCAAGCCCGCCATCAGGACTGGTTTTCTGCCGAAGCGGTCGGACAGGGGGCCGTAGATCAGCTGGGCCAGGGCGAAGCCGATCAGAAAAATGCTCAGGGTATGCTGAACCTGGTTGATATCGGCATCGAAGCTCTGCATCAGTGCCGGAAAGGCCGGTAGATACATGTCGGTGGAGAGCGGGCCGATTGCCACAAGGGACGCAATGATGCCGGTGGCAAGGAGAGACTTGGGTGAGATCATGCGACATTCTTACCCTGTTTTACTTTGCAGCGCAATAGTTTCACTTGAAACAAATAAGCTTTTTTCTGTTGTGGGATATGGCTTGGGAGGAAAAAAGTTTTCGGTTTTCCGGTTTTTACGACAAACCTGGTCACGGTCAAACCCGGGGTGTCGTCAAGGCGTCGAGGCAGGGCGGATAAGCCGGCAGGCGCATCCACCTGTTGCTGTTCAGCCAAATTGCGGCAAAGGCTAAAATCCGTAAAGCCACTCCTACAAAGGCACGGTGGTTTCCACGGTCGAGATGACCGTTCCGTTACTCACCCGGGTTTCCAGTTTGTCACCAGTCTTGGCTTGACTGGTATCCCGCAGCACGTTTCGTTCCGGCAGCAGTCGGGTAATGGAGTAGCCGCGATGCAGGGTGGCGAGGGGGCTCAGGGTGTCGAGTTTTCCGATGGCCAGCCCCAGTCCCTGGCGCTTTATGCGCAGCCTTGAATCCACTGCGAGCAGGAGGCGGCGCTTCAGGCCATTGAATAGCTCCCGCTGCTGGTTGATCCGATGGGTCGGGATGACTGCGTTCAGCCGGCTTGCCAGCAGGCCGGTTCTTACCTCGCCCTGTTCCATTTGGCTTCGGATGCTGCGGAGAAGACGCATTGCGAGTTCGTCCAGGTACTGCTGCCGCTGCTGCAGCCGCATGTCAGGGTGCATCCGCTCAAGCCGCTTGCCAAGAGCCTGCAGGGTCTGTCTGTTGCTGGCGAGGTGGCGGAGGGTCCCCAGTCTGATCCGGCGCTGCAGGGAGTTGAGCCGGTCCAGAATCTCCTGTTTGTCCGGTGTCGCCAGCTCCGCCGCTACCGAGGGCGTGGGGGCGCGCCGGTCGGCGACAAAATCGGCAATGGTAAAATCCACCTCATGGCCCACTGCCGAGATCAGGGGGATGGTGAGGGCGTGAATGGAGCGTGCGACCGCCTCGTCGTTAAAGGCCATCAGGTCCTCCAGGGACCCGCCGCCCCGGGTCAGTATCAGCAGATCGCAGTCCTGTCGTTGCTCTGCCAGTCGCAGGGCGTTGAGTATCGAGCGGGGAGCCTCCTCCCCCTGTACCACCACCGGGTAGATCAGCACCGGCACGGCGGGCAGGCGTCTTTGCAACACGCTCAGCACGTCGCGCACGGCAGCGCCACTGGGAGAGGTGATGATGCCGATTCGTTTTGGCAGCAGGGGCAGGGGCTTTTTGTGTGTGCTGTCAAACAGGCCTTCCTGCTGCAGCTTGAGCTTCAGCGCATCGAATGCCTGCTGCAGATTGCCTTCGCCGGCCGGCTCCATATGTTCCGCCACCAGTTGGAATTCGCCGCGCCCCTCGTACAAGCCGACACGGGCCCGAATCAGCACCTTGAGACCGTTTTCCGGCTGAAAGCGCAACAGCTGCCGTTTCATACGAAACATGGCGCAGCGTACCTGGGCCTGGGGGTCCTTGAGGGTGAAATAGATATGACCCGATGCGGGGCGGGCCAGGTTGGAGATCTCCCCCTCCACCCAGAGCAGCGGAAAGCTGCCTTCCAGCACGCTCCGGACTTCGCTGTTGAGGCGCGACACGCTGTAGATGTCCCGCTGGAAGTTTACTTCTGAATCACTGGAAGACATAAAAAAACGGCCGCTTTGAGTCGATATTGTCTATAAATAAATGCTAATTCGAGTTTACCTTGATTCGCCAAGATTTTATAATACCCGGTTTACTGAAAACCTTTCACTTGGGAACCGATTATGCGCCTTGTTCAGGAAGCCCTTACCTTTGATGACGTTCTGCTCCTGCCGGCCCACTCCTCCGTATTGCCCAAGGACGTGGACCTGAGCACCCAGTTCACCCGTGAGATCCGGCTCAACATCCCCCTGGTTTCCGCGGCCATGGACACTGTGACCGAATCCCGCCTGGCCATCTCGATGGCGTTGGAGGGAGGGATCGGCATCATGCACAAAAACATGACGGCCGAACAGCAGGCTGCCGAGGTTCGCGCGGTCAAGCGCTATGAAAGTGGCGTCATCATCGACCCCATTACCGTCGGGCCGGACATGACGGTCGGCGAGCTCGTCAAGATTACCCAGGCGAACAAGATTTCAGGGGTGCCGGTAGTCGAAGGTGAAGACCTGGTGGGTATTATCACCAACCGCGATGTCCGCTTCGAGACCCGCATGAATGAACCGGTTTCCGCCATCATGACCCCGAAGGAGCGCCTGATCACGGTCAAGGAGGGCGCCGACCGGGATGAAGTGATGTCCAAGCTGCGGGCCAACCGTATTGAAAAGATTCTGCTGGTGAATGATGCCTTCCAGTTGCGCGGCATGATTACCGTCAAGGATATCCAGAAGGCCAAGGACTATCCCAATGCCTGCCGTGATGATCAGGAGCGGTTGCGGGTCGGCGCCGCTGTCGGTGTCGGAGAAGGCACCGAGGAGCGGGTGGATGCGCTGGTCAGGGCCGGAGTTGACGTGATCGTGGTGGATACCGCCCACGGCCACTCCCAGGGCGTGCTTGATCGGGTTGCCTGGGTCAAGAAAAACTATCCACAGGTGCAGGTGATTGGCGGCAATATCGCCACCGCTTCGGCTGCACGGGCGCTGGTCGAGGCCGGAGCGGATGCGGTCAAGGTCGGCATCGGTCCAGGTTCCATCTGTACGACCCGGATTGTCGCCGGCGTCGGGGTTCCCCAGATCACGGCGGTCGCCAACGTGGCGGAAGCGCTGGAGGGCACCGGCATACCACTGATCGCCGACGGCGGTTTGCGCTACTCGGGTGATATCGCCAAGGTACTAGTGGCCGGAGCCTACAGCGTGATGGTCGGTGGGTTGCTGGCCGGCACGGAAGAGGCGCCGGGTGAAGTCGAGATCTACCAGGGACGCTCCTACAAGGCCTATCGCGGTATGGGTAGTCTTGGGGCGATGCAGGCGCGCAACGGTTCCAGTGACCGTTACTTCCAGGAGGACACAAAAGAGTCCGACAAGTTGGTGCCTGAAGGCATCGAGGGTCGCGTTCCCTATAAAGGCCCACTGGTTAACGTAATTACCCAGCTGACCGGTGGTGTACGTGCAAGCATGGGGTACACTGGTTGTGCCACCATCGACGACATGCGCACAAAACCGGAGTTTGTCCGGGTGACCAACGCGGGCATGCGCGAGTCCCATGTGCATGATGTCGCCATCACCAAGGAAGCGCCCAACTACCGCCAGAGTTGATCGCCTCGCAGCGCTATCTGGAAGCCGCAGGCCGGTGGTGAGGCTTCACCACCTTTCTGCGGTTCTTTTGTTTCAGCATGATTGGAATGCAGACCTATGACTAATCAGGACATCCACGCTCATCGCATCCTCATTCTCGATTTCGGTTCCCAGTACACCCAGCTGATTGCCCGGCGGGTGCGCGAGGCCGGTGTCTATTGCGAGATCTGGCCCTATGACAACTGCGAGGACGCCATCCGGGAGCAGAACCCGGCCGGTATCATCCTCTCGGGTGGTCCTGAGTCGGTAACGGCCGAGGACACCCCGCGGGCGCCGGCCCTGGTGTTCGAACTGGGGGTGCCGGTGTTGGGTATCTGCTACGGCATGCAGACCATGGCAGCGCAGCTGGGTGGCAAGGTGGCCGGCTCCGATGCTCATGAATATGGCTATGCCCAGGTGCGTGCCCGCGGACACTCCCGGTTGTTGCGGGATATCGAGGATCACACCACAGCGGAAGGCTATGGTCTGCTGGATGTCTGGATGAGCCATGGCGACCGGGTGGAGACGCTGCCGGATGGCTTCATGGTAATCGCCGAGACCGACAACGCCCCGCTGGCGGGTATGGCCGATGAGGCGCGCGGCTTCTACGGCATCCAGTTTCATCCCGAAGTGACCCACACCCGCCAGGGTGGGCGTATTCTGGAACGCTTCCTGTTCGATATTTGCGGCTGCGAGGCGCTGTGGAATCCGGCCAGCATCATTCAAGACAGTATCGAGCAGGTCCGCGAGACGGTAGGCAGCGAGGGCAAGGTGCTGCTGGGTCTCTCCGGCGGGGTCGACTCCTCGGTGGTGGCGGCCATGCTGCACAAGGCGATTGGCGATCGCCTCACCTGCATTTTCGTTGACAACGGCCTGTTGCGGCTGCATGAGGGTGACCAGGTGATGGCCACCTTTGCCCAGCACATGGGCGTGAAGGTGATCCGGGTGGATGCCGAGGCCCGTTTCCTGGATGCCCTGGCCGGCGAGAGTGATCCGGAAAAGAAGCGCAAGATTATCGGCAACCTGTTTATCGACATCTTCGAGGAAGAGGCGGCCAAGATTGAAGGTGTCGAGTTCCTGGCCCAGGGCACCATCTATCCGGACGTGATCGAATCGGCCGGCGCCAAATCCGGCAAGGCCCACGTTATCAAGTCGCATCACAACGTGGGCGGCCTGCCCGACTACATGAAGCTGCAGCTGGTGGAGCCGCTGCGCGAGCTGTTCAAGGACGAGGTGCGCAAGATCGGTGTCGAGCTGGGCCTGCCCTCCGAGATGGTCTACCGCCACCCGTTCCCGGGTCCCGGTCTGGGTGTGCGCATCCTGGGCGAGGTGAAGAAGTCCTATGCCGACCTGCTGCGCCAGGCGGACCACATTTTCATTCAGGAACTGCGCAATCACGATCTCTACGATCAGGTGAGCCAGGCATTTGCCGTGTTCCTACCGGTGAAATCGGTGGGCGTGGTGGGGGATGCCCGACGCTACGAATACGTGGTATCACTGCGTGCGGTGGAGACGGTGGATTTCATGACGGCCCGCTTTGCCCATCTGCCGTTCGAGTTTCTGGAGCTGGTCTCACGGCGCATCATCAACGAGGTGACCGGTATCTCACGGGTGGCTTACGATATCTCCAGCAAGCCCCCGGCGACTATTGAGTGGGAGTGATCGGAACTGGCAGGCACCAGCAGGTATCCATCTAGAGTTCGGCAAGTTCTCGGCTTCAGCCCATCACGCGCAGGCTTGAGGATCTTTCTGGAGAACAGGTATGACTGATGAGTGTGTTTGTTTCCATCAGTGATTCACTTGTTCTCGAGTCGCGGATTCAACTCCGAAGTGCATACCGGATATGCGGCCGGTGTGTACCGAGCACATAGGTCACACTTTATACCGGAGAGATAGGTAACACTTCGGTCAAGAAAGGGTTGGGCGCTGGCTCAACCCTTTCTTCGTTTTCATCAAAAAATCCTAAGTCATATTTCATAAAGCTGACAAGCCAAATTTTGTCACTGACCTCGCGAATACCCACATATTGACCGGCGAACACCGTACTGAGATTAATTTTTCGGCGGCCGATGCAGATACGTCCGCACTTCGTGATTTTTACGGTGCGATCATGAAAAGGGTATTCAGGTACTTCGGGAACGCGATATTCACGGGTGGAAGGTGTATACAGCTCACCGGGGTACTTCATGCCCAGTGCCTGGTGAGGGCGCTGGTTATTGTAGACCTCTAAAAATTGGTCAAATCGTTCTTGCTGCTGAAGAAAATTGAACGCAGGCGGCTTTGTGGCCTCCTTCTTCAGTGTTAAATGCATGCGCTCATGCCGCCCGTTCTGCTGCGGTTGTCCCGGCTGAATCCGCTCGATAGCGATGCCCAGGCGCAACCACCAGACGGAGAGTCGGCTCAGACCAAAAAGCGCATTGGGCGAGGCGAAAGGCACGCCGTTATCGGTGCGGATAGCCTGCGGTAAGCCAAATTGTTTAAAGGTCCGCTCAAAGACAGGAAAAGCGCCTACTTCCTTGGTGGACTCCAAGCCTTCACAGGATAGTAGATATCGTGAGGCGTAATCCGTCATGGTTAGCGGATAGCAATAACAGCGATTGCCTAACAGGAATTCGCCCTTGAAATCGGCACACCAGAGTCCATTGGGGGTTTGACTGTCACGTAGCGAGGTGCCTTGAGCCTTTGGGTGGTGCCGTTTTCTGCGTGTGACCAGGCCGTGTCGATCAAGCACGGCATGGACCGTACTCTTGGCTGGCGGCCGAATCATTGGATAAAGGCGAATCAGTTTCTCGCGGATTTTAGGTGCGCCCCAACTCTTATGTTCCGTCTTGATCTTGAGAATGGCGCGTTCAATTTGGAAGGGTAATTTATTGGCATGCCGATAGGGGCGTTTGCTTTGGTCCTCCAGCCCTGCTAATCCTTCATTTTTATAGCGATTGAATAGCTTATAACCTGTTTTACGGGAAATGCCGAACTCCCGGCAAAGGGGAGCCATTTTTTCACCGTCAAGCAGACGGGCAACAAATCTAAGGCGTTCTTCCATACGGTTACACTCTTTCCAGGGCATTTGAGATTCCTCCCAAATACCGTCATGTGTAACCTATGTCTCCGGTATCGTCTGTAACCTATGTGTCAGGTAGCACAGCCTGCGCCACCATGTAATTTTGCATCAGTGATCACGGCTGCCATCCCCCACCCAACACACGGTAGAGGGTGACCCAATTGCTGGCTTCCGCCAATCGCGCTGTAATCATGTTTTGCTGTGCGGCGTAATAGGAGCGTTGTGCCGTCAGGACCGACAGCGAGCTTTCAAGACCCTTGCGGTAGCTTGCTTCGGTCAGGCGGTAGATTTTCTCATTAGCTTCCAGCAGTGATTGGCGTGCTGCCAATAGTTCTTGCATATTACTCTGCTCGTTCAGGGCGTCTGAGACTTCCTGGAAAGCTGTTTGAATGGTGTACTCATACTCCGCCAGAGCAGCATCACGCCCGACTTCCGCAACGCGCACCGTCGCTTCTCCCGAGCCGCCGTCAAAAATGGGCACCGACACTGACGGGATGAAACTCCACAGGCCGGAGCCGCCGCCAAACAGGTCAGACAACTGGCTACTGGAGGTGCCGACACTCGTGGTCAGTGTGATACTTGGAAAGCGCGCCGCGCGAGCAGCACCGATATCGGCGTATGTCGCGCGCAAGGTGCGTTCTGCAGCCAGTACATCGGGGCGACGCTGCAGCAGTTCGGATGGCGCGTCCACCACCGGACCAATAGCGTGGATCAACGGCGCAAGTGGATCGTTGACACGGGTGCCGGCGTCTGCGACCAATGCCGGTTCGATAGGCTGACCGACGAGCAGGGTCAGCGTGTTGAGATCCTGTGCCACTTGCGTTCGGTAAATAGCAATGTCAGCGCGCGCTGTATCAACACTGGTTTGAGCGGTGGCAACATCCAAACCCGACGCGGTGCCGATGTCGAAGGTTTTCAGAGTCAGGTCCAGCGATTTCTGTTGGCTTTCGAGCGTGCTTTCTGCCAGGCGCAGTCTTTGTTGATCTGCCGCCAGTGTAAAGTAGGCTGTGGCAACTTCTGCGACCAGCGTGATGCGCATGGAACGTAGTGATTCTTCGAATGACAGGTAGGTCTCCAACGCCTGATCACGCAGATTGTTGAGACGTCCAAAGAAGTCCAGTTCGAAAGCACTGATACCCAGAGTAGCGCTATAGGCATGAGTGGTCTCGCCATCAGAGTGCAGCGCGGTACTGCTACCGGCGGCATCGACTGTCGGCAGCGTGTCAGCACGGGTGATTTGAAATTGTGCACGGGCTGACTCAACGGCAAGCGCGTTCTGTCGCAAGCTGCGGTTGTTGTTCAGCGCCAGCTCGATGAGCTGACGCAGGCGTTCGTCACCGTAGAATTCCTTCCATCCGAGTTCGTCCACCGATATCGTTTCTGAATCGCCGACTTGCGTCGTTGGCCATGTTGCAGCAACGGGCGCCAAAGGCTGGATATACTCAGGTGCGAGATTGGCGCAGCCCGTCAAGGTGACGCCAAGGATGGCACCCAGCAGTGAGAGGCGAGAGAAGTTCATGGCGCCTCCGGGCGTGTAGTGATGGTTACCGAATCGCTTGTTGGTAGCTTGGTCTTGTTCCGTGTAAATAGTCTGTGTACCAGCACATAGAGCAGTGGAACCAGGAAGATACCCAAAAAGGTGGCGGTGACCACCCCGCCGATAACGCCTGTGCCTACCGCGTGCTGGCTGCCTGAGCCTGCGCCGGAGCTGATTACCAGCGGTAAAACACCCAGGCCGAAGGCCATTGATGTCATGACGATGGGGCGTAGTCGCAGGCGACAGGCATGCAGTGTGGCGGCAACCACTTCCTGCCCCTGGTCCACTGCTGTCTTGGCAAATTCAACGATAAGAATGGCATTCTTGGCGGTCAGTCCGAGGATCGTCAGCAGGCCGACCTGAAAGTACACATCGTTCTCCAGCCCGCGTATCTGTGTGGCCAGCACGGTACCTAACACGCCGACAGGCAGCACCAGCAGCACCGACAGTGGTACTGACCAGCTTTCGTACAGTGCGGCCAGGCACAGGAAGATCACCAGCAGGGAAAACAGATACAAGGCAGTGGCGTTGGCCCCGGCCTGCTGCTCTTCGTACGACAGGCCGCTCCAGGCCACACTGAAGCCCTCAGCCGATTCCTGCGCCAGTTCTTCCATTGCGGCGATGGCGGTACCCGAGCTGACGCCCGCAGCGGCATCGCCCTGAATTTGAATGGAGGAGTCACCGTCAAAGCGTGACAGCGTGGGCGAACCCGTTGTCCACTTGCCCGTGGTGAAAGCCGAGAACGGCACCATGTCGCCATTGTTGTTGCGCACGCTCCATTTGTTCAGATCCTCGGGCAGCATGCGTGCGTCGGCGCGGGCTTGCACGTACACCTTTTTGACTTTGCCCCGGTCAATGAAGTCATTGACGTAACTTCCTCCCCAGGCGATAGACAACACACTATTAAGGTCACTTACCGAGACACCCAGCGCACCGGCTTTGGCATTGTCGATATCCAGGATGTATTGCGCGGTATTGGCAGGGATGCTGATGCGTACGCCCTGCAATCGCGGATTCCTGTTGGCGGCATTCACCAGTGCATCGGCAGCGGCGGTCAGCTTCTCGGTGCCCTGGGCCTCTGGATCCAGTAGCTGCATTGTAAAGCCGCCGGTGGACCCCAAACCGGGAATGGACGGAGGCGCCAGAACAAAGATTCGCGCATCCTTGATCTGTCCAAAGGCTGCCATGGCACGGCCCTGAATAGCCGTGATACTTTGCGAATCTTCTGTGCGTTCAGACCAGTCTTTCAGTCGAATGAACCCCGTGCCTACATTCTGGCCGCCGCTGTTGAAGCCAAAGCCTGCGACCAGAAAGGTAGATTTCACCGTGTCTTTCTCATTTTCGAGGAAATGCTGTTCTACTTGCTCAATGACCTTGTTGGTACGCTGTTGCGTAGCACCGGCAGGCAACTCCAGGCTCACGAACATTACGGCCTGATCTTCGTCAGGCACAAAAGAGGTGGGCAGGCGCATGAAAAGCATGGCCAGTACGAGGCCCAACAGAGCGTACAGCAACACGAAGCGGCCGCCGCGCTTGAGCACATGAGCCACGCCGGTCTCGTAGCCTTTCGTCGTACGCTCCACCAGGCGGTTGAAACCACCAAACACCTTATTCGACCCATGCCCCCCTGCCGGAGTTGGCTTGAGCAAGGTGGCGCATAGCGCTGGTGTGAAGATCAGTGCTACCAGCACCGAAAGCGTCATGGCTGACACAATGGTGATGGAGAACTGGCGATAGATGACTCCTGTCATACCGCTGAAGAACGCCATGGGCAGGAACACTGCCGACAGCACCAGGCCAACGCCAATCAGCGCCCCGGAAATCTGTTTCATGGATTTACGCGTTGCCTCCAGTGGTGATAGACCCTCTTCGGTCATCACGCGTTCGACGTTTTCCACGACAACGATGGCGTCATCCACCAGCAGGCCGATCGCCAGCACCATACCGAACATTGTCAGGGTGTTGATGCTGTAGCCAAAAGCCGAGAGTACGGCGAAGGTGCCCAGCAGAACCACGGGCACGGCGAGCGTCGGTATCAGTGTTGCGCGCCAGTTCTGCAGGAACAGGAACATGACCAGAAACACCAGTGCCACGGCTTCGACCATGGTGTCAATCACGCTTTCAATGGATGCATCGATGAACGGGGTGGTGTCGTAGGCTGTTACTACCTTCATGTTGGCGGGAAAAGACGCTGACAATTTTTCCACTTCGGCCCTGACTGCCGCGGCCGTATCAGTCGCATTGGCACCCGTTGAGAGCATGATTCTCATACCCGCGGCTGGCTGGCCATTATAGGTACTCTTGACGTCGTAGCTGGCACTGCCTATTTCGACATCGGCCACATCGGATATACGTACGGTGGCCGAGCTCGTGCTGGTCACGAGAATGATGTTGCGAAACTGCTCCGCGGTGTGCAGACGACTTTGCGCGGTGATGGTGGCGTTGAGCTGTTGTCCATCAACAGCCGGCAAGGAGCCAAGCTGACCTGAGGAGACCTGCGTGTTCTGTGCCGCTATTGCGCTGCTGATGTCATCGGGCGTGAGTTTGTATTCTCTCAGCTTGACGGGATCGAGCCAGATGCGCATGGCGTATTGGGCGCCAAGCACTCCCACACTACCAACGCCCGCGACGCGGCTCAGCGGTGTTTTCAGGTTGGAAGAGATGTAGTCTCCCAAATCTGCCGAACTCAGGCTGCCATCGCTGGATACCAGGCCCAACGCCATCAGCATCTCGTCGCCCGATTTGGTGACCGTCACGCCTTGCGTCTGTACTGATGCCGGTAGCGTCGACGTGATTTGCTGCACCTTGTTCTGGACTTGCACTTGCGCGGTGTCCGGATCGGTGCCGATCTCAAATGTCAGCTGCACGCTGGATGAACCGTTAGAGCTGGATGAGGAGGATATGTAGCGCAGTCCATCCAGGCCGGTGAGGTTTTCCTCAATGACTTGCGTGACGGATTCCTCCACCGCAGCCGCGGATGCACCGGTGTAAGTTGCGCTGATAGAAACGGTGGGAGGCGAGATGGCCGGGTAGCGTGACACGGCCAGCGAGCTGATTGCCATCACGCCGGCGAGCATCGTGCCGATAGCCAGCACCCAGGCGAAGATGGGTCGATTAATGAAAAATTGAGACATGATGTTTGATCACTCCGACGCCGATGGCGTAGAGGCCTCAGAGTTGGGAGGGGTGGCGGGCGTCTCCTCCGTCTCTTCAGCGACGCTCACCACGGAGCCGACTCGGATCTTTTGCAAACCTTCAACGACGATACGTTCGCCCGCTTTCAATCCGCTTTCCACGATCCACTGATCACCCAGTGTCTGACCTGTGGTTAATGTTCGTTCTTCTATCCTGTTGTTCTCACCAATCACATAGACCAGCGCATTTCCTTTCACGTCGCGGCTGATGGCCACCTGGGGCACCACCAGTGCATTTTGCATAACCGCACCTTCGAGTCTTATCCGCCCGTACATTCCCGGGATCAATTCGCTATTCGGGTTGGGAAATTGCGCGCGTACGGTCACCGTACCGGTTGTCTCATCCACGATGGCATCATCCAGTTCCAGCTTTCCGACCGGGTCATAGAGACTCCCGTCTTCCTTGATCAGTCGCACGACGGGACGGCCATTTTCCAGTTTGACCTTACCTTGTTCAAATTGCCGGCGAATACGCAGGAATTCAGTGGCCGATTGCGTTGCATCCAGATAGACGGGATCGAGCTGCTGCACGGTGGCGAGTGCGGTAGTCTGGTTGGCAGTGACCAGTGCACCCTCGCTCACACTCGAGCGCCCGATGCGGCCATTGATGGGGGAGGTGACATTAGCGTAAGACAGGGAGAGTCTGGCTGCCTCCAGATTGGCCTCGGAAGAGTCAACCGCCGCGATCGCCTGTTTGTAGGCAGCTTCGACTTCTTCAGCGCTCTCCTGACTTACCGCCTCGATAGCGACCAGTTCGCGATAACGCACTGCTTTGGCCCTGGCAGTGGCGAGGGCCACCTTTGCGCTGGCAAGCGTCGCTTCGGCATCTCTGACGGCAGTCTGTGAAGACGTCGGATCGATCTCATACAGTACTTGCCCGGCTTCAACTTCACTGCCCTCTGTAAACAGGCGTTTGCGAACAATACCACCCGCCTGGGGCCGTATCTCGGCGGTGACAGCGGCGACCACGCGTCCGGTCAACTCGGATGAAATAGGCACTTGCCTGCTCTCGACGGTGTAGGCTACGACCTCCACGGGTGGTGCTTCTTCAGGTGCCGGCGGTGATTCCTGATTGCAGGCGGCAAGCGTCAACACCAGTGCTGCAACCATGATCCTGTTAACTAATACCCGGCCTGGGCGTGGGCACACATGGGAGGTGCCAGGGGTCTTTCGCATAATGTCTTTCCCTGTGTGCGTGGATGATGATTCAGGTTTAAACATGGTTTTTCTATTCACGCGTTCTCCCCGCGACTGGGTGATGCTACAGCGTCTTTATCCAGACACTCCTCGCCCGGTGTTGAACCGCCGAATGCGTTTCTTAGTCGCAAGGACAAAGCGGCATAGAGTGCGGCGTTCTCCTCACCGAGTACTTCGGTGGTCTCACGGTCGATTGCTTGCCACTCCCGGTGAATTTGCTCCAGCAGGTTGGTTCCGTGTCGAGTGAGTTTGAGCACATTACTGCGATGCTCCTGTGGGTCGACATGCCTCTCGATTAGACCCGCTGCCAACAAGCGGGATGTCATGGTACTCATGCTGGCGGCAGTCAATCCAAATTCGCGAGCCAATTGCGCCTGGGATGCCTGCCCCATCATTCCGAGAACACCGAGAATACGGGCCTGTCGAGGATGAATCCCGAGCGGCGCCAGCCGGTTACGCAAACGCTCTTCGAGAAGATGTGCGAAGTGGATATGCAAATGAAAATTGTACCTTTTCTTGAAAGACATCGGATAATATCGCAACCAAAGTTAATATGCTAATAGTTAGTATACTAATATCAGTTGGCCTGTGCAACTCGCAAAGAACAATTCAAGCCTGTTTGCAGTTTGCATCAGGTCTCTGACCAACCAACCCTTTACGCCTGTGCAACAAGGCAAGAAAAGAGGGTCGGATGATGCTGGATTCTGACAACACCCAACTTCGGTGTTGACCGGCCCCCGATGGATGCGCATTACCACTCCTTGGAATCCGTTGGGGGGCAACAGCCGGCTCCCCGGTGCTCCGGACAGCAGGAGCACCGAGGAGGACTTGACGAAGGCGTGAACCTCAGGGCCCACCCGGAGGTCGAGGTGCTTGGCAGACCTCTGTGGTGATCAGCGCGGTGACCTGCAGCCTATCCTCCAGGCGGATGCGTACCTCGCAGTTCACCGCATCGTAACGTAGCGACTCCACCGGTCCGGCGAACTGGTTGCGTGCACTGGAGCGGGTGGTCAGGCGCGCCAGCATGCGTCGGAAGTCAGTGACGCCCTCCGTCCCGGCGGCAAGCAGCAGGCGGCAGTAGGGGGCAGTTCGGTACCGCCGCTGCGGCCGCCGCCGGTAGTGTGCACCACCAGTGGTTGGGGTGAGAGGCTGTTCATGATGTCCACCGCATTTCATGACACCATGTAGGAGAGGGGGACCGCCCTTGCGGCCCGCACGATCGAGCCGTATTTGTCGATCGCCTCCAGCAGATGGATGCGGGTCTCGCCGAGAAAGTTGCCTACCGCAGTATCCGGGGAGAGCCCGCCTTGGTTGGCGGAGAAAGTGGACATCGGTTACTCCTTGATGACTCATTCGGGGTGGGGCGCGGGGAGCCCGTATTGCAGCTCGTTATGGTGTTCAATATATAGCGAGATGACCAACAATTACCGCGTCGAAGACTCCTGGTGCGGGAGTCGAACCTCGTGTCCCACCGAAGGCACACCCATCATCCTCTACACAGGAGAACGACCATGAAAATCAGCGCGCGCAATCAGTTTAAAGGTACTATCACCAACCTCAAGGAGGGCCCGATCAGCGCGGAAGTGGAGTTAACCACCCAGGGTGGTGACCGGGTGGTGGCCATGGTTACCGACCAGAGTGTCCGCAGCCTCAACCTCGCCCCCGGCAAGGAGGTGGTGGCCCTGGTCAAGGCCCTCAGTGTTCCTTGCTACCGGTACCCCGGAATACCGTTTCACTGCTCGTAACGAACTCACCGGTAAAATCTTCAAACTGGTCCCCGGAGCGATCAACACTCAGGTCTCGATCACGATGCCCGATGGGGCGGTGGTCGGTGCGGTGGTCGGTGCGGTGGTGACCGCCGAGGCGGCCACCGAGCTGGGTCTTGCCGACGGGGTGGAGGTCATCGCCTTGTTCAAAGCGAGCCAGGTGATGCTTGGCGTACCAGCCTAAGCTCTCCTTCGGTTCTTCGGGCCGCTGGGTGCTGCGCTTGAGTCAGATCGAGTACTGGCTGCTGGGCAACCCGCGGCGGACCGACAAGCCATTGCCGAAGATCGCGGGTGAGCGCTGCTACCCCGGCTATTGCGAAGACAGTCGTAGCTGGTTTGCGCTCACCGGAGACCACCGCGCCGAGGTGGTGGCAAAGCTCTGTGGGGTCGATCTGCGACCGTAGGCGTTTGAGCCGGGTGCGATTGCGCAGACCTCCTTGGCCCGGGTGAACAGCGTGATTGTGAATGATCAAGTTAATGGACTGGAGCTGTTTTCCATCTTTAGCGACAGTGCTTCGGCGGAGTACCTGTGGGGTGCGCTGCTTGATGCCCTGGGCGAATTTGATGGGGGAGGGATAAGTGCCGGCGTCCTGGGCTGATGCCCGGTCGCCCACCGGGTGGCAGCAGGTCAGAACCGGTTTCCTGCTGCGGCCTGATAAACGGGTGGAAGTACTCGGTGTCGGACGCAACTGCGCGCCGGATGTCGTCAGATTGCAGCGATAACGCTGAAGCCGTGCTCAAGCGTTGTGAAGAGTTCCAGATATTCCCACTGTTAATGCCGAAACCGTAACATATTCATTTTATCTGCACATTTTCTGCGCTTTATTTTAATAGAGTGGTCCCCAGTCAAGCAGGAGGAAGCCGTGCCGTTGGCATTAACGGCGGCAACGAAACCTGCAGCAAATTCTTAGTGTTTTACTATACGGGCAGAATGGGGCATGACTGAACACTCTTTAGCAATACGTCTGGCCAGGCCGCTACGCCAGCGGTTCGATATTAAAAAAAGCAGCATGGCAGTGGTTTATTTGGCTATGTTATTAATTCCTTATCTTGCCAGCCGTTCATTGGATATCGATTACCAGGGGCTCTACCAGGCGCTGCTGGGTTTCCTGAATACGGTTGCCATGATGGCGTTTTTTATTCAGTTTCCACTGGTGGGACGTCTTAAACATCTGCCCCTGTTTTCAAATATCGACTGGAGCATGTCGAGACATAAAAAAGTTGGAAAGTGGCTGGGCATTTTCTTTTTACTTCATCCGTTGTTGATACTCGCACCACGCTTTCTGGTTTCGTTTGATGATGGCATGACCAGTGTGGTTGAAGCCGTGACCTCACCTCAACTGCTCACCGGTATTATTGCCTGGCTGGTCATGATCCTGTGGGTTCTGACAGCTGTTTTCAGAGACAAAATAAAAATCAGCTACGAAACATGGCGCCTGAGCCATCTGCTCGGTTTTGTCGTTATCTGTGTACTGGCCACCCTGCATATCACCAGTGTCGGCCGTCATGGCCAGTTTGATGAACAGTTCAACATACTCTGGTGGAGCTTATGCGCCATGGCCATCGGGCTCGTGGTTTACAACCAGCTTATTAAAAAAGCAGATCTGAAACAGAAACCATTCAAACTAACCGGCCTTGCCAGAATCAGCAGCAGAGACTGGCTGCTTACACTCCGGAATGATTCGTCACAGGAATTCAGTTTTGAAGCGGGCCAGTTCATCTGGATCAATACCAGCGGCTCTGTCTACAGCATGCATGAACATCCCTTTTCCATTGCATCGTGCAAAAAAAACTTGCCTGAAATCTCCCTGATTATTCGTGAGGCGGGCGATTACACCTCACAACTCGATACCTTGACCATCGGCCAGCAGGTTTATGTCGACGGACCCTATGGCAGCATGAGCCTGCGCGACGGCGAAACTGCCAAAGGCGTCACGCTGATAGCCGGGGGTGCCGGTATTGGACCCATGTTGAGCCTGCTAAGAGAACTGGCAGTGAATAATGATCCCCGCCCGATTCGTCTGCTCTATGGCAATAACTCTCATGAACAGATGGTGATGCAGGACGAGATCAAATCACTGGAGAAAACCATGCCGGATTTTGCGCAGATACCGGTGTGCGTGAACCCGACGAACGATCCAGAGGTTCGCCGTGGTGTGATCACCAAGGAGTATATCGCGGAGACCATCGACCCCGAGCTTGCCAGCCACTGGGCCGTCTATCTTTGTGGCCCGCAAGCCATGATTGAATCAGTTCAGGCAAGCCTCGGGTCGCTGGGTATTCCCGCCGCGAACGTTCACTATGAACAGCTCTCTTTCTAACCACAGGTTGACGAGGTAAGGCTATGCCCATTCATCAAATAAACGGTTGTATCGGGTGTAAAACCTGTATTTCTACCTGCCCGACCGATGTGATCCAGTTTGACAAGGAAAGGAACAAAGCCGTGATTACTTATCCGGAAGACTGCCAGATCTGCCATCTGTGCCGGCTCTATTGTCCAGTTGATGCGATCACCATAACACCGGAAAAGAGTATTCCGGTCATGGTTTCCTGGAGGTAATGGTATGAGTTCAAAAAGTGATATGTCGCGACGCCAGTTCATGAGCGTGACCTCCGGTGTGCTGGGTGCGGCGACGTTTGCCTCCATGGCATTTGGCGCAGAACCTGTGCCAAACAGGCCGAAAATAGAGGCGAAGGAGTTCAAACAGGAACTGCTGGAAACCGATGTACTGGTCATCGGCGGCGGCATGGCAGCCCTGTTCGCGGCCGTCAAGGCCCATGATGCCGGCGCCAAAGTCACCATGGTTGTCAAGGGTCGCCTGGGCAGTTCGGGCCTGACGCCTTTTGCCAAGGGTATTTTCAGTTACGACAAGTCAAATGCCCCGATGAGCATCGATGACTTTGTTACCCAGGTATCGGAATCGGCCATCGGTACCAACAACCCGGTTTTTACCCGCCAGCTTGCGGAACACTCTTATGACCGCGTTCAGGAGTTGAAGGCGTGGGGATTTTTTGATTCAGCGCTGTATGCCAACAGCTTCAGGAGACCCATCGAGGACCGCGGGATTCCCCTGGTGGAAAGGGTGATGATTACGCACCTGGTGAAAGAGAGGGGGCGTGTCGTGGGCGCTTCGGGATTCAGCCTGGATGAAAACAAAATCATTCATTTCTCGGCAAAAACCGTGGTGCTCTGCACCGGCTCAGGCGGTTTCAAGCCGAGCGGTTTCCCGGTGTGTGACCTGACCCACGACGGCTCCATCATGGCCTATGACATCGGCGCAAAAATCACCGGGAAGGAGTGGAACGACGGGCACCCGGCTTCTGCGCAAAACTCGGGCTCCAGTTACGACAACTGGCACGGCCAGATAGAAGAGAAGCCTAGCACCACCACGGTCGAGGTTCATCACGATCTTGGTGTTGATCTCAACTATCAGGCCTATATGCAGGGTGGTCCGGTATCGATGGGGCCACCTAAACCCGGTGAAAAGCCTGAAAACGGTTCCGTTCAAACCTCGGGTGGACCCTATGTGCCTGCAGCGTTTCGCAGAACCGGAGGGCCGCCACCACCGCCACAACAGGAACAGGGACTGTTTGCCCTGTTCAGATCAAACAAGCACGACGGGCCACCGGGAATGGGGGGCGAGTCGGTCGGTGGATCGTCAGCGGGTATGGCTATCCACAAATCCGAGGGATTGGTGCCTGTCGATGATACCGGACTCAGCACGGTGCCGGGGCTCTACGCCGCGGGTGATGCACTGGGTTCCCATATGTCCGGCGGTATCTATACCCAGATCGGCAGTTCGCTGGCGGGCTCCGCGGTGCAGGGCGCCATTGCGGGGGAAGCGGCGGCCCACGCGAGCGCCGGGGTTACGCCTGTACCCATCGCGGTGGCGAAGCGAAATCAGATCAGGGAAGAGATCCTGGCGCCGCTGAAAAGAGAGAAAGGCTACAGTCCGGCCTGGGTGACCCAGGTTCTGCAGGCAGTCATGATTCCGAACTTCGTGCTGTACATCAAGAAAGAACGCATGATGAACGGTGCACTGGCGTACGTGGAGGAGTTGAGAGATCACCATGTCCCCATGCTGCTGGCGGAAGACCGCCATCAGTTGCGCCTAGCCCATGAAACCCGAAATATGATCATGACAGCCGAGATGAAGTTGAAGGCATCGCTCATGCGCAAAGAGAGCCGCTGCAGTCATTACCGGCTCGACTACCCGGAGATCGATGACGAGAACTGGCAGGCCTGGATCAATATCTGCAAAGACGCAGAAGGCAACATGCAACTGGAAAAGCAGCCGTTCGGTCGTTGGCCTGCCTAGATGCCGTGCAGCGTGCAGATGGAGTTCCGGCCATAGTCAGTAACAGGGGGAGTTTTCCATGATTCCTCCACAGTCACTCCTTATTGGACCGGCACACTGTCTGCGTAGAGGGTAAAAAAAGCAGGAGTTCAAGATGTCAGTCAATCGGAACAGATACGGATGGTTCACGGCCCTGTCTGCCGTGTCCATGGTGCCGGTTTGGGTCGGGGTCGTATTACTGGCCGGTTGCGCCGCGCCACGCGCCGGCGCGCCGAGCTTGCCGCTAGCGGCCGACACCGCAGAAGTGGTTGCCTATCCATAGCGGGGCCAGAGCGAGCGCCAGATCCGCCAGGATCGGTATGAGTGTTATCTGTGGGCGGTACGCCAGAGCGGTTATGACCCGGCAGCAGAGAGCGAAACCATGGAGGCGGGGACTCGGGTGGTACCCGACCCGCCCGCTGGCGCCGCGACAGTCACGGGCACGGTGACCGGGGCTGCCGTCGGCGCGTTGGTATCGGGGCCGCGTCACGGTGGCGCCGGAGCAGCTGTCGGTGCGGTAGTGGGTGCGCTGGCCGGCGCCAGCGTGGACGCGGAGCACCAGGCCCGTGCCGATGCGGCCCAGGCTCGCTACGATGCCAGTGTCGTCGAGGCGGAGAGTCGCCGCGTCGCGGCCTACCGGCGCGCCCTGTCAGCTTGTCTGGATGCACGCGGCTATAGCGTGCGCTGAACTGGAGGTGAGTATGAAACAGACAATTCAACACGTCGCCATGGTAACTGCCGTGCTGCTGAGCAGCCTGCTGGCATTACCGGTCCAGGCCGCCCCGGGGCGAGATCCGGGTGGCCCCGGGGCCGATGCCTTTCGCTATCCGTCCCGCGGGGCCGTGGTCGATCGCATGCCGCGGGGGAACCGGGTGATCAATTATCGCGGTCATCCCTACCACTTTCACGACGGTATCTGGTATCGGCCTTTTGGCAGTCGATTCATGGTGGTGGCACCGCCGGCCGGGCTGATGGTGCCTCTCCTGCCGAGGGGAGCGGTGGTGCTGACCATCGGTGGTGTGCCCCATTACCGCTATGGCGGCGTCTACTACGTGCATGAGCACGACGGCTACCGGGTGGTGGAGCGTCCGGTCGAGGTGCCGGTGGTGATCGACCCGGCATCGGACGAGTTGTTCGTTTACCCGCGCGAGGCGCAAAGCGCGGCGCAGCAGGCCAACGACCGTTTCGAATGCCACGAGTGGGCGAGCGACCAGGCCGGATATGATCCGACCCGCAATGGTGGCGGGGTAAGTGGGGAGAAGCGCGCCGAGCGGCGCAGCGACTACCTGCGGGCCATGACTGCCTGCATGGAGGCGCGCGGCTATAGCGTGCGCTGAGCGCCTTGTGCCGGGCACCTGGCTGTTGGTCAGGGCGTCTCGGTGCATAACGAGAGTAAACCAGAATAGGAGTTGAAGATGTCAGTCAATCGGAACAGGTACAGATGGTCCACGACACTGTTTGTCGCGTCCCTGGTATCAGTCTTGGCATCCTGCGCAGCAGGGCCGCGAGAGCGTGACAGACCCCAAGGGCCTCCATCCGAGGCGATCGAGGCATGCGCAGACCTTTCAGCAGGTGATGCGTGCAGTTTCACTGGCCCGCGCAATGATGAAATCAGTGGTATCTGCACGGCACTACAGGGTGATGAGGAGCAGTTGGCCTGTGCACCGGAAGGCGGTCCTCCTGGCAAGGGAAGGCGGCCAGGCCGATAAATGCGGGTCGACCTCGCCTGTTATCCAGTCGGAGAGCAGGGATTTAGAGTATTCAGAAATGGCGGGAAAGATGGATAACAGGGTCATGTTAGCCTGGCGGCGCTGGAAATTCGTCTGATACTGACCCGGAGCGACAACGGAAACAGTAAACCTCTGTTAGGCTTTGAAGCCAGAACAGGCACATCAGCAAAAGGACACTGACTATGACAACCTCTGACACCATGCAAGCACTTGTCTACCGAGGCCCCGGCAGTAAATCGCTGGACAGCGTGCCCAAACCGACGGTTCTGCAATCGACCGACGCCGTGGTCCGCATTACCAAAACCACCATCTGTGGTACCGATCTACACATCCTAAAAGGCGATGTCCCCGCCGTCACCGAGGGGCGGATTCTCGGTCATGAAGGCGTGGGAGTCGTGGAAGCGGTGGGCGCTGCGGTGAGCAACTTCAAACCCGGTGACCGGGTGCTGATCTCCTGCATCACCTCCTGCGGTAAATGCGAATACTGCAAGCGGCAGATGTACTCGCACTGCGAAGATGGCGGCTGGATCCTGGGACACCTGATCGACGGCACCCAATCCGAATATGTACGCATTCCCCATGCTGACAACAGCCTTTACCTGATTCCGGACGGCGCCGATGAAGAGGCGCTGGTGATGCTGAGCGACATCCTGCCCACCGGCTTCGAGATCGGTGTGCTCTACGGCTCGGTCCAGCCTGGCGATACGGTAGCGATCGTGGGCGCCGGGCCGATTGGCATGGCAGCTCTGCTGACTGCACAGTTCTTCTCGCCGGGCCGGGTCATCATGGTCGATCTCGACGATGCCAGGCTGGCGATGGCGCAGAGGTTCGGCGCCACCGACCTGATCAACAGCAGTCGCGCCGATACCATTGATGCGATTTTGGCACTGACCAAGGATGGCGTTGATGTGGCGATAGAGGCAGTGGGTGTTCCGCAGACCTTCGAGATCTGCCAGCGTATCGTGAGACCCGGTGGACACATTGCCAACGTGGGCGTACATGGCACCAGTGTTGATCTGCAGATTCAGGATCTCTGGATCAAGAACCTTACGCTGACTACCGGCCTGGTCAACACCAATACCACGCCCATGCTGTTGAAAACCGTGCAGGCCGGTACCCTGGAGCCGGCACAGCTGATCACCCACCGTTTCAAATTCAATGAGATGCTCAAGGCATACGAAGTGTTCGGTAATGCGGCGCGCGAACAGGCCCTGAAGGTGATTATCGACGCTTGAACCTTGGGGGAAGGGAGGCATTCCCTCTCTTCTCTCCCCCTTAGATCCTCACTATTTCCGTCATGCCGCGGTCGAGTCGCTGCCCCACTGCCGACAGGGTGAGCATGGGATGCATGGCAAAGGGGCTGGTATGGACACAGGAGCCCGATACCGAGCTGCCGCTCTACCGGCTGTCCGCGCCAACAGACTGCACCAGGCTCGCTGCGCAGCTCAGTTGTTATCAAGGTATCGCGGGTCGCGGGGCTTACAGTGTCGGGATGATAGGCGCGATCGGCCCGGTGCTGGATCAGGCCGGTGCCTGGGCGTATCGCCGCCTGCATTGGGAAGCGGGGATGATCACACAGGTTTTGTATCTGGACGCGGAAGCGTGTGGATTGCGCGGCAAGGGCCTTGGCTCCATCTGTCAAGAGCCCGACAACGAGCTCCAGGCCTGTTGTTCAGACAGGTGGTGTCTCTGCTGCTGAAAACATTAAGTTCAACCCGTCTTCGCGTCGAGTGTTTTGCGCAACCGCATCGGGCTACGCGAACAGTGATCTGGAAAATCGCTACCTGTGTGGGGCACTTGGCAGGATGCTGCCTTGCCCTGGACAGCGCGAATTCAGGCATGCCTGAGATTATGCAGGTACACAACGGGATTTTATATTTCCTAATGCCTGCTTTAAGATGCGGGTAAAGTCAGTGGCATACCACGATTCCCACAAGCGTTCGCCAATGTTGGGATTCCCGCGCCGCTCCAACCGGCACGCTTGATACGTGCTCGACGGTCGGGGCGACTGTACTCGGGGGAAAACAGGCTGCGCTATCAGGCGTGAATATCCACCAGCCCCCCTTCAGGCATGGTCTGTTGAAAAATATCCTTGATCGCGTCAAGCGTACTGCTCTTTTCGTCACTCGTCAGATCTGAATCGTAGTAGTCCGTAAGCAACTGGTTGAGTTGTTGCAGCGTATCGTCGCTGATGTCCAGGGTCAGGACATTACCGCCGCTTGGTGGCGGAGGTGGTCTGTCGCCTTGAGTCTGGCCGATACCGGCCATCTCGCCGATCGTCCTGGCATCGAATCCGAAGCTGGCCATGGTTTCAGCCAGTTCGTGTCCTGCTGTTATCCCTGCATCGCTGAATGCGGCAACGATGTTCGAGGCATCTGATTGGGTCAACTGGTTTGGATCGTAGTTGGAGAGCGTCTCCTCTACCAGTTGCAGCTGGTCCTGTGTCAGGGTGGCACTTTTCGAAGTGGACTGCATGGCGTAATAGCCCGCTGTTGTGGTGCCTGGGATTTCAATGCTCATGGTCTCTGTAGCTCCCAAAATTCGCTGGATTCGGCCGCAGTATGGGGCGCGAACAAGCAAACAATGTGCACGAATAATGAATTTTTCCTCAAAATTTGTTGATTCCTCAGCGGGCGGATGCGGATGGAACTGCTCCCCCAGCGCCAAAATGCACCTTCGGGTCCGGTGCCCATCCTTTTTTTTTGCCCATTTACATGCATACTGCGCGTATCCGTCACACTGCGAATCGGGCGACCGACATCTGAAATGGGGATTACGCGCAAACTTTTTATCAGCCAACTGTTGATTGCTCTGGTCCTGGTCAGCGGCATGTACTTTTTCGTGCAGTGGTCTTTCGACCGAGGCTTTATACGCTATGTCTACGAACGGGAGAGTCAGCTCACCGAGGGCCTGGTCAATGAATTGAGCCACATTTATGCCACGGATGGTGGCTGGGAGCGACTGGCCACCTCTCCCGAGCGCTGGCTGCAACTGGTCACCTCGGCCGTTGGCCTGCCCCTGACCGGAGAACGACTGGAGCGTCGTGCTCAACGTCTGCGCGAGATGGGGTGGCCACCCAGGCAATTGCAGGCACCGCCCGCAGGATTGCCTCAACCACTGGAGTGGCGTATCCGGCTGCTGGATGCGAAGCGTCAGATGATCTACGGGCGCGGGAATGAACCGCTGTCGGAGCTGGATCTTCACCCGATCAAAAATGACAGCGGCGATATAGTGGGCTATCTCGGTGTGCAACAGGATGATGCGGCATTTTCCGCTGCTCGTGACCTGCAGTTCTCCAAACAGCAGAACCAGGCCTATCTGGTCATTGCACTGGTCATGTTGTTGATTTCGGCCGGTGTCGCCATGCCTCTGGCCTCCCATCTTGTCGGTCCGATCAAGGATCTCACGCTGGCTACGCGGCGACTCGCTTCCGGTGACTACACGCCTCGTATCCAGCACCAGACCAACGACGAATTGGGTCAGTTGGCCCGGGACTTCAACGAACTCGCTATCACGCTGAACCGGAACGAGTCGCTACGCCGTCGATGGGTAGCGGATATTTCTCACGAACTGCGCACCCCGCTGGCGATTCTCCTGGGTGAGATCGACGCCATTCGCGATGGCGTCTATACGCTGGACGACAACGCCTTGAACTCCCTGCACCAGGAGGCACTGCTGCTCTCGCGGATAGTTAACGACCTCTATGAACTGTCGATGTCCGATATCGGGGCCCTCGACTACCACAAGGTGGCCGTGGATCTGGGCGCCGCGGCGCGGGACGCCCTGGAGGGAGTCGTTTCGGCATTCTCGGAAAAATCGATCTGTGTCGATACGGAAGGTCTGGAGGATGAGCCCCGGGCGATTGTATACGCCGACCCCGATCGTCTCGACCAGCTGCTTTCCAACCTGCTGCAGAATACCCTGCGCTATACCGACGCCCAAGGTCACGTCAGAATGACTTTGTCCCGAAAGGGGGATACGGTTTGCCTGCACCTGGAAGACTCTCCGCCGGGGGTTTCCGAGTCGGAGTTGCCGAAGCTGTTCGATCGACTCTATAGGACCGACTCGTCGCGTAATCGCAAGACTGGCGGCACAGGTCTGGGGCTTGCCATCTGCAAAAATATCACGGAAGCCCATTCCGGTTCACTGACAGCCACTTCGTCGACCCTGGGCGGACTCTGTATGACGCTTGAACTGCCTCTCATCCCGGAGGAACAGATATGAACGAGACAATTCTGGTCGTGGAAGACGAAGAGAAACTGGCGCGACTGCTTGCCAGTTACCTGGAACAGGCCGGCTATTCGGTTCACTGCATTTATGACGGTCTGGAGGCCACGCCCTGGGTCCGTCAGCACAAGCCGGATCTGATACTGCTCGATTTGATGTTGCCGGGTGCTGACGGACTGGACATCTGTCGTGATGTGCGTGCATTCAGCAACATACCCATTCTCATGGTGACAGCCCGGGTGGAGGAGATCGATCGCCTGTTGGGTCTGGAACTGGGTGCAGATGACTACATCTGCAAGCCCTATAGTCCACGCGAAGTCGTGGCCCGTGTGCGTGCTGTTCTGCGTCGGGTAGTTCAGCAGGGGGAGCCTGCATACAAGCCGCCGCTGGAATTGTACGAAGAAGAGTTACGTGTGGTTGCCGGCGACAGATCACTGGAACTTACTGCCGTTGAATTTCATCTCCTGCAGACGCTGAGCCAGTCCGTCGGCCGTATCTATTCGCGCGACCAGCTCATGGACCGCATCTATACAGACCGACGCATTGTGAGTGAACGCACCATCGACAGCCATATAAAGAAGCTGCGTCGAAAACTTGCCTCGCTGATACCCGACCGGGATGTCATTCATTCCGTCTATGGTGTGGGTTACAAATACGATCCCACCAGCTGATACCAGCTGTCTCATCGCATCCCCGATTGGTGCAAACTTGTTGCTCATTGGTATTGCACAATAGGCCTGTATCAAATCAGGATGACCTCACTGCAGGCTCTGTCGCCGTTTGTGGCCAGGCAAAGGATATCCCGTGCCCCTGGCCGGCCATCCCGGAACCGGTGGCGACACCGACTTCTTCTTCCTGTTCGAAATCCCCAAACTTGAACAGACCCGACTGTTTTCCAGCCCCATCAGTGATGGACTGGGAATTACACTCGAGGTGTTCGAGGTGCCCATGGACTTCATCCACAAGCAGCTGTTCGGCCAATGGGTGGCCTGGTTGCTGACCGCCGGGCACGTGCTGGCAGCGCTTTATCATCACTACATACTGCGGGCCCCACACTTAACAGGAAGTTAACCGACTGGATCTGCGGTAGGACACAGACAGATTTCCCCGTTTTTTGCTTATTTATTGCGCAATCGGCCCGCATACTCATCCAAGCAAGATTTTCCATGGTCGCGGAAGAGTAGAAACGTTCAGCAATGAGATGCAACAGACATAACCGCCGTACTGCCTCCCTGAGCCGGATTTGGGGCTTGATGGTAATCGCCGTGCTGCCCCTGGCTGGCTGTGCCACGCTGTTCAGCGAGCCGGCGGCGGTCGCGGAGCCTGCCGGGCAGTTTTCCCAATCCGGTACGGTTCCCCTGCAATCCCGTTGGTGGGAGGCGCTCCCCGATACCCACCTCCAGGCCCTGGAACAGAAGGCACTGGATGCCAACCCGGACCTGCTGGCGACCCAGGCGCGCCTGGCCCAGGCCGCTGCGCTGGCCCGAAAGAGTGGTGCTGTGCTCTATCCCCAGCTCAATGCGGGCCTCTCCAGCGCGGACACGGACGGTACGAGCAGTCATGTCGGTACCCTGGCGGCCAGCTATGAGCTCGATCTCTGGGGTGGACTGCAAGCCCAGGCCGACTCGGCGCGCCAGTCCTGGCTGGCGAGTCGTGGGGCTCTGGATACGGCCGCGGTGACACTGACCGCCGAGGTGGCAGACACCTGGTACCAGCTGATCGAGCAGGCAGGCCAGATCGAACTGCTGAGTGAACAGCAGCAGACCAATCGCCAGATGCTGGAGTTGGTCGAGCTTCGTTTTGATCGCGGCAAGGTGCAGGCCACCGATGTGTTGCAGCAACGCCAGCTGATCGAATCGGCCGAAGCGCTGCTCGCCACGGCGCGCTCCGAGCGGGCCGTACTCGAACATCAGCTGAAGGCGTTGCTGGGGCAGTCACCGACCACACCCGGTACCTTATTCCCGGCTGGTGAGCTGATAGAGTTGCCGCCGCTACCGGCGACCGGGCTGCCGGCAGAGTTGGTAAAACAGCGGCCGGATGTGCGCGAGGCGTTTCATACCTTGCGCGCGGCCGAGGCCGATGTGGCCGTGGCCGTGGCCGACCGGTTTCCCAGTGTCAGCCTGGGCGCTACATTGACCTCGTCAGCCGGCAGCCTGAGTGGCCTGTTCAGCGACTGGATCAGGCTGCTGTCCATGGACCTGCTCGGCCCGCTGTTCGATGGTGGACAACGGGTCGCAGAAGTGGATCGTACCCGGGCCGCCGCACGTGCCGCGCTGTATGATTACAGCAGCGTGGTGATCGACGCCCTCGGCGAGGTTGAAGATGCCCTGGTACGCGAACAGCAGCAACGTCTGCGGCTGCAGAGCCTCGATCGCCAGCTCGCCCTCACCGCGGAAGTGGTGGAACGCACCCGTTACAACTACACCAAGGGGACTGTGAATTACCTCGATGTCCTCGATGCCCTGCGTACCCACCAAAGCCTGCAGCGCGACCAACTCACCGCCCGGCGTTCCTTGATCAGCTACCGCATCGCACTGCACCGTGCCCTGGCTGGTGGCTGGTTGGCTGACACGCTTGAGCAGACCGCCGCGGTCACATCGTCCAATGACTGAGATACAGGATTCATGAACCAGACCACACTGAACCCGGAACCCAACAGCGCCCCTCAACCGCCGCGCGGAGTCGCTGGACGTCTGTCGCGCTGGATGTTGCCCCTGGTGGTTATCGGCGCAGGGGCCATTGCCGGCCTGGCACTGCTCGGTAGCGGCCCCCAGGCCCGCATGGCCCCGCCAGCCGCGCAACCCAGGCTGGTGGAAACCGCCTCGTTCACACCGTCCACCCACACGCCGGTGTTCGAGGCGATGGGCACGGTGATCGCCGCTCACGAGAGTACGCTCTACCCGATGGTCAGCGGACCGATCGTTGCCGTCAGCGACCAGTTGATGCCGGGCGGACGGTTCAGGGCCGGCGAAGAGATACTGCGCATCGACGAGGCGGACTACCGGTTCAACCTGCGCAAACAACAGGCATCGGTCGCGCAGGCAGAGTCTGCGCTGCAGGAGGAGCTGGGGCAGCAGGAGGTGGCAAAACGTGAATACGAGCTGCTCGATCGGAACCTGGCGGCCGCGGACAAGGCGCTGGTTCTGCGTCAGCCCCAGCTGGCCAGCGCCCGCGCGACACTGGAGAGCGCCAGGGCGGATCGCGACCAGGCCAACCTGGATCTGGCGCGCACCCGGGTCACCGCGCCGTTCGATGGCATGGTGCTGTCACGCAACGTCGACCTGGGTACCCGGGTCACCACCAGCACGGCGCTGCTGACACTGATCAGCGTGGATAGCTTCTGGGTCGAGGTCAGCCTGCCTGTCACCGACCTTGCCCGAATCGCCATCCCCGGCGAAGACGGCGACACCGGGGCACAGGTCGAACTGCATCAAACGGGATGGGATGCGGCGCAAAGCCGTCATGGCCGGGTGCTGCGGCTGGTTCCGGAACTCGACAGTATAAGCCGCACCGCACGCCTGTTGATCGAGATCGACGATCCACTCGCGTTGCGCGATGAGAACGCCGGCCTGCCACCCATCATGGTCAATGAATACCTCCGGGTGCGCATCGCCGGTGAGCCGCTCGCCGAGGTGGTCAAGCTGCCCCGAAAGCTGCTCCGCGATGGCGATATGGTCTGGGTCATGAGCGCCGACAACCGGCTTGAGATCCGCCAGGTCCAGGTAGTACACAAGGCTGGCGAGCACGTGCTGATCAAGACCGGAATCGACCGCGACGATCGAATCATTACCGTGGATCTGAGCACGCCGGTGGCCGGCACGCCGCTGCAATTGCGCTCGGCTAACCCGGGTGCTCGCCCGCAGCGCGCCGGCAACGCCCCGGTGGCCCGGCTGGAGACCGATTCGTGACTACGCCTGACAACCACACTGATAACGAGAACCGTCAGACCCGCGGCCCGATCGCCTGGATGTCGCACAACCGGGTCACACCCAACCTGATGATGCTGGTGTTGTTGGTCGGTGGCCTGTTCACCTCCTGGACCATCAAGGAAGAGGTGTTTCCCGATTTCACCCTCGATCAGGTGGATATCTCGGTGGAATACTCGGGTGCAAGTCCGGAAGAGGTGGAGCAGGGCATCGTACTGGCTATCGAAGAGGCTATTCGAGGCGTCGAGGGTATCGAGGAGATCACCGCCACCGCCAGCGAAGGCCGTGCGTCGGTCAGCGCTGAACTCAGCACGGATGCCGAGGTCATGCGTGTCTACCAGGAGATCCAGCAGGAAGTCGATGCCATCACCACACTGCCCGAGGATGCGGAGGAGCCGCAGGTCTCGCTTGCCAGCCGCCAGCGGGAAGTGCTGGGGGTGGCGGTCGCGGGCCCGGTCAGCGACTGGATCCTGCGCGAGGTGGCCGAGACCCTGCGCGATCGTCTGCTGCTGCAACCGGATATCACCCAGTTGGAGATGCGCGGCGACCGCGACTATGAGATCCAGGTTGAGGTCGATCGGGATACCCTGCGACGTTATGACCTGACGCTGGCCGATATCGCTACGACCATCGACAGCAGTTCGGTGGAGCTGCCCGGCGGCAGTGTGGAGACCAGCGGTGGCGAGATCCTGCTGCGAGTCAAACAGCGCAGCGACTGGGCCACTCAGTTCGCCCGGATTCCGGTGGTGACCACCGCCAACGGCGGCTACCTGACCCTGGATCAGATCGCGACCGTCACGGATGGCTTCGAGGACGACGACAGCTCCCAGACATTCAACGGCAACCCCAGTATCGTGCTGGAGATCTACCGGGTCGGTGATCAGACGCCGGCACAGGTCGCCGCCGCCGCCCGCGCGGTGATCGCCGAGATCACCCCGGAACTCCCGCCCGGGGTCACCCTGAGCATCGATCACGATATGTCCGAGGTCTACCAGCAGCGCCTTGACCTGCTGTTGAAGAACGGTTTTCTCGGCCTGGTGCTGGTGCTGGTGCTGCTGGGCCTGTTTCTCGAGTTCAAGCTGGCCTTCTGGGTCACCCTCGGTATCCCGACCAGCTTCCTCGGCGCCTTCCTGTTTCTGCCGGTCATGGATGTTTCACTCAACATGATCTCCATGTTCGCCTTCATCGTCGCCCTCGGTATCGTGGTGGATGACGCCATAATCGCGGGTGAAAATATCTACGAGCGACGACAACAGGGGATGGGCTATCTCGACGCGGCGATTGCGGGTGCGCGCGAGGTATCGATACCGATCGCCTTCAGCATCCTGACCAACCTGGTCGCGTTCATGCCGCTCTATTTTGTTCCCGGTACCATGGGCAAGATATTCCAGGTGATTCCGCTGGTGGTGTCGACGGTCTTCCTGATCTCCTGGATCGAGGCGCTGGTGATCCTGCCGGCCCACCTCGGTCATTCGCAACCCGGGCACCGCAACCCCGTGGCGCGCTGGCTGCACGAGCGGCAACAACGGGTCGCCGATGCGCTGAACCGCTTTATCGACCGCCGCTACCGGCCGCTGCTGGCCCTGAGCCTGCGCTACCGCTACCTCACGGTGGCGCTGGGCATCGCCGTACTGACGGTCGTGCTCGGTTACGCCATGAGTGGCCGCATGGGCTTTACCCTGATGCCGCGGGTCGAATCGGATCGGGCCATCGTCACCGCGACCCTGCCTTATGGGTCCCCTGTTGAAAAGGTGAAACAGGTCGAGACCCGGTTGGTCAGCGCCATCGAGCAGGTGGCCGCAGAGGTCGGCCGCGAGCAACTGCTGGAGAGTATCGACGCCAACATCGCCGAGAATGTCAGCAGCATACGCCTGACCCTGACCGACGAAGGGATCCGCCCGCTCGAAGCCGGCGAAGTCACCCGGCGCTGGCGTGCCGCCACCGGTCCTCTGCCTGAAGTCGACTCGTTGCGATTCGAGTCGGACCTCGGCGGGCCGGGGCGTGGGGCCGCGCTGACCGTGGAGTTGAGTCATAACGACATCGACCTGCTGGACGACGCCAGCGCCGCGCTGGCGAAGCGACTCGCCGAACTGCCGCTGGTGACCGATATCAAGGACGGCTTTTCACCGGGTAAGGAACAGCTCGATTTCACCATACTGCCGGAGGGCCGCAGTCTCGGTCTTACCGCGCAGGATGTCGCCCGCCAGGTGCGCAACGCCTTCTACGGCGCCGAGGCCTTGCGCCAGCAACGGGGGCGCAACGAGATCAAGGTGAAGGTGCGCCTGCCCGAGTCGCAACGCATCAGCGAATACGATATCGAACAGTTCCGGGTGAAAACGCCGGACGGCGCCTGGGTGCCGCTGGTCGAGGTGGCGAAGATCGAGCGCGGTCGCGCCTACACCAGTATCGAGCGTCGCGATGCCCGGCGTACCGTGAGCGTCACCGCCAACATCGAACCGATCGACCAGACCAACCAGGTGGTGGCCACCCTGCGCAGTCGGATTCTTCCGGCCTTGCTGCAGGAGTACCCCGGCCTGAGTTACAGCTTTCAGGGCAAGCAGGCCGATACCAGCGAAAGCGTCACCAGCCTGCGCAACAGTGCACTGGCCGCACTGGTGATTATCTATGCCCTGCTGGCGATCCCGTTCCGCAGCTATACCCAGCCGATTTTGGTGATGGTCGCCATCCCGTTCGGTGCGGTGGGCGCCCTGCTCGGTCACCTGCTGATGGGCTTCAGCCTGAGCGTGGTGAGCCTGATGGGGATCATCGCCCTGTCCGGGGTGGTGGTGAACGACAGCCTGGTGTTGATCGACTACGCCAACCGGCAGCGTCGCACGGGGTTCGACAGCCTGAACGCCATCATCGCGGCGGGCACACGGCGTTTTCGTCCCATCCTGCTGACCACCCTGACCACCTTCGGCGGTCTGGCGCCGATGATCTTCGAGACCAGCGTACAGGCCAAGATCATGATCCCGATGGCCATCTCGCTGGGCTACGGTATCCTGTTCGCAACGGTGATTTCCCTGCTGCTGGTGCCAAGCCTCTACATGATCCTGGATGACCTCACCGTGCGTTGGCGCGGACAGGCACTATCACAGCGCGAAGGTTCTGCTGGAAACAGCACGACGCCCGCCTTGGGAGAGCCGCAGTAACCATCGACGATACCCCAGCACAGACTGCGACCGGGCAGTTCAGATTTGACTGATTTACGAGAGGTCAGCGGCCATGCAGAGCAGTGATAGCTCAATGTCACTGCGCTGAGGGCAATCTGTGTGGAGTCGAATGGTAAAAAAGTTAAGCAGGCGTTACGGGTGCTTAAACCGAAGCGCTAATTGGAGCTGATTAATTCCATGCCAATTGGACTGCCAACGGATTATATTTAATGTGGTTGGCAATCCAGTCGCGAGAACGAAACATCAGACGGTGTGTCACCATCAAGTGATTTATAGTCAGGCACAGTCGTCGATGAAGCCCCTCGCCCGGATGGGGTGGGGGGCTTTCAATGACTCCCCGCAGCCTATCTCAACCACGATCCGGCGCATTTTCCGGCAAACAGGCGAGCTGCTCATCACGTACGGTTTCGCAGGTGCCCTGGAGGTTCTCGCCTCGTCTGCCGGAAAAGTTGCAGCTGTCTCCCACGCTCGCCGAGGCACATGCCTCTACCGCCTCTGGGGGAGGTCCTTGACGGCCCGGTCCTGCCGGCCGCTCTGCCATAGCCATGGTAGATAAAAGCAAACCCAGGGTCGTTGCAAGGATCAATAGGTGATTCATGATTATTCTCCGGTAAACTGATGTGGCCGCAAATGGCGGTCCAGCGCTCACCGAAACCATCGTTCAGCAGGTGCCTCCTGGAATCGTCGGACTGGATCCACCCCAAGGACGAGATTACTGACCCAAGAAGCAGCAAGTGTGCAAACAGTGAGGAAAGACCGGTAAGGCGCACTTTGCTGAATATCTGATCCAGTTCGAACCGGCTGTAACATCCACGTTTCCTCCTCAATTCCTCCCCGTTTGTTCTCCAGTATGCAGGCTGTAACGATAAAAATCGGATTGTCGCAAATAGAGGAAAAGACACCATGAACCATAAAACGATCTGTCAGTTATTCGTCATACCAGCCTCACTGGGCGCATCCTTGTGCGTATCCGCGCCGCTCGAAACGCCGGTACCGCAGGCAGAAGTAGCCACTGTATCCGCTGCCTCCGTTGGAAAAGGTGATGACGCAAATCCTCCGGTTCACCCGACCGAAATCCAGGATGCACCAACCATCGTGAACGCGGAGTTTCTTGAACAGATTCGGGAAAGTGGGAAACAGCAGGTTGCCGAGGCCGATTACAAACTGGCGGTGCAATCGGTGAACAACAATAACAGAGGTACGGCCAGCGAGCTGATCCGCGAGGCGGCATTCCTCCAACCCGCCAATACCCGGTATCTACATCTGGCGTCACGCTTGGCGTTTGAACTGAAAGACTATAAGGCGACTGAGATGTATCTGTTTCGACTGCTTGCCATCTATCGCGCAGAGTCCACGCCGGACGCCTTGAAACAAATCACCCTGTTTGACGAACTGGCGACGCTTTACCATGTCCGGGGGCAGAAATCTGCAGAGCGTTCCGCGCTGATGGAGGGGCTGGCTCTTAAAAAGACGATCTTTGGTGAAGATCATCCATACATTATCGATGACCTCTATCGACTGGCCGCACTGGACCTGACTTCCGGCAATATCGGTGAGTCTAAACGTCTTCTCAAACGAGCCTTTGAACTGTTGGAAACTTCATCGGTAGCCATTGATGATCGCGATGTCGCGACTGCTTTTCACAATATTGGCGAGCTGTACAGTGCTACTGGTCAATTGGGCGAGGCCGAAAGCGCTTATCTCAAGGCGCTGGTCTTTTGGAACAAGGCACCCGAGATGAATCGTCAGGGTATCGAGATGACGACGGCACGCCTGGCGCGCGTACAAGCCGCGCAGTCATCGACGGAAGTTGTTCAATCCTTTGACGGAGCTCAAGGGGATAAGTCGCTCAGCGTGACCCCGTATTCGCCCGGGGAGGCACGCGCCAGGATGTGATACCAAGGTTGTCCGGCAGGCAGTGCTGCCCTTGTTCACCATTGCGGCAGGACATTAGACTGAATAACGATGGCAGGTACTAATCGATGACACAGATACAGTATATGGAACAATTGGTCGAGCAGCTGACAACTTTCCACTGGTGCAGTTGCGGGGGCACCGGAGAAGATAACCGATCCACCAGGCGATGCTTTTGTTCGCGGTCTCCCGGCTCAGTCTCGTTTACTGCAGACAAGGCAGGCCGGGTCAGGCTCTGCAGTTGCAACAGCAGCCTGGATAGTGAGAAACACGCTGCAGCATGACGGCGGACCGGGCTGCCAGCACGGATCGCTCAATCCGCGGCACTTAATCCAGACACTTCCGCAACATCGTTTCCGCAATAGTCATGAACGCCCTCACTCTGGGGCAACAAAGCGCTGTCTGGGATATACCAGGTGAACGGGATCAGCGCTTGCGTACCATTCAGGAATCAGCCTTCCCGTTGCCATCTCCGCGCGGCATATGCCGGAGTCCCTGTGATCCAAAAACATTGATAGGTGGCCAGCATCGATGTGGTGGAGGCTTATTACCGGGCGATGGACGCTGTGGCCAGGTTGAATAAGGGTGACAAGGTGAATGGGCGGATTCGGCAACTCGTTGAGGCAAGTGACGATGGCTCGGTACAGTTTATTAGAAAGGTGGTGCAGGGACATGTGCGAGCAATCAGTTAAACCTGACTCATTCGCTGCAGAAACAGGGGGGAATATGCCTGGAAGTCAATGTCCGGAAGGTGGTCTGGGGTGCTGTGTGACAGCGTTCAATCGGCAATTTCCCCGAGCTTTTTGAAGGATTTTCTGAGCATGGTATTTTTCATGGTATTACCACCTACACCAACAATTAAGCCATTGATATTAATTCGTAAAAATGGCTCGTTAACAATCGAGGGGAGTAGGCGTGTTTTAACTGATTGTTTCTTATTAGGTAAACACGCTCATCGAGCATGTAAATCACATGCTCAACGAGAGGACATGCCATCTATGTCAATAACTCAAAAGTTCTTGGTTCGGCAGTACTCATTTACGTCGGAATATTTCATGGTACCGACTGGCTGTCCGATGCAAAGAAGGTAACGATAACCCATCGTGGTATTGGTTTAGATATGCCTTTGTAGATTATTCCGACCGTAATAACAGGGCCGGTTTGAGCTGCAACCGGCGCAGCAAGTACTGGGCGCCCAAGCTGAGTGCGCCGATACTGATCACTGCTGCGACCACCGAGGCCAGCCAGAAAAAACCCTCGGCAGGAATCTTCATCCGCAGGTTGAGCAGCGGGTAGGCGATCGTGCTGCCCAGCAGCACTGCAAACAGGGTGGTAATGATCGCCAGCACCAGGTATTCCAGATACAGGCTGCGCCGGATGACACTCAAACGTGTGCCCATGACCTGCAAAACCGTTGCGGTATAAACCTGGCGGCTGCGCCCTGCCGCCATCACACTGACCAGTACCAGAAAACTGGCCAGCAGGCTGACCGCGGCGACCACCGCCAGGCCACTGCTGGCCTTACCCAAAATCTGTTGCGCCGTGTCCACCATTTCCGCAGTGCGCACGGTGATGATATTGGGCGCTGTAGCGGCAACACGGGTCTGGCTGCTGATGGCATCAGACGCGTCCATGTAGGCTGCACCTACGTAGCGGTGTATAAAACTGTCCAGTGCGCCATCGGAAAAGATCGCTTCAAACCAGAACCGGGTTTGCACCCCTTTCTGGCTGTAGATGGCAGCCACCTGGGCATCCAGCTGGCGCCCTTCAATGGCAAAGCTGATCCTGTCGCCAACCTGCAGGCCGATCTGCACCGCTTCATGGTCCTCCACGGCCACTTGAGGCAAGTCGTTTTCACCCCGGTTTGATTCGTTCCACCACTGCCCGTCAATCACATTAACGCCATCGATATTGTTGGCCGAGTAGCTGAATTTATGCTCATCCCGCGCCGCCTCCTGGCGCTGCTGCGGGGTCAAGTCTGCTTTTTCGCTCAGCGGAACGTCATTGATGGTTGCGATACGCCCTCTCACCAGTGGCGCCAGGTCAAGTCGCTGAAAACTGTCCGCGGCACGAATAGCACTGCTGACATCCTCCCGTTGATCGGTAAGAACGTCATACAGCACAAGAGCCGGTGACTCCTCTGGCAGTGTGGTGCTGAGGGTGTGCAGCAAGGCGCTGACAATAAGCGTACAGGCCACCAGCAAGGTGAGGGCAGATCCCAGTGAGAGTAGTGAGGCGCGTAAAGCTGAGCCGGGCCGGTGCAGATTGGCCAGCGCGAGGCGCAACGCAAAATGCTGGTTCAGCACCGGATGATCATCCAGTATGCGGGCCAGTTTACGGATCAATTTGACAATTACATCCAGCAACAGTAACAGCGTGGCCACTGTGGTCATAAAACCCAGACCAAATCTGATGTCAGGCATGCTAAGCAAAACCAGGAACGCGAGCAGACCACCGCAACCCAGGCTCAGTAGTCCCCATTGCCGTGGTGGTTGCTGCTGCATGCCCACATCACCGCGAAACAGAGCGGCAGGAGACACATGCACCGCCCGCCCGATAACGGGCAGGGCGAAGCAGAATGCAGTGAGTACGCCAAACATTATTGCGCTGAGCAGGGGGATGGCGATTGCAGCCAGCGAAGATTGCAGTGGTACTTCGGCTGCTACGCTAGCAATACCCGATACCGCCAACAGTGCACCCAGCACCGCTCCCAGCAGGCTTGAGCCGATGCTGAGCATGGCCACCTGCAGCAGATAGACGGTTGCCAGGGAGCCATTGCGCAGACCCACTGCCCGCAAAGTGGCGATCGTCTTGAGCTTATTCTGCAAATAGGCCTGAATACTGTTGAAAACCCCCAGTCCGCCGATGAACAGAGTGCTGAAGCCGATAATCAGCAGCCCGGAGGCGATTTGTGCCAGACGCTCGGCAATGCGCTGACTGCGGTCGGCAAAGGTGCGCACTTCCCAGGGCAGTTGCGGGAACTGGGCATAAAACTGCTCGCGCCATTGCTCGGCAGGTTGAGAGGTTTTAACCCGGTAGTCATACTCAATGCGGCTGCCGGGCTGGATTAGCCCGGAGGCCTTAAGGGCATCGTTCGAGAGCAGGACTGGTGTTCCACGCCAGTTGGCATTGAGACTGCGGTCGGGTTGGGCGAGTACCTTGGCGCGTACAGCCATTTCCAGGTTGCCGATCAAGACCGTATCGCCCACCGAGAGCTTCAGCCGGTCTGCCAGTACTGGGTCCAGTGCCACGCCCCACTGTCCGTTCTGTTTTGCCAGTAGGGATTGCAAGGGCCGATCAGGCTGCAGCCGCAATTCACCGTACAGTGGGTAGCGGGCATCCATACTTTGCAATTCTACCCGGGCAAACTGGCCGGCTGGCGTCCCCAGCATGGTATCCACTTCGGTGACCAGTGACACTTCGCCGTTTTGTGTCATCCAGGAGAGCGTTTCCGAACTCAGTGGCTGGTTGGCATCCACTTCCAGGTCACCGCCCAGCAGGGCGCGGGTATCCGCCAATAACCCTTGGTTGACCAGCTGATAGAGCCCCCCGGAGGCGGCGATAAGGGTGACGCCGAGGGTGAGACAGGCGCAAAACACCCACAGTGAGCGACCGCTGGCGCGTAAATCCTGCCAGGCCAGCTTAAGCAGAAAGGGCATCGGTCGCCTCCCGCGTTGATTCGGTTTCGATCAACTGACCATCTGCAAGCTTGACCACCCGCTGGCATCGACGTGCCATGGCTTCGTCGTGGGTGACTACTACCAGCGTCGAGCCGGTTTGCTGGTTGAGCTCAAACAGCAAGCGGGAGACCTTTTCGCCGGTTTTGATGTCCAGGTTCCCGGTGGGCTCGTCAGCCAGCACCAGTTTCGGGCGATGCACCAGTGCACGGGCAATGGCCACCCGTTGCTGTTCGCCGCCGGACAGCTGTCCGGGATAGTGGTGTTGCCGTTCGGCCAGCCCCACTTTGTCGAGAATCTGCTGCGCCACTTGGCGGGCGCCGGCTTTGCCGGCTATTTCCAGGGGCAGGGCGACGTTACCCAGGGCGGTTAAGCTGGGCACCAGGTGGAACGATTGAAAGATAATACCCAGATGGTCGCGCCGTAGATCGGCCAGCTGATCCGGATTTAGTTGTGAAAGTGTTTGACCATCCAGGGAAATGATCCCGGCATCAGGCTGCTCCAGGCCGGACAGAAGCAGTAGCAGACTGGTCTTGCCGCTGCCGGAAGGCCCCAGGACAGCTACTGTTTCGCCCTCTTCAATGGTCAGTTCGATCGCATTCAGCACCTGCAAGGGCTTCGATTCCATCGGATAGCTGAGCGAGACATTTTCGAGCTTGATCATGGTTAGTGGGTTCCAGTTTACGAAAAGATGCGGTTCGGACTGACTATGCTTACGCCTTTATGAGTGCAGCGGATTGGTCATTTTCGACTAAATGACTAGTTCCAGTGCGTGATTTTTAACGCGTTATTAATAAGGTTAACAAACTATCTGCTGAGCTGGCTCGGCTATTGCCTTTAGCTTGAAATGAATTGGACCGTTCGATTTGGTATTTTCTCCATCGTTCGTGTTGCAGTGTATAGGATTATTGTCAAGTAAATACCGGCCGTTGTTTGTGCCCCTACTAGTGGTGCTGTTTTTGACATTGCGCTGTTGGTGGTGAATTTCAGGATCTCTGCTCAGCTCGAGGTGCTTTCGCTACAGATCAATGTTGCGGGTCGCCAGCACATGCTGTCCCGGCAAATGCCGAAGGCCCATTTGATGGTTGAGCGGCAGGTGGCTGAGGGAAACGTCGAAAGTGTTGTGCTGGCTGAATTTTACTTCGACTGAACAAACGGTACTCCTGTAGCTAAGTAAACTGTCCCCGCTATTCCAATGTACGCGCCACAACCTGAAGACATGCCTATATGGAGTTTAAGCTGATGTTAAGGTTCTGATTGAATGAAGGAACCAAGTCCCGGTAGAATCTTTAAAATATCTTTAGCATGGTTAGCAGTACCAGCAGATGAAGAGCTATTTTCCACTATTCCAATGCGATATTGCCGGTCAGTATTCCCACATCTATTTAACACCTATGTCATAGGTCGGCGATCTGCCTATGGAAGTTATCTTTTATACTAATCCTCCCAAGCACCGAAGCCAGGTATCTGGATTTCTGACTCACTAAAAGAACCCGTCTCGGCCTTTGTATGGCAAGCACCACACCTACTTACCGAACCGACTTTGGGATTGTCCTGCACCATCGCGTGCGACAGTTCATTATGCTTCTCGATAAAATAAGGCGTTTCACTAATCCGGAGTGGAGCATCATCAGCACGCAGTGAATTCATGATCCTTTTCGAACGCTTATAATTGGCATGGTCGGCCGCATTATTCAGCAGGTAGTCTGTAATATTTTTGCCATCCTCAGGTGGAAGTTCTGCATTCTCTCCGAAATGATTCTCGAGCCCAGACATTACCTTTGTCCATGAGCGTGCGGGTAGCAGGCCCGGCTGATAAGGAAAGTGACAGCTGCCACACTCCTCCAGATATTGCGGGTTTTTAACTGGTGCCACGCCCGGTGCTTTTGCTCCATCGAACATGCGACTGAAGAAGCCAGTTTTATTATCAGCACTGAATGCTTCGCCGCTCATTCCAAGCAGGGTAGCTGACAACAATACCATGGATGCTACTGATGATTTGGATTTCATATGACACCTCTCAATCCAATGTTCGGTTGTTTAAAGATTCTTGAGATAGGCAAGAAAATCACCTTTTTCTTGGGCGGTACATTCACGTCCCAGAGTCCACTTGCAGTTACGAACGAACCACTTCTTGATTTGTTTCACTTCAGTAAGACGTTTCGGATTTACTGTAGGTGCCATGGGCTCAATGGCCTTGCCTGTTTGTGCATGTTTGCCTGGTTGCGTCAAGTCGGCAGTGTGGCACGTGGTGCAGCTTCGAGTGTCACCTTTCTTGGTATCGATAAACTCTTTGTTCCACAGGGCCTCTCCTGCTGCGGCGCTGAAGTTGGTTCCACCCTGAGCCTGGTACTCCGCCTCCAGCTCTGCTGCTGCATCGGCCTGAGCATAGAATGGTATCGCTAGCAACAATGCAGTAATGCCGATAAGTTTTCTTTTCATGTTAACCTCGAATTTATTTGTTTAAGGAGAATTGATTATTCAACAGATCTTTATCCATTATGATTACTGAAGAGAGCTGAATTGAAACTGAAAGAGACGGTTTTCGATGGTATAGATAATCATCCTTACTCGCTTGTTACCGTTGCTTTAACATCATCCGGTAGATGCATGGCGGCATCTTCAAAAGTGCCTGCGGCGGCATCGATATGGCAGGCTGCACAATCAACCTTGCCATTGACCTTTGGGTGTTTCCATACCGCATCAGAGATCTCCTGGTGTTTTTTGATCCAGTAAGGCGCCTCTGTGATTCGTAACAAAATTTCTGTCTGCGGTATGCTGCGATTAATTTTCCAGGCCGCTTCGGTCAATCCCTGTTCCGCCGCATTCTCTACCAGGAAGGTTTCGATCTGTTTCACGGTATCCTGTTCCAGAGAAAGATCTTCTCCGAAATGAGATGCCTGTTCCTGCATCATGGCTTTCCAGGAGCGGGCAGGTAATAGACTGGGATGGAAGGCGAGATGGCAAGCGCCGCACTCTTCACGCCAAAGCGAGTAATCGGGTAGTGCCGGACCATGAAATGGCTGGTAGAGCTGCTCCGGTGTTTCTGTTAGATGGCCCCGAAACCAGAACAGACCGGCAGTGATAATGGCAACCAGCATGGTGGCACCGACCTTCCAGTGGGAAAGAGTAGACATCGCGCCGGCTGTGGAGGATTTAAAGCCGGTTAGCATGGAAACCACCAGGTTCTCTCGATGCAACATGCTCTCTACCAGGACACCCATCACATGAATAATAACCACCCCCAGCATCAGCCAGGACAGCCATTCATGAAGCTCATGAGCAAAACGCCCCTGCGGAAAGTTCAGTAATCCGGCAAGGGGGCCTTGCCGTTCTTCACCGCCAAAGGCAAGCAGCCCGGTAATGACGATCGACAGGCCCAGACCCAGCAGTAGATAAATGGCCCAGCTACCGGCCGGGTTATGGCCGAGAAAACGGGGTGGGTGTTTATTCAGTACATCTTTCAGGTAATTCTGTACCTTAGAATAATTGAAGGCGAAGTCACGGAAACGGGCATAAGGGCCGCCGATGAAACCCCACAGAAGACGGAATAAAATCAGCCCGCCCATCAGGTAACCGGCAAAAACATGTACGTCCAGATAACGATTATCGAGAGTGAACCAGGCTATTACGAAGCAGCTCACCAGGGTCCAATGAAACAGCCGGATAGGGATATCCCACACCCTCACTTTTGTTTCTCGTACACCACCGTTGCTTTTCCGTTGAGTCATTTGATTAACCTCAAAACATACCTTGCCAGTACTGTCGAAAGTTAAATCATTGCATGTGGGGAGTGGTGTCCATGCCCCTTTAATCGGTAGGAATCGGACCGAAAATACTTGCTGATAGAATCGAAAAAGAAGACTCCGATGGCAATAACAGATGTCATCAGTATCGCCCAGAGTCCAGCCAGGCCAAGATACCAAAACAGTATCAGGACTGTACTGTCGATCAGACCGCCTATGACAGCAATGCCAAAAGACATGAAGCTGATGACAAGTGATACTAGTGTTACTGCCATTAATAATTTGTTTATGGGTTTCATCTCTATTCTCCTGTTAATCGGGTTATTGATTAGCACGGTTTTAGCGTAAGACACCCGACCTGAAGACACGCTGATACGGAATTTAAGCGATGGTTAAGGTTCGATTAGAAGCAGCGAACCAGAATTTGTTACGGAGATTAAGTACGCCGGAATGCCTAGCGCATCTCGAACGCCTCCTGATGAAAACGTACTCGGCCAGCGAAAGCTTGCAGCCCATTACGCAGGGCATCGGCAAAACCGCGCGGACCGCAGAACCACACCTCCGCCCGTCTTGTCTCGTTCAGCTCTGCTGCCAGTGTGTCGGCATTTAGCGGGCCGCTGTGCTTGTCGTACACATGCAACTGCACCTTGGGCAGAGTCGCACACAGACTTTGCAGGCGTTCGACGAACGGGTCGGCCTCACGGTCACGCACACTGTAATGCAAGTCGGCAGAGACCTCGGTGGCCTGCTCACCCTGCAGCGACTCGAGCCAGGCAATGAACGGGGTGATGCCGATGCCGCCCGCCACCCAGATCTGGCGGGCGCGATTGTTGGTACGGGATAGTTCGAAGCGGCCGTAAGGCCCTTCGACCTCCACCGGGCTACCCTCGGCAAGTTTACGGGCCAGGCTGCGGGTATAGTCACCGAGTGCCTTGATGGCGAAGGTGACGGTATGGTCGCCACGGTCGGCACTGGCGATGGTGAAGGGGTGAGCGCCCTCGCCAGCGTCGAAGGTCACGAAGGCAAACTGACCGGGCTGGTGACCGTGCCATTTTCCGTCAAGGCGACAGCTCACCTCGATGATATCGGGGCTCTGACTGCGCACTGCGACCACAGAGCCGGTTGCGCGACGCTTACGGCCGATGCGACCGGTTAGCGACTGCACACTGGCGATGCTGCCGGCGGTGAACAGCACGGCGAGCAGCAGCCCGATGGGCTGACTCCAGTAAGCGGCTGGGGCGAGCACCACCGAATGGAAAACCAGCAGCAGATAGAGTACCGGCATCGCCCGGTGCAACGGCCGCCACAGGCGGTATGAGAACTGCTTCCACAGGGTCAGTGCGAGCAGCGCCAGCAGCACATAGAAGGCCCATTCGCCCAGCGCCTCGCCCAGGTCGCGCAGCGGTTCGGCGAAGGCCGAAAGCTCATCTTCCTTGATGCGGCCGCCGCGGCCGGCCAGCGCCTTGAACAGATCGTCCGACATCTCCAGCAGCCAGTGTGAGGTGGCAAAGACGACGGCTAGGATGCCACTCCATTTGTGCAAACGATAGATACGGTCCATGCCGCCGAGCGGTTGTTCCAGCCAGGTGGGGCGGGTGGAGAGCACCATCGCCAGCGACATCAGGGCGATGGAAAACAGGCCGGTCAGGAAGAGACTCTCAAGGTAGATGGTCCACGGCAGGGAGCCTGCCGCCGTGTGATCGGGTGAGAGCATCTCGACGCCCCAGGCAAGGGCAACGATGGCAACCAAACCGGCAAGGATAGTCTTCATGATTAAATCTCCCATGGAGCGGTGTTGTCTGGTGGTCGAAGGAGCGACCGTGGGTGCAGTATGAGATAGGCAGCTGAATTAAAACTGAAAACACGCTTTCCAGGTGAAGGAAATATTGCCCCGCTTTAAACCTGTTATTGGGCGGTTAGTTGAGTCCGGAACTCAATCAGTTGGCTCGTGCCCGGGTGCGCAAACTCAACCGGTGAATTCAGTCCTCCAGTGATGCAACTCTGCACCTGCTGTGACTTTCCATCGAGGCATCGGGGCGTTTGATCGGGAGCATATAGGCCGGAAGGTGATGATAGGTATCTGCAAGGAGGGTGACTGATAGGGAGGGTCATGGTTACGTATCTTTTGAACCAAGGCGTTCCATAAGTGGGCTGAAACGGAGGGCGTGAGTGATGACACCTTGCGGGAGTTGGATGCGCTGTGTCTGCCACCAGTGAAAGAATTTACAGCAGCGCAGATCAAGTGTATCCAGATGCAAAACAATTCCAGTCAGACGGTGTTTGCCGCGTATCTGAACACCGGCAAGCCCAAGGCGCGGAAATGAGAACAGGGCCAGAAAAAGCCAGATGGGCCTTCCTTAAAACTGCGGAACCTGATCGTGGAAAAGGGCCCGGATGTGTTGATCCAGGGAAGGAACCCAGTTGCTAGAGGATTTTTTTTGAAGAAATTGCTGAGCATGGTGTTTTTCAGGGTATTGCCGCCAGCGCCAACAAGTAAGTCATTGATATTAAATCGTAAAAATGGCTTGTCTACAATTGAGTGGGAGTAGTCCAGATCTGTGTTTGGCCGCAGCCATGGATGGGGTCAGAAAGTGACGCCAAAATGTATAGATTCACAGTCAGCCGGTGCAAGGTCGGGCGAGATTTTGCGGTGATCGCGAGGCATATGCCTTGCTGCTGCTCGTGAAATACCTGTTGACCAGCGCGGAAAGGGGCGTTTATGCTTCCTATGGCTTATAGTCAACACAGGAGTCTTATATCCTGAGAAAGGCTGTGCGCTCTTTATAGTTGGTGAAGCAAGCCGTTCAAGGTCGGCCAGCAATTTAAGTCGATGATCTCGCCGGTATCCCTAGCAAGTGCTGAGCGGTGGTATTGTGTCGTGACGTCAAGCCCAAGTGGATTATAGTGTAGTTCATGGACGCCTCCTTTAACCGCTGGTTCAGCGGAGTACCGGCTTTACCACTTTGAGGTATCCATCATTGATGGTAGCCCTTGTCGCTGTTTAAAAGGGGGGGGGGAATGTCATCTATACCTTGTCGCTCAGCGCGTCGAGTCCGACATAAACCATCCCGTCGCAGCGGATCACTTCCAGCGACCCGGCCGAGCTCACGGCGTTGTCGAGCTTATGACCCTAATAATCATAACTTGTGGTAATGGCGTTCAAATCAATTGACACTCCCGTAAGCAGAAACAGAAACAAAGGAGATTAATTTTCATGATCGCGAGCAACCCGTTTGCCGAGCTTTCGGCAGTCATTTCTCCTTCCATCATGCAGGGCTACGTCATCCTGATGGTCATTCTGGTCGTCGTTGGCACCATCCTTGACATGATGCACAAGAAAAGCGCCCAGTATTTTTTCGAAAATGCGAAAAAGTCAGAGAAAAATGCCAAGCGCACCCTGGCCGGTGGTGAAAAGGCATCGCTTGCGGTGCAGACAGTCGCTAACGAAGTACTGACCTCTTCGGAGTTCAAGAATCCCCGTCGCCGTGCCTCTCACCTGCTCACGATGTGGGGCTTCATTGTTTTTGTCATCAGTACGGCGGTGTTGATTTTCGGTTACGCAACGCAAGCCGATGCTGGTGTCTGGCCGATTCTCTGGCATCTGGGCGCGGCGTCTCTCGCCGTTGGCGGTTACTGGTTCTGGTTCGCTATCCGCGTAGACCTCTTTTCTGAAGGTGTGAAGTGGTACAACTTCAACGGACGCGGCGACATCTTTATTGTCGGCCTGCTTGCCACGTCGACCTTCGCCCTGCTCTGGTCATTCACCATGGGCGCCGGCGCACTGAATACGCTGTTCTTCGTACTGTTCATCGCGAGCGCCACGGTGCTCTTCGGCAGTGTCTACTGGTCCAAGTTCGCGCACATGTTCTTCAAGCCTGCCGCCGCTTTTCAAAAAAAGGTCATCATGGCGGATGGGTCGCGCGAAAATCTTCCCGACGATTACGATCTGACGGATCCCGCAGTGCAGAAACGGTATCCTGACATCCCTGAATACATGGGGACAAACCCGCCCAACATGGGACTCGGTATCAGCCGCGAACCTCCTCGTCACTACTAATTAATTTTCAAAAGTAAGGAGCCTCCAATGCCAACTTTTGTGTATATGACTCGTTGTGACGGTTGTGGTCATTGTGTCGATATCTGCCCTTCAGACATCATGCATATCGACAAGGTCACCCGTCGTGCCTACAACATCGAACCCAACATGTGCTGGGAGTGCTACTCCTGCGTCAAGGCCTGCCCGCATCAGGCGATCGACGTCCGGGGCTATGCGGATTTCGCCCCCCTGGGCCACTCGGTACGAGTGAAGCGCGACGAAGAGAAAGGCGTCATCGCCTGGCGCATCAAGTTCCGCAACGGCCAGAAAGACATGGATCTGCTGGCACCTATTACGACCAAACCCTGGGGTACCTGTATCCCCCAGCTGCGTGACGTGTCGGCTCCTACCAAGGAGCAGCGCGACAGCGAGCTGCTGTTCAACGAGCCCAAATATCTGCGACTCGATGATGGTGATATTCACACCCTCAAGTCCAATGGCCTGAAAATGAAAGCAGGGGTGTACTACTGATGGCTTACGAAACAATCGTCGAAGACAACATCGATATCCTGGTCTGCGGTGCGGGCCTTGGTGGTACCGGTGCCGCCTGGGAAGCCAGGTACTGGGGCCAGGACAAGAAGATAGTGATTGCCGAGAAGGCGAACATCGACCGTTCCGGTGCCGTGGCACAGGGCCTGTACGCCATCAACTGCTACATGGGCACCCGCTTTGGTGAGAACAACCCGGAGGATCACGTGCGGTATGCGCGTATCGACCTGATGGGTATGGTGCGTGAAGACCTGGCGTTTGATATGGCACGCCATGTCGACTCCGCCGTGCACCAGTTCGAGGAGTGGGGCCTGCCGCTGATGCGCGATCCCAAAACCGGCGCCTACCAGCGTGAAGGCCGTTGGCAGATCATGATCCATGGCGAGTCCTACAAGCCAATCGTCGCGGAAGCCGCAAAGAAGTCGGCTGACAAGGTATTCAACCGTATTTGCGTAACCCATCTGCTGATGGACGAGTCCAAGGAGAATCGTGTAGCCGGTGCTGTCGGCTTCAACGTGCGTACCGGAAATTACCACGTGTTCAAATCCAAGACGGTGATCGTCGCCGCCGGTGGCGCCTCCAACATCTACAAGCCCCGCTCGGTGGGAGAAGGTGCCGGCCGCGTCTGGTATGCGCCCTGGTCCTCGGGCTCGGCCTACGGGCTGCTGATTCGCGCTGGTGCCAAGATGACGCAGATGGAAAACCGCATCGTGCTGGCCCGTTTCAAGGATGGCTACGGTCCGGTGGGTGCATACTTCCTGCACCTCAAGACCTATACCCAGAACTGTCTGGGTGAAGAGTATGAATCCAAGTGGTGGCCGCAGCTTCAGGAGATGGTCGGTAAGGAGTATCTCGATCCGGAAGTTTCACACGCAACCCATCGACCCATCCCGACCTGCCTGCGTAACCATGCGCTTATCAGTGAGGTCAATGCCGGTCGCGGTCCGATTCACATGGTGACCATGGAAGCCTTCCAGGACCCGCATCTTGAAGAGATCGGCTGGCACAACTTCCTGGGCATGACCGTTGGTCAGGCGGTACTTTGGGCGGCTACCGACGTGGACCCGAAAAACGAAAACCCTGAACTGACTACTTCCGAGCCCTATGTGATGGGTTCTCACGCGACCGGTTGCGGCGCCTGGTGCTCGGGTCCCGAGGACGTATCACCCGATGAGTACTTCTGGGGCTACAATCGAATGACCACGGTCGAAGGTCTGTTCGGTGCCGGTGATGCCGTCGGTGGTACCCCGCACGCGTTCTCCTCGGGCTCGTTCACCGAGGGCCGTCTGGCCGCCAAGGCGGCCTGCAAGTATATCGACGACGGTAAGGCGGAAGGGATCGTGGTATCCCAGAAGCAGGTCGATGATCGCAGGGAAGAGATCTACAAGCCGATGGAGCACTACCGTATCTACCGCAACGAGATTACCGCCGGTTCGGTCAACCCCAACTATATCAACCCGCGCCAGGGCCTCGATCGTCTGCAGAAGCTGATGGACGAGTACGCCGGTGGTGCATCGGTCAACTACATGACCAACGAGAAGTTGCTGCATATCGGCCTCAAGAAACTCAAGATCATGGAAGAGGACCTGGAGAAGCTGGCTGCGGAGGATATTCACGAACTGCTGCGTGCCTGGGAGCTGAAGCATCGTGTTCTCACTTCCGAGGCGGTCATGCAGCATACCCTGTTCCGCAAGGAGACCCGTTGGCCCGGCTACTACTACCGTGGTGATGCGATGAAGCTGGATGACGAGAACTGGCATGTACTGACCGTATCCCGGCGCGACCCGGAAACAGGTGAATACACCATGGAGAAGGCGCCGTGTTATCACCTGGTTGATGATAACGGCGAATAGTCTACAAGAGTGACAGGCGGGGGATCTCTGCAACGCGTAGAGATCCCTCGGGTTCTGACCAGGGTGAAAAAGATCAACTGGTGTTAGTCTTTTTATTTTTACGACGAACTCGAAATACTGGCTCGGCAGGCGGATGCGTATGATGACCGAAGTACCCGAAAAGCCCCAAGACTTCAAAAATATCCTGGATCATAGCGACGACGAGCTTCAGAAGATCGCCCATCCCATGTGGGAAGAGCTGATTACCTATTCCAACAAGGGGCAGTACGGGAAATTCATCAGAAATTTTTCCTATAACCTGCTGTTCGGGCTCAACGAAGTTGAAGTGGGCAAGCAGTTCGCCAAGAGTGAGCTGACGCGGTCCCTGGACCCGAACTACGACTTCCTGGGTTTTATTCGTCGCGGGGAGCATGTCACATGCCTGTACCGTGTCAGGAGTATCAAAAAAGAGGGAGAGTGGCTGGGTCGTATGGTGCTCGGCTACGAGGATGGCGCAGTAAAAATCTTCGGGGCTTCCATCTTTTAACCTGTCGAGACGAGCATGACTGAGATTAGCAAGGACATCATCACGGACGGCAAATACGTCGAACTGAAATACAAGGTTATCGACGTCAAAACTGACACTGTTTTAACCGAAATAGAATATCCCCTGGGTTACGTACAGGGTGTCAATGAGGTGCTGGCCCCTGCAGTCATGCAGGAGCTCGCGGGTAAGGCGGCGGGCGATACGATCGAAGTACCGATCGACTGTAGCCAGCTCTATGGCCCCAGGGACGAATCCCTGGTCATTACTGAAAACATCAAAAACGTACCGAAGGAATACCGCGAAGTCGGTACGGCCATCCTGATGGAGAACGACAAGGGGCAGACCAAGAGTTTCCTGGTGACGCGCATCGCCGGCGACTACATCACCATCGATGGCAACAATCCGCTTTGTGGTCGGGAAGTGATATTCAGGCTTGAGATACTGCTGGTTCGCGACGCCACTGACAAAGAGATCGAGTTCGGTGGCAAGATTGAAGAAGGGCCCGATCTGCCCGAGGGCACTCGGGTCCCGATCTGATGGCCGTTACGGCAGTCGGAAGCGTATAAGAAGGGCGTGAGTGGCTGCTGGATGGAGTGGCCGCGCGCCCATACCGGCGGGACGCGCGGCGCCTGGGGTCAGGGGCGCTTGGGTGTGGTGTATTTCTGTTCTTTCTGGAACGATTCCCAGATGGTGTCATAGCCCACATAACCCTTTTCATTTGCCTCTTTCTGACGGGTGGTCAGAAATCGCGACTTGCCCTCGGGAACCTTGGGCCTGGACTTGGGTGCATCACTCACAACCTACCTCCACTAAGCAGTAAAACGGGTGGCTTGAACATATTCGATGTCAGTCACTGTCGATCGGCTGACATTGTCGAATCCCAGATGATTCGCTTGCGCTAGAACTTTCGACGGGACGAACAAGCTCTTGGGCACGAGTCTATCCCAGCGTGCATCATTTGCCAATGATTATAGCTTTTGTCACATTTCCCCTCTCACTCAATCGGTCTGTCAGCGCACATTTGCGGAAAGTAACTTAGTACGTCACAGCATCTCTCTATGGAAGGAGATTGCTATTGATTCAGTTTTTTGCGAGCGCTGGCTAGGGGATAATTATCTGGAAGATAAAACCAGCAAGAAGATATCCTAAAGTCGAAGACCGACCGTTCCGGAAGCTGAAGATTATCGATGACGCGACCTGTGATCTCGATTTGTGGTCGCCTGCGAGCAATTGTTTTCAAAAGTTGAGAGGGAATCTGCCAGGGAAGCATTCGATCCGCGTTAACAAGCAATGGCGGCTGGTGTTTACATCGTCAGGCGAACGTGGTGAGGCCCGGGACATCCATCCGGATAACCACGACTATTGGTGAGGCAGGCCATGAATATTAAAAACAATAACCCGTCAGTGTCGGTGAAATGATTGCCAAGGAATTCCTCGTGCAAATGGCGCTGACTCAGGGACAATTGGCTGAAGCGATGGGAGTCAGTCGAAGCAACGCCCTGTTTACCGGGACTCAGCAATAGGCGTCGGATTTACCGAACGGGAGCCGCACCTAAGATTTTACATCAAAGGAAATCCTGAGACTGACTGTGTGACCGGTTTCTGCAAAGCGGGTTGTGTTCTGCAAAAAATGATCAGCTGATCAGTGTGCAGGCTCCTCCAACGCCAAGCGCAAGCCGCGGAAACGTTTGCGATACTGAGTCGGCGTCATACCGATCTTACGACGAAACAGGCGCCCGAAAAACGCCGCGTCCTCATAGCCGACCTCCTGTGCAACCGCTTCAATGGGCTCATTGCCGCTTTCCAGTAGTTGCTTGGCCTCTTCGAGGCGCAAGGTATGCACGTATTCGATAGGCGCCAACCCCGTCGCCTGCTTGAAGCGGCGATGGAAGCTGCGCTCCGGCATCTCCGCGAGCCGGATCATTGCTGCGACCGGAGATGGCTGATCGTAGTGCTCTGCGGCCCAGCCCTGGCAACGCGCGATCACCGCGTCTTCAACCTGGCAACTGCGCGCCAGCGCCGCGAAGGGCAGTTGTCCCACATCGTGCCAGTCGATCAGAAACAGCTTGGCGACATGTATCGCCTCCTCCACACTAACGAGCCGTGCAATCAGGTACAGCGTCAGATCCTCCCACGAAGTACCGCCCCCGGCCATGATAAGCCGCCCGCCCGTTCCACTGACCACCAGTGCCCGGTGGGGGAAAACCCGCACGCCGGGGTAGCGCGCCAGGGCGTCGCAGTAGGCCCAGTGGGTGGTCGCTTCTTCACCGTTCAGCAGACCGGTCTCGGCCAGTATCATCGCGCCCGAGCATGCCGTGGCGACAATGGCGCCAGCGTGGTAACAGTGGCGTAGCCAGTCGATCTCCGCCCGGTGCGAATCCGTCAATACCGTATCGGGCGCCACCGCGACCTCGGGTACGCAGACCACGTCAGGAATCGTATCGGCGCCATCGTCCGGCACAATATGAACGCCGTTGGCGATCACCATCGGGCCGGTCCCTCTTAGGGAAACCACGCGAGGATCAAGCGCCGATTCGGCCGCCCGGCCTTCCACCAGGCCGGCCCAGTCACGCCCGGCGGATGCGAGCACATCGTACATACCGTACAGCGTAGAGGCGGCAACTTCGGGGATGGCCATCAGGGCGATTCGTGGTTTTCGAGGCATCATGGCGGAAATGACCGTATTTCGTCTTTTTCCACTTCAGTGTAGCGCAGCGGTTGCCCTCAGACTATGCGCTAACCCGGGCCAACAGCCTGATGAGCAGAGGAGACAATCATGAGCACAGTTCAACAGCAACAACCGATTAGCGATTTTGATACTACCCGTGCAGCTGACTTCGAGGAACGTTACGTCAAGGCCCTCAATGAAGGCGGTATGTTGCAGCTCGTCTCCCTGGGGCATCGCTGCGGACTGCTGAACAGGCTGGCGGACGGTGAGCCGGTCACGAGCAGCGAACTCGCCCACCGCAGCAAACTCGATGAGCGTTATGTGCGCGAATGGTTGGGCGGCCTTACTGCAGCTGGTGTAGTGGAACACGATCCCGATACCATGACCTACCGCTTGCCAGCAGAATACGCTGTCATACTCAGTGACCAGGGCGATGCAAACCTGGCCGTCTTTGCCCAGTACCTGCCGTTGCTGGGGCAGGTCGAAGACGATGTACTCGACTGCTTTCACCATGGCGGCGGAGTACCCTACGCACGCTATCACCGCTTTCATGAAGTGATGGCGGAAGACAGCGGGCAGACCGTCCTGCCGGCGCTCTTTGACGCTATCCTGCCTCTGGCACCCGAATTGACCCAACGTCTTGAGTTGGGTATACGCGTACTCGACCTGGGGTGCGGCCGCGGCATGGCACTAATGAAAATGGCCGAGCGTTTTCCCACCAGTCGTTTTGTGGGTTACGACCTCTCCCAGGAAGCGATTGGCTGGGCAAGCGAGCGCGCCATCCAACTCGGGTTGAGCAATGTACAGTTTCAGGTGCGCGATCTAACTGATTTCGACCGCACCGCCGAACCCGCCTGTTTTGATTTTGTGGTGACGTTCGATGCCATTCACGACCAGGCAAAACCGCTTAATCTGCTGCGGGGCATACGTCGTACGCTGAAATCAAACGGCGTTTACCTGGCGCAGGACATTCATGCTTCCAGCCACCATCATCACGACCGCGGGCACCCACTGGGCACGCTGCTCTATACGATCTCTGTCATGCATTGCATGACCGTCTCGCTGGCGCAGGGTGGCGAAGGTCTGGGCACCATGTGGGGACGGGAGCGCGCCCGTGACTACTTTACCCGCGCCGGCTTTGGCGACATCGAGGTACACCAGTTGCCCCATGATGTGCAGAACGACTATTGGGTGTTGAGGCCATGATTTCGCACGATCTACCCAGATTACGGAGTACAATCATGAAATCAAACCGTTATCAATTGTGATTACTCTTCTAGCGGAAAGCATAACGAGTACAGCAACTTCCGAGACCCCGGACAACCAGGACGAATATTCTGTTACTAACGGGGTCCATCTGGCCAGGTTTAACCAGATTGAATCGCTCCGACTTTACCGGAGTGTCTATTTGTTTGAAGGATGGAGTGATGAACAAGATGGCGAGATACTCCCTGAGATACGGGGCCGGTCGGTGTGGCTGGTCTTCGAACATCAGGCAGACTATGACTCGCAGTGGGCGGGCATTGAATCCATCGCGGAGAAGATTCGCTGCGTGGCCGACACCAGCGGAAGGGCGTCGGCGTCCTGGGAGTCCGCGGAGGCATTTATATATTTACTGGCAGGCCAGTCGAGTGAGATCGAGCAAAAGTATAGGTTGCAGCGGGTAACCTATTCATCCTTTATATCCAGCACGCGATGGCTCTCATTGAGAATGAAGTCAAGAAAGGTCTGGGCTACCAGTGACAGCTTGCGGCCTTTCAGATGAACGGCGTACCAGCGCCGTTTCAGGGGGAATCCCTGCACATCAAGCACGATTAGTTTTTCCGCCTGACGTTCCAGTTGCACACTGTGCAGGGATAACACGGCGATCCCCAGGCCGGCCATCACGGCCTGTTTAAGCGCCTCACTGCTGCCGAGTTCCATGTAGGGGTCGATCTTGAGTCCCTTCTCTTCCAGCAGTTGATCGAAGACGAAGCGTGTCCCTGAGCCAATTTCACGCTTGAGGAATCGCTCTTTGGTTAACTGTTTCAAGGTGATGTTTTTCTTGTTTGCCAGGGGGTGACCGGCCGGGGCGACAATGCCCAGGATATTGTTCAGGAAGGGGTAGGTGGTCAGGTTGTCATCCTGCGGTATCTGTCCCATCACCACAAAATCATCGTCGTTGTTCATCAGGCGCTCGATCACCCGGGCGCGGTTGGTGAACTTCAGCTTCGGTTCGACCTCCGGATACTGCTGCAGGAACATGCCCAGCAGATGCGGCATGAAATATTTGGCAGTGGTGACCACGGAGACCTGAAGCGGGCCTTTGACGACGCCCTTCAGATCATCAACGGTTCGGTTCAACTCCTCGATTCTTGCCAGGATGTCGACGCAGGCCTGGTAGACCACATCGCCTGCGGTGGTGGAAAAAATCTTTTTTCCCACCTGTTCAAGCAGGGGTACGCCTGCCTGTGACTCCAGTCGTTTGATCTGAATGGATACCGCAGGTTGTGTCAGGTGCAGCTCCTCTGCAGCCCGGGTGTAGCTGCCAAGCCGGGTGACCGCTTCAAATAATCTCAGTTGCTGGATTGTCAGGTGCATGGCTTCACCATTTACTTTTGTAAATCATAAATATAACCAAAAATAATTATTATTAATAGTCGGTGGTGACTATAGTGGCTCTCGAGTTCAGTTTGTCGCATCCCCTGGATCAGTGACAGCTGATTAAAGGGTTTGAATTTTGCCGCGCGGGGACCTGTATCCTCACGCCAATTTAGAAGTCACTGTTGAGGATAATTCAATGGCAAAAAAGTACGATGCTGGTGTTAAAGAGTACCGCGAAACATATTGGGATCCTAACTACACGCCCAAAGATACCGATATCCTGGCCTGCTTCAAGGTCACTCCCCAGGATGGTGTGCCCCGCGAAGAAGTCGCTGCCGCTGTCGCGGCTGAATCCTCTACCGGCACCTGGACCACGGTATGGACTGACCTGCTGACCGACCTGGATTACTACAAGGGTCGTGCCTACGCGATTGAGGATGTGCCGGGTGACGATACCTGCTTCTACGCCTTTATCGCTTACCCGATCGATCTCTTTGAAGAGGGCTCGGTGGTCAATGTTCTGACCTCGCTGGTCGGTAACGTGTTCGGCTTCAAGGCCCTGCGCGCCCTGCGCCTGGAGGACATCCGCTTTCCGATAGCCTACGTAATGACCTGTAATGGGCCTCCTCAGGGCATCCAGGTTGAGCGCGACCTGATGAATAAATACGGCCGCCCGCTGCTTGGCTGCACCATCAAACCCAAGCTGGGTCTGTCGGCGAAAAACTATGGCCGTGCCTGTTATGAAGGACTGCGTGGTGGTTTGGACTTTACCAAGGATGATGAGAACGTCAACTCCCAGCCGTTCATGCGCTGGAAGCATCGCTTCGATTTCGTTATGGAGGCGATCCAGAAAGCTGAAGCGGAGACCGGTGAGCGTAAGGGTCACTACCTGAATGTTACTGCACCCACGGCCGATGAGATGATGAAACGGGCGGAATACGCCAAGGAGATCGGTGCGCCGATTATCATGCATGACTACCTGACGGGTGGCCTGTCGGCCAACACCGGCCTGGCGCAGTGGTGCCGCGACAACGGCATGCTGCTGCACATCCACCGGGCGATGCATGCGGTACTCGATCGCAATCCCCACCACGGTATCCACTTCCGTGTATTGACCAAGATCCTGCGTCTGTCCGGTGGCGACCACCTGCACTCGGGAACGGTTGTCGGCAAGCTCGAAGGCGATCGCGACGCAACCCTGGGCTGGATCGACATCATGCGTGACTCCTTCATCAAGGAAGACCGCTCGCGGGGTATCTTCTTCGACCAGGACTGGGGCTCAATGCCCGGTGTGATGCCGGTGGCATCCGGTGGTATCCATGTGTGGCACATGCCGGCACTGGTGAGCATCTTCGGTGATGACTCCGTGCTGCAGTTCGGTGGCGGCACGCTGGGTCATCCCTGGGGCAACGCGGCAGGTGCCGCGGCCAACCGCGTGGCGGTCGAAGCCTGTGTGGAGGCTCGCAACCAGGGTCGTGAGCTTGAAAAAGAGGGCAAGGACATTCTTACCACAGCCGCCCGGCACAGTCCTGAGCTGGCCGCGGCAATGGAGACCTGGAAAGAGATCAAATTCGAATTTGATACCGTGGACAAGCTGGATGTTGCCCACAAGTAAGCGCATATCCGCTGCGCCTTCAACGAATTTGAAAACAGTTTTGGAGTAATTGAAATGAGCAATATGCAAGATTACAAGTCGAGCCTGAGCGACGCTTCCAGCCGCAAGTTTGAGACCTTCTCATACCTGCCGACGATGAACCCCGAGCAGATTCGGCAGCAGATCGAATACATTGTCAGTAAAGGCTGGAACCCGGGTATCGAACACTGTGAGCCGGAAAACGCGTTCCAGAACTACTGGTACATGTGGAAGCTGCCGATGTTTGGTGAAACCGACGTTGACGTCATCCTGGCCGAGTGCGAGGCCTGCCACAAGGCGCACCCGGGCAACCATGTACGTCTGATGGGCTTTGACAACTTCGCACAGTCTGCAGGTGCTTCAATGGTTATCTACCGCGGTCAGTCTGTTTAACCAGCTGAAGCGGCAGGTAAGTTTAAAGCCCCTGTCCGGCAGGTTGCGGGCAGGGGCTTTTTGACTCTTGAAGGGAGTAAAGCAAATGGCAAGACCCAATGCATATGTAGGTGTTGACAATGATCTGTTCGGCGGTATGACAACGATCGGAAAAACGATTCGTGATGCCTGGGTGTTCGGGTTGTTGCCGGAGAGCGAAACCTGTAGCGGCTGGAACCTGGCCGGCATTGACGCTTTATTGCAAAAGGTCAATTGCGAGTGGGACAAATACGGTTGCCTGGTCAGTAGACTGCCGAAAGATCTGTTTGATCGCCACCAGAAGATTCATGGCGAAGCCGTGAAAGTTGCCAGGGAGAGCGGCTGGAGTGGCGAGTTTGAGATAGACAACGAAAAATAACTGCATTGATAAAGCGAAACATCAATTTTGAAGGTGTGTCATGTCAGAGAATAGAGTAGATCCAGAGCAGTACATTATTAAGGATGAGCCTTATTATGAACCGGTGGCGGATGAAGTTGAGCGCTATGAGGCGGCCTACAGTGTTCGCATGCCGATGATGTTGAAGGGACCCACGGGATGTGGCAAGTCACGTTTTGTCGAGTACATGGCCCATAGACTGGGCCGGCCACTGATTACTGTTGCCTGTAACGAAGACATGACGGCCTCGGACCTGGTAGGGCGCTTCCTGCTGGATAAGGATGGAACCAAATGGCAGGACGGTCCATTGACAACCGCTGCGCGGATTGGCGCCATCTGTTATCTGGATGAGGTGGTAGAGGCGCGTCAGGACACCACGGTGGTTATTCATCCATTGACTGATCACCGGCGCAGTCTGCCGTTGGACAAGAAAGGTGAGTTGATCACGGCGCACCCCGATTTCCAGTTAGTGATTTCCTACAATCCCGGTTACCAGAGCCTGATGAAAGACCTTAAGCAGTCGACCAAGCAGCGCTTTGGTGGTTTGGACTTCGACTACCCTGCGGAAGCGATAGAGGTGACCATCGTGGCTAGGGAATCAGGTGTCGACAAGGCGACAGCAGAGAAGCTGGTACAGATTGCACATCGTGCGCGCAACCTGAAGGGACACGGTCTGGATGAAGGTATCTCCACCCGACTGCTGGTCTATGCCGGGCAGTTGATCGCAAAGGGTATTTCAGCGGACGCCGCCTGCAGCATGACCATGGTGACACCGTTGACCGATGATCCGGATATACGGGATACGTTAGGCGCCGCGGTACAGACTTTCTTTGGATAAGATAGATGAGCGCGGTATTGCCGAACAGTCTTAACCTCTAGCAGGTATTTAGGCTGGAAAAGTTGTCGATCCTTGCGCCAAGGGTATTTTATCTATGAGTATCAAGCTCGAAGATTACGAAGCGTTTCTGCAAGAAACGGCTCCGGTTGTACGCGATGTACTGGAGGGTACATTCCACGAGGCCGCGCGAATCATGTCGCCGGCCGGGCTGGAAGATTATATGGATGGAGCCCGGTCACTGTGCAACCTGGGGCGCGGTAGTGATCTGGTAGTCACCTATCTGCAGGAGATACCCCAGGTCGTCAAAGAGTGTGGCGAGGATATTATTCCGGACATACTCACGGCGGCGATGAAGTTGTCATCGATGACATCAGGAGAAGTGATCTCCCTGCTTTTCAGCAGTCTGCCCAGTGCCGCAAGAAATCTGGGTGATGCCGAGTTGCTGCGTGGCTATCTGACCTTTATTCACCAGCTTGCATCCACTGCGGCCCGCGGCCTGCGCCCGATGCTGAACCATATCGATGAGCTGTTATCGAAACTCACCCTGAGTGGTCTGCGTCGCTGGGCCAATTTTGGCGCCCAGGCCTACCGTCGTGACTTTGCCAATCTTACCTCCTATTTCAATCTCGAGTCGGCCGACTCCAGGGCGATGCTGCAGAAGGAGCGCCGGGGCGTCCTGCTGGGCAAGGTACAGCGGAAACTCAATTTTTATCTGCGTGCCCTGTGGGGGCGTGATTTTTTTCTGCGGCCATCCGGGGCGGACTATACCGACTTCAGGCCTTATATCGAGCATCGTATTCTGCATCTGCCGGACGCGGTGGATGATATCGGGACGGATGGCGAGAAACTTTCCGGTCTTGAACTGTTCCGCGCCACCGCGGCACATATGGCGGCACACATGTGCTATACGTCATCACCCATTTCGGCAGAGCAGTTGAGCCCGGCGCAGATGTTTTTTATCGGCTTGCTGGAAGATGCCCGGATTGAATACAAGGCGGTGAACGATTTCCCGGGATTGAGGCGTCTCTGGTCAGCGGTGTTGAAGGTGGCGGGCGATGAAACACCGGAGCATCCGACGATGCCCGTGCTGGAACATGTCGCGCTGATGCTGCTCGATGATTCGGTCACATCGGATGATGTGGAGTTGAACCGGTTTGTCGTGAATTTCCACAGTGAAATCGAGCAGCGCCAGGATGATAATCAGTTTTCCTGGCATATGGGGCTGGAGCTGTTCAACCTGTTCTCAAGCCGCAAGGCAGTGCCCAGTTTGCGTATCCTGGAACGCATTCGCATCCCTTACCGTGATGACAATCGCTATGTCTGGGAGTTTGAGGAGTTTGACTGGAATGCTGGATCGGAATATGTTCCGGCCAGCCAGCGGCAGGTGCGTAAAACCGTCAGCGTCATGGAAATGGCCAATGAGGTTGACTGTGAGCTGGCCGGTGATGATGCCCAGGAGATCTGGACCTGTGCTACCGAGATGCGCCCCTATGAAGATGATCTGACCGATAACACCAAAAGCTTCAACCAGATGTGGGGGAAGGAGCCGGTATCCGCTCCTTTTCACTATCCGGAGTGGGACTACCAGATTCAGTTGCATCGCCCGGACTGGGCAACCGTCTATGAGCGCCGGCAGCCGAAAGGTGATCCGGCGGAAATTGACCATATTCTTTCCGAGTACAAGCCGGTGGCACACCGCATCAAGCAGATTATCGATCTGTTGACGCCGGAGGGGGTGCAGCGGGTGCGTGGCCTGGAGGATGGCGATGAGATCGATATCAATGCGGCTGTTGATGCAATGATCTCGTTACGCATGGGTGAACAGCCGAACCCGCGCATTACCATGCGAAATGTGGTAAAGAGTCGTGATCTGTCCGTGGTCGTCCTGATGGATTTGTCGGAATCCACCAACGAGGCGATGGCGGGGTCGGATAAAAGCGTGTTGCAGCTGACCCGTGAGGCGGCAACCCTGGTGTCGACTGCCATCAACGGTATTGGTGATCCATTCGCCCTCCACGGTTTCGCCTCCGATGGGCGTCATGATGTGCAGTATTATCGTTTCAAGGATTTTAACCAGCACTTTGACGATGAGGCTAAAGCCCGGCTGTCGGGCATGAAAGGCGGGCTCTCCACTCGCATGGGTGCGGCGCTGCGCCATGCCGGTCATCATCTGTTGAAGCAGCCCGAGCGGCGAAAACTTATCCTGCTGGTGACCGATGGTGAGCCGGCGGATATCGATGAGCGCGATCCGCAACACCTGCGCCACGATACCAAAAAGGCGGTCGAGGAGTTATACGGCACGGGGGTACTCACCTATTGTCTTACCCTGGATCCCCATGCCGATGGATACGTAAAAAGGATATTTGGCGCAAACAACTACACCATTATCGATCATGTCGACAGGCTTCCAGAGAAGCTGCCGACACTGTTCGCAAGCTTGACATCGTAAGATCGGGTTGAGAAGGAGAGTGAACTCATATGGCACTGGTTAACATGCGTGACATGATCTATCACGCCTACAAGCACAATTATGCAGTGGGTGCCTTTGATCTCGTCAGTCTCGATTTTCTCGAGGCAGTTATTGGTGCTGCCGAGTCCTGCCGTGCATCGATAGTCCTGAGTATTGCCGAGCCCCATTTCGAGCATTATGACTATGAACTGTTGCTGCCGGCGGTTGAGGCGGCGGCCCAGCGTGCATCGGTACCGGTGGCTATTCAACTGGATCATGGCAGCAGCCTGGCATCGGCCATCAGTGCGATCAACCGGGGTTGCAACGGAGTGATGCTGGATGCCTCCCGTCAGGAGTTACCCGACAATATCACTACAACCCGCGCAGTGGTCGATATGGCTCATCGATGCGGTGTCCCTGTTACCGGTGAAGTGGGTTACGTTGCCGGTTATGAAGGTGAAGGGGCGCTGCTGCATCCCGGTGAAGCGGCCTTTACCGTGCCTGCGGAGGCGAAGGCCTATGTTGAACGCACGAATGTGGATTTTCTTGCCGTATCGATCGGTACCGTACAGGGGCGGATGAAGGGGCGGGCAAAGCTCGATTTCCAACGCCTCAAGTTGATCAACCAGGCGGTTGATGTCCCACTGGTGATTCATGGTGGCAGCGGATTGAATGAAGAACAGTTCAGAAAATTGCCCTCGATGGGTGTAGCCAAGATCAACTATTACACAGCGCTCTCCGATGTTGCTGCCGAAGCGATGCGCAGACGAACCAAGGCGAACCCCGATGGCAGCTTCATAGAGCTCAAACGGGATGTTAAGGAGGCTGTTGGCGAAGAGGTTGAGCGCTGCCTTCGTCTTTGGGGCTCTGCCGGTCGCGCTGCCGAGGTGCTGACCCAGTGTCGGCC
>NZ_CAXXYC010000002.1:0-248868 GCF_963675335.2 Sedimenticola selenatireducens
CGAAATCAAACAGCAGCAGGTCGGTGGCGGCGTCGAGATTGTCGATCGTGTTGCTAGTCGAATTGCCACTTAAATTTCGTCTTACTCCCAATCCGGTGTTGGCGTTGCGGTGGACGCGGGACCACTGAAAGGTTGCACCGTTATCCTGCAGGCGAAACGCCTGAACCGCCAGCGGGTTGCCGCCGGGCGCTGACTGAAAATCGTAAGTGACATTGGGCGTGGCGGCATTGGGACCGGTGGTAATGAGCCCGGTTGGGTTGCCGGTGGCAGCTTCGGTGCCGGTGAAATCCCAGGTGTAACTGACGGGTGTGGCGTTAGCCGCTAATGAAAACCCCAGTAGTACAGAAAACCCAGCGGCAGTTAACAGGTGCTTATTCGAATTCATTTTCAGACTCCTCGCTACGCTAATTCAGACGGTGTTTCAGCCAAATGTCCGTTTCAGCGCTTGGGAGTAAACTAGCAACATATAGGCCAATGAGCGATATTAGTCATGTAATCAACAAGATACATTAATTCGCATAACCTTGTTTAATTCAGGTGTAAAAGAATTCGACGACTGCTGGCTATATGTGCTCTACCAGAAAGCTAGCTGTTTCTCTTGCAGCCGAGGCCCGTTTGGCTTGAATGAAAAGCGCCCTTAGAACGCCAGGTGACCTGTCCGGGATGGTTGTCGCCTGCCAGGTAGGGGAGGTTGGACTAGTCTTGTGAGTACATATAGAGTCTATTGAATACCGGGTCATGGAGTCATAGGGTATGTTGCTCAGCGGCAGGCTATTAAATCGGCATCTGCTGTTGGTTGCTCTGCTGGTGACAACAAGTGCGTTGGTTCAGGCGGCAGGGGTCATAGGCGAATCGTTGCGCGGAATACTGGGCGATCTTGAACCCGAGGAGGATATCGCTGTGATTGTCTATTTCTCTGCGCGAGCAGACCTCGCCGACCTGCAGGCTATGGAGCCCGAGCAGCGACGCACCGCTATGCCGGCACTGCTAATAAAGCATGCCAATCGCATCCAGTCACCGATCAAGGCCTATCTGCAATCCCAAGGGGTAATCCGGTTTAAAACTCTCTGGATCAACAACGCCCTGGCGGTTACGGTGCCGGCGAGAATGGTCGCGACGCTGGCTGCGAGACCGGAGGTTGAGCGCATTGATCTGGATGCTACAGTCCACCTGCCGTCACCCGTAAATGGTCGCCGATGAGCTTACGACGGCATGCAGTATTTTTTCGATATTTCCTGCAGCACTGAAGACGAAATCTGTTCCCTATTTCACCGGATCATGCTGCCGAATCGCAGGCCGCTTTATTACAGTAGGGCAACACCCCAGTCGCGCTGCAGCAATCCTGTATTTTTCATGTATAGAAGGATAAATAGCGGGGCAAAACAGTATTTACGTGCTATTAAGTGTTAGATGGCAGCGCACATTCCGCTGGTCTATGAGGGACTTTAAAAATGGCTATTAACGGTTTGTTATTTATCGATCATTTGGGCTGGATTGAGAATCGATGAATGAGGTTGGAGTGACGGCTGGTATCGAATCGGAATCTGACTTGGGTCAGTATCTTGTCCGCTTGGGCAAGCTGCGTGCCGTTGATCTCAATCGGGTGAAACGGGTACAGAATGAGCAGGGTAATACTCAACGGCTGGCGCGGCTGCTGGTAAAGCTGGGTGTGGTCGGTGAGCGTGATGTTGGTGAAGCGATTGCCGCCATGAGCGGGATGACCCTGGTGGCTCAGGATGAGTACCCGACCGAGAGTGTGCTCAGCGGCCTGCTTGCGCCACGGTTTATGCTGGAGAATCACATCATTCCACTGGCGGACAGTGAGTCGGGTGTTACGGTGGCCATGGCGGATCCGCTGGATGACAGCGCCCGCGAAGCCCTCACTTATGCCTGTGGTCGCCCGGTGGTTATGCGAGTGGGACTGCCATCCGAAATCGAGGCCGCCATAAAGCGGCTGGCGGGGGAGAATGGTTCCACGCTCGATCCGGTCGTCGAGGGGGAAGAGTCCGGTGCCGGGCTGGACAGCGAGGATATCGAACACCTCAAGGATCTGGCCAGCGAGGCGCCGGTCATTCGTGTGGTGAATCTGATCATCGAGCGGGCCACCGAGTCCGGGGCCTCTGATATTCACGTGGAACCGTTCGAGGGACAACTCAAGGTTCGCTATCGAATCGATGGTGTGCTGAGGGAAACCGAGCCGCCGCCCGTGCAGATGGGTGCTGCCATCGTCTCGCGTATCAAGATCATGGCTCGGCTCGACATCGCCGAGCGGCGCATCCCGCAGGACGGGCGTATACGCCTGCGGCTGCGGGGCAAGGACTTCGATTTGCGTATCTCCACGATACCGACAATGTACGGTGAAAGCGTGGTGCTTCGGTTGCTTAATCGCGAATCCATCGATCACGATTTTACCGCGCTGGGGTTCCCGGACGACGCGCGCAAGCGTTTTGAGCAGGTGTTGAAACTGCCGCATGGCATGATTCTGCTGACCGGGCCAACGGGCAGCGGCAAGACCACCACCCTGTATGCGGCCCTGAGCCTGCTCAATACGCCCGAGCGCAAGATCATCACGGTGGAAGATCCGGTGGAATACCAGCTTGAAGGGATTAATCAAATCCAGGCCAAACCCAGTATTGGTCTGAGTTTTGCCAACACCCTGCGCTCAATCGTGCGGCAGGATCCGGATGTGATCATGGTGGGCGAAATGCGCGACCTGGAGACGGCGCGCATATCCATCCAATCGGCACTGACGGGGCACCTGGTGCTCTCAACCTTGCATACCAACGATGCGGCGAGCAGCACCACTCGTCTGTTGGAAATGGGGGTCGAGGACTATTTGTTGACATCGACCCTGAATGCAGTGGTGGCACAACGGCTGGTGCGGGTCCTGTGTCCACATTGCCGACGTCCCAGTGAGCTGCCGGATCAATTGGCGGCGCTGCTGGATAGAATGCCGGAAAGGGAACGGGGTGATGGGGTGGTCTATACCGCTGGCGGCTGTGCCAGGTGTGGCGGCAGCGGCTACAACGGTCGTACCGCCATTCATGAATTGATGGTGATTGATGATGATATACGTCGCCTGATTCTAAAGCACGAGGAAACCAAGAGTATTGAGGAGGCGGCGTGTGCCAATGGCATGCGCACCATGTATGAGGCCGGGATGAGCAAGGTGGCTGCGGGTGTCACCAGCCTCGAAGAAGTCCTGCGCGTGACCGAGGAGACCTGACGCATATGACGGTCTTTCGGTACAAGGCGGTAACCACGGCGGGTGAAATCCTCGAGGGTCAGCGTGAAGAAGCCGATCAGGCCGCTGTAGTGAGATGGATTCAGGGTGCCGGCCACATCCCGATCAAGGTCGAGCCGCTCGGTGCGGCAGGGAGATGGCTGGATTGGTTACCAAATATTGGGCGGCGGCGTACGGTCGGGCGCAACGAGCTGTATGGTATTACCGAAGCACTGGCGGTGCTGCTGAAGGCCGGTATTCCGCTTGAACAGGCGCTGATGATTGCGCAAAACACGGCCGATAGCGATGCCAGTGCCAAGCTCCTTACCAATGTCCTGGATGCGGTAAGGGGGGGTGACAGTTTCTCCTCCGCCCTGGAAACCGAGAGCGGCAATTTTTCCCCCCTGTTTATCAATATTATCCGTACATCCGAGGCGGCAGGGGCGCTTGATCAGGGATTGGAAAGGCTCAACGAGTACCTGCAACGGGAAAAAGCACTGCGCGATGAGATTGTCTCCGCCACGATCTATCCACTCATCCTGTTTGGAGTTGCGGTTATCTCTATCGGTTTGATCCTTGCCTACGTTATTCCCAAGGTATCCGAGCTGTTTGTCGGTTATGAGGAGTTGCTGCCCATCTCCACCGCGATAGTCATTGCCTCGGCGGCCTTCGTGCGCAGCTACTGGTGGCTGATATTGCTGGGACTGCTGCTGGGGCTGCTGGGGCTGCGACATCAACTTGCCAGCCCGGCCGGTCGAATGCGTTGGGATGCCCGGCTGTTGCGCGTTCCTTATCTGGGCGATCTGATCGCCAAGATCGAGGTGGCGCGGCTGAGTCGTGGCTTGTCGACATTGCTGGCCAATGGTGTGCCCCTGGTCAAGGCGTTGCCGTTGGCACGGGGAAGCCTGGGTAACAAGGTGATGGACCAGGCATTGGAAGAGGCCATGGGTGAACTCAAGGATGGCGGCAGCCTCGCGGGGATGTTTGCGAATACACCACGTTTCCCGGCACTGGCCCTGCAATTGATCAAGGTGGGTGAAGAGACCGGTAATCTTGAAGGTATGCTCACCAAGGTGGCGAATATCTACGAGGATGAGACGGCCAAGGCGGCAAAACGAATGCTTGCAGTACTGGAGCCGGCACTGATTGTTGGACTGGGAGTAATAATCGGCGGAATTATCATGTCGATAATGGTCGCCATTATCAGTGTCAATGAATTGCCACTGTAGGGTGACCCGGTTCACGGTTACCCCTACCTGGTGGCGTTAACGTGATCAAAGCAATAGAAGCTATCGAAGTGTTTAAGCAGAGGGCAGGTAATGAAAAGCATCAAATTCCGTCAGTCAGTTGGAACGGATCAGGGTTTCACGTTAATCGAACTGCTGGTTGTCCTGGTGGTTCTGGGTTTGCTGGCAGGCTTGGTTGGACCACAGGTGATGAAGCACCTGGGTGAGTCCAAGGTAAAAACCGCCAAGCTGCAGATCGAGGAGATCGTTGCGGCATTGGATATGTTCCGTATCGATGTGGATCGTTATCCGACGGATGATGAGAAACTCGCGGCACTGGTGCAACGACCGAATGGAGTCGATAGTTGGAACGGACCCTATTTGCGCAAATCCTTTGTCCCGAAAGACCCCTGGGGACGCGAATATCTTTATCGATATCCTGGTGAGAACGGTGAGGTTGACGTCTACTCACTGGGTGCCGACCAACAGGAAGGCGGCACTGGTGAAAATAGTGACATTGTGAGTTGGAAATGACCCATATGCCTGGCAACCGGTTTGTTACGAATGTTTGTCGAGTCGCGGGCCACGCGGGGGGGCCGGCTTTTCGGGCAATGCGCGGTGTAACACTGATCGAGTTGCTGGTGGTCTTGGTACTGATCGGTGCCGTACTGATGGTGACAATGCCGGTTTTTTCAAAAGGTGCGCAATCACTGGAGGCTCGCTCAGCAGCACGGCAGGTTTACGGTGTCTTGCGAGTTGCCCGCAGTAATGCCATTGCGCAGGCGGAGCGTGCAGTCGTGTTGATTGATGGTGGAAATGGGCAGATATCGCTGCTGAACAGTCCGGTCGGCTATGTACTTCCGCGAGGGGTGCAGTTTGATCTTACGGATCAGGGGAGGGGTAGTGAACGGGTGGTTTTTTATCCGGATGGCAGTTCCTCGGGCGCCAGGGTCGCCCTGAGCAATAGTCATAAACGCTATCGTATCGATGTTGAATCGTTGACCGGGCAGGTGAGTGTCGATGTGGACAAATCGGTTATCGCACAAAGGCTGTAGAGGCTTCTCACTGGTTGAGGTGCTGGTCGCTTTCGCCATCCTCGCGTCTGTACTGACGGCGACCCTGGGCGTCTTTTCTGCCAGTGTCAGTAGTACCCGGCAAGTGGCGGGTTACGAGCGCGCAGTGGGCGTGGCGGTGGCACGAATGTCGGAAATCAGTCGTAACGCGGACCTTGAGCCGGGGCTTTGGAGCGGGGAGACTGAAGAGGGTTTGCGCTGGATCACCACAGTCGGTGTATTGCCCACCACTGGAGAAGAGAAAGCAATTCATCGTGCGATTGTTCCGTATAACGTGAAAGTAACGGTCGCATGGCAAGAAAATGCGAAAGAAAGGTCGGTCGAGATACACTCAATCAGGTTGGGTAAAGGCCTATGAACCGGGGTACTGCCGAGGTTACAAATTGTCGCCAGTCGGGATTCACTCTGGTGGAGGTCCTGGTCTCGATCGCCATCATGATGCTTATCGCTCCGTTGGCAATTGAAGGTGTGCGGACGGGACTGGAGACCTGGAACCGGCTTGAAGCGCGTGCCGATGTGATGGATCGGGCACGCACCGCCCAGCGCGTGATCAGGAAGCAGATCAGTGAGGCGCTGCCTGTCAAAGTGGATGCTGCGGCCGCGGAGGGGGCGGTTTTTTTTCATGGGAGTCGAGCCGACGTCGAGTTCGTGGCGAATCTTCCCGGCCATGTGTCCGGGGGCGGGCTGTTCCACAACAGGATCCAAAGTGCGGTGGTCGGGAATGAGAAGGTATTGCTATTGAGTTTCTGGCCGTTTAACAGGGTCGACGGTGATGAGTCGGATATTCAACGTATCGTCCTGGGCAAGGGGGTGGAGAGTATTGAGATCGGCTATTTTGGCGCAATGAGCCTGCGGACGCGGGCGGACTGGCACGATCACTGGGACAACCAGGTGTACCTGCCTCAGCGCGTGCGGTTACGGGTTTTGCGTGAAGATAATCGTTACCCCATCTGGTCGGAATTAATCATTCCGGTTTATGCGTCATCACAGCAGCGTTGAGCAGTGGATATGGGCTTGGAGAAAACCACCAGCATTGCACCAGGTTTCCGCCCTATGTGGAATATACATGAGGCGGGCGTTGCGCTTATCGCTGTACTGTGGATTTTAGCTATTTTGACGATTGTCGTTACCGGCATCGCTGCACAGACCCGTACCGAGCAGCGCCTGGCGCGAAATCTGCTTGCTTCCGAGCAGGCATATCATGCGGCGGAGGGCGGTATATATTACGCCATCCATCAGCTATCCGGCGATCAGGGCGGTAGTGGCCAAAAGTTGGTGCTGTCCACTCTTCGAGTCGGCGGCGCGTTAGTCACTACGGAGGTCACTGATGAGCGAGGGAAAATTGATCTAAATACGGCGCCCGATGAGCTGATTCGGGGCCTGATACAGGCGGCTGGCGTCGAGCTGGACGAGGCATCACGTCTGACCGATGCCATTCTTGATTGGCGTGATGGTGACAGTTTGCGCAGATTGCACGGTGCCGAGGATGCAGACTATCGACTTGCGGGTCTAAACTATGAAGCAAAGGATGCGGAGTTTGATAGCGTAGATGAATTACAGCGTGTGCTGGATATGCAGCCGGAGGTTTTTGAATTAGTGCGGGGTGGATTTACTATCCAGACCCATGCGCCTGACATAAATCCAATGGTGGCCGCTCCGCTGGTGTTGGCAGCAATACCCGGAATGACAGAGGAACTTGTCAGCGAATATATTGAAGCGCGGGAAGCAAGTCGCGCTGAAGGTCTGCCGGCACCGGCCTTTCCGCTAGGCGGGAGCCCTTACATTACTTTTGAAAACGGGCCGGCCTACCGGGTGGATGCGCGTGCCGAGATTCCGAGTCGCGCTGTCGCGCGGATTGGTGCGGTAGTGGTGGCTGACCGGCGGCGAGGCCCGGCGGACTTCTCGATTATCGCCTGGTCCTCATCGCCTTACTGATAGTGGGTGGAGTTTAATATGACCACACAAAGATCCATGATCAAACGCCTGCTACCGGGTCTTTCAAGTGGCTTCGATGCTTTTTTTCATTACCTGCTACAACCGCTGAACCGGTTTGTTAGATGGTGGATTACCGAATTGCTGGGGCTATTGCCCATCGGTGTACAAAGGATACTGGGTACCGAGCCCAATATTCTGGTTATCGATGCAACCCCCGGGAAACTGGATGCCGTATCCTGGCAAGGGCAGCGGAGCCAGGCACTGGGTACCTTGAAAATTGTCTCGGTCGCGGCAGACAAACCGAAACTGGAGCCTATTATTCGTTACGCCGCTCGTGCCGATGAAGTGATCCTCCGTTTACCCTACGAAAAAGTACTGCAACGGCAAGTAAAGTTGCCCATCGCGACAGAAGATAATTTGCGCGAGGTGTTGGGATTCGAAATGGATCGTATTACACCGTTTCAGCGCGACATGGTTGTTTATGATTACCAGGTAGATAAGCGTGACGAGGTGGACGGAACAGTGACAGTCCAGCTCTACGTGGTACCAAAACAGGAAGTCAACGTGTTGATGACACGCCTTTCTGCAATCGGAGTGCATCCCAACGCTATTACCATGCGCCCCCTCTCCGCGCAGCCCGTTGCACCGGTTGTTCCATCGAAGCCCAATTTGCTGGAGGATGGTCCGGATGCGCAACGCCGGTCCCCATTGCGGAGTCTGGTTTACGCCAGTGCGCTGATGATGCTGGTGTTGGCCATTGTTGCCGTTGCCTTGCCTCTCTGGACCCAGCATCAATATATCGCTGAACTAGAGAACGCCATCCAGCAAGTTCAGGCCGATGTGCAAACGGCCAAGTCCGTCTCCAAACAGATTGATCAGGTGGTCAGTGATGTTGGTTTTATTGTCACTCGCAAAGAGAACGCACCGCTGGTTATGGAGCGTTTAAATGACCTGACCCGTGTGTTACCCGACGATACCTGGTTGCACCGCTTCGAGTTGAAAGAGAATAAAGTCCAGTTGCACGGTGAGTCGAATAACGCCTCTGCCATTATCTCGCTCCTGGAAAACTCAAACCGGTTTACGGAAACACAGTTTGCGGCGCCTTTGGTTAAAAACGCCCATACGGGAACCGAGCGCTTCTCCATCAGTGCAACACTGCTTGGGAGGACGGGTTCGTGAGAGTGGAACTAACGTCTACACAAAGAAAGCTGATGGCCGTTGTTTTGCTGGTTGGCTTTATCGGAGCGCTCTACGGATTGATCGCTAAACCGCTTCTGGGCCGATACTGGGATAATCGTGAACAGATTGCGGTAATGGAAAAACGTCTCTCCGATTATCTTAGAACGGCGGAAAGTGGGACAGCATTGAAGCAGCAGCTCAGTCTGAGCATGCGCGAACTGGGCCGCGCGGATTATTTCCTGCACAGTGAAAAACGCGCACTGGCCTCGGCTGAGCTTCAGGAGCTGATACGCGACATCATTGCCGCAAGCGATGGGCGTCTTATCAGTAGTCAGGCTAATGATGCCCCCGGTGCCGATGGCCCGGAAAAGGTTTCTATCGACGCCCGTATGCAGGGTGATATCAATGCATTACAAAATGTCCTCTACAGATTGGCGAACAATCGTCCAATAGTATTTGTCGATGAGTTACTCATTACATCTCTTCGTGGGAGGGTGGTTGGCCGCGTCAACAGGGGCGCGCCCCAGAGTGAAAATATGCTAGATATTCGAGTCAAGATCAGCGCCTATCTGCGAACAGGGTCGTCAGGAGTATGATTATGGGTCGCGAACTGTCATTGATTCTGTTCAACACAATAATCTCTGCCGTTCTTGCGGGTGTAATATGGACGGTGTGGCAGGATGATGGCCGGCGTGCGCCTGTCGGGTCGCAATCCGGGGAAGAGATCGTCCCGATAAAACCTGCCGGCATAATACAGCATGAATTGAAAACCGCTCACCTTGATGAGTATGAGGAGACAATCAATCGGCCGCTGTTTACCAAAGATCGCCGTCCCCCCGTTCTGGCCAGTGTTGAAAATACAGAGATCCGTCCTTCTGAAATTGACAAGTTGGTACTTACTGGGATCGTAACCGGGCCGGACAAGAATCTCGCCATCCTCGTGAATGGAGTGAACCAGATGGAGATCCGCTTGCAGGAGGGAAGCGCCTTCCAGGGCTGGCAACTTGAACAGTTTGCGTCGGACGAAATTGTTTTTTCCCGCCAGGGAGAAATTAGAAAGCTTCCTCTCTATAAAGAGGATCAGCCGGTGGCAACGCCATCGCGGGGCATGGTCGGTGCCAGGGAGGCATTGCAACAATTCCGAACTCGACAGCAACGGACGCGGAAATCGCAAAACTGAAAACTACAAACAAAAGGTACAGTTGATTGCTATGAAAATAAATACAAAATGCAATGCATTCATTGTCAGGGGCATCACAACCACATTGCTCACGCTGCTCATGACAGCCTGTGCGTCCACTCCACAGGATGGTTCCACCGCTGCCGGCGCCGAGACCACAGTCGCTACAGTCACGAAATCGGCGGCAGATACGGGAGGGGGCGGGATTGAGCCAGGTGTGACAGCCGCCCATGGAGATGTGACCAATGGAGTGTCACAGGGCAGGAAAAGTGAACTGATAAAAGGGAGCGGCCGTTTTTTTGATGCGCAAGCCGCGCGCAAGTCGATATTCAAGACCCGCAACGGTGAGTACAACCTGAAATTTGAAGACGCCAAACTGAGTGAGGTGGTCAAGACCATTATGGGCGATATTCTCGGGCTCAACTACACCATGGACGAGAAGATTGTCGGGCAGGTGTTTATGCAGACCGGCAATCCCCTGGCCAAGGAAGATCTGCTGCCCGCGCTGGAAACACTGTTGAGCCGGTATGGCGCGGTGATCATCAGCGAGGGGGGTATGTACAGTGTGGTTCCCGAGGCGACCGGACTCTCCACACTTTTTGCACCCCAGTCGAATCTGCTGACGGACAGGGGCTATCAGAATATTATTATTCCCCTTCGCTATATAGCCGCCGAGGAGATGCGCAAGATTCTCGAGTCTCTGCACACTGCCAAGAAGGGTGTGGTTACCGATCAGCATCGTAACCTGCTGATGGTCAGCGGCACCCCGGCTGACCTGCGTGAATACCTGCGCACGGTCGAGGTGTTCGACATTGATCAAATGGATGGCATGTCGGTTGGCCTGTTCCGTTTGGAGGTGGTCGAGGTAAAGGCCGTCAAGCGGGAACTGGAGGCTATCCTGGAAGCGCTAGCGGGAGAGTCCGGGCGTCAAATGGTGCGGTTGCTGGAAATCGAACGCATCAACAGCCTGCTGGCCATTTCACCCCAGCCCAAGTATCTGCGGGATATCGACGAGTGGATTGATCGCCTCGACCGGGCAGAATTGACGGCGGGCCGTGGGATGTATGTCTATTTTGTCCAGAACGGTGATGCGTCCAAGATGGCCAGCGTGCTACAGCAACTGACAAGCGGTGGACGTAGTAGCGGCTCACCCGTCCCCCGCCCCTTGCGGGCAGAGGCGGGCGTCGCAGAGCTTGAACAGAGAGCGCCCGCGGTTAACCAGGCGGCTAACGCCGCTGGTGCGGCTGGCACCCCGTCCGTGGCGGCTCCCAGGCAGGTGATGTTTCCTGGCTCGGGTCCGGCCAATGAGGCGGCAACTATCAGTATTTCTGAGGTTAATATTATTGCGGACGAGGAACGTAACGCCCTGGTTATACTCGCCACTCCGGAGGAGTATGCTCAAGTGGAGAAGGCAATCCGGAAACTGGATATCACGCCAAACCAGGTGCTGGTGGAGGCCTCGATTATCGAGGTGACCCTGACCGATGAATTCAGTTTCGGACTGGAGTGGTTCTTCCGCAATAATCGGGGTTCAAAAACGGGCACCACGCAACTCGATCTCGGCGCTGCCGGCATCGCGGCAATAGTGCCGGGGTTCTCGTACTCTCTGGTGGATGCCGCAGACAAGATTGGTTTCGTCCTTAACGCACTGGCGGCCGATACCCGGCTCAACGTCATCTCCTCGCCGTCGCTCATGGTGTTGGACAACAAGACGGCCACGATTACCGTGGGTGACCAGGTCCCCATTCGTACCTCAGAGACGGTCAGCCAGGGGACATCCGGGGACAACCCCGTGATTACCAGTAGTATCCAGTTTCGGGATACCGGTGTGACCCTGGAGGTGACCCCCCGGATAAACAATGGCGGAAAGGTGATCATGGATATCCGTCAGGAAGTGAGCAGTGTCGACAGGACAACCACCTCCAGTATCGATTCGCCAACCATCAACCAGCGTGAAATCAAGACCTCGGTAGCGATACAAAGCGGTGAAACTATCGTGCTGGGTGGCCTTATTCAGGATGACAAGCAGAATTCGGAAAGCGGTCTTCCCGGGATACGCAAGGTGCCGGTGATCGGGTGGTTCTTTGGCGCTGAGAGTGAAACCAATACCAGGACAGAACTGTTGGTGCTTATTACACCAACCGCAATACTTGACGACAGTGATGCACGAGCGGCAACTGAAGAATTGAAAGGCAAGATGAAGGGTTTAGAGCGTGTTAATTATTCGGTTCGGTGAGCGATTGGCGTTTAACGGGTACCAATGATTGGCCGGTGTTGTGCCTTACCCCTATCACCCCAATAGGCGATGGATAGATACCGGTGCGCCCTGTTGTGGTTCCATCCTCATGGCCTTCAACAAAGGTAGGTAAGGTATGAACGTTTCTGAATTGGATACTACCTGTACCATCGAGGCGATTGTGAAAATCATCGGTCGTGCCCAGCGCATGAAAACCGGGACCGATTGCGCCATGAGGGAAGTTGCCGGCGTTCTGAAATCACGTTATCCATCGTGTTTTATTGCGCTTCAAACTGACGGTGCTTCCGGTTTCACAGCAGGCCATGGGATTGGCCAGGTCATACTGGATAAACTGTCTAACAGGCTGGATCAGTTTTTCGAGATTATGGAAGGCAAATCGAGCGTGCTTGAACACCGAGGCAACGCACCGCTGGTGTCGCAGTTCAATACCGTGTACGGAACAAAATTTTTTGAGTCACTGGCTGTTGCCATCGTAACCTGTGCCGATTCCGGCAACCGGATTGGCATGGTAGGCCTTCTCTCCCGGGAGTTGGAAGGCTTCTCGCTTGACGATGTTCGATTTCTAATCAGTGTATCGGAGTTGATTGCCCTCTTGCTGGCGAACCGCTCCCTGATACATTCCAGCAGATGCTGTGAAGAAAGCATAGAGATTGCCAAGAATGAATGGGAGCAAACGGTTGATGCGCTCCCGCAACTTGTATTCCTCCTCGATGCAAATGGAAAAATAACACGGGCCAACCGCGTGGTTGAGGATTGGAATCTGTCGCAAGTTAAACGGGTGGGTGGACGTGACTGTCACGCGGTACTGCATCCCCACTGTATTGAAGAGGATTGTGAGCTGCGCCTTCGTCTAAAGACTGAGTTGGCGTACCTGAGTATGCATCGACATGCCCAGTGGGAGTACTTTGATAAACCGCTGAGCCGGGAGATACGAGTCTCCTTGCGCTATCTGGCTACTGAAGATCAGCTGAATAGCTACAGAATAGAAAGCTGCGCTGCGCTGGTCTTGACCGATATTACACTGGAGCGCAGAGCCAGGGATCTTCTGCGATCAAATAATAGTGATCTGCAGCAAAAATTGTGGGAAACCGCCGCTCTGCTTCGGAAAATTAATGGGGAACTGGAGCAGCAGATTGCCGAGCATGTGAAGGACAAGGCGGCCCTGAAAGAGTCGGAATCGAGATATGCTTGCCTGGTTGATACGACATTGACTGGAATCTATATACTCAAAGATCAGGTTTTAGTCTTCTGTAATCGCCGTTTTGCCGAGATATTGGGCTGCTCCATTGAGCAGTTATACGGCGTCCGCCTAACCGACCTGGTTCGTTTTTCCAGCGATTCCTCTTCCCAGGCACAAGGCGCAGACCCTCTGGAAGAGATGAGTGGTGCGACCGTGGTTAAGGTTTTGCACCCGGATGGGCGCACTATCTGGTTGAATCAGAGCACGGCAAAAGTTGTGCACAAAGGCCAATCGGCGATTTTGGGTAATGTGGTAGATATCACCGAGTTGGTTGTCACTCAAGATCGCCTGGAAGCATCCAAGGCGGAATTGGAGGCGTTGTCGATTAAGTTTATCGATGTTCAGGAGCAGGAGAGAAAACGCGTCGCAAATGATCTGCATGATGGTATCGGTCAAACGCTTAGCGGAATCAAGATGGCAGTGGAAAACGTAGTGCGGGAGATGGAGCGGGGTCGTGGTACTACTACGGAGAAACTGCGTGATCTGCTGGTTAAAGTTCAAATGGGCATTGATGAAGTCAGAAGAATTTCCATGAATCTCAGGCCCGCGACCCTGGACCAGCTGGGAATTGTTGCCACCATCAGCTGGTTCTGCCGCGAGTGTGCGGCGGAACTTCCCCACATGGAGATTCAAAAAGAGGTCGACGTGATAGAAGAGCATATTGGTGAAGAGATTAAAGCCACCATATTCAGAATCCTTCAGGAGGCGTTCAACAATATCGCGAAACACTCGCAGGCCAAGAGTGCAACTGTCAGGTTGTATCTGAAGAATAAACTGTTGCGGTTATCGATCGAAGATGACGGGAAAGGGATGGCCATGAACAACGGAGTCACGCCCGTATATAGCCTTGGCCTGATCAGCATGAGGGAGCGGGCGGAGTGTACCGGTGGCACGCTCAGTATTTTTTCGCAAATTGGTAAGGGAACCAAGGTTGAAGTGACATGGCCGGCCAATACTGAATAGGAGACGGTGTGTGTCTACGCAATATGTGTATTCGGCAGAGTAACAGTGTCTGAGCACAGGGAAACCGGCCGAGTTACCTACCCGGCCGTATTAAGCGTGTCGTGTTTTCAGTGTCTCCGGTCAGTTGACCAGCAGGTTATTATCCATTGCATATGCCGTAATGGCGGAGGCGCTGTGCAGATCCAGTTTTTTCATCAGGTTGGATCGATGCTTTTCCACGGTTTTGAGGCTTATGGAAAGGTAGCTGCCAATCTGCTTGTTTTTGAAGCCTTCCGCAACCAGTTTCATAACCTCGCGTTCCCGTGTGGTCAATACCTCCCAGGAAGCCTGTTGGGTGGAAGAGTCGTTCCGCCCAAGGTAACCAGTAACCACCATCGATGAGACACAGGGGCTCAGGTAGCTTCTGCCATTCTGGACATGCCTGATGGCTGATATCAGTTCAAGTCTGGTGTCGTCCTTCAGTATGTAAGCATCGGCTCCCGCATCGAGAGTGGACCTTACAAACTCCTCTGCTTTGTGGACCGTGAGAACAATGATTTTAACCTTGGGATGGCGTCGCTTGATTGCCCGGATAGCCTCGGTCCCGTTGATGTGAGGCATGTTCAGGTCCATGAGAATGATGGACGGTTGAAACAGGTTGGTGTTGTGGATGGCTTCATGCCCGTTGACAGCTTCACCGACGATTTCCAGATCTTGCTCATCTGCAAGAATAGCCCGGATTCCCTCGCGGATCATGGCATGATCATCTGCAATTAGAATTCTACCGATTGACATGGTACTACCCCTCCGAACAGTGCAAATCTTCTATACGAAGAGAAAATCTCTTAATTCCCTATATGCCGGGCGTCCGTCGAATACAGTCAGGTGACACGAGAGCCCTTTTGTTTGATTCTAAAAAATGCAATAAACATGCCGTATAAATATAATCAAGGAGTTAGGAGTAGGTGAGGCGGCGAAGTGTAAAATAACCTGACGATACATAATGTATTTTATGGGGCTATCAGACAGTCATATGGGTAATGGGCTGTGCTAATACATCCGGTTAATTATATAGTCCGGCCCGCTCCAGTAACGAGAACAATAACTTGCCTGAATGCCCACCAGACTCAGCCACGATCAGGTCCGGGTCACCACCCAGGCGCCCGATGTAGGGTGGATAAGCCGGTGGATGCGCTGTCGCTTATCCACCCTACGGATTGGCTGCACTGATGAGGCATTTGCAATAACCCATCATTCACTGTCATGCTTTTTCCATATATGGCTGAGTCAGTTGGAAAATAAGGATGGCTTATATTTTCAGGTAGGCAGCCCCCTGGTCTGATAGGCATGAAATGCCGGACCCCGCATGGGGTGCATTTGCCATCCATAATTTTTTGCGGTGTGGGAGGTTGGAGTTGGGACGAAGATTTGGCTGGCCGGCATTGTTGCTGGCCCTGTTGCTATCGGCTGGGGTGTCGGCCGAAAATCAGGAGCCGGGATACCTTCGCTTCGGTGTTCTGCCCCTGCAGAGCCCGACCAAGCTGGCCGGTATGTTTCTGCCGTTGACCGGGTATCTGGGTCAGCAACTGGGACGCCCGGTACAGTTTGTCACCAGTAGCAGTTTCTCCGCTTTTATGGAGAAAGTGGCACAGCGAGAATATGACATCATTTATCTTAACCCGATGCTTTACGGGCGCTCCCGTCAATACGGATATCGGGTAATTGTCAAGGTGGCGTCCGAACCCTTTACGGGCATCCTGGTGACCCGCAACAGCGGCCCCATCCGAGCCCTGTCGGCTGATTCACTGCCTTCGGGGATACGTATCGGATTTCCTGATCCGGGTGCCTTTGCGGCGACTGTCATGGTTCGGGATTACCTGAATTCGATCGGTATCGACGTGGACAGACAAATGCAGGTGCAGTATTTCGGCTCACAGGATTCGGCCATTCTGGCCTTGCATAACGGGCTGGTTGATATCATCGGGACATGGCGCCCTTCGTTACGGTCAATGCCACAAGCGGTGCGCGAGGATCTGCAGATTATTGCCGAGACACCGCCGCAGCCACAGATGCCAATAGCTGTTCGGGACGACTTGTCGGCTGAAGACATTGATCGACTCTACCGGGCGTTGGTGGGGCTTGCTGAAACTGAGCATGGCCAGACGATCATCAAGCAGATGGGATTCAAACGGGGTTTTGAGTCCGCCGCCGATGCAGAGTATCTGGAGGTGAAGCCGTGACAGACACCCCTCTGTTTTCAACCGCCCCAATGTTGGGGCAACAGAGTCGATGGGTTCCCCGCCTGTTCCATACCCTGCGTGCGCGACTGATCATTTCGGTGGCCCTGGTGCATGTTGTGCTGATGGGGCTGTTCACCTGGGAGGCCGTTGAGCGCCAGTCCCATGAACTGCGTCAGGAGATGGTCAATCAGGGACGCTCACTGGCCAGTTTGATGGTAGTGGCGTCGACCAATGCCTTGTTGGCCGAGGATCTGGCCTCGTTGGCAGAGGTAACCCGCCGGGTCGGTGAACGGGAAGATGTCTCCTATGGTGAAGTCGTCGATGTTCGGGGGTTTGTCATGGCCAGCACCCGGGAGGGGCGGGTAGGGCGTCAGGTCGGACCAGTCATCGAACAGAACGATCAGTTCCCGTTGGCAGTTGATGACCGGGTACTGGATCTCCGGGAAGAGGTCCTGATTGAGAATAACCGGGTGGGATTCGTGGTGCTGGGGTTATCTACCACAAATCTTGAAAATGCCCTGACCGAGACTCGCAATCGCGGCATTCAATATACCCTGCTGGCGCTGGTGATCGGCAGTGTTGCCGCCTGGTTGCTCTCCCTTGCAGTGACCCGAAACCTGCACGAGCTGACACTGGCGGCAAAAAAGATTGGCGGCGGGGACCTGGATGCCCGGGTGAATGTGCGCAGCCAGGATGAGACGGGAACGCTGTCCCGGGCCTTCAATCTGATGGCGGCTTCGCTGCAGCGCAGTTCCCGGCAGATGGAACAGGAGCATCGTAAGCGCACCGAGGCGGAGCGGTTGGCCTGTGTCGGTGAGATGGCCGCCTCGATCGCTCACGAGATCCGCAATCCGATGGTGGCGCTGATCAATTCGGTAAAACTGCTGGGCAATGCGCAACTTGCTGCCGAGGATCACACGGCGGTCGTGGATATCGTCAACACCGAGTCGCGCCGCCTGCAACGTATTCTGGACGATTTCCTGATGTTCTCCCGACTGCCGGCCCCCAGGTTGGAGGATGGAGACCTGAAACTGCTGGTTGAGCAGACTATTGGGCTGATTAGTCAGGACCCCCGTTATGCGGATGGAATTCGCTTTGAGCGACGTTATGAGGAGGATAACCGTTGTCGCTTCGATCCTGATCTGATGCGCCAGGTGCTGCTCAATCTGATGTTGAATGCATTGCAGGCGATTACGGGTGAGGGGAAACTGATTATCCGCTTACAGCGCACCGGTGACCGGCTCAATGTCAGTATTGTGGATAACGGCCGGGGCATTCCCGCAGACCTGATGTCTGAAATCAGCAAGCCCTTTTTTACCAGCAGAAAGGAGGGTACCGGCCTCGGTTTGCCCGTGGTGCAGCGTATTCTGGCGCAGCACGGTGCGGTGCTCAGCATCACCAGCCGGGAGGGTTCCGGCACCGAAGTGGCTTTTGACCTGGAAGTGACGAACGATGGGTAACGTACTGATTGTCGATGACGAGTTTTCCATTCGCAAGACCGTGAGTCTGCTGCTGAAGGCGGAAGGTTTTGTACCGTTTGAAGCCGCAGGGATTGATGAGGCGCTGGGTTATTTCGAAACCCAGTCGATTGATCTGGTCATCACCGATCTGCGCTTGGGTATGGAGAGCGGTATCGACCTGCTGACTCAGCTGCAGGAGCGTGGTTTGGCCACCGAGAGCATTGTCATGACCGCCTTCGGCACCATTGAAACAGCCGTCAAGGCAATGCGCTTGGGAGCCTATGACTACCTGACCAAGCCGATCAACCCCGATGAACTGATGCTGCGGGTCCGTAAGGTCTTGGAACGCAGGGCGCTGCAGGAGGAGGTAAAACGCCTGCGCATGGCCCTGGATGGCCGGGAACAGATTCGCTCCATCATTGCCGCCAGCGCCGCCATGCAGCAGGTGTTGGATGTGGTGGCGCGTATCCAGGAGCGCGACATCCCGGTGCTGATCACCGGGGAAACCGGGACCGGTAAGGAGGTGGTTGCACAGGCACTGCACAGCACCAGCGCCCGGGCGGACAAGCCGTTCGTGCCGATCAACTGCTGCACGCTGCCGGAGGATTTGCTCGATTCGGAACTGTTTGGCCATGTAAAGGGCGCCTTCACCGGTGCCGGCGGAAACCGGGAAGGGTTGTTTCAGCAGGCGGATGGCGGGACCCTGTTTCTGGATGAGGTGGGGGATGTCAGTCCACGCCTGCAGGCAAAGTTGCTGCGGGCCCTGCAGGAGGGGGAGGTGAGACCGGTCGGCGGTAACAGCATTGTGCGGGTCAATGTCCGGGTGGTCGCCGCCACCAATAGGGATCTGGAGCAGATGGCGGCCCGGGGTGAGTTTCGCAGCGACCTGCTGTTCCGGCTCAACGTGTTGCCGATTCATCTGCCGGCCCTGCGCGAGCGGCGCGATGATATCCTGCCGCTGGCGTGGCATTTCGTGCACCAGTTGCGAGAACGCCTCGGACGTGACGACCTGGGGCTTTCCACGGCGGCCCAGGAGAAGCTGCAGCAGTATGACTGGCCCGGCAATGTGCGCCAGCTGGAGAATATCATCGAACGCAGTTTTGCCCTTTTTCCCGGGCCGGTGCTGGAGGCGCACCAGATCATTATCTCCACCCCGGGCAAGGCCATTGTGAGTGAGACGCGCGCGGAAACCACGTTGACTATCGCCGAACTTGAGGCGCGACATATTCGTGCGGTGCTGGAGGCGAATGACCAGAATCAGGTGGCGGCGGCGCGTGTGCTGGGGATCAGTCGTTCGACCCTGAGGCGCAAAATGGGCCAGTCGGGGTGATTCATTTTGCGACAGCCCCTGTTCAAAACAGATCAGAATCAGTATTTCATTAGATATTTAAGCTGTTGTAATAATTAATAAAAATATATAAATCCCGATTGGCACCCGGTTTGCACTTCTCTGTCAACAATAACGAACTGGCATTGGAGGGTGCATGGATTTTTTCAAGAAGACCTTCGACCCGGTGATCTCCCTGGCGATTATCGCGGTCTTGAATATCTTTCTGTTTCTGACGGTCGGCGCCTGGACCGTGGGTGGCGGCGAGACCATGATGACCGGTCTCATTGCCGAGTTTTTCCTGGGTGATGAACTGGCCCGCATTCCGTTCTGGGATCTGGTTTTCAAGCCCGATGCCGGTTACTGGAAGATCTATATCAGCCTCGGCATGTTGTTCGGTGCCCTGGTGGGCGCGCTGATGAGCAAGGAGTTCTACTGGCGTGTCCCGAAACATCTCTCCGAGTGGGTGATGATTACCATCGGCGGACTGCTGATGGGGATCGGCATCCGTCTCGCCTTCGTCTGCAATGTGAGCACCTTCTTTGGACTGACGCCGCAGATGAACCTGGGCGGCTATCTGTCGATTACCGGCATCATTGCCGGGGCCTGGGTCGGCTCACTCATCTACAAGAAAGTTCTGGAGGGTTGATATGTCGGTTGTCGGTCAATGTCTCGCTGCCTTTATCTTCGGTTCCGCCGTGGGTTTTCTGGTACAGCGTTCGCGCTTCTGTAACACGGCAGCGTTGCGCGATGCCATGCTGTTCAAGACCTATCGCAATACCAAGGCGCTGCTGGTCACCATGATGATTCTCACGGTCGGTTTCACCACCTTCATGACCTTCGGTGATGGAGTTCCGCTGCAGTTTGACGTCGGTATCAACCAGGTTATCGGACTGTTCCTGTTCGGCATCGGCATGGTGCTGGCTGGCGCCTGCACCGTCTCCACCTGGGTCAAGGCGGGTGAGGGCAACGTAGGCGCCATCTGGGCGCTGCTGTTTACCTTTATCGGCATGTTCCTTTTCTCTCTGGTCTGGTCCTACACCTATTGGCCGCCGGCCTCGGCCACCATGACCGGTGAACCCAACCTGGCGGGTCTGCAATTTGGCTTTGCCAATGCGGCCACCCTGCAGGAGGAGACCGGTATCCCGGCACTATTCTTCGGTCTGATCCAGACCGCAGTGCTCTATGCCATCTATCAGGCGATCCTGCGCAAGGAACGCCGCATCGCCGAGCAACATGCCCCGGTAAGCCAGCCGGTGGCCGCCGCCCGGACAGTATTGGAAAGCAAATCCTGAACAGCACTCCACAGGAGGAGATCTCATGGGACTTTTTGGACGTAATAAAAATAAATCGACGGAATCCGCGGGTCCGACCGGCGAGGTTACGCTGGAAGATGGCAACACCTATCCGGTGAGCCAGATTGTGGACTGTATCGGCGACTCCTGCCCCCGTCCGCAGTTGATGACCAAGAAGGCGCTCTCCGGGGCGGCGGCGGGTGACGTGATTGAGGTGCGCATCGACAATCCCACCTCGATGGAGGCGATTCCGCCGATGATGCCGGAACTCAACAGCACTCATCTGGGCACGTTGAAAGCTGACCGCTACTGGCGTGTCATAGTCCGCCGGCAATAGGATCGGGCCATGACAAAAGGTTATTTGGCCATGTTGACTCTATCCGTCGCGGTGACAGCGGTCTCTGTTGGATCGCTCTCCTATATTGTCATTGCCCAGCCGGATTATCTCCATGCGGACCGTGATGGCGTGCCGTTCTACACACCCCAGGTGATCAACCCCGAAGGGGGCGAGCCGCTGAACATGGGTGAACTGATTCGTCACTACAAGGGGGAGTGAACCATGGATCTGAGTCTGCAAACCTGGATTCAAATAGGCATGTTCGTTTTGTCGATGGCTGTGCTTTATATGAGCATGACCAGTGATTCATCCTGAGGAGACTGCATGATGCGTCGGGAAGTGGTGATTTTTAATGTTCTCAGTCTGGTAGGTACGCTGGGCCTCAGTGCGGTGCTGTTTTCCTATGCGGCAGTCCCGGAGGAGAAACGCCTGGCCGCCAGCCAGCCGCAGCCGATGGAGGCGTTCTCTGACGTGGACCTGGGACCTGACTACGGGCAGATTCCGGTCGTGGAACTGGTGGGTTACTACCTGGAGAATCCGCCCGTGAAGGCAACCGGCAGCGCACCGGTGAAAAGGCATTTTGGCGGCTGCTAGATCAGTGATCCAGTTTGCTGCCGTCTGCTGCCTGGGTCTGCTGGCCGTGATGGCGCTTCCGGCTACGGCGAGCGGATTGCGGTTTATTGACGGTCTGCCGGAAGACGGCCACTGGCGGATGCTGGATACGCGCCCGCTTGAACAGTGTGAAAAACGCAGCATTCAGGGTGCCCGCTGCCTCGCGGCAGAAGAGCTGCTCGGCCACAGTGGTCGTCTGCCGAGCCTACGGGACATCGTCTGGTTGCTGGGTACGCTGGGGCTGGAGGGGCGTGAAACAGTGGTGGTCGCGGGTCGACCGGGTGAAGCCCGCGACTTTATCGCCGGCGTGCTCTATCTGGCCGGGCAGCGGAGTGTGCTGGTGCTGCAGCCACCGCTGAGTCGGCTGATCGCCTCGGGGGATTATGCTTTCGCGGCTGGCCAGCGACGCAGCATGAGTCGTGAGCGGCACTATGTTGCGATGCCCCGGGATGCACAGATCGTGCTGCGCCGGGAGTTGCAGCAACGCTTGAACGGAAATCAACACTTGCGACTGCTTGATGCGCGGAGTCAGGAGGAGTACTGGGGTGAGCAGATACGGGGCTGGCGCGGCGGACACATTCCGGGTGCAGAGCCTGTGGCCCTGGAAACCGGCTCCCCGGTCCGATTGACTGAAGCGGGTGTGGATACGGTGGTTTACGGTCACGCACCACGTGATTCGGTCGCCGCCTTCGTCCGCCTGCAGGCCCACTGGCCCCAACCGGTGCAGGTTTTGATCGAAGGTTGGCGAGCCTGGTCTGCTGATGGCAGTCTGCCGGTCGATTCAGAAAGCTACGAAGATAACAAGACGTTGACAGGCTCCTGAAAACGGGCAGGTCAGTCGTCAATAAAACGCCATTGGGCAAAGGGAGGTATGCGTGAATCTGTTGTTTATTGTATCGACACCGGATGCCGGTCGAGTGTTGTTGCCACTGGCGGCCGCCTGCAAGCGAAAGGGCACCCGCTGGAGCTGTTTCTTTACCAATGACGGGGTGAACATCCTGGCGGAGCCGGGCATGCAGGAGGCGGCCTGTTGTGCGCAACGGGTGGTGGTCTGTGAGCACTCCTGGGCCCGCTTTATGGGCGACAAGCCCTGCCCGGTGGAACTGGGCAGCCAAACCCAGAACAGCATTATGGTCGGCGAAGCGGACCGGATTATCAGTCTGTAGGAGAGGATGCATGCCGAATAAAAACCTGGTTGTACTGGCGCGGCGGGATCATGCGGAAGCGATGCGTGTAGCGGCGGGGCTGACCATCGCCGGCCATGGGGTTCGCCTGATCTTCATGACGGGTCCGGTGGAAGAGACTGCGGAGAACATTGAACAGGCGGAGACGCTGGAACTGTGCGACATCGAACCGGAAACCACGGTTCCCGGTGAGGAGTTACCGTTCCTTGATAGTGCCGCTCTTTCCCTCGCGCTGTTGCAGGCCGACAGCGTAATCAATCTTTAGGGAGGTCGTACGAACAATGAACATAGCTGTTTTAAAGACGGGTCTCTTTCCCGACAGCGAAACCGTTGAGGCGGGAATAGATCATCTTTTAACGCGTTGTAATCTGTATCACTACGATGCAGCAGGTGACAACCTTGCGGACAGTGACTGGGATCAGATACTTGATGAGATTCTGGTCGCTGAACGTCTGATTGTGCTCTAAATAACCAGGAGGATGAAAATGAACATAACGAAAAAAATCGGTGGTGGATTGGCGCTGCTGGGTCTCTGTTCAATAGCCTGGGGTGCTACCCCGCTGGTGGATGTGGACTGGGTAAAGACCAACAGCTGTAATGCCGACGTGCGTGTGCTGGATATCCGTAACCCGATTGATGGTGGTTCCAAAACAGACTATATGCGGGCTCACATTCCCTGCGCGGTGCATACCGACTATCTCAAGGGGGGCTGGCGTGTTGAGGTTGACAAAATACCCGGCCAGCTTCCGCCCGTGGACAAGCTGGAAAAGCTGATCGGCGATCTTGGCGTGGACAACAAGACGCACGTCGTGATCTATCATGCCGGCAAAAACGCGCTGGATCTGGGCAGTGCGACGCGGGTCTACTGGACCTTCAAGTTGCTGGGGCATGACAATGTCTCCATCCTGGATGGTGGCCTGGCCGCCTATACCGCGGACAAGAAGAATACGCTGGAAAAGGGCAATAACAGCCCGGACCCGAAAACCTTCAAGGCTGCTCTGAATGAGGCGCTGCTGGCCACCAAGGCGGATGTACAGCAAGCGTCCGGCAATGGTGTGACGCTGATCGATAACCGTCCGACCCATCAGTATCGCGGTATCAACCGGCATCCCAAGTCGAAACGCAGCGGCACCATCCCGCAGGCACAGAATCTGCCGGAGAGCTGGCTGACTGTTAACGGCGGCGGCAAATTCCGCGACGTGGAGACCCTGAAGAAACTCTACCAGGTAGCCAATGTGCCGACAGAAGGTGATGCCATCAACTTCTGCAACACCGGGCACTGGGCGTCTCTTGGCTGGTTCGTCGGCAGCGAATTGATGGGTAACAAAAAATCCCGGCTGTATGACGGTTCAATGGTCGAATGGAGTGCGGATGAATCACTGCCAATGACCGAGGAAATCAAGCTCTGATGAGCCGGTTTCTTGTGGGACTGGTGGCCGGAATCGCCTTGTTGATTCCGGCCACTGTTTTTTCGGCGGGAGAACATCAACGACGATTCGCCGTGGAGCTGGCACTGCTCGCCGGCGACAGCCGGTTATTGGTTGAAGAAAAGCTGTCGGCCGAAAAACGCCAATGGATCGAGGGGCGAATCGCCAGCAGCCTCAATGTACTGCCGCTCCTGGCGCGTTACTATCTGCAGGAGTCAGGGCTGGATGAGGCGAGCCTGCTGGATCAGATCGAAGGGTTACAGCTGCGGGTTGTTGGTTCCAATGCGTTATTCAAAGCCGCCGGAGAGATGAGTCAACGGTTTCCAATCCGTTTCCCAGTCGACCTCCAACAGCCACTGGATCCACTGACCAAATACCAGACGGCGTCGGACTATCAGCAGCTGTGCCTGGGCTGCCATATTGCACCGGCGCCGGATACATCGGTAGTGATCGGTAATTTCGGTGCTTTCGCCCGCTCAATACCGGATGACGAATGGCTGGCCCGCCTGCTGGGGGGGCTGCGCGGCGACAGTTACACCGCGTATGAAAACCCGTTCAGCGATGCGGAGATCAGCGGTTTTTATCGTTATATCCGGGATGAGTTGCCTTAGTCACATTCACGCCTGCTGACGGCAGTGTCAGGATTGTGTGGCCGGCAGCATGGGCTACAGGTCGTGACCTGGAGATTTAATTTTCCTCCAGGGTGAAGCCGAAAGAAAATATCCGCAATATACGGGGTCACTCTCTCGCCGCCATGGCATCCGGATCGGCTTTGTCAAAGACAAATTATGTTCGGTTTTTTTACACAATCCTATTGTTGCGGACTTTTGCGAAGTCGTCGTGCCAATTAAAAAATAACAATATCAATATATTATTCACAATATCCACATGTCGGCATGTTTTTTGCAAAACTCAAACCGTGGGGACGGTATGGTAAATATTGGTGGGCTTAAGACCATCACGCTGTTCGAACAACAAAACGAGTCAAGGAGAAGTGAAAATGATCGGAAAACTTAAACTGCTGGGGATTATTGCCGTATTGGCAATTAGCACCGCAGCCAACGCCACAATCGTGACGGTTTATAATGATTTTGATGGTGGTTTGACCAACTTCAACAATACGGTCACTGCGGCGGGTGGTACGGCAACCCACGACACCTGGAGCACGCAGTTGAGTGGTACCTCTTCAAATCAGGGTGATTACACTGTCACCATGAACGATGGTTCTGCAATCTCATCTTATATTTACACGCTCTGGAGCTCCTCCCCTAGCCGCACTACAAGTGGTTATGTTGTCGATATCGATCCTGCTGGATCGGGCCCGGGAATTGGTGCAATTGGCAGTGGTGTCACTCTGACTTTCGATTCTGCCGTTAATGCCATCGGTTTTGAGGTGGGCGATTGGGCAACCTGCTGTCAGCCCTCCAATATTTATATCTCGTTTGATGACGCCGCGCCCATCCTGGTTGGCGCGTCCACTGTCTTTGGTGATGGTTTTCTGACTAACGGTGGTGCCGGCGTGTTCGTGGCCGCTTTTGACGACTCGGGAGACTTTACAAAAGTACAGTTTTGGGGTGATGGCTTTGGCGAAGTTTTGAACATGGGTGGTACGATCCACTATGCCCTGCTTGAGCAGGGTAGTCTGCCCCCAAGTGGCGTGCCGGCCCCGGCACCACTGGCACTGATGGCTATCGGCCTGTTGGGTCTGACCTGGCGCGGCCGCAAGGCATCCTGATCGCTGTTCCGACAGAAGCAGAATAACCAGTTTCTGTCGATCAGGCAGGTGACAAGGCCCTCGCTGAAAGGCGGGGGCCTTTTTTATGGTTGGATTTACTGCAACATTGCCTGTGGGGTGGCGACCCTGCTAAATTCTTGAAAACACCCGTCGTTATCCCTATCTCCCGAGTATTCTTAATTTTTGGAGTCCTGACCCAATGAAGCGAATTATTCTGTTCCTGGCCACCAACCTGGCGGTGATCGCGGTACTCTCCGTCACCTTGCGTCTGCTGGGCGTGGAGCGGATTCTCGATCAGCAGGGGGTGGGTCTGGATATGAACTCCCTGATTATTTTTGCCGCCGTACTGGGATTTGGTGGTTCGCTGATTTCACTCTTTATATCCAAGTGGACGGCCAAGCGGATGATGGGACTACGGGTAATCGAGACCCCGTCAACCGCGGCGGAACAGTGGCTGGTCAGCACGGTCCAGCGACAGGCGCAGCAGGCGGGCATCGGCATGCCGGAGGTGGCGATTTACGAGGGTGCGGAGATGAACGCCTTTGCCACCGGCTGGAACCGCAATGACGCCCTGGTGGCGGTGAGCAGCGGCCTGCTGCAACAGATGGGCCGCGCGGAAGTGGAGGCAGTACTCGGGCACGAGGTAAGCCATGTGGCCAATGGCGACATGGTGACTCTGGCGTTGATCCAGGGTGTGGTGAACACCTTTGTGATCGTGCTCTCCCGGGTGGTGGGTCATCTGGTGGACCGGGTGGTGTTCAAGACCGAGCGTGGACACGGCCCGGCTTTCTGGATCACCACCATCGTGGCTGAACTGGTGCTGGGGATTCTGGCCAGCATGATCGTCTTCTGGTTCTCGCGTCAGCGGGAGTACCGGGCCGATGCGGGTGGCGCCAAACTGGCCGGCCGCAACAGCATGATCAACGCCCTGGCGAGGCTCGGTGGCATGCAGCAGGCGGATGGATTGCCGGACCAGCTGGCGGCCTTCGGTATTGCCGGGGGCAAGGGGCTGGGTGATCTGTTCCGCACCCATCCCAGAATCGAGGATCGGATTGCACGCCTGCGTGAGCAGGGTTGATACAGCACGAATAACTGGAATGCGGGTAGGATGGGCAAAGCGCAGCGTGCCCATCAAACTCTAATCCAGTGCTGCAGAAGATGGGCACGCCCGTTGCCCGGGTGTAAGGGGCGAGCGAGGTGCCGATGCTTTGCCCATCCTACCCCTCCGTGTGTTTTGGAATAGCTGAATATTTACAACTGAATGAACGTACTTAGAAGCAAAATTATCTTGTTGATCACGCTCCTGCTCAGCGGCTGCATGACGGTGGCGGAGAAGGAGGCGATCGAGGTCCTGCCCATGTACGGTCAGCCCCAACTCGCCCGTTCCGATTATCTGCAACGGGAAGATGCGGCCTTCGTTAAACAGGAGGGCTACCGTTATCGGGGGGACCTGAAGCGGGCCAGCCGGGAGTGGTCCAGGCAGGCGCTTGATATCCTGCGCCTGGGCGATCTGGATGCGGCCATGCGCCGATTGAACCAGGCCTGGCTGCTGGATCCGGCCAATTACCAGGTCTATTGGGGCTTTGGCCAGGTGCTGGTGCTCAGGGATGACCTGGCGGGTGCCGCAGGCTATCTTGAGCAGGCTCTGCATATTGTGGATGACGTTTACCAGAAACCGGCGCTGCTGACGGATACGGGAACGGTGTATTCACTACAGGGCGAGCAGGCCGAAAGCGCCCGGATCGGGCAAGGTGTGGCGCTGTTCGATCGGGCGAATGCCCGATTTGCGGCGGCGGTGGCGCTGGATGGGGATTATCTGCCGGTGTGGCAGCGCTGGGCCCGGTCACTCTATCGGCAGGGTGATTATGCCTCCGCCTGGGACAAGATACGGCAGGCGCGGCAGCGGGGTGTGAAGGTGTTTTCCGGAGATTTTCTCCAGGCGCTTTCAGCCCGACTGCCGGAGCCGGTAAATTAGGCTTCCGCCGCCACCCTCTGGCCAAGTGCGCCGTACAGTGCCTCATACTCCCGGGTGAGTTTATGTTTCGGGTCGAAATGGATCATGGGCTGGGCACTCTGATGGGATTCCCGGATGCGTATGGAGGGTGAGAGGTAAGTGTCGAGAATCGGCAGCCCCTCTTCAATCAGTTCGTTGACCAGGGTCTGGGGCAGCCGGGCGCGGGATTGAAACTGATTGACAATAATGCCTTCAATTTTCAGTTCATCATTATGGTCATCCTGGATCTCACGCACGTTGCCCAGCAGGGTGTAGAGGGCGTGACGGGAGAAGTCATCGCAGTCAAACGGGATCAGGCAGGCGTTGGCGGCGATCAGGGCGGAGCGGGTGTAGAAGTTGAGGGCCGGCGGGGTATCGATATAAATCTCATCGAAACCTTCCAGTTTTTGCAGAGTATCGCGTAGCTTGAACATCTTGTAACGTGACTCCAGCTTCCCCTGCTGATCCTCCAGCTCCGGGTGGGCCGGCATCAGGTACAGGTTCTCGAACGGGGTTTCGTGGATATAGGCCGCCGGGCCCTTCGGTTTGAAGCTGTAGGAGAGGATCTCCTTGAAAAAGTCCACCAGGGTATCATCCAGTTCGGCAGGATTGGTACCGAGCAGGTAGCGGGTCGAGTTGCCCTGCGGGTCCAGGTCGATAACCAGGGTGCGTTTGCCGCGGGTGGCGCTGATGGCCGCCAGGTTGCAGGTGATAGTGGACTTGCCCACACCTCCCTTCTGATTAAACACCACTCGACGCATAATAGTCGCTCCCAGCGAACGGTTAGATTGATGAGAAGTGTATCGCCCATTATTGTGCGTTGCAACAAACAGGCTAATACCGTTTTGTCAGCTACAGATTCTATTTATTCACAACTAAGGTGTTGTGCTGAACAATGCCTGTCGGGTTACGCCTTTGGTTAACACGACCTGCAATTTTCGCGACCGTAGACTGTAGGTCGGATTAGCGCAGCGTAATCCGACGAAGAGATAACGGGGATATTGAGTGCTGGTGAGCCCCGGTTGTCGGGTTACGCCTTTGGCCAACACGACCTACAATCGGAATCCCGGATTGTGCACACAACTGGAACCGGCAAACGATCCGGAAATGTCAGAGTTTTTCCTGAAGGTGGGTGAGGTAGATGGGTAGGCAGGTGAACAACTATCAACGCATCTGGCGTACCGTACAGGCCATCCCGGAGGGCCGGGTGGCCAGCTATGGGCAGATCGCCGATCTGGCCGGCCTGCCCAGGCGAGCCCGCCTGGTGGGACGGGCCTTGGGTGAGGTGCCGGACGACCAGACAGTGCCCTGGTACCGGGTGCTCAGAAGTGACGGGCGAATCGCCTTTCCGGCCGGCTCGCCCCAAGCCGAACGGCAGAAGCAGCGGCTACAGGAAGAGGATGTGGTGGTACTGAATAACCGGGTCAGACTGGGTGAATTCGGTTGGCGGCCGGACCTGGCGGAGTTGCTGATGCGGCTGGAGTTCTGAGGCATGACCGGGCGCATCCACCATATGTCCTGTGTTGCATCTCCCGCGTGGGCACAAGAATGTGCCTACCCTGCCCGGCTCCGGACAGTTTGGTTGCGGCACCGTCCCAGAGTGAGTATCGCGGCGAGGGCGCCGCTCCTACAGATGCGGCAGCCGAGTAAGGTGGGCACGTCGTTCGTGCCCACCCTGCCAGGCTATCTGCCGATTTTGTAGGAGGCCCGCCCTCGGGCCGATTGGATGTGGCACCGTCCGCCGGTGAGGCATTTGCAATAACCCATCATTAGCGGCCATGCTTTTTTCCGCATGCGGTTGAGTAAGATGGGTAATCGGACAGTTTTTTTGAACATTGCCGCGCTGCATTCGTTTGCTGTACCATGTGGCGCATGTGGGCGGATACTCTGCCCTGATAGAAGCGGGGGTGCCACCGGGAGGTGGCTGAGAAATACCCTTTGAACCTGATCCGGGTCATACCGGCGTAGGGAAGCTGGCTCTGTTCTGCAGGCTAAACAAGAGCGACACTCCTTCCTTTCCGTTCAAACCCCCGTTTCGTCTGACCCATCCCCTTAATGGAGGACGAAACGCAATGCAATCCAAAGACAACACGCAGCCACAGCACTCAGTCGATACCGGCAACATGGCGGTCGAGAGCTTTCCCGGTTCCCGCAAGATCTACCTGCAGGGGAGTCGCCCAGATATTCGGGTGCCGATGCGTGAGATCTCCCTGACGGATACACCGGCCAGCTTTGGCGCGGAGAAGAATCCGCCGGTGCTGGTCTACGATACCTCCGGAATCTATACCGACCCCGATGCGAAAATTGATCTGCGGGCGGGCCTGCCGGAGATCCGTCGTAGCTGGATCGAAGAGCGGAATGACACTGAAAGACTGTCCGGAGTCAGTTCTCAGTTCACCCGCCAGAGGAAGGATAATCCGGAACTGGATGCCCTGCGCTTTGAGCATCTGCGCGAGCCGCGCCGGGCCAGGTCCGGTGCCAATGTGACCCAGATGCACTATGCCCGCAAGGGCATAGTGACGCCTGAAATGGAGTTCATCGCCCTGCGCGAGAACATGCGCCTGCAGGAGGCGCGGGAGCAGGGGCTGCTGCAGCAACAACACCCCGGTTTCAGCTTCGGTGCTGCAATCCCCAAGGAGATCACTCCGGAGTTTGTCCGCGAAGAGGTGGCGCGAGGCCGGGCGATCATCCCGGCCAATATCAACCATACTGAGCTGGAGCCGATGATTATCGGCCGTAACTTCCTGGTCAAGATCAACGGCAATATCGGTAACTCCGCGCTCGGTTCCAGTATCGAGGAAGAGGTGGAGAAGATGGCCTGGGGTATCCGCTGGGGCGCCGATACCATCATGGATCTCTCCACCGGCAAGAATATCCACGAGACCCGCGAGTGGATCCTGCGTAACTCGCCGGTACCGATCGGCACGGTGCCGATCTACCAGGCGCTGGAGAAGGTGGGCGGCATCGCCGAGGACCTCAACTGGGAGGTGATGCGCGATACCCTGATCGAGCAAGCGGAGCAGGGGGTGGACTACTTCACCATCCACGCCGGCGTGCTGCTGCGCTACGTCCCGATGACCGCCCAGCGGGTGACCGGCATTGTCTCCCGTGGCGGCTCCATCCTGGCCAAGTGGTGCCTAGCACATCATCAGGAGAATTTCCTTTACACCCGCTTCGACGAGATCTGCGAGATCATGAAGGCCTACGATGTCGCCTTCTCACTGGGTGACGGGCTGCGCCCCGGATCCATCGCCGATGGCAATGACCAGGCCCAGTTTGCCGAACTGGAGACCCTGGGCGAGTTGACCAAGAAGGCGTGGGAGCATGATGTGCAGGTGATGATCGAGGGTCCCGGTCATGTGCCGATGCAGATGATCAAGGAGAACATGGATAAGGAGCTGCAGGAGTGCTACGAGGCCCCCTTCTATACCCTGGGTCCGCTGGTCACTGATATCGCCCCCGGCTATGACCACATCACCTCCGGCATCGGTGCCGCCATGATCGGCTGGTACGGCTGCGCCATGCTCTGCTATGTCACCCCGAAGGAGCATCTCGGCCTGCCGGACAAGGAAGACGTGCGCGAGGGCATTATCACCTACAAGATCGCCGCCCATGCGGCGGACCTGGCCAAGGGACATCCCGGCGCGCAGATTCGCGACAACGCCATGTCCAAGGCGCGCTTCGAGTTCCGCTGGGAGGACCAGTTCAACCTGGGACTCGACCCGGAGCGGGCGCGGGAGTATCACGACGCTACCCTGCCCAAGGAGTCGGCCAAGGTAGCCCACTTCTGTTCCATGTGCGGCCCCAAGTTCTGCTCCATGAAAATCTCCCAGGATGTGCGCGAGTACGCCAACAAGCGGGGGCTGGATGATCTGGCGGCCGCCGTGGAGGTGGGCATGAGCGAAAAATCGCAGGAGTTCACCGCCGGTGGCAGCGAGATCTACAAAGAGGCCTGAGGCTGGGCAATGAATATTTTTGTGAATGATGAAGAGACCCGGATCGAGCCCGGTCAGACCCTGGCGTCGCTGCTCGCCGACCTCACCGGTGGACGCCCGGTGGCGGTGGCGGTGAACGACACCGTCATCCGCCAGGATGAGTGGCCCGACTACCGGCTGCAGGAGCAGGATCGGGTGCTGGTAATTGCCCCGGTCCAGGGCGGTTGAGCCAACCGGTGGCCTCTCCGTTATTCAAGGAACGGGTAAAGCATGAAAACTGAACCATTAAAGATTGCCGAACATACCTTTCAGTCACGGCTGTTTCTCGGCACCGGCAAGTTCGGCTCGAATCAATTGATGCACGATGCAGTGGTCGCCTCCGGCAGTGAGCTGGTCACCGTGGCGCTACGGCGGGTACGGCTGCAGGAGCAGGAGGACGAGGTGGTCTCCCATCTGCAGATCCCCGGCGTCAACCTGCTGCCGAATACTTCGGGCGTGCGCACTGCCAAGGAGGCGGTGCTGGCGGCGCAACTGGCGCGGGAGGCGCTGCAGACCAATCTGCTGAAGCTGGAGATCCACCCCGATCCGCGCTATCTGCTGCCGGACCCCATCGAGACCCTGGCGGCCACCGAGATATTGGCCAAAGAGGGCTTTATCATCCTGCCCTATATCAATGCCGACCCGGTGCTCTGCAAGCGTCTGGAAGATGCGGGCGCCGCCGCCGTGATGCCGTTGGGGGCACCCATCGGCACCAACCAGGGACTGCAGACCCGCGCCATGCTGGAGATTATCATCGAGCAGAGCACGGTGCCGGTGGTGGTGGATGCCGGTATCGGCGCGCCGTCCCAGGCGGCCGAGGCGATGGAGATGGGCGCCGACGCGGTGCTGGTGAATACCGCCATTGCCGTGGCTGGCGATCCGGTTGTCATGGCCGAGGCGTTCAAAATGGCCACCCTGTGCGGCCGCATGGCCTACGAGGCGCGGCTGGGCAATGTCAGCAAAGCGGCCGAGGCGAGCAGCCCGCTCACTGCATTCCTTGGACAGGAGTAAAAACGAAATGACCTTTCTGGACACCTTCGAACGTCACAGCTGGGAAGGGATGGCGGAACGCATCAACAGCAAGCAGGCTGCCGATGTGGAGCGGGCGCTGAACAGGCACGGCAAGCGGGACCTGGATGATTTCTGTGCCCTGATCTCGCCGGTGGCGGTGCCTTATCTGGAGCAGATGGCGCAGCTGAGCTATAAGCTCACGCGCAAGCGCTTCGGCAATACCACCCAGCTCTATATCCCGATGTATCTTTCCAACGAGTGCCACAACATCTGCACCTATTGCGGTTTCAGCGTGCACAACAAGCTGGAACGCCGGACCCTGAATCAGCAGCAGATCATGCAGGAAGTGGCGGCGATCAAGAGTCATGGCTTCGAACATCTGCTGCTGGTGACCGGTGAGGCCAATCGCACGGTCGGGGTGGACTATCTGGAGCAGGCGCTGGAGTGGGTCAGACCCTATTTTTCCAGCCTCTCCATGGAGGTGCAGTCCCTGGATCAGGCCGATTATGAACGGCTGATCAAGAAAGGCCTCAACAGTGTGCTGCTCTATCAGGAGACCTACCACCGGGACAACTACAAGCAATATCACCCGAAAGGCAAGAAGGGCAACTTCGAATACCGCCTGGAGACCCCGGATCGGCTGGGGCGTGCCGGGATTCATCGTATCGGCCTGGGCACTCTGCTGGGGCTGGAGGATTGGCGTACCGATGCCGGATTTATCGCCCTCCACCTGGGTTATCTGGAGCGTCAATACTGGCAGACCAAGTACTCCATCTCTTTGCCACGCTTGCGGCCAGCCGAGGGGGTGCAGTCGCCCAACGTGGTGGTAACGGACCGGGATTTCGTGCAGCTGATCTGCGCCTATCGGATCTATAGCGAGAATGTGGAGATCTCCCTCTCCACCCGGGAGTGTCCCGAGTTTCGCGATCACCTGCTGAAGCTGGGCATCACCTCCATGAGTGCCGGTTCCAAGACCGAGCCGGGCGGCTACTCCATTGAGGAGGAGGCGCTGGAGCAGTTCGAGATCAGCGACGAGCGCAGCGCCGAAGAGGTGGCGGCAATGATCCGCCGCCAGGGGTTCGAACCGGTCTGGAAAGATTGGGATTCAGTGCTGGGTTGATGAAGCAGGAGGGGGCGTCGTCCACGGGACGCCCTATGGCTGGCTGACAGGGCTGGCAATCAGAAATAGCGTTCCAGGGTGAGTTGCAAATGATCATCCCGGCGCAGTGCCGAAAGCGGATCATTGAGCTCGTTCCCGGAGAACAGGCGCAGATCCAGGCTGGCCTTCCAGCCGCTGCCGATGCGGCTGCTGGCCTCTATCTGCAGGCTATGACTGTGATAATCCAGGTCATAACCGATACCGGCCAACAGTTCACTGCTCTCGGCGTCATTCAGGGCGATGCGCGCGCCAAAAAAGAGATCATTTTGGGCCAGGCTGGTGGAACGGGTTCCCCGTTCGTCCCAGCCGTACTCCAGCAGCAGTCCCAGGTCGGTGTCGCTGTCGGCGATGCCGTACAGTGTGTACTCAAAGCCGCCTTGCAGAGCCCAGAAACTGTCGCGCTGACCGTCGCGCCAGCGCATCTCCAGTTTCCACAGCCAGTCATCCAGCGTCGCCTGCAGATCCATGCCGAGCTGGTTGATCTGTTCATAGTAGGGAGTCAGGACGGGGTTGCCGCCGCCATCCGTGCCAGGCAGCAGGAGCGGTTCCCGGTTGGTGCCACGGAACCAGTGCAGGCCGATATCATAGTCGCCCAGGGTGCGACTCCAGCGGGCCGCCAGATCAAGATGGGTGTCACGGGCTGCAGATTCATAGGCCGCCTGGCTGGTGTCCACCACCAGTCCACTTCGCAGGCGTCCGTCGGTACCGGCAAAGGTGCGCTCACGAAAACCGGGCAGGGCGAACAGGTCCAGTATGCCCCAGGATCTAGCCAGGGAGAGGTGGATCATGGGTTGCCCCAGTTTGTCCTCGCCGTCGATATCCTCAACCCCATCCGTCTGGTTGATGGTGTCGACCAGGTGCTGAAACTCGGTGACGCCCCAGAACACCTTGTTGATCCCGCTGTGCAATTCCCAGTCGTCGCCGATATGGCTCCAGCTCAGTTGCCGGATATCGCCATGGCTGCGTTCCCGGTCGTGTTGGTCCCAGCGCAGGTAGGGGATGAACTTCACATAGTCGGCATCATCGTTCCAGGTGTAGAAAAACTGCGGCTCAAAAAAGCCGGAGAGATTGGATGTATCATACTGTTCGGCAAACTGGGGACTGTGCGGAAACAACCGTAACTCAAGGCCCGCCTTGCCGCTGGTCTCCAACCGGTTTTCTGCGGCACCGATAGCCGGCAATACCAACAGGATAATGGGCAGCCACTGCTTTATCTGACATCCTCGGCCCATGTCAACGGGCACGCTTCAGGCTGTTTTTATTAAAATCCGCCTCGTCGAGACCGCTCCCGAACTGGTAATTCATCCAGCGCAGTTCAGTACTTTTCCCGGTCTGGTGATTGACCATATCCATCCGGTCCGGTCGCCAGTATTTGTTCAGGTACTGTTGATAACCGGTGTAAGTGAGGGTTTTCAGCGGGCTGTCCTTGCGATCATAGAACTCCGCTCGCTGTACCCGGTATTCCGCCTTGTCAATCCATACCAGGCGGCGGGTGTAGCCGGAATTCTTGTCCACCGGGTACTGTTCGACCACGAAGCAGTCCAGGCCATCAATCACTTCGTCCTTGATGTACTTGTAGGTGTACTTCTCGATCTCGAACGAGCTGAGGTCTTCATAGGCAAACTCGGAACCCATGAAGGGCCCGGATTTGTTACGTGACGAGATTCGTTTGACCCGCTTCAATGCCGGCAGGTAGAGCCACTGGTCATCGGCTCCCAGGGCGTGAGAAAAGCTGAGGAAGGCGGTGCCCTTCACATCCAGTGGTTTGTCGAACACCGTCAGGCTCTTGTCGCCATCGTTCTCCTGTTCGAGGGATTGCATGCGGATTTCACGCAGGCTCTCCTCACCCTGTCGGTTGCGCAGGATCATCTGCATATCGGCTTTCATGTCACCCCAGCCGGTGTCTCGGGCAATGCTCTCGGCGGCGATGGCCTGGCCTTTCTCTTCCGCCGATTCAGCATGCAACAGCGGTTGTACGCCAAGCAGTGTCAGTATCAGGAATATTCTAAGCGGCATTCTTTGCCTTCTCATCCTTTATGGCTCCTTCAGTTGTGGTAATCGGGTGGGTATCGAGTTTCATCAGTAGCGGCGGCAGGAACAGGAAGTCGATGGCCAGCGCGATCAGGATGGTCAGTGCCGTCAACAGTCCCATATCGGCATTCACCTTGAAGGTGGACTGCGCCAGTACCATGAAACCGCAGACCAGCACCAGGGTGGTGATCCAGAGTGCCCGGCCGACACTGCTGAAGGCGTAACGCACCGCCGCATGCGGGTTAGCGTTACGCTCCCGGCGGGCCCGCAGGTATTTGCTCAGGAAGTGGACCGTATCATCCACCACAATGCCGAGGGTCATGCCGGCCACCACCGACAGTGCCAATCCTACCTGGCCGTTGATGAAATACCAGGCACCAAAGCCAACTGCAGCCGGAGTCAGATTCGGTAGCAGGCTGATCAGGCCGAACTTGATCGATTTCAGGGCAATGCCGAGCAGCAGGGAGATCAGGATCAGTGCAAAGGTGACGCCCAGCAGCATACTGCGAATATTGCGCTGGCCGATATGGGAGAACATCAGGGCCGGGCTGGCGATGGTCACTTGGTATTCGGGGGCATTGAGTTCAAGCCAGTGCAGTATCCGCTGCTCCAGTTCAATCTGCTCGTTGCTGGTCATGTTGTCGAAGGTTGCAATCAGGCGAGTGGAGGATTTGTCCACGTTAAGCTGGTTATTCAGATCCAATCCATAGGGCAGGGACATCTCATACAGCAGCAGGTACTGTGCTGCCAGCTCCTGGCTGTCGGGCAGGCGATACCAGGACGGGTCATCCGCATGCATGTTGCGATTGAGCCGTTTCAGGGTGTCGCTCAGGGTGTTGACATGATCCGTCTCTGGTTGGTCGCGCAACCACTGGCTCAGCTGTTCCAGTTTCTGCAGGAAAGCCGGATCGTTGATGCCGCTGGATTTGCCGGTGTCGAGGGAGATCTCCATGGTGGTCATGCCGGAGATGTTCTCCTGCATGAAATCGGTGGCTTGTCGGAAAGGAACCGTGGTGTCGAAATATTTGACGAAATCATCATTGAGTTTGTTCTGCGGCAGAAACAGCATGATGAAAACCATGATCAGGGATGTGACCGGCAACAGCCAGCGGCGGTTATGCACGACAAAATCGGCAAAGTGCATCATCAGATCGCCCCGCGCCTTGTGCGGCTTCACTTTCAGGGGCAGCAGCGACAGCAGGGCGGGAAACAGGGTGACGGAGAAGAGAAAGGCGAGCATCACGCCGATGGCAACCAGGTTGCCCAGGTCCCGGAACGGTGGGGAGTCGGAAAAGTTCATGCTGAGGAAGCCGATGGCGGTAGTGACACTGGTGAGAAAAATCGGCTGATAATTGATTCTCAGACTGTCCAGAATGGCCTGGCGTTTTTCGATCCCATTACGCATCTCATGGAACAGCGTAGTCAGGATATGGATACAGTCGGCCACTGCCAGGGTCAGAATCATGGTCGGTGCGCTGGCGGAGGGGCCGGTCAGGTAAAAGCCGGTCCAGCCGGCGATGCCCATGGTGGCGGCAATGCTGAAGATGATGATGAGAATGGTGGAGAGAGTGCCGGTGATGGTCCGCAGGAGCAGCCCGATGGTCAGCGCCACGATTAGAAACATCACCGGCACCAGGGTGGCGCTATCCTCCAGGGATGCCTCGGCAAAGCTGTTGTTCATCATCACCATGCCGGAGAGATAGACGTCCACGTCCGGGTTTTTCGCTATGAACTGGCTTTGCAGTTCACGTACCTTGCTGGCGATCTGTGGTACCTCTTCCACGGGATTTATCCCCGGAAGTTGCACCGTGGTGTTGACCAGCGTCACATGGGCCTGGGGTGAGATCAGTTTGTTTCTGAGCAGCGGCTCATTGATGGCAATGTCTCTGGCCCGCTCCAGCGCAGCCTGATCCATCTGTAGCGGTTCCAGGGCCAGGTCTTCAACAATCAGCTCATCGCCGTCGGCATAGCTGTACTGGTAGTTAGTGATGGAGTCGACCCGGGTGGAGAAGGGGATCTGCCAGGAGGCTTCGGTGAGTTCCCTGATCGCTTCGAGCCGCTCGCTGGTAAAGACCTGACCATCTTTTGGGGCGATGATGAAAGCGACATTATCGCTTTTGTTGTAGATTTTCTGAATCGCCTCATAGGCATTCAACTGGGGGTTTTCCTTGCCGAAAAATACCCGGTAGTCACTTTTGAAGACCAGATGCTGCGCTCCCGAAGCTGCCACCACAACCAACAGAATAGTGGACAGTATGACAAGCACGGGGTGCTTCAGTACCCATTGTGTCAACCTCTGGTGCATGATTTTTTTCTCCTTGATGGGTGCACCTGAATGCGACAATCACACCTGTTCTGTGGTCCGCGAACCGCTAATTGACTGGGTAAGTTTTTTCGCAATGGCTAACCGCCTGTCTTGAGATTGGACATTTTTTCCTGGCACTGGACATCTTCTCCCAGTTTGTCGATCAGTGCGGATTCCCGGGGGAATATCTCTGTTCTGATACGTTTCAGTGTAGAGTCGTAATCCCATTCACGCGCCAGCGGTTGCCACAACATACCGTCCAGCAGCAGGTTGGCGTGATTGAATACCTCGGTTTGCGTATCCAGGGCGTCTCTGCAGCTGCATTTGTCCTGGCTGCTGATCAGCAGTGAGATTGCGCCAAAACTCCCGGCCCAGTTGGTAAACACAATCTGCCGGCGACTGAGGTGGGGTGCCAGTGTCAACTCGCCTGTCGCTATGGCCTCGTCCACCAGTTTAAGCATGGGGCCCATCAGGCGGCCTTCCAACTCATAGTGCGCGGTAAGCCGGCGCTCCGAGGTGCGTTCAATCAGATTGGCAGTCTTGGCCGAGATGACCAGCATAAATCTGGTGGGATCCAGCAAGGCATGCAACAGATAGGCGCAGTGGATGGCCAGCAACCGCTCTCTGGTGGTCCCCTGAAATGCAGCGGCCCGGGTAAACAACTCCGCGAGACTTGCCATGCCGGCGTTACAGATGCCGGTCAGCAGATCTTCCCGGCTGCAGAAATGGTTGTAGACGGTTCCCTTGGAATAAGGGACTCTTGCCACGACCTTGTCCATGGTCAACCCGGCGGTGCCGTCCTGCTCCATGATACTCAGGGCGGTTTCAATCAGCTCCTGTTCGCGTGCCAGCAGTCGCTCTGTATTGACAATTCTTGGGCTCATGGACCAATGCCTGAAACTCCGGAGTATATTGACGATTCGTCACTGACGAATTGTCAATTCTAGTCGCAGAAACAGGGCTGTCAATTGGTCAGACCGTATGATGTGTCATTTATCGCTTGCAAAGATGTGACGGGTGTCCGGGAAACAGGGGTTAACGCCTGCTTCGTATTGCCAGGGATAAACCGGTGCGATCGATCATGCCAGTTTACTGAACTATTCCCACCTTTGCGCACTTGGCAACCTTGCCGGAATCGATTTTCCGATTCCCCATCAAACTCGGGAGGTAGGTGGCATCGTGGTAGCAGCCGCGTCCTGCCGTGATTGTCGGACCCACAGGTCGCCGGCCGAGGTACCATGGGTCAGCGTTCTGCCGCCAGGCGTGAAAAACGGTGCTCGTAGCCGGCCTTCGGGGCATCCGGGATCAGCAGGGAGAGCAGCAGTGAGACTAGCGCCATCGCCGCTCCGAAGTAGAACACCAGCTCCGGCGAGGCGAGCCAGAGCAGCCCGAAGCTGGCTGGTATCACCACGGCCGCAATGTGGTTGATGGAGAAGCTGACACCGGCAGTGGCGGCAATATCCTCGGGGGCGGCGATTTTCTGGAAATAGGTCTTGAGGGCGATGGCCATGGCGAAGAACAGGTGGTCCAGGACATAGAGCCCGGCGGCCAGTTCGGCCTGCTCGACCAGGGCGTAGCCGCTGAACACCAGGATCAGGCCGGTATATTCGATCAGCAGTGCATTGCGCTCGCCGATCCGACCGACCAGTCGGCCGATGCGTCGGGCGAACAACACATTCATCGAGGCGTTGAGCAGAAACAGCATGGCGATATCACCGACCGAGTAGCCGAACTTCTCTACCATCAGGAAACCGGCGAATACCACGAATATCTGCCGACGCGCGCCAGACATGAAGGTGAGCGCATAGTAGAGCCAGTAGCGACGCCGCAGCACCATGTGCTTGTGCTGTTCGGTATGCTGGGGAAACAGTGGAAAAGCTATCCAGGCGATCAGGGCGATAATGACCGTGATCCCGCCGGTGAGCAGATAGAGCCATTGATAGTCCAACTGCAGCAGGTCAGTGCCCAGCCAGATCAGGCCGAAGGTGAGGATAGCGGCAAAAGATCCGGTGGCGATCAGGCGTCCCAGGGTTTCGGCGGATGACTGCTTGTCTATCCACTGCAGGGCGAGCGAGGTCTGCAGCGTCTCGTAATAATGGAAGCCGAGCGACATCACAATAGTGGTGAGGTAAAGGCCGATCACCGACGGGAAAAAGCCGGTCAGTGCAGTGCCGATGCCGAGCAGCAGCAGGGAGATATAGGCCAGGGTCTGTTCACGGAACAGCAGAAGCAGAAAAATCACGCCAAAGGCGAGGAATCCGGGAATTTCACGCAGGCTCTGCAGTATACCCATCTCCTTGCCGGTAAAGGCGGCCATCTCGATGGCGAAGTTGTTCAGCAGCGCCTGCCAGGCGGCAAAACTGATGGGCACGGCGGCGGCCATCAGCATCAGCAGGAGATCGGGGCGTTTCCAGGGATGGGCAATCGGGGGTCTCATCGGCTGATTGTCGCTCAATCTGCTATGGCGTGTTACAGTTAAAAAGACATTTTTTATAGAGAAAATGCCAATGTTGCCATCTTCACCCACCGGGCAGATCCTCAATCCTGACCTTCCTGTGGTCTCGATCGCACTTGATCTTGAGCGGGAGCAGGGTGCGCCTCATACCCACCCCCGGGCCCAACTGCTCTATTCCATTGAGGGTGTGATGCGGGTGATTACCAGGTTGGGAACCTGGCTGGTACCTTCGAGTCAGGCAGTGTGGATACCGTCCATGATAGAGCATCAGGTGATTGCCACCGAGGCGATTGCCATTCGCTCCATCTATGTTGATCCCGCCTGGAGCGGTGGTCTGCCGGCTGACTGCTGTGTCATTGCCGTGAGCCCGCTATTGCGGGAGCTGATATTGCGCGCGGTGAAGATCGGCAACAGCTATCCGCCGCTGGGGCCGGAGCGACGCTTGATGGAGGTGATTGTGGATGAACTGCGACAGATGCAGCGGGCGCCCCTGCATCTGCCCATGTCCAGGCACCCTAAGGTCAGGAAGGTGATTGACGCCCTGGTTGAGCGGCCCGCCGATTCGGGAAAAATCGAGGATTGGGCAAAGCGTGTTGGCACCAGTGCGCGGACCTTGTCGCGTCTGTTTGTCAAAGAGACGGGTATGAGTTTTGGTGCCTGGCGCAGGCGGTTGCGTCTGATGGAGGCGATTGAACGACTGGGACAGGGTGAGTCTGTCACCCGTGTCGCCTTTGAATTGGGCTATCAGAGCAGCAGTGCCTTTGCCGCCATGTTTCGCAGTGAATTGGGCGTCTCGCCCAAGTGTTACGGCCTGCAGGACCCTGGTTAGTCTATTGTCAACTCATCGCCGGCCGGCTGCGGGCAACGATGCGTGATTTGAGTTTCGCCATCACTCTCCACCGATTCGATCTCGACCCTGAAACCCCATAACCGGTGCAGGTGTTTGATCACTTCGTTGGTGGTGTCCGAAAGGGGGCGGTTTCGGTCCTTGTAATATCGGAGTGTCAGGGTCCTGTCTCCTTGATGATTCACATTGTAGACTTGAAGATTGGGTTCCCGGTTGCTCAGGTTGTACTGGGCACTCAATTTTTCACGCACCGCCCGATAGCCTGCATCATCATGGATGGCGGAGATGCTCAGGTTCTCCTCCCGGTCGTCATCCAGTACCGAAAACAGCCTGAATTCACGAATCAATCGGGGTGACAGATATTGTCCTATAAAGCTCTCGTCCTTGAAGTTGCGCATGGCGAAGTCGAGAGTCGTCTGCCAGTCTGAATGGGCAATGTCCGGGAACCACTGTAGGTCCTCGTCGGTCGGGTTTTCACAGATATTGCGAATATCCATCATCATCTTGAAACCCAGTGCATAGGGATTGATGCCGGAATAGTAGGGACTATCGAAATCCGGTTGGGCGATGACATTGGTATGGGTGTGCATGAACTCCAGCATGGCGGCGTCGTTGATCAGCCCCTCGTCATACATATGATTCATGATGGTGTAATGCCAGAAACAGGCCCACCCTTCGTTCATTACCTGGGTTTGCCGTTGCGGGTAGAAGTATTGTGCGATTTTACGCACTATCCGTATGATCTCGCGCTGCCAGGGTTTTAATAGGGGGGCGTTCTTTTCCAGGAAGTAGAGGATATTCTCCTGCGGTTCCGGCGGAATGCGTTTGATTTTATTCTCTTTTTCCTGAGGCTCATGGATGTTCAATTGACGCCACAACTCGTTGACATGGTGCTGCAGTATCAGTTCACGGTCTGACTGTACGTGGGGTTCATCTTCAAGGGTCTCGCCGGCACGACGCTTATAACGGTCGACGCCAAAATTCATCAGGGCATGGCAGGAGTCGAGTATCTCCTCTACCTCCTGAATGCCGTGTTTCTCTTCGCATTCGGCGATGTAATTTTTGGCAAAGATCAGATAATCGATAATCGCCTCGGCATCCGTCCAGATCTTGAACAGGTAGTTACCTTTGAAGAAGCTGTTATGACCATAGGCGGCGTGGGCAATCACCAGTGCCTGCATGGTCAGGGTGTTCTCCTCCATCAGGTAGGCGATACAGGGATTGGAGTTGATTACGATCTCATAGGCCAGATTCATCTGGCCCCGTTTATAGTTTTTTTCCGTGATGACAAACTGTTTGCCGAAGCTCCAGTGGTTATAGCCGATGGGCATGCCGACCGAGGCGTAGGCGTCCATCATCTGCTCGCTGGAGATCAGTTCCAGTTGTACCGGATAGCAGTCCAGGTGATAGACATCCTTGGCGATCCGTTCGATTTCCTGGTTGTACCTGTCGATCAGATCAAAAGTCCAGTCCGATTCGGTGGAGATGACTCGATCCCGCTCGGGTGTCGGTTGCCGCTTGTCATCGGAGTGCTGTTTGCCGCGAGGGGTGTTCATCCGGCACCTCCCTCTGCAACCGCTCCCTGCGTCGCTCCCGACCACCTGTTCCCGACGCGGTCTACCTCCCCCATCCATGGGGTCGTACCTCCTGCATTCATGCAGTCGTGTGCCGCACCCTGACGGGCTGCCTGCGGCCGTAATAATTGTCTATCGTGCCAGTTTTTCATGCCTCTTGCCTTTTAAAGAGTTCATGGAAAACCGGGTAGATCTCGCCGGCATCCCTGATCTGTTTCATGGAGAAGGTCTCAAAAGCCGCGCAGACCTTTTCATACTCCCTCCATAACCCTTGATGCTCCTGATTGTGAATTTCGACATAGGCGTAGTACTGCAGATACGGCATGATCGAATCGATCATGAGGTTGCGGCATGTTGCACTGTCATCCTCCCAGTTGTCTCCGTCGCTGGCCTGGGCGGCGTAGATATTCCAGTCTTCGGTGGGGTAGCGGTCACGGATAATGTCGCGCATGAGTTTCAAGGCGCTGGAGACGATCGTGCCGCCAGTCTCCCGCGAATAGAAGAACTCCTCCTCATCCACCTCCTTGGCCGAGGTGTGGTGGCGGATGAAAACCACATCGGTCTTTTCATAACTGCGGCTGAGGAACAGATAGAGCAGGATAAAAAAGCGCTTGGCAATATCCTTGGTGGCCTGACTCATGGAGCCGGACACGTCCATGATGCAGAACATGACGGCCTGAGTGATCGGCTTTGGCTGCGGAATGAACTGGTTGAATTTCAGATCATAAGTATCGATAAAGGGAATGGTATCAATACGGGATCGAAGTAGCGCCAGCTCCTCACGCAGGCTTTTTATCTTCTCTTCGTTGTGCGGTTTTTTCTCAAGCTCCAGCTCAAGCAGCTGCTGGAGCTCCTTGCAGCGTTTGCTGTAGGGTGAGGCGATGGCAATCTTGCGGCCTTTGGCCCGCCGCATGGTACGCAACAGGTTCAGATTGGAGGCAACGCCGGTATTTGAGAACCCGGCCCTGACCAGCGTTTTGGCGGATTGTGCCACCACCTTGGTTTTTACCAGATTGGGTAGTGCCAACTCTTCAAACAACAGATCGAGATATTCGTCCTTGGATATCTCAAAACCAAAATCGTCTTCCCCTTCGCCGGAGTTGGATGCCTGACTTCCGCCGCCGCCCTGACCTGATTTTTCGGGACGCTTGACCTCGTCACCCTGACTGAACTGTTTGTTTCCCGGATGCACATTTTCATGTATGCCGCCCGGCCCATGATGGATGATCGGTTCTTTGACATCCTTGGCGGGGATATTGATCTTCTCACCCGACTGTGTATCCGTGATGGACCTTTTGCTGATTGCATCCGATACGGATTTTTTAATCTGCTGCTTATATCTCCGCATCAGGCGCTGACGGTTCACCGCACTTTTATTACGCCCGTCGAGTCTTCGGTCAATGATCATGGCCATGGATTACTTCCTTACTCTGAGACTATTATTGGTCGATCGTTAATCACCTCGCTCTGGCTCAGTTCGATTTACGTACCCGTAAATACCACTCGGATAACAGCCGGACCTGCTTTCGTGTGTAGCCTTTGGTCATCATCCTGCTGATGAAGTCTTCATGTTTCTGCTGATCTTCAGTGGAGGCCTTGGCGTTAAAGCTGATGACCGGCAACAGCTCCTCGGTGTTGGAGAACATCTTCTTTTCGATAACTGTGCGCAGCTTTTCATAGCTGGTCCAGTTCGGGTTTTTGCCGTTATTGTTGGCCCTGGCCCGCAGTACGAAGTTGACAATCTCGTTCCGGAAGTCCTTGGGATTTGAGATGCCGGCCGGTTTCTCAATCTTCTCCAGCTCTTCATTGAGGGCGGAGCGGTTGAGGAATTCACCGGTATCCGGATCGCGGAACTCCTGATCCTGTAGCCAGTAATCCACATAAGTCACATAACGGTCGAAGATATTCTGGCCATATTCAGAGTAACTCTCCAGATAGGAGGTCTGGATCTCCTTGCCGATGAACTTGATGTACTCCGGTACCAGATGGCCCTTGATGTATTCCAGATAACGCTCCTGCAACTCGGGAGGAAACTGCTCCTGCATGATCTGCTGCTCCAGGACATAGAGCAGATGCACCGGGTTGGCGGCGATCTCGGTATTGTCAAAGTTGAATACCTTGGAGAGTATTTTATAGGAGAAACGGGTGCTAAGGCCGTTCATGCCTTCATTGACACCGGCGTAGTCCTTGTACTCCATGAGACTTTTGGCTTTCGGATCGGTATCTTTCAGGTTTTCGCCGTCGTAGACCCGCATCTTGCTCCAGATGTTTGAGTTCTCCGGCTCTTTCAGTCGGGTCAGCACAGCAAACTGGGCCATCATCTTCAGGGTGTCCGGCGCGCAGGGGGCATCTGCCAGACTGGAGTTGGCAATCAGTTTTTTATAAATCTCGATCTCTTCCGTAACCCGCAGGCAGTAGGGAACCTTGACGATGTTCACCCGGTCGAGGAATGCCTCATTATTCTTGTTGTTTTTAAAGCTTTGCCATTCGGATTCATTCGAGTGAGCGAGGATAATACCCTCGAAAGGTATGGCGGAGATTCCCTCGGTACCTTTGTAGTTGCCCTCCTGGGTGGCCGTGAGCAGTGGGTGCAGCACCTTGATCGGTGCCTTGAACATCTCGACAAACTCCAGCAAGCCCTGGTTTGCCTGGCAAAGGCCACCTGAAAAGCTGTAGCAATCCGGGTCATCCTGTGAGAACTCATCCAGCTTTCTGATATCTACCTTGCCGGTCAGGCTGGAGATGTCCTGGTTGTTTTCGTCGCCCGGTTCGGTTTTGGCTATGGCGGTCTGGCTGAGTCTGCTGGGCCAGAGTTTAACTACCTTGAATTTGGAGATATCGCCGCCATACTCACGTAGACGCTTTACTGCCCATGGACTCGGGATATGGTCCAGGTATCGGCGTGGAATGCCATACCGCTCGAAGATCAGTTCGCCATCTTCATCGGGGTCGAATAGGCCCAGTGGGCTCTCATTAACCGGAGAACCTTTTAAGGCATAAAAGGGTACTTTCTCCATCAGGTATTTGAGCTGTTCGGCAAGGGACGACTTGCCGCCACCCACCGGGCCTAACAGGTACAGGATCTGCTTTTTTTCTTCCAGACCCTGGGCTGCGTGACGCAGAAAAGACACCACAGACTCTATGGCATCTTCCATTCCGTAAAATCCGTTGAAACTGGGGTAGGTCTTGATTACCTTGTTTGAGAAGATGCGACTCAGGCGTGGGTCTTTGCTGGTATCGATCAAAACGGGATCACCAATGGCAATCAGCAAACGCTCTGCTGCGGATGCGTATGCCGACCGGCTCTCTTTACAGAGATCGAGATAGGCTTCGATTGTTATTTCCGATTCTTGTACCGCCTCATAACGGCCCTGGAAATGGTCAAATATGGTCATGGAGTCGTCCCTCCTGATAGTGTTATACGGTACCGCCATCCGCATTAACCGCAGTATGGTGTAAGTTTTCTCCTCGCCCAGTTTGCCCGCTGCCTGGTTTCCTTACGCGCAGCCAGCGCAAGCTTGTTGTTGGTGTTATCCGGCTTTAATTTTGCAAGTCCCTTATTTAGGAAGCTTAGTTTATGTTTATTTGTTTTGCCGTGAATGTTTGTAAAAAAAACACGGGTTTTATATAAAGACCGCTACTTGATGAGTTAAGTTTCAACCGAAGCAGGAGATGTTGAAAGTCCCCAGGCTTCTGTTACATGACGAGCGATTGTCCGGGGAAATAAAATGACCATACAACGGCTGGTAGAGATCATGGCACAACTACGGGATCCCGACAGCGGCTGTCCATGGGACAGGGAGCAGACACTGGAGACTATTGTTCCTTACACCATCGAAGAGGCATACGAGGTGGCGGACAGTATCGCCAAGGCTGACATGGGGGAACTCTGCAGTGAGTTGGGGGATCTGTTATTCCAGGTTGTATTCTATGCCCGGATTGCCAGTGAACAGGGACATTTCAACATGGATGATGTTATCCATGGCATTTGTGAAAAGATGGTGCGTCGGCATCCCCATGTGTTTGGTGATGCCCGGGTGGCGAATGCCGATGAGCAGAGCATTGCCTGGGAGCAGTTGAAGGCACAGGAGCGGCAAAGTCGTGCAACAGAGGAACCGGTTCATCATCTGCAGGGGATAGCGCATGCGCTGCCGGCTTTGCTGCGTGCAACCAAGCTGCAAAAGCGGGCGGCAAAAATCGGTTTTGACTGGCCGGATAGTGAAGGTGTGTTGGCCAAGGTAAGGGAGGAGCTGGGTGAGCTCGAAGCTGAATTGAACAGGCCGAGGATAGACGAGGCGCGGGTGGCGGATGAGATGGGAGATCTGCTGTTCAGTTGTGTGAACCTGTCCCGGCATCTTGGGCTGGATTCCGAGAATCTGCTGCGGGCGACCAATGGCAAATTTGAGGCGCGCTTCAATGCCATGGAGTCGATCCTGCGGGGCAGGGGCATGACCCTGGAGGCGTCGGATCTGTCGGTGATGGATGCGGCATGGAATGAGGCCAAACGGAAGGAAAAGGGAAAATGAGTGGTTATCGTGGACTATTTAACATCACCTCCAGACTGTTCCTGGGTATGTTGGTTTTGGCAGGCTTGTCCGGCTGCGCCACCAATCCCGTTACTGGCAAAAGTGAATTGGCACTGATCTCGGAACAGAGTGAACTGGAGATCGGACAGAAACAGTATCAACCCAGCCGCCAGATGCAGGGTGGTGACTACAAGGTTGAACCGGAAATTACCCGTTATGTGCAGCAGGTCGGGCAGCGTCTGGCGGCGGTCAGTGACCGTAAACTCCCTTATGAATTTGTGGTGTTGAACGATTCCACCCCAAATGCCTGGGCACTGCCGGGCGGCAAGATTGCGGTCAATCGGGGGCTTTTGCTGGAACTGAACAATGAGGCGGAACTGGCTGCCGTGTTGGGGCATGAAATCGTCCATGCGGCCGCCCGGCACGGTGCCAAGGGTATCGAGCGGGGCGTGGTGCTGCAGGGTGTGTTACTGGCGGCCGGTGTAGCGGCCAGTGACAGCGACTATTCGCAACTGGCCGTGGGTGCCGCGGCTGTTGGGGCCAACCTGATCAATCAGGGGTACTCCCGGGATGCCGAACTTGAGGCGGACCACTACGGAATGGTCTACATGGCCCGGGCGGGCTATGACCCACAGGCCGCGGTCGGGTTGCAGGAGACCTTTGTGCGACTGTCGAAGGATCGCAAGGAGAACTGGTTGAGTGGGCTGTTTGCCAGCCATCCTCCTTCCGCCGAGCGGGTGGAGAAGAATCGGCAACGGGCGCGGGAACTGGGACAAGGCGGGGAGCTGGGGGCTGAACGCTACCAGCAGATGGTCGGTGTGCTGAAAAAAACCGCCCCGGCCTATGCGGCCTATACCGAGGGACGGGCCGCACTACAGAAAAAGCAGTCCGATAAAGCGCTCATGCTGGCGGACCGGGCAATCGGAATCGAGCCCCGGGAGGCGCTGTTTTATGGCTTGAAAGGTGACGCCCTGGCGCAGCAGGGAGCTGATACCAAGGCATTAACCGCCTATGACAAGGCGGTAACGCTGGATGATGGATTCTTTCGTCACTATCTGGTACGAGGAGCGCTTAAGGCCGAGTTGGGAGACCGATCCGGAGCACGGCGGGATCTGAATCGCAGCGTGGAGTTGTTGCCGACGGCGGATGCCCACTACCTGCTCGGGGGGCTGGCGTTACGCGAAGGGGACCGGCCGAATGCCATAGCCCACTATCAACAGGCCTCGGGTGCTTCCAGCGAGCACGGCAAGGCCGCGGCAACGGCACTGGCGCGACTGGACCTGCCTGAACATCCAGGACGTTATATCAAGAGCCGCCTGGGTATCGATCGAACTGGCAGTGTGTTGATTCATCTGGAAAATCCGACCGCTGTGACGGCTCGGGATATTCGGGTACAGTTGGGCGAGTTGGGTGCCGGCGGCCGGGTGTTTGTGCGTGCGGAGTACAGGGTGCCGGGAGCTCTCGGCGCCGGGCAGGCGGTTTCGCTTCAAACCGATATCCGTCTCTCCGACAGCAAGCAACTCAACCGCTGGGATAGTCGTGTCATTGGTGCGGCTGTTGTGGAGTAATTACCGGAACGGTAGCCAACTCTTCGGTAATCTGTTAACCAGTCCGCCGGTTTGATTACACCGGCCGCATCCAGGAATTGTCTTGTATGAGATTTATCGATCATGTTGCTGCCTGCAATGATCATGACGCCAGTCGTTTCGTCCCGTTTACGATAGGAGGAGTGACGGTCGGTCGCATACGACCACTGTTTGCCGAATTGCTGAAGCCCTGGCCAGCGGTTTTCTCCGTAACCGATCACTTTGTCGCCCTCAACTGCCGGGAAACCGGGCTGATCGAGCGGTCTGCCCAGGTGGCCGGGGTACTTGAGCAACTGATCGCCCTGGGTGAGCTGAGTCCCTTTCACGGTGAACGCTACGCGGCTGCGCCCCAGGGCGGTGCAAGCCCTCTGCTGCTGATCGATCGTGCGATGGCGCCCCTGTTTGGTATCCGGGCATATGGCCAGCATGTCAACGGCTATGTCCGCTCCCCGGATGGGCTGAAAATGTGGGTTAGCAGGCGTGCCCATGATCGTCAGCACTATCCCGGCCGGCTGGATAATCTGGCGGCGGGTGGACTGCCTTATGGTATCTCGCTGAATGAGAATCTGGCCAAGGAGTGTTGGGAGGAGGCGGGAATTCCTGGCCATCTTGCCCGTCAGGCTGTGCCGGTAGGTGCCGTAAGCTATCATATGGATACGGAGAAGGGTTTCAAGCACGATACACTTTATTGTTATGACCTTGAATTGCCTGAAGATTTTATTCCTGAATGTATGGATGGCGAGGTGCAGTCATTTTACCTTTGGCCGATCGAGGAAGTGCGGGATGTGGTGAAGAACAGTAGTGAGTTCAAACTGAATTGCAATCTTGTGATTATCGATTTTCTCATCCGCCACGGCTATATCGGACCCGATGACGAGACGTATTTGGCCCTGCTCACGGCGCTACACCCCGCCCCGCCTCCGCTTGAACCGCCATCCGGGTAGTTCGCGTGTTACACTTTGACCCATGGCGCAATGAAACCTATTGGGTCAAACCAGGGTCCAACTGATGTTTATTAGGATGCGATTCAAATCTATGAAATTCAGATACCTGCTGTTTTGGGCTTTATTGCTGCTTCAGTGTTTTACTCTTGCCTGGGCCAGTGTCAGGGAGGTTCCGCTCGATGAGCTGCAACCCACGCGCGCCCAGCGACAATCCACACTGATTATTCTGAAAGTGATCAACGAGTATCACTACAAAAAACACCTCCTGGACGATGAAATGTCCCGGGCGATCTTGAGTCGGTATCTGGAAGTACTGGACCCGAACAAGAGTTTCTTTACCCAGGGGGATATAGACCGATTCAATGTAATTGGTGATCGTCTGGATGATGATTTGAAAGATGCCCGGCTCGACTCGGCATTCAGCATTTTCCGGGTCTATCGCCAGCGCATCGATGAACGGATCAAATATGCTTTAAAGTTGCTTGATCGGGATTATGATTTCACCATCAACGAAACCTATCGATTCGACCGTCAGAAGTCTCCCTGGACTGCCGACACAGCGGAATTGAATGAGCTTTGGCGTAAGAAAGTGAAGAGCGATATCCTCAGCCTTAAGCTCAAGGATAAGCCGCTGGATGAAATCAAAAGTACCCTGCAAAAGCGTTATACCGGTATTCAGCGGCGAACCCGTCAAATGGATTCTGACGATGTATTTCAGGTCTTTATCAACTCCTACACCTTGAGTCTGGAGCCTCATACCTCCTATATGTCCCCACGGGTGTCGGAGAATTTTGATATCAGCATGCGGCTTTCATTGGAAGGAATCGGCGCCGTATTGAAAAATGAAAACGAATATACCGTGGTACAGCGTACCGTCGTCGGTGGTCCGGCAGCCTTGAGCGGACAGATCAATCCGGGGGACCGGATTGTCGGGGTCGGTCAGGATGCCGAGGGTGAAATGGAGGATGTGATCGGCTGGCGTCTGCAGGATGTGGTTGATCTTATCCGTGGTGCCAAGGGCACCACTGTCCGGTTACAGCTCCTGCCTGAAGACGAGGGATCGACCGGACGTTCCAAACTGGTCACGCTGGTGCGCAACGAGATCAAGCTGGAGGATCAGGCCGCCAAGAAGTTTGTCATCAAGGATCTGGGTGGTATGGGAAATATTCGCATTGGCGTAATTGATATTCCTGCCTTCTATCGGGACTTTCAGGGGTACTCCAAGGGTGACAAGGATTTTACCAGCACCACTCGCGATGTCCGTAGGCTGATTCGCGAACTGGAAGAGGAAGGCGTGGATGGCATTGTTATTGACTTGCGTGAAAATGGTGGTGGCTCCCTGGTAGAGGCCACCGAGTTGACTGGCCTGTTTATCCCTTCCGGGCCGGTGGTGCAGGTGAAAAATGCCTCGGGTGATCTGGACATAGAAAACGATCCCGATCCCGATCAGGTCTATACCGGACCGCTGGCGGTTCTGGTCGACAGGCACAGTGCCTCGGCTTCGGAAATTTTCGCCGGGGCCATTCAGGATTATCACCGGGGAATTATTATCGGTGAGCCCACCTTTGGTAAGGGAACGGTACAGACCCTGGTCGATCTCGGGCGGTTTGTGCGCTATGGGGAAAAGAACCTGGGGCGCCTGCGCCTGACCATGGCGCAATTTTTCCGAGTGAATGGCGGCAGTACCCAGTTTAAAGGGGTTGTGCCGGATATCGTGTACCCATCCGCGGTGCAATCCGATGATCAGGGTGAACGGAGTCTGGATAACTCGCTACCGTGGGCAAAAATCGATGCCGTGAACTACAAGGCCCAGGGGCTGGGATTGCTGGAACCCTATCGGCAGATGCATCAGCTGCGCATCAAGGATGACCCCGGTTTCATCTATCTCACACAAGTCGAGGCGATGCTGAAAGAAGTAAAGGCCCAGGATACGGTGTCACTGCTTGAAAAGGATCGGGAGATTGAGTGGGACCAGCGGGAAAAACGCCGCAAGGCGGAGAAAAACCGCTTCCTGATGGCGGTTGGACTGGACCCGGAACCGGAAGACGTGGATGAGAATAAAGAACGCACCGACCCGGCCGCAGATCAGGATGATCCGGTCGCCAGAATCATGCTTAACGAGGCAGCCCATATCCTGGCTGATTACATCGGTGGTCAGAGCAGGGCCGCGATGGTTAATTGATTAGCTAGGCTTTATCCGGATAGACCGCGCTCAATCCACTTTCTGACCCTGTTCGCATCACCGAACGGGGTCAGTTTGCCAAATGAGTTGAGCAGCACAATGGTTAGTTCGCGCCCTTTGACCTTGGCCTTCATTACCAGGCAGCGCCCTGCTTCATTGATATAACCAGTCTTGCTGAGCTGAATATTCCAGGCCTGATTCTTCAGTAGCCGGTTCGTATTACCATAGGTTAGCGGCCCCCGCTTTGGGTAGGGTCGAACGTCCATTCTCAAGCGGGTGGTGGCATCCGCTATCTCCGGATAATCGCTGGCCGCCTTGACCATTCTGACCAAGTCGTTGGGTGAAGCTACATTACCTGCATCCAGTCCGGCTGGATCGGTAAATCGGCTGTCAACCATTCCCAGTTGTCTGGCTTTCGCATTCATTGCCCGGATAAACTGCTCGGTACCTCCGGGATAGGTACGGGCCAGCGCGCTGGCAGCCCGGTTCTCTGACGCCATCAGCGCCAGATCGAGCAGACTGCGGCGACTCAGTGTGGCGCCATAGTTCAGTCTCGAACCGGTGAGCCTTATCAGATCCCGGTCCTGTTTGGTAATGCGAATCTTCTCATCCAGGGGCAGGCGCGCATCAAGGATCACCATGACCGTCATCAGTTTGGTGATCGAGCCGATCGGCAGTGGAGTATCACTCTGTTTGCTATAAATTTCGTTGCCGGTGCTGTCAACGATCAAGGCGGAGGCTGAGCGCAGTTTCAACTTTTTCTCATCCAGCCTGTTCCAGGCAGGATTGACTGGCTGAGGGGTTGCCGATGACGGGGATTGTGCTGTGGATGACCGCGCAGGTTCGCCGGCATTCAGTTGACACAGGGGCAGAAACAGGAGGAAAAATATGTACTTCTTCAAACTTGACTGATCCGGGCTATTGAATTTCGGCTATCTTTGCCCAATTTGGGATTAAATGCAAAAACCGCGACCCCTTCATGCAAGGGGATGTCCTACGGTAACAGTCTGGTGGGTGTCGTTTATTCATCGGACAGAAGGCAATCTCACTGGCTATAATGCCGGCTAACCGAGAGGGCTTTGTCCGGAGCGGGTGGGACGAATAACCAGAACAGACAATACCTGGGACAAAACGATTGTATCAATCTGTAGAAAATCGTATCCGGCAGCTATCGGATGATATTGGGCAATATTTGTCTACCGGCGGTGCTGTAGGGCTTGAGAAAGAGTGCCTGCGAGTTTCGGAGGATGGCAGTATTTCCCAGCGGCCGCATCCCGTGGCGTTGGGTTCTGCGCTGACTCACCCCTATATCACCACCGACTATTCCGAGGCGCTTGCGGAGCTGATTACGCCACCCTGCGCGCGTATAGATGAGGCGCTGGATTTTCTCAAGGATACCCAGAAGTTTGTCTACGACCACCTGGAAAACGAATATCTCTGGGCCACCAGCATGCCCTGTGTACTGGACGGAGGGGAGAATATTCCGTTGGCCTATTACGGCACTTCCAATCCCGGCATTATGAAAAATGTCTATCGCCGGGGCCTCGGTCACCGTTATGGCAGGACCATGCAGGTGATCGCCGGCGTCCATTTCAATTTCTCCTTCGCCGATGACTTCTGGCCGCTGTATCGGGAGTTCCGGCGGAGTCAAGCACAGCAACGGGCCTTTATCGACAGTGCCTATCTGGAGCTGATCAGAAACCTGCAGCGATTTGGCTGGCTGATTCCTTACCTTTTCGGGGCCTCTCCGGCGGTATGCAAGTCCTTTCTGGGCGACAAGCCGACTGAACTGGAGGAATTTGACCGGCATACCTATTTTGAACCTTACGCCACCTCGCTGCGCATGGGTGACATCGGTTATACCAACAGCAAAGAGAAGGGCGTCGGCATCAAGGCGAACTACAACAGCCTCGATAGCTATATCAATAGTCTGACCCACGCCATTGAAACACCGAGCCCGTTGTGGGAGAAGATCGGAGTGGAGGTGAATGGCCGCTACGAACAGCTCAATGCCAATATCCTGCAGATCGAAAATGAGTATTACACCACCGTGAGACCCAAGCAGGTGCTGGATGGGTTGGAAAAACCGACACTTGCGCTGCGCCGGCGGGGTGTGCGCTATATTGAACTGAGATCGCTGGATGTGAATGCATTCCACCCGCTGGGTGTCAGTGAGGAGCAGCTCAGTTTTTTGCGCGCTTTTATGGTGTTCTGTCTGCTGCTGGAGAGTCCACCGATCAATGTGCAGGAGCGCAGGGAGATTGATCAGAATATAGGCGGTGCCGCGCACCGCGGGCGTGACCCCTCGCTCTATCTGTCGCGTCAGGGCAGGGAGATCCGGCTGCGTGACTGGGCGAGGGAACTGCTACAGGCCATGGAGCCGGTGTGTGAACTGCTGGATCGATGGGATGACGCAAAACCCTACGGCAAGGCACTGAAGCAACAGCAGGCCTGCGTCGCCGACCCGGAAAGTACCCCTTCCGCCAGGATGCTGCAGGAGATGCGCGAGCAGGGTGAAGGATTTTTCCATTTTGCCAGGCGTAAGTCCCTGCAGCATCGGAACTATTTCAACGGCTATGTTCCAGACACCGAGCGCTACCGGATGTTCCTTGATGAGGCGGAGATGTCTCTGGAGCGGCAGCGTGAACTGGAGCAGGAGACCGGCGTAAGCTTTAGCCAGTTTCTGGCTGATTATTTCGCCCAGCACTAGTACTGCTTCAAATTGATAAAGCACCTAATGTAGGGTGGGCTAGGCGCATTGTTTGCGCGGTAACCCACCAACCGTGCCGTCAGCCACACCTTAAATAAACGGGATTAGAGCTTAAGTCAGCGCTATTTGCCTCACACCCGCTTCAGCACCCAGTCCATGAGCCGATCAGGCAGTAGTCGTTTCAGTGTGCCGAACAGGTACGTGGGCAAGGTGACATAATAGCGAATCCGTGGCCGGGGACTCTCCAGTGCGTGAATCACCCTTTTCAGCACCGCTTCCGGGGGCAGGGTAAAGGGTACGGCGGGGCCATCCCGGGTCAGCCGCTCCTGCATCGCCCGGTAGGCTTCCTGGTGAGGGCTGTGGGCCGGATCAACATGGTGTTTCCACATGGCGTAGGCATTTGCCCGGAAGCGGCTTTCAATCGGTCCCGGTTCGATCAGGCTGACCGATATGCCACTGCCTTGCAGTTCCAGTCTCAAGGTATCGCTTAGACCTTCCAGGGCAAACTTGCTTGCGTTATAGGCGCCACGGTAGGCCAGTGCCGTGAACCCCAGCACGGAACTGTTCTGAATAATCCGACCTTCCCCCTGCCTGCGCATCACCGGTATGATTTTGCAGGTGAGTTCATGCCAGCCAAACAGATTGGTTTCAAACTGGGCGCGTAAAGCTTCCCGGGTCAGGTCCTCAACAGCGCCAGGCTGGCCGTAGGCGCCATTGTTGAACAGTGCGTAAATTCGGTTGTCCGTCATGGCCAGAATCTGTGTGACGGCCTGCTGTATGCTGTCGGAATCAGCGAGGTCCAGTACAACCGATTCCAGTCCGGACTGGACAAGTCGTTCCACGTCCCTGCTTTTCCTGGCAGTGGCAATTACCCGATAACCTCTCTGTTTCAAGCCATTGGCCACGCACAGGCCTATGCCACTCGAACAGCCGGTGATCAGAATTGATTTCCTGGATGGATCACTCACTTGAGCCTTCCTTTGTGCCTGGTCTTGTGTCGGTTTCCACCAGTCATCACAGGCCTGTCTGAAAGGGCTGCGATCCGAGATTCCCCAGTCTTGTGAATTGGCGGTAGTGACGGCAGATTGTAGCGAATTAACCGAATATATTGCAGTCTCCGCATCTAAAGTTTCCGTGCTGTTGTCCGCTACAGGATTGCATGCCTGGTTTTTGGTATGGAATTGGTCTGTAGAGTGATGAGGAAGTATTTGTGGATATAGCGACACTGGTTGGGTTGCTGGGCGGTTTTGGAATCATCATCGGGGCGATTGCCACGGGCGGCGATATCATGCTGTTCATTAACGTGCCCTCTATCCTGATTGTGGTGGGCGGCACTTTCATGGTGACCCTGATGCAGGTCTCTCTGAAGGATTTTCTGGGCTCTTTCACCATTGGCATGAAGGCCTTTTTTTACAAGACGGACGATGCGGCATTTTTGATTGAAGAGGCGGTCAGGCTGGCCGATGTGGCGCGTAAGAATGGCCTGCTTGCCCTGGAAGGGCAGGAGATCAGCAACAGCTTCCTCAAGCAGGGTATCAGTCTCTGTGTCGATGGACATGATCCGGCACTGGTCAATCGTCTCTTGAGCAAGGATATCGACCTGACTATTGGGCGTCATGAAGTAGGCCAGGCCATGTTTAAAAATATGGCCACCATGGCCCCTGCGATGGGCATGATCGGTACACTGATCGGTCTGGTGCAGATGCTGGCCAATATGTCTGATCCGGCAAGTATCGGTCCCGCCATGGCGGTAGCACTGCTGACCACGCTCTACGGTGCGGTGATCGCCAACGCATTTGCCCAGCCGTTGGCTGACAAACTGGCACGCGCCAGCAGCCTGGAGAAAATCAATAAATCGCTGATTATAGAGACCATCGCGGGTATCCAGGAAGGTATGAATCCACGGGTATTGGAACAACTTCTCTCGACTTATCTGCCCTCGAATAAGCGCGTCAAGGAAGAGACCGAGTAAGCGATATGGCAGATGATTGCCCAAAATGTGACGAGGGCCTGCCTCCCTGGCTGGCGACCTTTGCCGACCTGATGTCCTTGTTGATGTGTTTTTTCGTGCTGCTGCTCTCTTTTGCCGAGATCGATGCGATACGCTTCAAGAAGATGGCGGAATCGATGAAGGATGCTTTTGGTGTGCAGCGTGAAGTGCCGGCACCGGATATTGTCATGGGCACCAGCGTGATCATGCAGGAGTTCAGCCCCTCTACCATTCCGGAACCTTCACTGGTTGATGAGGTGCGGCAACAAACCACGGACATTGAGAAACAAAATCTGGATGTGCCGTCTGACGTGGCCGATGCTGTGGTTGAGGCCGCGCTGGAAAAGGTATTGCAAGAGGTGGCACAGCAGGCCGAGGAGATCAGAGAGGCACTTAAGCTGGAGATCGAAGAGAATCTGGTCAGTGTGGAGACAGAGCAGACCAAGATCATTATCCGGATCAATGAAAAAGGCTCTTTCCCCTCCGGCAGTGCCAAATTGAATGATGATTTCTATGGCGTGATGGTACGCATCAGCGAGGCTGTCGCACGTACGCCCGGTAAAGTGGTGGTGGCCGGGCATACTGATGATGTACCGATATCCACCAACCGGTTCCGTTCGAACTGGGAGCTCTCATCTGCCCGAGCCGTGACCGTGGTCCACGCCCTGCTGGACGATCCCAATGTCGATCCCAAGCGAATAGCGGTGGAGGGGCATGCGGATTCTCAACCGCTGGTGCCGAATGATTCAGTGGAGAACCGGGCAATTAACCGGCGGGTTGAATTGATTATTCAACGTGGCTCGGATCTGGATAACGGGGGGTTGCTGGAACTTCAGGTGCCACAAGGTTAGGGTAAATCGGTATTGCAGGTGATACTAAATAGCTAACAAACTGGAACAAGCGGGGTGAGTTGTCGTTGAATATCAACCAGAATGAGCGTAGACAATTTTTTCGGATCGACGACAGCCTCAGTCTGAGTTATCGGCAGGTCTCTTCTGATCGCCTGGCGGCTTCAATCGAGTGTCTGGAAAATGAAATCGACAGTGACTTCACCGTGGTCAGCAGTCTGGCCGCAGTCAGTCAGGAGATGATGGGAACACTGAATAAGATTGAATCGAGCCGACCGGAGATCGCCGCGTATCTCAAGTCCCTGGACAGGAAGATCGATATCCTCGGGCGTGCCCTGATGGCACAGACTACCGAATTGTTAAAGCAGCCGGCACAGGCCGTCAATCTCAGTGCTACCGGTATCTCGTTCCAGGTTTCCGAATTTATTCAGCCGGGTTCCACGCTGGAACTGAAGCTTCTCCTGACTCCTTCCTACGCCGGTATCCTGAGTTTTGTTGAAGTAATCGGTTGTGATCCCGCCGCACCCGAACCGGAAGAGCCGGATCCGGGATACAATCTGCGTACCGCCTTCGTACATATACGAGAGCGGGATCGGGATGTGCTGATTCAACATGTAATACAGCGTCAGGGCGCCCAGATACGCCGCGCTCGGGCAGTGCAGGAGCAGCATGGGCGGGGGTGACCGCCGGCTATTTTTTCGCCAGACTACGGATGCAACGCAGATAGGCCTGCTCGTCGGGCATGCGGTTTTCCCGTTGTGCTTCCCATAACATTTTACCCAGGCACTCCATCATCCGGTGTTCCGCTTCGTGACTGTCAGCCGCGCCCAGGACCACCTGCTGATAGAGTTGACGAATACCTGTCGGTCGGTCGGTGCCGATCTGTTCCTGCAGACTGATATGCATACCCATGTGCAGAAACGGGTTGGTCTCGCCCAGATCGGGTAGAAAATCCTTATCCAGCGCACTGTCCGGAGCTTCCAGCAGGGCGTGATATTCCGGATGTTGTCTAATGGTTTCGGCAACCATCCGTTCCAGCGGGATCAACTCCTCTCCGGTACACGCCTTGCGCCAGGCCTCGGTAAAGAAGCGGCGCATCTGGGTTCGATCATTTCCAAACATTATCCTATAACTCTCAATCCAGATTCTTGTCGCGGAACTCACACAGATCCTCAATGATACAGGAGCCGCATCGGGGACTGCGAGCCAGACAGGTGTAGCGTCCATGCAGAATCAGCCAGTGGTGTGCGTCGAGCAGAAATTCCCTGGGTATATTTCTTAATAACCGCTTCTCGACTTCCAGTACATTTTTCCCTGGTGCTATTTTTGTGCGGTTGGCGACGCGGAATATGTGGGTGTCGACGGCCATGGTGGGTTGTCTGAATACCGTGTTCAACACCACGTTGGCGGTCTTTCTGCCGACGCCTGGCAGTGCCTCCAGCGCCGTCCTGTCCTGTGGTACCCGGCCCTCGTGCATCGTTATGAGCTGCCTGCAGGTCTTGATGATATTGCTCGCCTTGCTGTTGAACAGGCCGATGGTCTTGATATAGGTCTTCAGTCCTTCTTCGCCGAGCGCCAGTATCGCCTCCGGGGTGTTTGCCACTGCATAGAGCTTGTCCGTGGCCTTGTTCACCCCCTTGTCGGTGGCTTGCGCGGAGAGAATGACCGCGATCAGCAGTTCGAAAGGGGTATTGAAATTTAACTCGGTAGTGGGGTGCGGATTCAGTTCGCGTAATCGCTCGAAGATAGTACGTCTGATTGCCTGGTTCATATGGCGGATTTTACCATGACAACTCTCCACAGGGCCGATAAATGTGTACTGGTTGGATGTTCCGGGAGTATGGTGCCGGTTTATTCCGGTCCGCGTTTCAGAAATTACCAGATATAAAGTAGTATATATTTTTTGCGATGCTTTATTCAGAATTAACTACCGAGGCATGGGATGCTCAATCCGTTACCCGCTTCTTTACTGAAGAACCCGGAATTCCAATCCGCGCTGGTCCGGTTGGGTATCTGGTTATTTGCCGTCGTTTATATCGGATTCGGGGCGGCTACGAATTATTACGCGGTCGATCTGGGGGATTATGCGCTGCTGTTCGGCGGCTATCTGATACTGTTTCTCTCCGTGCTGACGAGCGTGTTCTATCGCCCGGTGTGGGAGGCCAGACGCTATCTCTCCCTGCTGTTTGATATTTCCGCCACCAGCCTGTGCATCTATCTTACCAAGGAAGTGGTGAGTCCTTTTTATCTGCTTTATATCTGGATTTTTATCTCCTACGGCACCCGCTATGGGAAAGCATATCTGAAGGCGGCATCGCTGCTCAGCATCCTTGCCTATGCCCTGGTACTGACGGCTCTGGGACAGTGGGAGAGGTATACCTTTGAGGTGATCTTTTTTCTCTTGCTGCTAATCATGCTTCCGCTCTATCAGTATGTACTGCTGAGAAAATTGCACAATGCCAGGCTGGATGCGGAGCAGTCGGACAAGGCGAAAGGCATCTTCCTGTCCAGTATGACCCATGAACTGCGTACCCCGTTGAGCGGTATTATGGGGATGTCGCAACTGCTCAGGAATACCACACTCGATCCTGAACAGAAGGAGTATGTGGACTCCATTGCCTCATCGGCCAATATCCTGGACTCTCTGATCAGTGAGGTGCTTGATCTTTCCAAGATGGATGCCGAGGGTTTCGAGTTGAAACCGAGATTGTTTGATATCCGTGGGCTGTTCAGGGATATCAGCCTGACACTGTCTCATCAGGCCCTGGATAAAGGTATTGAGTTGATCTGTTCCGTCGATGAACGTGTTCCGGTGCAACTCTATTATGACGAACTGCGGTTACGCCAGATTCTTTGCAATTTGCTCTCGAATGCACTGAAATTTACCGAGTCTGGAGAAGTGGAGTTGTCGGCATCTTTGGCACTGGTTACCGCCGGAGGTGGTGAGGAGATGCTGTTGATAACAGTCCGGGACACGGGTATAGGCATTTCGGAAGCGCAACAGCTGAAGCTGTTTGAATGTTTCTGGCAGGCGGATGCCTCCTCCACCAGTGGTCATGGTGGTCTTGGTCTCGGCGCCACTATTACCCGGCGTCTTACTCATCTGATGGAGGGGGATGTCAGCGTTGAAAGCAGCCCCGGAGTCGGCAGTACCTTTCAGATACGCTTACCCCTTACCGGGCAGATACCAGACCCGGCAGCGTACCGGTCACGCCTGTTTGATGGGTTTACGGCGCTGATCTATGAGACCAACCAGCGCACGTGTGACCTGATCAGGGAGTCATGCACCGAGCGGGGCATGCACTGTTATTCTGTATCCAGGGTCAATGAACTCTCCGCGGTGGTTCAGCAGGTGGAGATGCGGGGTGGCCTGGATTTTGCTATTGTTGCCGATTCTCCGGGTGGTCAGGATGTATACCGAATCGGCCGGGTTCTGCGCCAGCACCTGGGGAGTGACCTCGCCATTATCTACCTGGGGTATATGGAGCGAAGGCTGCAGGACGATCACCCGGCCAGCCATTTCCTGATCAAGCCGTTTTTAGCATCCGAACTGTTGAGTCATATCGGGTTACTGCTGAAGCGAGGCGCATATCCGGAGCATGACAGGGCAACGGATTCTCGCAGCAGGGCGGCATATCAGGTGAATGTTCTGATGGCCGAGGACAATGCGATTAATGCCAGGGTGCTGAGTACGTTACTGAGTGGCATTGGTTGTCATGTGAGCTGGGCAAGGAATGGAGAGGAGGCGTTGCAGATGGCATTGAACGATGCCTTTGATATTGCATTCATCGATCTGCGTATGCCGAAAATGGATGGCCTGGCATTTACCCGCGAGATGCGTGAGCAGGAGAAGGGTGACCGACGACTGCCCATTATTGCCTTGACGGCCAATATATCATCCGCTATCCGCAAATCGTGTGCCGAGGCCGGCATGGATGACTTTCTGGCCAAGCCGGTAGATGAACGGTTATTGCGGCAGACGATTGAACGTTATACGTCAATCAATAACGACAGCAATTAGAGTCCCCGATAGGGGATCCGTAAACCCTCGCCTTTAGCTACGACCTATGCCCGGTCGTAGGAGCTGCTTTAGCTGCGATCTGTGCGCGGTCGATGAATTCCTTCGCGGCTAAAGCCGCTCGGGCGCTTGATGGGGTACAGGGATTGCGGCAGTGTCAGGGCTCAGCGTGCCCATCGAGGTTGCCACTCAAGGATTGGGCGAGGCAATATCGAGCAGAGGGGCGGCGTCGATGGTTTCCGCATCCATCATGGTGGCGACGCGCTGCAGCGCCGAGAGAATCTGGGTTTTTTCCCAATCTTCCAGTGCTTCAAATCGTTCAATAAATTTTTCGTGCAACAGGGGAGGGGTGGATAGCAGTACTTCCTTGCCGGCCTCGGTCAGGCGCGCATTGACCACGCGCTTGTCCACGCTGCTGCGCACCCGCTCGGTCAGCTTTTTATCCTCAAGGCGGTTAAGGATGGTGGTGACGGTCGCCTGACTCAGGGATACATCGTCGGAGATCCGCTTTACCGTGACATCGCCCAGCGCGTTGATGGCTCTCATCACCATCACCTGGGGAATGGTCAGGCCGCAACTCTTCACCATCCGCTTGGACTGCAGATCGGTCGCCCGAATGATGCGACGCAGGGAGACGAGCACGTCATGCCAGTACTGATTTTCGGCCATGAGTTGAGTCAGGTTGAATTTGACGGGTGATGGATTATAGCCAGTTTTCATATTTCAACCAATGTGAACTATTTAGTTTGTACTCTAAACATTAGAAGTGTAATAATATAGTATTACACTGAGCATGAGAAGGGCATCTGGCGGGATACGCCCGGCCGGGTATATCTCTGCCGAGGTGCCGCGCCCTATAACAGGAGTTTTATATATGTGTGGTTTTGCCGGGATCTATGCACCCGGAATGCGTGAATCAAATGTCGGGCGGGTAGAGCAAATGATCCGCAAACTGGCCCCCCGGGGTCCTGATGGTGAGGGGATTGTGACCCGCAACGGACTGGCCCTGGGCCACCGGCGCCTGAAGGTGATCGATCTGTCGGAGCATGCCCAGCAGCCCATGGTAGATGCCGAGCTCGGGCTCGATCTGGTGTTCAACGGCTGTATCTATAATTATCGGGAACTGCGCGAAGAGCTGCAGGGTCAGGGTTATCGTTTTTTCTCCCACGGCGATACCGAGGTGGTGTTGAAGGCTTACCACGCCTGGGGGCTGGAGTGTGTGAAACGGTTCAATGGCATGTTCGCCTTCGCCATCCATGAGCGAGACTCCGGGCGTCTGGTGCTGGCCCGGGACCGACTCGGTATCAAGCCCTGCTATATCGCCGCTACGGATGGCCGGGTAGCATTTGCATCGACCCTGCCCGCACTGTTGAAAGCCGGTGATATCGATACCTCAATCGATCCGGTGGCACTCAACTACTACATGAGTTTTCATGCCGTGGTACCGGCACCGTTTACCCTTCTGAAGGGGGTGCGCAAGCTGCCGCCAGCGACTGTCCAGGTCTATGAACAGGACGGCTCGCATCACAGCGAGACCTACTGGCGTCTCAAGGTGGGGAGTCGTGAAGAAGATCGTGCGGTCAGTGCCGAGGAGTGGCAGGAACGCGTCCTGGCGTCGCTGCGGCGTGCGGTGCGCCGCCGCATGGTGGCAGACGTACCGGTGGGCGTGCTGCTCTCCGGTGGCCTTGATTCCAGCCTGATTGTCGGCCTGTTGGCGGAGCAGGGCCAGACCGGTCTGAGCACATTCTCTGTGGGTTTTGAAGAGGCGGGTGGTGAGAAGGGGGATGAGTTCCAGTATTCCGATCTGATTGCCGAGCACTTCCAGACTGATCACCACAAGATAATGGTCCCCTCCAGCCGTCTGCTGGAGACCTTGCCGGAGACCTTCAATGCCATGTCTGAGCCCATGGTCAGCTATGACAATATCGGTTTCTATCTGCTTTCTCATGAGGTCTCAAAACACCTCAAGGTGGTTCAGTCCGGCCAGGGTGCCGATGAGGTGTTCGGCGGCTATCACTGGTATCCGCCATTACTGGAGAGTGGTAGCGGGGCGACTGATTATTGCCGCCTGTTCATGGATCGCGACTTCGATGAATATGCCGAGACGGTACAGGCAGGGTATCTGCAGTCTGACTTCGCCAGCGCATTTATCGAACAGCAGTTCAGCGATGAAGAGGGTGGTAATGCGGTGGATCGGGCGTTGCAGCTGGATACCACGGTAATGCTGGTGGATGACCCGGTGAAGCGGGTCGACAACATGACCATGGCCTGGGGTCTGGAGGCCCGAGTACCTTTCCTGGATCACGAGCTGGTGGAGCTGGCGGGCCGGGTGCCGGCCGATCTGAAGGTGCGAGGTGATGGCAAATGGGTCTTGAAAGAGGCCGCGCGCCAAGTGATTCCACACCAGGTGATCGATCGACCCAAGGGCTACTTCCCGGTGCCGGCGCTGAAATATATCGAAGGACCCTATCTGGATTTTGTGCGGGATGCACTGAACGACACCCGCGCCATCAACCGTGGCCTGTTCAATCGGGATTACCTGACCAGACTGCTGGATAACCCGAAGGATCACATTACCCCGCTACGCGGCTCCAAACTGTGGCAGGTCGCCCTGCTGGAGTTGTGGTTGCAGACCCATCATCTCTAGGTTGTGGCGCAATGAGCAAAGCAGAAAAAGGAAGGAGCGGTAATCTGAATATCGAGCAGATGGGGTCGCTAAAACACTGGGGTGCCCCCCCCAGTTCGATTGCCGATGAACTGGACAAGCAGGCGGTGGTGGATTGCGGTTGGGGCCGACTGATTTTTGGTCAGACCTTCCGCTCCAGTCGGCAACTTGCCGATCAATTGCGTGACGAGAGTCTGGGTCGTCGGGATGTGGCGCTCTACAGCCGTGACCCGCAGGTCGTAGTGTCCCAGGCACCCCAGGAGCTGTTTATCGATCCCTCCCTGACCTATCGACTGAACCTGGAATATGCCGAGCTGGCGGATATGGTCGGTCATGGTATCGAGATTCGACCGATTACCGATGCCAGTGATGTAGAGCAGGTCAACCGGATATACAAGGCGCGCTCGATGGTGCCGGTAAGGGACGGATTTTTTGACTACCAGCGCACGCATCCGGAACTGCATGTTCTGCTGGCCGTTGAGACTGCGAGTGGACAGGTGGTCGGCTGTGTTACCGGGGTGGATCACCATCTGGCTTTCGATGATCCGGATAACGGCTCCAGTCTCTGGGCCCTGGCGGTGGACCCCCAGTGTCTGCATGCCGGCGTCGGTGAAGCACTGGTGATCGCACTGGCCAACAGATTCAAGGGTGCCGGCCGCTCCTTTATGGATCTGTCGGTGATGCATGACAATGAGCAGGCAATCCGGCTCTATGAAAAGCTCGGTTTTTTTCAGGTGCCGGTCTACTGCATCAAAACCAAAAATGCGATTAATGAACTGCTCTATGTCGGACCAAAAAATGATGAGGAGCTGAATGTCTACGCACAGATTATTGTCGATGAAGCCTACCGCCGTGGCATTGTAGTGGATATTGTGGATGCGGCCGGTGGCTTCTTCGACCTCAGCCTGGGTGGCCGGACGGTCAGCTGTCGGGAGTCGCTGACCGATCTCACCAGCGCCGTGGCGATGAGTCGCTGTGATGACAAGGCGGTGACTCGCCGGTTTCTGGCCCGGGCCGGACTGCATGTGCCGGAACAGGAACTGCTCAAGGACGAGGAGCAGGCACTGGCTTTTCTGCAGCGTCACCAGCGTATCGTCATCAAGCCGGCTCGCGGGGAGCAGGGTGTCGGTGTCTGTGTTGATCTGAGCGAGCCGGCTGATGTGAGAGCGGCCTATGCCCTCGCCGCCGGCTTTTGTGACCGGGTGGTGGGAGAGCGTTTTGTATCGGGTGACGATGTGCGGATTATTGTTATCAATGATGAAGTGGTCGCCGCGGCGGTTCGCCGTCCCGCTTCAGTCGTGGGCGATGGTTCCCGCAGCATAGCCGAGCTTATTCAAAAGCAGAGCCGCCGGCGGGCAGCCGCCACCCAGGGCGAGAGTGTGATCCCGATGGATGATGAGACGGAACGTTGTGTGAAAGATGCTGGCCTCACTATGGATCAGGTACTGCCCAAAGGTCAGCGACTGAAGGTGCGCAAGACCGCCAATCTGCACACCGGAGGCACCTTGCAGGATGTGACGGACCGGCTGCATCCGGAACTGGTCAAAGCGGCCATCTGCGGAGCCCAGGTACTGGATATGCCACTGGTCGGATTTGATTTTATCGTGCCGGATCTGGAAGGCCCCGAGTACGCCATTATTGAAGCCAATGAACGGCCCGGTCTGGCCAATCATGAACCCCAGCCCACGGCTGAAAAACTACTGGATATGTTGTTCCCCCAAACCGCCCTGGCAAACAGGTAAACCAATGAAAATAATTGATATCGATCGCACGTATCTGCGTGAGACCCTGCTGGAACTGCTGCAAGTGCCCAGCCCAACCGGTATGACTGACACTGTGGTACAGCTGGTTTGCCACAAGCTGGAGCAGATGGGGGTTGAATATGAACTGACCCGGCGCGGGGCGATTCGTGCCAACCTTTCCGGTGAAGTGCACTCACCGGATCGGGCCATTGCGGCGCATCTGGATACCCTGGGTGCCATGGTCAAGAACCTGAAGTCAAACGGACGGCTGGAGGTGGTTTCGGTCGGTACCTGGCCGGCGCGTTCGGCGGAAGGTGCCCGGGTGACGCTGTATATCGATAAGGGTATTCAGTACCGGGGTACGCTGCTGCCATTGAAGGCGTCCGGGCATGTGTTCGGCAAGCAGGTGGATACCCAGGAGGCGAGCTGGCAGAACCTGGAGCTGCGTCTGGATGAGCCGGTGCACAGCATCGCTGACCTGGAAAAGCTCGGCATTCATCCCGGGGATATGGTCTCCATTGATCCGCAGCCGGAATTTCTCAAAAACGGTTTCTGGGTCTCCCGCTTTCTCGATGACAAGGTGGGCGTGGCAGCGGTATTGGCAGCGGCCAAGGCGATCTGTGATGCCAAGGTCCCGCTACCGATGGATTGTCATCTGCTGTTCACAATCTCGGAAGAGACCGGCGTCGGTGCCTCGCATATTCTGCATGGTGACGTGGCCGAACTGCTGGCGGTGGATAATGGCACCATCGCGCCGGGTCAGAACACCTCCGAATACGGCGTTACCATCGCCATGCAGGACTCCAGTGGCCCGTTCGACTGGTACCTGACCCGGCGGCTGATCTCACTCTGCCAGACCTGCGGGATAGAACACAGCCGGGATGTATTTCGCTACTACCGCAGTGACTCGGCGGCGGCGGTGGAGGCCGGCAATGATATTCGTACCGGGCTGATCTGTTTTGCCCTGGACGCTTCTCACGGTCATGAACGCACCCATGAAAAATCGGTGCTGGCGGTGGCCCGCCTGCTCTCCATGTACATGCAGAGTGGCCAGCTGTTCGAGCGGGATGAGCGACCCCTGGGCCCGCTCGATGATTTCCCGGAAGATCCCGCCGGCTGGGACGACGATTTCAGTGTGGACAAACCGGTATCCGAATAGTCGCGTGTGAGGCGGGTAGTGGGGCGAACGATATCGAAGGGATCAATGCTCCGCTTCCCCGTACTCCATAGGGCGCCGTGACCGCCTCGATACGCCAGGCGGCGTCAATGGTGCGCCGCGTGTCAGTGACATTCATCTGCGATTTTCAGGGGACTCCACATAGATCATCCAGGGCACGCCAAACCGGTCGGCGACCAGGCCGAAGGCAGGCATCACACCAGCCTCCGAATCGTTGGTGGCTTTTACAATAATCATGAATCGCATGTGCGTATCCTCCCTTGTCAGGGTTGCAAACGGCCCCGTCCGCTACTGCATGGAGTGCAGGCCGAACAGGTTGCCCTCTGTGTCAAAGCCCAGGCTGATGAACCCATACTCCCCGATGGACATCTTGGCTTGCTTAATCTGTCCACCGGATTCGTCTATGCGCGCCTCTTCAACGGCACAATCATCGCAGGCGAAGTAGATCAATGTGCTCACACCACCCGAGGGGACACCCGCCATTTTTACCAGTGCGCCAGAGGCCCCTGCGCTGTTCATGTCCATGGGAAAGCCCCACATCTCCAGATCCGGTGTATTCAGTCGTTCCAACTTGACCTGAAATACCGATTCGTAGAACTGCTTGGCACGTTCCATCTCCTGCACATAAATCTCAAACCAGACGACCGGGTTGTTTTTCATAAAAGCCTCCTTGATGAATGACGCAATAGCCACGCGTCGGTTAACCTGACGACTATTCTTGGACGATCATGTTAAATCCGCTGTAAATCATGGTTTGCCATCAAACAGCATGCTATGGGGCCGATCCGACTTCCGCCCGGGCTATTATCCCGACCCCCCGGGATGGTGGCTCGGGGTGTGGGGTGAACTATGGGGCGGCAGGTGGGGGCGTTGTTCAAACTCCTCCGGGCTGCTGCGCAGGCGGCGATCGGTGACCAGCCGGTAGAACAGCGGGATGAAAAAGATTGCCAGAAAGGTGGCAGCCAGCATGCCGCCGACCACGCCGGTACCAACCGCATGGCGTGCCCCGGCGCCGGCGCCGGTGGAGATCGCCAGCGGCAGCACGCCGAGGATAAATGCCAGTGAGGTCATTAGGATCGGTCGAAAGCGCAGACGGGCCGCCTCCAGGGCGGCGGCACTGGCGGAATATCCCTCGTCTTTCTTGAGCAGGGCGTACTCGACAATCAGAATGGCGTTTTTCGCCGCCAGCCCGAGCAGGGTTACCAGACCGATCTGAAAATAGACGTCGTTGCTGAGCCCGCGCAGCCAGACCGCGGCGAGTGCGCCAAAGGTGCCGAATGGCAGGGCCAGCTGGACGGCGATCGGCAGTGACCACTTCTCATACTGGGCGGCCAGGATCAGGAACACCATCAATACCGCAAGGCTGAGTGCGAGGCTTGAGGTGCCGCTGGAGCGCTTCTCCTGAAACGAGGCGGATGTCCACTCGTAGCTGAAATTCTTCGGCAGGGTGCGATCGGCGATCTCCTCGACAATCGCCAGCGCCTGGCCGGAGCTGATACCGGGCGCCGATTCGCCAAAGATTTTCACTGCCTGGATATTGTTGTAACGATCCAGGGTTTCCGGGCCCGAAGTGTACTCGACCCTGGCCAGGGCCGAGAGGGGGACCTGGGTGGCATCTCCGGTGGGCACGTAGAGTGCGCCGATGTCCTCCGGCCTGGCGCGATAGCCGGGTTCGGCCGACATCTGGACCTGCCAGGTGCGACCAAACTTGTTGAAATCATTCACATAGAAGGTGCCCAGGGTCGCCGCCACGGTGGTGAACAGAGCGTCGATATCGACCCCGAGGAGTTTCGCCTTGGCCCGGTCGACGTCGACATAGAGTTGCGGCACCCGCGAGCGCCAGAGCGACAACGGCTGGACGATGCGCGGGTCCTTGCGCAGTTCGGCGAGCAGCTGTTCGCTGACCTTGGCCAGCTCCTTTGGCCCGCCCTCGCCGCGATTCTGCAGGTAGAGTTCGAAACCGCCGGCATTGCCGAGGCCAAAAATCGGCGGCGGCCCGAAGGCGATCACCAGGGCCTCGCGGATGCCGGCGCTTTTTGCCATCAACTGGCCGACCATATCGTCGGTGGAGCGCTGGCGCTGGTCCCAGTGCCGGGCGGCGACAAAGATGGTCGCCGCGCTGTTGCGGAAGCCGCCGCCGAGAAAATCCAGTCCGGCGAATGCCACCACATGTTCCGCGTCGGGATCGTCACGCATGATCTCGATTACCCGCTGTGTCACCGCCTCGGTACGCCTGAGACTGGAACCGTCCGGCAGGTAGACCGCGCCGATGTAATAGCCCTGGTCCTCGTTCGGCACCAGTGATCCCGGGGTGATGTCCCACAGGAACAGCGCCGCACCGACCATCAGCAGGTAGAGCACAATGGCCAGTTTGGCCCGTCGCAACAGGAAACCCACCCCGGCTAGATAACCGCCGGTGATATGGGTGAACCCCCGATTGAAGGCGGCAAAAAAGCGTCCCGGGTGACGCCGCTGGTTTTGCAGGATAATCACCGACAACGCCGGAGTCAGGGTCAGGGCGACGAAGCCGGAGAGCACCACGGCGATAGCGATGGTGACGGCGAACTGGCGATACAGTTCACCGGTCAGGCCGCCCAGAAAGGCGATCGGAATAAATACCGCGCAGAGCACCAGGACGATGGCGATCACCGGCCCGGTCACCTCGCGCATCGCCTTCAATGCCGCCTCGCGGGCGGCAAGTCCCTCCTCGTGCATGATCCGTTCTATGTTCTCCAGTACCACGATGGCATCATCCACCACGATGCCGATCGACAGCACCATGCCAAACAGGGTGAGGGTGTTGATGGTGTAACCGAGCAGGTACAGGCCGATAAAGGTGCCGAGCAGCGACACCGGCACGGCGATTACCGGGATCAGGGTGGCACGCCAGTTCTGCAGGAATACGAACACCACCAGCACCACCAGCAGGATCGCCTCACCCAGGGTCTTGATCACCTCGCGGATCGACACCTCGACAAACCGGGTGGTGTCGTAGGGGATCGAGTAGGTCAGCCCCTCGGGGAACTGTTCGGCCAGGTCAGCCACGGTCGCCTTGACCTCGTCGCCGACGGCCAGTGAGTTGGCGCCGGGTTGCAGGAAGATGCCGACCAGGGTCGCCGGTTTACCGTTGTAGAGGCCGGTGAAGTCGTAATCCCTGGAACCCAGCTCGATCCGCGCCACGTCCTTAAGCCGCAACAGCGCCGTGCCTTCGCCCGTGCGCAGGATGATGTCGCCAAACTCTTCCGGAGTCGACAGACGGCCCTGGGCGTTGATCGTATAGACCAGCTCCTGTCCCTTGCCGATCGGCGGCTGGCCGATCTTGCCGGCGGCAAACTGGGCATTCTGCTCCTGTATGGCGCTGGCGATCTCGGTTGCCGTGACACCCAGTTCGGCCATCCGGTCCGGTTTCAGCCAGATCCGCATGGCATAATCCTTGGCGCCGAATATCTGTACGTTGGTGGTGCCGGGGATGCGTTTCAGGCGGTCCAGTACGTTCAGCGTAACGTAGTTGCTGGTGTAAAGGTCATCGAAGCGTCCGTCCGGGGAGAGAAAGGCGAGCACCTGCAGGAAGGCGGAGGAGCCCTTCTCGACCGTTACCCCCTGGCGTCGGACCTCTTCCGGCAGGCGCGGCTCGGCTTGCTTGACCCGGTTGTTGACGTTGAGGGCGGCCTGGTCGACGTCGGTGCCGATCTCGAAGGTGACCTGAATCTCCAGCACTCCGTTGGAGGCGGAGGTGGAGCTCATGTACATCAGACTCTCGATGCCGTTGATCGAATTCTCCAGGGGGGCAGCGACCGTCTGTTCTATGGTCTGGGCCGAGGCGCCGGGATAGATTGCCCGTACCGTGACCACCGGCGGGGCGATCTCGGGATACTGGGCAATGGGCAGGATGCGCATTGCCAGCAGCCCGGCAAGTACCAGGAAGATCGACATTACTGCGGCAAAGATCGGGCGATCGATAAAAAAGCGCGACAACATGATCAGCGCTCCCCGCCGGAGGACGCCTTGGCGCTGCTGGATGTTTCGGCCGTTTTATCAACGGGGGGCTGGGGTTGAATCGGCATGCCCGGGAAAAAGATGCGCGCCGTGCCCTCGATGACGACCTGGTCGCCTGCGCTGAGGCCGGAGCGGATCACCCAGAGCCGTTCACCCTCGGTGGAATCGGGACTATCCACCCACTGACCCACCTCGACTGGTTTGGACTGGGCGATGGTCATGCCTTTTTCACCCTGGCCGACGACATAGACGAACTTGCCGTTGGCATCTTCCTGTACCGCACGCTGTGGTACCGCCAGGGCATTGGGCAGGACACCCCCTTTGATCCGCACCTTTACGAATTGTCCGGGGCTGAGCCGGGCATCCGGATTGGGCAGGGTGGCGCGCCTGTCGTAGGCGCCGGTCTGCGGGTCGGTTCGGTAATCGCTGAAGTCGACCGGTCCGGTCAGCGGATAGATTGTGCCATCGGCAAGCTGCACCTCGACCCGGCGCTGATCGGGGGGCGGCAGTGTCAGACTGCCCTCGGCCAACTGCCGGTCAATTGCCAGCTGCTCGTTCTCGGCGATGGAAAAGCGCACATAGAGCGGATCGATCCGGGCGAGGTTGGCGAGCGGCCCGCTGGTGGGTGAGACAAATGAGCCTTCGGCCTGCAGGGCGCGCCCGATACGTCCGGCAATCGGTGCATCGACCCGGGTGTAGTCGAGATCGAGCTGGGCCTGGGCCAGTTCCGCCCGGGCGGCGGCGACACCGGCGCGATTCAGCTCACGGGTGGAACGGGCGTCATCCAGATCGCGCTGGCTGACCGCCAGGGCCTTGACCAGTGGGGTCAGCCGTTTCACTTCCCGCTCGGCCTGGATGAGGCGCGCGTTGGCCTCCGCCAGTGCCGCCTCGGCCACCCGCTTGCGGGCCACGAACGGGGCACTATCAAGCTGGAACAGCGGCTGTCCCGCCTCGACATGGCTGCCTTCCTCGAACAGTCGCTGTTCAATCAGTCCGGTAATCCGCGGGCGGATCTCGACCTCCCGCGAGGCCTCCAGTCGGCCGACGTACTCGAACTGTGCCGGCAGATCCTGCGGCAACAGTTCGATGACGGTGACCTGTTGTACCGGCATGGCGCTATCGGTCGGTTGCGACTCGCTCTCGCTGCAGCCGGCAAGTTGCAGGGCCAGCAGGCCGAGTATCAGGTGTGTTAAGGGAGTACGGATATGCCGTGTCATATTCATGCAGTGGCGTGTGCCTCTGTCGGTGGATTCAGGGAAAGCCGGGGTGTCATGGCTGTTACTCGTCGGTCATGGGTGTATCGGGCCATGACTCAGAGTGATAATAGTTCATAAATTGGAATCGCATGGGCATTCTGCCGCCTGGTTTTGGCAGCGGAAAAAACACAGTAAATACCGGTTTAATGGGGTGTCAGGGTTGGCTCTGGTCGTTCAGGGCCAAGGGAATGGCCAGCCGGTAGCCAACACCCTGCACGGTAATGACAAATCGTGGATTTGCCGGGTCATCGCCCAACTTGTTGCGCAGTTGACCGACCAGCACCCGCAGGTAATGGGTCTCCTCCTGCTGTGCGGGACCCCATACCTCACCCAGGATCTGCCGGTGGGTCAGTACCTGACCCGGTTGAGCGATCAGCAGTCGTAACAGCTCATACTCCTTTTTGGTCAGGTGGATGGGGTTGCCATCGACACTCACCTTGCGCTGGGAGAGATCCACCTGCAACCCCTGGGATTCGAACAGGCTCTGGGTTGCGGTAGATTGCCGGGTGTCACGCAACACTACCCGGATGCGTGCCATCAGTTCACTGATACCAAACGGTTTGGTGACATAGTCATTGGCCCCGGCATCCAGCGCCGCCACCTTCTGGGTCTCGTCGGCGCGCACCGATAATACGATGATGGGTACGTTCGACCACTCCCGCAGGCGCGAGATGAACTGCTGGCCATCCAGGTCCGGCAGTCCCAGATCGAGAATCACCAGGTGTGGCTGAGCCGTGGCGCAAAGGGCCAATCCCTCCGCGCCGAGGCGGGTCTCATGAACGGTATAGTGATGGGCCTCGAGACTGATACGCAGGAACTTGCGAATCTGCGCTTCATCTTCAACCACCAGGATAGTTTCGTTTGCCATGCTTATGCTTCGCTGTTTTCCGGTGGGCCGGCGGGCAGCAGGATCTGCATGCAGGTGCCGTGATGATTCAGTCTGCCTTGGGCGGTTACCATGCCGCCGTGCGCCATAATCATGCCGCGCACTATAGCCAGTCCCAGCCCGGTGCCCTGGAGATTGCCGCGATCACCCTGGCGGGCGGTGTAGAACATGTCGAAAATTTTTTCGCGTTCCTCAGGTGGTATGCCGGGTCCCTCATCACACAAAAGAATTTCCACCTGATTGTCCAGGTAGCGGGCTGTCAGGGTGATCTCGCCATCGGCTGGTGAAAAGCGTACCGCATTATCCAACAGATTAACCAACGCCTGTTCAATCAATACACCATGCACCCAGAGCAGGGGCACATCGGAGCCAATGGTTATTTTCAATGGCCACTCTTTCAGCCTGTCGCGCATCCGTTCCACAGCACTTGAGATGATGTCATGCAGATCGACCCAGTCACGGCGCAGATTCAGTTTGCCCTGTCCCAGTCGGGTCATATCCAGCAAATTCTGAATGTGCCGGTCCAGTCGCCGTGCCTCTTCGACCACGGTTTCCAGTAACTCGGTACGGTTCTTACTACTGAAGCTTTCGCCATACTCCAGCAGGCTGGTGGTGGAGCCGATGATGGATGCGAGAGGGGTACGCAGGTCATGTGATACGGATGACAGCAGGGCAGAGCGTAACTGCTCTGTCTCCGAGACCAGTCGAACCTGCTCCAGATCTTCCGCCAACTGGGTACGGTGCAGGGCAATGGCCGCCTGCTGACACAGGCTGCGGGATAGATTGAGCTGCTCACTATCCATCTGTTCGCTATTCATTACCAGCATACCGACAGGTTCCTGATCAGTGATGAGCGGCAACAGCTGCCATTGATCCTGCATGAGTGGTTCGGATGCGATTACTGACCAGGCTTGTTTGATATCAGTTACGGTCAGTGGGACAGGCAGGTTTGTGCCCGTACGTAAAACCGGAACGCCATTATTGTCCGGGAGATAGACGGCGACCGGACAGTTGAGGCTGTGTGTGAAGTGGTCAACCAGCGTGTCCAGCACATCATCGGTGCTGGCAGCAGAGGACATGTGACGACTGAATTCGTAAAGGTTCGAGATGCGTTGCAGGGAGAGACGTCGTTTGATCATCTCCTGATGCATGCGTGCTGCCAGATTGCCGGTTATGGCGGCCATGAGCAGGAAGAAAATGAGGGTGGCGACATCTCCGTCATCCGCCACTTCAAAGGTGTAGTAGGGCGGAGTGAAAAAAAAGTTGAAGGCGAGAAAACTTAATACGCTGGCAACCAGTGATGGGCCCAGGCCGGTGCGGGCAGAGATGATCAGGACACCGGTCAGAAACAGTAGCGACAGATTGGCATGGGGCATCAGACGATGCAGCAGGAAGGCGAGACTGACCGATATCAGAACAATAACCATGGCACCGGCATAGGCTAGTGGTTTCGCTGTGAACAGTTGATCCGCTTGCTCGGCGTCGATCTGGGTGGGCATGTTTACCGGGTCCGTGTATTGAGTACTGAGCAGGGTGGTTTCATTCTGCGGGTCGGCGTGATTTCAATAAAATAAAAAAAGCATAAAATTTTGACACTCTTTTTATGTGACCGTGCTGAGAGTTGTTCCGATAATTAGTGCATCGCACAGTTGAAGAGTTCTCAGTGGCCTCATGAATCCCACCATTATTGCCAATATACTCGGAATCTGGATGCTTCTGTTCAGCGGTAGTCTGCTTCCGCCGTCAATTATTTCGCTACTATATCACGACGGTGAGACACTGCATTTTTCGCTCCTGGTATTGTTCAGCCTGCTTACCGGATTGGGGATCTGGCTGCTGTCGACAAAACGCAAGATCCAGCTGCACACCCGCGATGGCTTCATTATTGTGGTGGTATTGTGGTTGGTGACCAGCCTGTTGGGTATGTTGCCTTTTATCTTTGGTCCCGGTTTGAGCATGGCAGATGCGCTGTTTGAATCAGTATCCGCCTTTACCACCACCGGCGCCACGGTGATGTCGGGGCTGGATGAACTGCCGCCATCCATACTCTTTTTCCGTCAGGAGATGCAGTGGCTTGGGGGTATTGGTGTGGTGGTCTCTGCTATTGCCCTGCTGCCCATGCTGGGTATCGGTGGTATGCAGATGTTCAAAGCCGAGACGCCGGGGCCGATGAAGGATGAGAAGCTGACCCCGCGAATTGCCCACACTGCCCAGGCACTATGGAAACTTTATCTGGTCATGACCGTGGCCTGCGCACTGCTCTACTGGATCGGCGGTATGAGTCCCTTCGATGCCGTAGCTCATAGCCTGTCCACCGTCTCTACAGGTGGATTCTCTACCCATGACGCCAGCCTGGGCTATTTTGACAGTCTGTTTATCGAGGTGGTTGCAACCCTGTTCATGCTGATCGGCGGGATCAGCTTTGGTGTGCACTTCCTGGTCTGGAAACGGCTGTCGATCCGGCCTTACTGGCAGAACGTGGAAGTGCGCGTGTTTCTGCTGTTTGTTCTGGCGGTGATTCTGGTGACCGGCACCGTGCTCGATCTCGAAGGGGGCAGGGACGGGATCCTGGAGTCCCTGCGCTATGCATCATTTACCGTGGTATCTGTGGTGACCAGTACCGGGTTCGGCATCGATGATTTTTCCGTCTGGCCCACCATGCTGCCGCTGTTGCTGATACTGATCAGCTTTGTTGGTGGCTGTGCCGGTTCCACCGCCGGTGGTATGAAGGTGATCCGGTTTGTCATCATGGGCAAGGGAGCCGGTTTGGAGATTCAGCGATTGATGCACCCGTCGATGATTAAACCATTGCAATTGCAGAACAAGGTGATCGATGTGCGGGTGGCCGATGCGGTGCGCAGTTTTTTCAGTGTCTACGTCGCCACCTTCGTACTGTTCATGCTGTTTCTCATGGAGCAGGGTCTGGATCAGGTGACTGCGTTCAGCGCGGTGGCGACCTGCATGAACAATCTGGGACCCGGATTGGGTGAAGTGGCAACCAGCTTTCAGTCGGTATCCGATTCGGCCAAGTGGATACTTTCCTTTGCCATGTTGCTGGGTCGCCTGGAGATTTTTACCCTGCTGGTGGTACTGAGCCCTTCTTTCTGGCGTCGATAACACATCCTAACCAGCCGGAGGCCGTCCCTATGATTCAACTGGATGAACAGGAGTTGCGCTGTCTGAAAGCTATTGCCAATGGTTCATCAATCATTGTTTTGCCTTGTAAAGCACCGGTGTTGGAGAAATTGATTGGCCTGGGGCTTGTTGAACAGACACCCGGCAGAAGGCTGCCAATGGAAATGGTGCGACTGGTCTATCGATTGACTGCCGCAGGTCAGTCGATGCTCAGCCTATAGCTTGAGATACCCGCATCATCGATGATCGCCAATCGTTCAGTCTGATAATTAAGAAGCCTCTGGTTAAGTCTGGACGAAGTAGATTGTGAGCCGGAATGATCAGATTCAAGGCGCAAATCGCACGTAATAGCCGGCTATTACGAAGATTTGCAACGCAGAAGCTGGACATTCCGGGCGCAAGATACAAGTTCACGACTTGATCAGAGGCTCCCTAACCTGCATATCTTGTCTGTCGTCGTGTCTATACAAATTGTCGACGGCCCGAGGCTATACTACCTTGCAGCAACGGGCTGTTGCTTAATGGCACAGAATAACAAACAGAAGAAGAGATTTATGAGCAGATTATTTGAACAGGGTGCACCTGATGAATTGGATGGCCTGACAGATGCGTGGTTGCTTACCGGGCGGGGTGGCGGGAATCGGTTAAACGAAAGGCAGGTTTCGGATTGTGAACTCATGGATGATCAGTGGCTCTGGTTGCACCTCGATTATTCCAAAGCTGCCGTTCAGGAGTGGATGTATCGATACAGCGGGCTCAATGAACTTACCGTGGAGGCATTGTTGCAGGTAGAGACACGCCCCCGTTGTGTTGCCACGGATAATGGATTATTGATTTTTCTGCGCGGAGTGAATCTGAATCCGGGAGCCGATCCGGAAGATATGGTCAGTCTGCGCATATGGATTGATAACCAGAAGATTTATACCTTGGGACTACGACGTCTGTTGTCACTGGATGATCTGCGTAGATTGATTGAGCATGGCAGTGGCCCGGAAGTACCAGGGGATTTTCTGGTTATGCTGGTGAACCTGCTACTGGACAGGGTCAATGTGGTAATCGATGACTTGTATGATCTGGTGGATCAACTGGAAGAGTCGGTATTAATCGCTTCAGGTCATCATTCACGTGAACAGCTGGCGGGTATTCGCCGGCAAGCGATAACCCTGCGTCGATTTCTGGCACCCCAACGTGAGGCGCTTAACCGGTTGTCGGCGGAACGTTCGGCAATATTATCCAACGAACATCATCTGTATCTACGCGAGTCATCTGACCGTCTGACACGTTTCGTGGAAGATCTGGATGCGGCGCGGGAACGCGCCGGCGTGGTGCATGAGTCACTGGTCAGCAGTCTGACCGAACAGACCAATAATCGCATGTACATTCTTTCCGTTATTGCCGCCATCTTCCTGCCACTCTCCTTTGTGACCGGTTTGCTGGGGATCAACGTGGGCGGTATTCCAGGCGCTGAAAGTCCCCTCGGCTTTCCGCTGGTGATGCTCGGAATGCTGCTGGTGGCGGCGGCCTTGTTGGCCTTCTTTCGCTGGCGACGCTGGTTTTGAGTTAGGCGTGCGCTATTACCGATTGTGCTGAAACACGGAACACCCTCCTGGTCAGGATGGCCAAGAGGGTTGTTGTGATTAGCGTCAGTTTTCCAAAAGCTTCCGGGCGGATTTGGCCAGTTCCGTTTTGTCGTTGATGGCGATGGCCCGTTTCAGGATTGTCTCGGCCTCAGTGCGGTTACCCTGTTTATGCTGAGCATAGCCCAGGTGATAGATGATCTCCTGGTTGTTGGGACTCAGTTCAGCCGCCTGCTTGAGAATTTCCGATCCCTTGCTGAGGTCGCCGGTCTGTACCAGGATCCAGCCGTAGGTATCGACAATCTCCGGCCTTGTTGAGGCCAACTCATAGGCGCGTTTGCCCAGTTCAACGGCCTTGTCGTTCCCGCGGCTTGAGTAGATCCAGGCGAGGTTGTTCAGGGCTATCAACTGGCTGTCGTCGGCCTGCAGGACCTTTTCATAAGTTTGGATCGCCTCATCATGCAACCCCTGTTCCAGTAGCGTGCCGGCGAGACTGATCTGAACTTGCAGATTGTCGGGCTGTTTTTCCGCCCATTCACGTAACAGATCCAAGCCACGCTGGGCATCGCCGGCGCGCGTATATTGCTGTCCCAGCATGATCCCCAGTCGCTCACCGGGTTGCATTTGATAGGCCTTCTCATACAGGGTGATGGATTTTGCTGTCTCTCCCTGAGCAGCGTAGACCGTACCTTCAAATTCATAACCTACCGGCTTGTCCGGCATGGCCTGTTGGATGGTCTTGGCATGGGACAGGGCGGCCTGATGGTTTCCAGCACCCAGTTCAAGGCTGTAAAGGCCCACCAGTACCGGGACGAATCCTGGATTCTCCTTCAGCGCCTGCTGATAGCTTTCGCGGGCATCATCTTGTTGCCCGGCCGCCTGTTGGGCGTTACCCAGCAGTTGCAGGGTTTCGGCACTCTTTTTCTGGTACGTGAGCTGCCTGAACGTGGTGACGGCGTTGATGGTGTCGCCCGCCGCAAGCTGGGCCCGGCCATGGATGGTCAGCACCGAAGGGTCACGCGGGAAGGCGGCGGAGAGCTGGCTGGTCATACGCAGAGCCTTGAGCGGTCGGTTTTCCGCCAGATAGGCCATGGCCGATATCAGGCCGGCGCGGGAGGTTTTCGGTTCGCCATTATGAGCCTGCTCCAGTAGCTTGTGCATCCTGTCGCGGTCTCCCTGTCGTCTGGCCAGATCCGCCAGTCCCATCAGTACCGTGGCGCTGTTGGGTATCTTTTTCAGTGCGCTCTGGAAATGTGATTCAGCCAATGCCAGATCGCCCTTCTGTATCGCCAGGCGGGCCAGATTGGCCTCGGCGGTGATGAAGCTCGGATCAATCTCAAGGCTCTTTTTAAAGCGCTGTTCCGCCTGCTCCTGATTGCCCGACATCAGATAGGCCAGGCCGGTCAGGTTGTAGCCGACGGGATTTTTCGGCGACCTTTTCTCCAGTGCCTGACTCGCCTCCAGTGCCTTGGTGAACTCCTGTTTATTCAGATAGGAGAGGACCAGCAGGACATCTGCCTGGACAAACTCCTGCTCCATACCAATGGTGTTCTCCAGTTCTGCGATGGCCTCGCTGCTCTTGCCCTGGGCCATCAGTCCGAGCGCCAGCTGGGTCCGATAGGCGGCCAGATCCGGGGCGATTTCAATCGCCCTGCTCATCAGTTCCGATCCCTCCTCAAACCGCTTTACCTGCATGTAGGCAGCGCCGAGCATGGCCATCAACTGCGGGTCTTCGGGGTAGAGCCCGAGAGCGGGCTCCAGCAGCTTCACCACCGCATCCGACTGTTTCAGCTGATGTTGGACCGATGCCAGTAGTTTGATGGCTGGCAGCAGAGTCGGCTGGGCCTTGAGCACCTGGGTGAGATAACCATGGGCCGCCTCATAGTTGCCACGGTAGAAGTTTGCCGCTCCCAGCAGTGTTCGAGTCTGCAGGTCATCCGGATTGGCATTGAGGGCCTTTTGCAGCAGGATGTCCGCCTCGTCCAGGTTTCGCTCCAGCAGGGCGATAGCCCCACTGAGATGGAGCAGCTTGGGGTGGCCCGGCACCAGCGTTTCCAGTGTGGCCAGATCGGCCTTGGACTGATCTATCTGGCCGCCGGCCAGATAGATCTGTGCCCGACCCAGCAGGGCACGGACATTTTTCGGTTGCAGGGTGAGTGCTTTGTCGAAATCGGCGCGGGCCAACTCCGCTTTCCCGCTCTGTAGATTCAGTTCACCCCGCATCACCAGGGCAGCGGTGTTGTCCGGGTGGTCAGCGAGCAGCCCGTCCAGGCTGTTAAGCGCTTCTGCGCGGTGGTTTTCCGCGATATCGGTTATGATTAACCCAAGCACCGCTTCCTGAGACTGGGGGTTGAGTTGTTTTACCTTGCTGTAGGTGTCGCGTGCTTCCTTGTACTGGCGCAGGCCAAGATGGGCATCACCCCGAATCAGCAAGATGGAGATCCGGTCATCGATCGAGCTCCCTTCCTCTTCGCTGATAGAGTCAAGTATCTCCTGATACTTCTGCTGCATCAGGTAGGCCTTGGCCAGGTTCAGTTCCCAGTAGCTCTTCGCGGCGTTCAGCTTTTTTGCCCGCTCAAACTCTTTTTCGGCCGAGGCGCCATCACCGGCCTGGAGATAGATTCTGCCCAGCATCAGTCGGGCTTCGATGTTGGCGGGATTCTCTTGCAGGGCATTCTTCAGCTGGATCACAGCCGCTTTCGCCTCGCCCTTCTCCAGGTAGGCTTCGGCCTCCCGGACATAGTCATCGGCGTGCGCCGGGTTGAGCAGGGACGCGGTGAGCAGCAGCGTGCAGGCAGTGAGGTTACGCAGTGGTTTCATGGGTCGACATTCCTTTTTTGTCCGCGCCGGTCATTTTTTATTGACGGATCTGGCGATCCGCACGTTGTCTGAATCCTGCCCTGTCACCGGGTTGCATGTGCAGGGCGAGGGCGTTGATTGAAATTATTATACCCCAATGAGGGGGCAACATCCCGGTCTCCCCTGGTGTTCAGTGATGTCTGGCCTGGCGGGCTGCATGCCGGTTGGTTGTCAGATTCGCGCCATCGTCCGGGTCGATGATGTTGCGCAGGAACTGGGGACGCCCCTTGATACCGGATCGATTGAAGTCGGCTTCGAGTGTCCGGGCGGCGGTTGCCGGTGGCACCGACAGTGGCCCGGTGAGGCCGTCATGCAGCAGCTCGAACAGCCGCTTGAGCGCGATACGGTGCACCTGTCCGGTGGTGCTGAACAGCCAGTCGCTGAATTGCATGAAGCGGTCGAACGGCTGATTGTCCAGCAGCAGAGGGAGGCTGCGCTGAAAACGTCCCGAGTTGGCGACCATCTCCCAATAGCGGGCGAAGCGGTTGAGCCGCTGCATGGTCGGAAAATCGATCCGGTCGGTACTCAGCACATTGTACGGCGCGGCCGGATTGTAGCGCATCTGGAACGGCTCGCTATGGCGGATGATCGGGGAGCCCTTGAGCCGTTTCAGAACGCCGACCTGGATTTCATGGGGGGCGAGGGCGGCGAGCTGGTCAAAACTGTCGGCAAAGCTCTGCATGTCTTCGCCGGGGAGTCCGATAATCAGATCGGCATGCAGATGGGCCTGGGTCTCGGTGCGCAGCCAGTGCAGATTGGCCTGGCTCTTGGCGTTATCCTGTTTTCGGTTGATGAGCCGCTGTACCTGCGGATTGAAAGTCTGGATTCCGATCTCCAGTTGCAGCGACCCGGCCGGAAAACGCTGCAGGGTACAGCGCAGCCGCTCCGGCAGATGGTCCGGTATCACTTCGAAATGGAGGAACAGCTGTTCGTCCATGCGGGCCAGAAAAAACTCCAGCAGGGCGACACTCTGCTCCGGGTTGAGGTTGAACGTGCGATCAACGAATTTGAAGTGCCTCACGCCGCGCTGGTAAAGCTGTTCCAGTGCCTGTATGAATGCGCCCCGCTCGAACGGGACCGCGCTTCGGTCCAGTGCCGAGAGACAAAACTCGCATTTGAACGGACAACCGCGTGATGCTTCGACATAGATCAGCCGGTGAGCGATATCCTGATCGGTATAGTAGGCATAGGGTAGCTGCAGTGTCTCCAGCGGGGGCGGCGATGCCTCGATCACTTTTCCCGGCGGTTGCTCGCCCCGCAGCAGCTGGTCGCAGAGCGCGGCGAAGGCGAGGTCAGCCTGCCCGGTAATCAGGTAATCGGCTTGCTCTACGATGGCCTGATTCTGCCACTCATGACTCACTTCCGGCCCGCCCAGCACGATAATCGTTTCCGGACTCACCTGCTTGAGCAGAGATACCAGTTGCTGACTCCTTTCGGCATTCCAGATGTAAACCCCGAGACCGATGATGCGCGGCTGCTCCACCAGCAGTTGTTCGGCGATATCGATCGGCCAGGGGTCGATGGTGAACTCGCGGATGGCCGCCCGGGGCTGCAGTTCACCCAGGTTGGCATACAGATAACGCAGTCCCAGCGAGGCGTGAATATGCTTTGCGTTCAGGGTGGCGAGGATGATCTCCGGCATCGACCGATCAGTTCTGTCCGAGTGTGCGGATGTCGGCAAAACTGCCGCTGGGGAGTTGCTTCAATCCCGGGATGGCGTCGGCGATCAGTTGTCCGGCATCGCGCGGTTTGGGCATCGCCGGGGTCTCCCGTGCAGCGCGCAGTTTGGCCACCGAGGGGAATTGGTGCTCATCCACCTGAGCCGGATCACACAGCACATCCTGCATGGCGGTATCCACCAGTCCCGGCGCCAGCGCCGCCAGGTGGGTGTGGGGAAACTCGTGGGCATAGAGCTGGGTGAGCATGTTCAGCGTTGCCTTGGAGAGGGCGTAGGCGCCCCAGCCACGATTGCCGTTGATGGCGGCGCCCGAGGAGATCAGCACGATCTGGTCGATGCGGATGCCCGATTTCAACAGCCAGTCCAGCAGTACCTTATTGGACCAGACATTGGCATCCATCACCTGCTGAATATCCGCCAGGCTGCTGTCTGCCATATCCTGCATCTTGCCGAGGATGCCGGCGTTGAGAATCACCACGTCCAGATGGCCGATGCCCATCAACAGGGTCTCCAGGGCCAGCGGTACCGCCTCGTAATCGGTCAGGTCGCAGCGGATATCCTTCAGCTTGCCGGGCAGATCCGTGCAACCGCGCCGGCTGACGCCGTACACCTCCCAGCCTTTGTCCAGATAGACCTCGGTTAGGCCGTGTCCCAATCCGCTGCTGTTGCCAGTGATCAATACTGTTCTGCTCATGCTGCTTAATCCATGTCAATTACTGTGTTATTTATGGCTGCTATGCTGCGCAACGTCGTCAGCGTCCACTCCGTCGATCATTCCGGCAGTTAAGATACCACGGGGAGAATGACACCAATCACTTCAACCTGTGAGGTTACCTTTGCCACGTCGCTTTGCCCAGTGCCTGTTGCTTTACTGCATCCTGATTCCGCTCTCCCTGGCGGTGGGCACGCCGCTGCAGCCGTTGATTGATGCTGCCCTTCCCGGCGCTACCCTGCAACTGCCGGCGGGACACTACAGCGGTCCGGTGGTGATCGACAAACCGTTGACCATTGACGGGGGCGGCCAGGCGATTATAGACGGCGGCGGGCAGGGCACGGTGGTTACCATCGAAACGGATGGGGCCCGACTGAGCAATCTGCGCATCACCGGGTCGGGTGACCGGCACAACGAGCTGGACGCCGGTATCCGGGTGACGGGCAAATTCAATGTGGTTAAGGATAACATGCTGGATGACGTGCTGTTCGGTATCGCCCTGCACCAGTCCGAGCACGGCATCATCCGGCGCAACCATATCCGCTCCAAGCGGCGGGAAGTGGCGCAGCGCGGTGATGGCATCCGCATCTGGTACAGCAGCGGCAACAAGGTGATGCAGAACCTGGTCACGGATGCCCGCGACCTGATCGTGCTGGATTCCCATGACAACAGCCTGACCGGTAACCGGGTGGAGGGCGGCCGCTACTCCCTGCATGTGGTCAACTCGCAAGGCACCCGCATCCAGGGCAACCGTTTTGTTGGTAACGAGGCGGGAATTTTCACCCTGAAAACCAACGGGCTGGTGATCAGGGATAACCTGGTGGCCGAGATCAAGGATGTGACCGGTGTTGGAATCGGGCTAAAGGAGAGCTCCAGTGCTGTGATCGAGGGCAATCGGATACTCAATGTCACTATCGGCATTGCCCTGGATCTCTCTCCGGAAGATGAGACCCTGCCCAATCAGGTGCGGGATAATCTGATCGCCTATAGCACAGTGGGAATCCAGTTTCTGAGTGACCGGGGCGGCAATCAGCTCTCCTCCAACCGTTTTCAGAACAACTTTATCCAGGTGGCCGTGCGCAACGGTGGCGGAGCGATGAAGAATCAGTGGCGGGGGAATTTCTGGAGCGACTATGCCGGTTTCGATCGCGACGGGGACGGGACCGGCGATACTCCCTACGAACTGCATGCTTATGCCGATCAGCTCTGGCTGGATTATCCCAGCACCCAGTTCTTTATCGCCAGTCCCACATTCAGTCTGCTGGATTTTCTCGAGCGGCTGGCGCCCTTTACCGAGCCCAGATTGATGGTGCGTGACAGTGATCCCGTCTATACAACGCAGGAAGGAACGGTTGCTGCCAGCCAGGAGGCGGAGCCTGCTACCTGCTCGCTTTGCTGAGTGGTAGGTTGGATTAGCCCGCAGGGCGTAATCCAACACGCCATGTCACGGCAATCGGCAGGCATCCAACGACGCCCCAGTCGAGTTGTCGGCTTACGCTGCGCTAAGCCGACCTACCGCTCCTCGTTCCCACGCTCCACGTGGGAACGCATACCGTTCGGCCTAGAGCGCCGAGGCCATCATGGAGGTCTTCTCCAGTCGGTCTGCGAGGGTGCGCATCAATACCCTGTTAAACTTCGTCTGTAGCTGAATCGAGGCCTGTTGCAAGGCCTCGGTGCGGATCTTGATCACGGTCACTGGTGAATTACTCACCACGCTGGCGCTACGCGGCTTTTTCATGCCATGGATATAGGCCATCTCACCAAAGCACTGACCAGTCTCGATCAGGCCGAGGAAGGCATCGTTCTTCATGATCCGGGCATCTCCGGCGGCGAGAATAAAGATGGATCCGCCGATCTTGCCTTCGTCAATCAGGGTCTTGGCACCACGGAAGCGGCGCCACTTGCTGATCCGCAGCACCTCCCACAGCTCCACGTCGGTAAAGTCGTGAAAAAAGGCCAGGGTCTTCAGGATATTGAATTTGCGAGTATCCGATACATCAATGCTGGTTGTGAGTTCCAGCTGTTCATGCACGGTCGCCAGATCGCACGCCAGGTCGGCCCAGCTATCATAGCGGTCGGCCGCCTTTTTGCGGATGCAGCGGTCAACAATCCGAACGATCTCCCCGGGAATGTCACGCCGCACATCCTTCAACGGGGTCGGCGGGCGGTTGGATATTTTCTGTATCAGGTCATACTGGTTTTCCGCCGTGAACGGCAGCTTGCCACTCAACAGCTGATACATCACCACACCCAGGGAGTAGATATCAGCCTGCTGACTCAATTCCCGGCCCATGATCTGCTCGGGTGACATGTAGCTGGGAGTGCCGACCGCATCCACCACCTGGGTCAGATCGGAATCGGCCAGCAGGGCGGTGCCGAAGTCGGTCACCTTGATATCTGTGCCGCCGGTGGTCAGCAGGTTGGCTGGTTTGATATCACGGTGAATCAGGCCATTGACGAAGGCGTACTCAAGGGCATTACAGCACTTGAATATGATCTCTACCACATCGTCGATCGGTAACAGGTTCTCCAGCTGGGTATGGCGTTTGAGGGTATGGCCATCGACATATTCCATGACGATGTAGTGCATGTCCCTCTCGGTGCCGGCATCGAACACCTTTACAATATAGGGATGGCGCAGTTTGCCTGCCAGGCTCGCTTCGTTAATGAACATCTTCTTGAAGCGGGCGCCGTTGACCGGCTCGCTGAAGATGTTCTGGTGGGCGATCTTGATCGCCACTTCATTGTTGGAGAAGGGATCCTGCGCCAGATAGACCGAGGCGGTCGCCCCCCTTCCAAGCAGTTTGCGGATCTGGAATTTGCCTATCGTTGTGCGTGTCAAATCGTCTATGGCCGGGTTCTCCGGTGGGTTTGTCACGAGATTCATAGCCTGCCGCGGATTGGCGTTACTCTTTTGCCGACCAGTTCATATCATAAAACTGGCACTGCTCCAGAAACTCACTGGTGCTCTTGGGCATGGGGACCCTGGCCCCTGAAAGATAGGTGATAAGCTGGGTTCCTGCGGTGATCAGCTTCACGCCTTGATCAATATGTTGCTTCTGTTCCGTGCTGGTGGGTACGGGCAGGTGGATAAAGAATTGCTCCACCATCTCCCGGGATGCGACAAATTCCGGCCAGACGGTGAACAGGGCCCTGTCCTGTTTGATCAGCTCGATCTGCTGTTTGGCGGCACGGCAGTAATTGCGGATGTAAGGGACGGCCGCGCCGAAAATCTCGTCATCGGTAAAACTCTTTACCATGTGGGTTGAGATGCGGTCGATATCCTTCATGGATTGGGCGATCTTGCGATAGCGTGACTCGAACAGCTGGTCAAGGGGATGGGAGAAGGCCTTGAACGGCTCGCCCCAGAGTTCATCAATGCCTTCATGGCCGCTGTAGTGTTTGACCAGCTTGCCAAGTTCCAGCGCCTCCTTGAAGTAGTCACCGCAGCGCACCATCAGTTCGTTGTCGGGATTGACCTTGACCCCCTTGGCCTCCAGATCGACGATGGCGTTGAAGATATCCGAGGCGCGATTGAACAGGGCGCCTGCCAGCATGGCGCCATTGACCCGTTTGCGTGCCGGATCGTGCTCCTGGGCATAGGCCTCGCGCGCCTCTTCCAGGCGTTCTCCCGGGGTGTTGATGCCGCTTTCGGTATGGTGGAAGGCGCGCCTGGTCAGGTCGTCAATAAGCTTTTTACGATTGGCCAGGGTGTTTTCCGGGGTGGGGTAGTAGCGGATCCAGTAGCCGTCATAGAAGACACACTCTTTGTCCGCAATGATCCGGCGTGTACCGTTCTCAGGATTGTTGCTCATTTTTCACTTCTGACATAGCTCAATCTAACAGGCCGCCAATCTGAAGTAGAATGCATTACTCCACAGGCTGTGTGGCCAAATTTTACGCCTAAAATCCGGTACAGGGAATCAGGGAATCAATATGAAACAGCATAAAGATGCGCACGAGGCGCTGTCCGTCGTGTTGTCTGGTCAGCGGATATTCGTGCATGGAGCCGCTTCGACACCGCTGCGTCTGATCGATGGATTGGTCTCCCATGCCGGGCGGCTCCGGGATGTAGAGGTAATGCATCTGCACACTTTCGGTGATGCCGCCTATGCCGATCCCGCCTGTGCGGAGAGTTTCCGGGTGGCCAACCTGTTCGTCGGTGGCAATATGCGCCGCTACTATGACGGTGGCCGGGTAGACTATCTGCCCTGCTTTTTGTCTGAAATACCGGCGCTGTTCCGCTCCGGTGAACGGCCCATCGATGTGGCACTGATACATCTCTCACCACCGGATGACCACGGTTTCTGTACCCTGGGTTGCAGCGTGGATGTGGCACTGGAGGCGATACGCACGGCGCGTACCGTGATTGCCCAGATCAATCCACGCATGCCACGGGTACATGGGGACGGCTTTGTGCATATCTCCCGGATAGACCACTATATCGAAGTGGACGACCCAATACCGGAGGTGCCGCGCCCGGTTCTGGGGGAAGTGGAGCGGGCGATTGGTAGACATGCAGCGGCATTGATCGAGGACGGTGCGACCCTGCAGATGGGCATCGGCGCCATACCGGATGCGGTGCTGGGAGCCTTGCACGGCCATCGTCATCTTGGGGTGCATACCGAGATGTGGTCGGATGGTCTGCTGGACCTGATTGAGATCGGCGCGGTGGATAACTCACGCAAGAAGAGTCACCGGGGCAAAAGCGTCTCCGGCTTTATCATGGGTTCGAACCGGGTCTATGAGTATATCGATGATAATCCCTCGGTGATCCAGGCGCGCATCGACTGGGTGAATTCGCCCCATGAAATTGCCAAGAACCCGCGGGTCACCGCGATCAATTCGGCTGTCGAGGTGGACCTGACCGGCCAGGTGTGCGCCGATTCCATCGGCCACCGGATCATTTCCGGGGTGGGCGGGCAGATGGACTTCATTCGCGGCGCCTCGCTCTCGGAAGGCGGCAAGCCGATCATTGCCCTGCCAAGCCGTGCGCGAAACGGTGCCTCGCGCATTGTACCAGCCCTGAGGTCTGGTGGTGGGGTGGTGACCACCCGTTCACACGTTCACTACATCATTACCGAATACGGGGTGGCCAATCTCTATGGTCGCACCCTCAATGAACGGGCAGAGGCGCTGATAGCCATCGCCCATCCCGATGACCGTGAAATGCTGGCGCGCGAGTGGCGCGCCATTCGCGCAGTGAGTGGTTGAGATCAGCATGGTATCTCCGTTTCCAGGGCCAAGTGTCGGCAAACGGAATGCCCATTTGGTTTCTTCTGGCATGAAAAGATACTTGTCGTTTGCGTAGCGATTGTGAAATAAAACCTTCCAATATGCCTTTCTGACATATATCAAATTCCCCGCTAAGCACATGAGTCGCTGATTAAAATTCCCCATACCTTTTTCCTGGCATGGAAATTGTACTTAGGCCTGGAATGACAGATCTGAAGCTGTCAGGTGAACAGACTTACAGAATAACTCACCTTCCAGGACCGACAATTGAGGTAGGGGTTAATGAACGACGAGCGCAATTTCGAGCAACTCGAGAAGAGACTGGGCGTATCGCGGCGGGACTTTATGAAGTTCTGTACCGGCGTGGCTGCGACCATGGGACTGACCACCAGCGATGCGATGGCCATGGCCAGTGCGGTTGCCAGTCCGAAGGCGAGGCCACCGGTAATCTGGCTTCATGGTCAGGAGTGCACGGGCTGTACCGAATCCCTGTTGCGTTCCGAGCACCCCACCATTGAGACCCTGATCCTGGATCTGATCTCACTGGACTACCATGAGACCCTGGCGGCCGCCGCCGGTCATCAGGTGGAGGCGGCCAAGCAGGCCTCCATGAAGGCCAACAAGGGCAAGTACCTGCTGGTGATCGAGGGGGCCACGCCGGTCAAGGATGGCGGCATCTACTGCAAGATCGGCGGCAAGACCATGCTGGAGCATGTGAAAGAGGCGGCCGAGGGCGCGGCGGCTATTGTTGCCATCGGCTCCTGCGCCTCCTGGGGTGGCATTCCCTCCAGCGGCATCAATCCGACCGAGGCCAAGGGTGCCCCGGATATCCTGACCGACAAGACCGTGGTCACCATCCCCGGATGCCCGCCCAATCCCTATAACTTCCTCTCCACCGTGCTGCACTTTGTCACCTTCGGCAAACTGCCGGCACTGGATCACCTGAACCGACCCAAGTTTGCCTACGGCCGACTGATTCATGAGAACTGTGAGCGTCGTCCGCACTTCGATGCCGGCCGTTTCGCCCTGGAGTTTGGTGATGAGGGTCATCAGAAGGGCTACTGCCTGTACAAACTCGGCTGCAAGGGGCCCGAGACCTATGCCAACTGTCCCGCTGTTGAGTTCGGTGACGTGGGGGGCGGTGCCTGGCCGGTCGGTGTGGGACATCCCTGTTTCGGCTGCACCGAGCAAGGTGTTGGCTTCACCAAGGCGATTCATCAACTGGCGGATGTGAAGACCCATGCGCCACCCAACGCCTTCCCCTATGTCAACGACCGTCCGGGTACCAACAGCGCCACGCCGGGTGCCGCGGCACTGGTGGGCGGCGTGATTGGCGCCGCAGTGGGCGCCACTGCCATGGCGGCCAGGAAGCTCGGCAAGAGCGAGCAGTCGGGTGACGGCGACAAGCAGGCATAAGGGGGCGTTATGAAACGTAGAGATTTTCTCAAAGCCGCAGCCGGTGGCGCCGCCGCACTCTGCAGTGCCGGCAGTGCGGAGGCTCGGCCCAACAAGGAGCCGCTGGAGAATGCCATCGGCATCCTCTATGACGCGACCCTCTGTGTCGGTTGCAAGGCGTGTGTGCGGGCCTGCAAAGAGATCAACGGTCTGCCGCCGGTCATCATGGGTGAGGATGTGCAGTACGATGCCTCACGCGGTGTTTCCGGTTCCACCTACAACGTGATCAAGGTGTACAAGAACGGCACCTCGGAGGCCAAGGATCGGGAGATCGATGGCTTCTCGTTTGCCAAGAAGAGCTGCATGCACTGTGTCGATCCGGCCTGCGTCTCCGGTTGTCCGGTTTCCGCGCTGACCAAGAATCCGGTCTCCGGCATCGTCCAGTACAACGCCGACACCTGTATCGGTTGCCGCAACTGCATGGTGGCCTGTCCCTTCAGTATTCCCCAGTACGAGTACCATGACGCCAAGGGGCAGATCCAGAAGTGCCTGTTCTGCAACCAGGCCGGGGTGGAGCGCATCTCCCAGGGTCTGTTGCCGGGCTGTGCCGATGTCTGTCCCACCGGGGCGACCCTGTTCGGTACCCGCAAGGAGTTGCTGGCGGAGGCCAAAAAACGTCTCGCCAGCAAGCCGGGCGAGACTTACACCTACGCCAGAGGCCGGGCGTCCGACGAACTGCATACGCATGAGAAGGATGCGCCAGCCTATCAGCAGCATATCTATGGTGAGCACGAGGTGGGCGGTACCCAGGTGATGCATATCGCCGGCGTGCCGCTGAAAAAGCTGGGTATGCCGGAACTGCCCGAGCGCTCCTACGCCTCGATCGCGGAAGGGGTTCAACACACGCTCTACAAGGGCATGATTGCACCGGCCATCGCCCTGGCGGGGCTGGCCTACGTGGTCAAGCGCAACACCAGTAAACCGGACCAGGATGACCCTGATGGTCAAAATAGTCGTCGTCCCGGGCCTGACAATGATAGAGGTGAACCATGAGTGAACATCAACCGGTGGAGGGTAAGATTCTTACCCTGCCATTCATGTTCCTGGGCGTGCTGGCTGCGATTGGGCTCTATTTCCTCGGTGTGCGTTTTACCGATGGACTGGGTGCGGTCGCCAACATCAACTCCGGTTATCCCTGGGGTATCTGGGTGGTCTATGACGTGGTGGTGGGTACGGCCCTGGCCTGCGGCGGTTACGCCCTGGCCTTTGTCATTTATGTTTTCAACAAGGGTAAATATCACCCGTTGATCCGGCCGGCCATCCTGGCCAGCCTGTTCGGTTATGCGCTGGGTGGTTTTGGCGCCTTCTTCGACATGGGGCGCTACTGGCAGTTCTATAACATCGCCATGCCCTCCAACTGGAACTTCAACTCGGTCATGCTGGAGGTGGGGCTCTGCGTGATCACCTACATCTTCGTGCTGTTTATCGAGTTTGCTCCCGCCCTGCTGGAGAAGATCGGCGCGAAGAGTGCCCTGCGCTGGCTCAACAAGGTGCTGTTCTTCTTTATCGCCCTGGGTGTGCTGTTGCCCACCATGCACCAGTCGTCGCTCGGCTCACTGTTGATCATCATGGGCTCCAAGGTGCATCCGCTCTGGCAGTCGCTGCAGTGGCAGCCGCTGATGGCATTGTTGACCGCCCTGACCATGGGCTTCTCCATTGTGATCTTCGAAGCTTCCTTTGCCGCGGTCGGTTTCAACCGGCGTCCCGAGACTCCACTGCTGGCACGCTTGAGCAAGGCGATTATCTGGCTGATCTCAGTCTTCCTGGTGGTGCGTCTGGCGGAGCTGGTACTGCGGGGTAAACTCGGCTTTGCCTTCGCCGGTGATCTGGCGGGCAATATGTTCCTGCTGGAGATGGCACTGTTCATCTTCCCGCTGGTGGTGATGCTCTCCCGTGGCCGTCGTGATAATGCGCGACTGTTGCTGTTCGCCGCGGTCTCGCTGCTGTTTGCCGGTGCCCTGTACCGTTTCAATGCGTTCCTGATCGCCTATAACCCGGGCCCCGGTTACAGCTACTTCCCCTCGGTCCCCGAGATCATGGTGACCGTGGGTATCGTGGCGATTGAAATCATGGCCTATCTGGTCTTCGTTAAGAAACTGCCCGTTCTGCACTCTGCTGAACATGCGTAAGGCAGAACAGACATTCCTTAAGTAGGAGAGAATATTGTGGCTACTCGTATAACTGTTGATCCCGTCACCCGTATCGAAGGGCACCTGCGTATCGATGTCGAGGTTGAGGATGGCAAGGTCAATAATGCCTGGTCCTCGGGCCAGATGTGGCGCGGCATCGAGAAGATCCTGGTGGGGCGTGATCCGCGTGACGCCTGGGTCTTCACCCAGCGTATCTGCGGTGTCTGCACCACGGTTCATGCGCTCACCTCGGTGCGCGCGGTGGAGAATGCACTCAATCTGGAAGTGCCGCTGAATGCCCAGTTTGTGCGTAACCTGATTGTGGCCGCCCAGGCGGTGCATGACCATATCGTCCATTTCTACCACCTCTCCGCGCTGGACTGGGTGGACGTGGTGTCGGCCCTGGATGCCGATCCCAAGGCCACCGCCAAGCTGGCGGAGAGCCTCTCCTCCTGGGGTGGCAACGGACCCCACGAAATGCAGGCGGTGAAGGACAAGCTGGCGTCCTTTGTCTCCAGCGGCCAGTTGGGACCGTTCGCCAACGGCTACTGGGGACACCCGGCCATGAAACTGCCGCCGGAAGTGAATCTGCTGGCGGTTGCCCACTATCTGCAGGCACTGGAGGTGCAGCGCTACGCCAACAAGATTGTCACCATCCTGGGCGGCAAGACGCCGCATATCCAGAACCTGGCGGTTGGTGGAGTCTCCAACTCCATCAACCTGGACAGCCAATCCACCCTGAACATGGAGCGTCTGCTGGCGATCAAGGGCTGGATCGACAAGCTGGCCGATTTCGTACACAACGTCTACCTGGTAGATGTGCCGGCCGTCGGCGCCTTTTATCTGGACTGGGCCGGTTACGGCCAGGGCGTCACCGACTACCTGTCGGTGCCGGACATGCCGATCGACACCAAGGGGACCCAGTTCGCCCTGCCGGGTGGTTATATCACCGGTGGCGACCTGAGCACCTTCAAGCCGATCAGCAGCTATCAGGATGCACTGTTCCGCGACGGTGTGAAGGAGAGTTCCAAACATGCCTGGTATGAGGGCGATGCGGCACTGCACCCGTGGGAAGGCGAGACCGAACCCCAGTACACCGACTTCCAGGACGAGGGCCAGTACTCCTGGATCAAGTCGCCCACTTTCTATGGCAAACCAGCCCAGGTTGGTCCGCTGGCCAACGTGCTTTGCATGGCGGCGGCCGGACATGAGTCCACGTCCAAACATCTCAAGACCGCCATGGGCACCCTGAACGCGGTGGCGGGACAGGAGATTCCGCTGGCGGCCCTGCACTCCACCATCGGTCGTCATGCGGCCCGTGCGGTGCGCACGGCAGTAATGCTGGACAACATGAACGAGCAGTGGAACATGTTGGTGGAGAATATCGGCAAGGGGGATACCGACACCTTCAACCAGCCGGTTTTCCCCAAGGGCGAGATCAAGGGCTTCGGTTTCCACGAGGCACCGCGCGGTGTGTTGTCGCACTGGGTGGTGATCAACGATGGCAAGATCAAGAACTACCAGTGCGTGGTGCCCAGCACCTGGAACGCCGGCCCACGTAACGAGAATGACGCCATGGGCCCCTATGAAGCCTCCCTGATGGGCAACCCGGTGGCCGATCCGGAGCAGCCACTGGAAGTGCTGCGTACGGTGCACTCGTTTGATCCCTGTATCGCCTGTGCCATCCACCTGGTGGATACCGAGCAACAGGAGATCATCAAGGTCAAGGCGCTCTGAGCATCTGAAACTCTGAGAGCATCTGAACAGTGCTGGATGCCTCCTTCCCTCTCTCCCTGTCCGGGGAGAGAGGGTTTTTTCCAGGATGGAACATTGGCCCGCCAACAATGGGTGTCGATGTAGGTTGGGGTGAGGAACGAACCCCAACACGCTGATGCATACGCCTGAAATCTTGTTGGGATTCGCAGGCTCATCCCAACCTACGGGCTCTGGAACCGGCAAAAAGCAAGTACCGCGAAGAACGCGAAGCACGCCAAGGAAAACCGATTCCTTTACTTAATCTTTGCGCTCTTGGCGCTCTTGGTGGTTATGTATCCCATTGCATCTGCAGTTTGTTTCCGGGGCGTAGTGGTGGAAGAATAGTGACGATCAATGTATCCAGAATCCGCGATTGGATACCCAAGCTGGAGACGATATGAGCGTAGTGGTGATTGGACTGGGTAATGTGCTGCTATCCGATGAAGGGTTGGGTGTTCGCGCTGTTGAACTGCTGGAACAACGCTATAGCCTGCCAGAGTCGGTAGAGCTGATCGATGGCGGCACCTCGGCCATGGATCTGCTCAACCCGCTCAGTAACAATGAACACGTCATCATCGCCGACTCGGTCAAGACCGGCGCGCCGCCCTGCACCCTGGTACGCCTGGCGGATGACGAAGTGCCGAAATTTTTTCAGACCAAGATTTCGCCCCACCAGATCGGCCTGTCCGACCTGCTGGCGCTGTTGACCGTACAGGGTCAGGCGCCAAAGAAGATCACCATCATCGGCATGGTCCCGGAGTCGCTGAAAACCCATATTGGCCTGAGCGACGGAATCAATGCCAAAATGGATGAGATGGTGGAACTGCTGGCAGATGAACTGCGATCGCTTGGCATTGCGATAAAACCCAGGCAGGATGGCGTCCGGGGCTTCTGGGCAGAAGCGGGTCAATAGAGAGAAACAGACAAGGTTGGATAAACATGTGTATCGGTATTCCAATGCAGGTGATCGAGCAGCGCGATCTGATGGCGCTGTGCCGTGGACGCGGGCGTGAAGAGATGGTCAATACCATGCTGATCGGTCCGCAGGAACCGGGCACCTGGATTCTCAATTTTATCGGTTCGGCTCGTGAAGTACTGACCGAGGCCGAGGCGAAACAGACCAATGACGCCCTGGATGCGCTGGAGCAGATCATGAGTAGCGACGGAGAGGTGGATGTGGATAGCTACTTTGCCGACCTGACCGATCCCAACCGCAAGCCCGGCAGCTTTCCCAACGACCCGAGTTGATAAACCCATGACCCGATCCGCCTTTTTTGCCGCCGACCCGGCAGCCGAAATCACCCGTGCCTTTCGCCAGATCGAGCAGAGCCAGATGCAGGGGTTGCCGGTCTGCAATGATCGGCTGACGACGGAGATTGTCGGGCTGCGTCGATTTGAACAGTACTGGGCCGGCGCGCTGATCACCCCCTGGACTCTGCAACTGATCCTGTTGCCGGCGACTGCCGAGGCCGAAGAGTTGGCAGAAGGTGATCACCGGACTTTTGTGTTTCCCCAGGGGAGCGTTGTATTCATGGCTTCGGAGAACTCCGATCTGGGGGTCTACCTGGCCTGTTCCCTGATGTCGCCACTGCACGATTTCCCCTCCCAGGAGGCGATCAGAAGCACCACCGAAGAGGTGATGACGCTGCTGTTCCAGCCCCCGGCGGAACAGCCGTCCGGCGAGTCGGTGAAGGTGGCCATGCCGGGGCGGTTGGATATTGAACGGGAGGCAAAATCCGTGGAGAAAAAAAGCGGCACCCGGCGTGATTTTCTCCGCGGCATGATGAAATAAGTCACCGATATCTTGGGCGCGCGGTCAGCGCTCTGGCCGGTCGATCCAGAGGATTGGGGGAACCTGCCATCAACGCAGCAGTCTCACGGGTAGATAAGCGCGCGGATGATCAGGGACTATGCAAAACATAACACGCAGGAAATTTGTTCTCGCCTCGGCAGGTCTGTTGGCCGTCTATACGGTACCTACGCTAAGCGCGTTGCGGCCACTGACACCCCGTCAGACCCCCGGTCCTTTCTATCCCAAACAACCGCCCCTGGATAATGACAACAACCTGGTCCAGGTTGCCGGTCACGGTACATCAGCCCAGGGACAGATCACCGATCTGTACGGACGAGTTCTGGATCGCAACGGCCATCCGTTGGATGGGGTTCGCGTCGAGATCTGGCAATGCGATAACAACGGGCGTTACCACCATCCGAACGACCGGGCACGGCGACCGCTCGACCCGGGGTTCCAGGGTTCTGGGCATACCGTGACCGACAGTGAAGGGCGCTATCGTTTCCGCACCATCCATCCGGTGCCTTATCCCGGGCGCACGCCCCACATTCATGTCGCCGTGTTCCCGGAGGGACGCGCCCCCTTCGTCACCCAATTCTATGTCGCGGGCGAGGCCAGAAACGCAGATGATTTTCTCTACCGTGCGATCCCGCAAGAACGCCGCCACCTGGTAAGCGTCGATTTCAGGTCGGTGGAACTGAGTGATGTGCAATGGATGGCCGAGAAGGATATTGTTCTTGAAGTCACCCCTGCCTGAATCAGCGGTTTACAAACACCCCCCGCTATTGCCGGGGGGTGTTTAATGGGCAGGGCTATTTTTTTGCTCTGTCCCGATTATATGTTGGTCTTGTTTTGGCTTAGCTTGGCAATTCGCCGCGAATTCGGCCCGGGGCGGGCCTCCTACAGGTCAAACCCCTCTCCGGCGGCCAAGCGTAGCAGTAGGAGTGGCTTCAGCCGCGAATTTCGCGGATAAATCCGCTTCTACAAAAAGGCCACTTCTCATGCACCAGGTAACTGGGACATAGCCTATTTTTTGACCACATCTCTATAGGCGTGCCAGGAGGCGTGAGCCACGACTGGGAATCCGATGGCAAGCCCCACATACAGTGTGAAGAAACCGCCCACGATCACCAGCACAATCAATCCGGCCCAAACCAGCATCGGTACCAGGTTAAAGCGGAAAGCCTCGAAACTGACGCGCATGGCGCTCATGACATCCACATCCTCGCGATCCAGCAGCATGGGAACGGAAACCACGCTGAAGGAGAACACGGCCAGTGCGAACATCGCGCCCACCAGGGTTCCGACGGCCAGCATCGGCATATTCTCCAGCGAGAACAGATAGGGAATGACGTTTTCCATGGTCGGGGTGATACCGCTGTTCATCAACATGAAGATCAGGCTCGCCGCCAGAAACCACGCGATGAAACAGACCGCCATGGCCGCGCCCATGGTACTGATGGCGAAGCTGTGTTTGCCAATGGCGCGCAATGCGTGCATGAAATTGGCAGTTTCGCCATTTTCAACACGGCGGCTGACCTCGTACAGACCCAGGCCCAGGGCTGGTGCCACCAGGAAAAATCCCCCGAGTAGTATCGGCAGTAGATAGAAAAGTCCGGTCGCAACCGTGCCCAGCGTGAGCAGGTAGCTGGCGATGGTAATCAGTACCCCATAGCCGATACTGGTGGCTGGAGTGCGTTTCAGATCCTGCCAGCCGGCGACCAGCCAGCGCCAGGGATGGTCGGTGGTGATGTCCTCAACTTGAGCGAGCTTCCGGTGGTCGGAATAGGTACTCAAAATGGTGTGACTCATGGTTCACCTCCAGCGTATTCGAACAGTGCAGGAATGATAGTTTTCCTACTGCCAGAGTATAGCAGTCGGATATTGAACCATGCGCCCGTCCGGGATCGAGCTGGTGAATGTGATTTCCCAGATGGATCACTCTTGGGAGATAAGTTCGGCAACCGGCGCGGCTGAACACAGCGCCTGGGAAATTGAATCTTCATCACACTCTCCTCATTCACATGCTCAAAACAGTGCACAATGGTAAATTAATCCTTTACTTCATGTTTTCTATGAATATAATTCACACTCACTCAGAGTGTTGATGGATCAATGCTGCTCCCGAGCTATCCGTCTTAACCCAAACCCCGTTCACTCTTGGATTTCACACTGTTGTCTGTTAATCCGTCGCTCTTTTTCGCGATTTGGGTCTGGAAGTGTGCGGGTTTTTATCGGAATCAGGAGGATTCTGGTGTCTGGCAATATATTGGATTGGTATGTACGACTGGTATTTCCGTCGCTGGGGCTGGTCTGTTTTACGGCGATGGCTGATCTCTCGGCACCCTCCGCGTTAAATCAAGAGCAGTTGCTGCAGGACCAACGTCAGGAGGCTCTTGAAGAGCGCCTGCAGCCGAAGCCTGGCGATGTTCGTCTCCTCTCCTCGCCAAAAACCGACACGAATGACTTTCCCTCTGAATCACCCTGTTTTCCTGTTTCGGCCGTTGTTCTGGAAGGTGAGGGTAAGCGCATCAGACAAATATTGGGGACGCTACGTCAGCAGGCGGTTGGAAGATGTCTGGGAACCCGGGGTATCCATCTGCTGATGACGCGAATACAGAACCGGCTGATTGAGTCCGGTCTCATAACCACCCGGGTGCTGGCGCCCAGCCAGGACCTGACAGAAGGGGTGCTGCGCCTGGTAATTGTGGCGGGGACCGTCAGCGATATCCGGTTTGCAGCGTCGAGCCGGAGTGACATCAATCTGGTCACCGTACTTCCTCTTTCCCCCGGGGAGCTATTGGATCTGCGGGATCTGGAGCAGGGACTGGAAAATCTGCAACGGTTGCCTGGTACCGAGGCCGGTTTCCAGCTACTGCCAGGTACATTGCCTGGTGAAAGCGTGGTGACCGTTGACTGGCAACAGGAGAAACCGTGGCGAATGGCACTGACCCTGGATGATGCGGGGTCGGAGCAGACCGGCAAATATCAGGCCGGGGCAACCCTGTTTCTGGACAATCCGTTGGGACTGGGTGATCTCATTTATCTGTCTGGTGGCAAGGATGTCCTGAATGACGGAGGGCGGGGCAGCGACAGCCGGCAGATCCACTACTTCTTGCCGGTGGGGTATTGGTCGTTGGGCCTGACCGCAGACCGCTATGACTACCAACAGACGGTTGCCGGTGCAGTGGTCGACTACCAGTATCGCGGGGAGAGTGAACGATACAGCGTTCAGCTCGACCGGGTGTTCTATCGCAACAGCAACGCCAGGACATCACTCGCACTGCAGATCAGCAAGCGACGTTCAGACAACTTCATTAACGAAGTGGAAATTGCCCTGCAACACCGTAAAAGCGCAGCCTGGCAGCTTGCACTCAAGCATCGGCAGTTTTTTCAGAAAAGTACACTTTCGCTGGATTTGGCGTACAGCCGGGGCACACGCTGGTTCGGTGCGGAACCGGCTCCGGAAGAGGCGACGGGCGAAGGGACCGCGCTGGCCAGAATCTGGTATCTGAATGCCCTGTATCAATTGCCTATCAGGATGGGGAAGCACGCATTGCGTTACCAGGCAAAGTTTCGTGGGCAGTGGAGTGAGTCACCGCTGACACCGCAGGACCGGTTCTCGATCGGCAGTCGCTGGCATGTTCGCGGTTTCGACGGGCAGCGTTCGCTTTCGGCAGACCGGGGCTGGTCGCTGAGCAGTGAAGTGGCCTGGAAAATCCCCCGGCAGGATCATGAACTCTTCCTGGGGATTGATTTTGGCCAGGTCGCGGGAGGCGGCAGTGAGTTGCTGCCCGGTACCAAATTGGCCGGTTCGGTGCTGGGCATGCGTGGCACGCTGGCCAGTATCGGTTATGAAATCTTTATAGGTACGCCGCTGAAAAAGCCGTCTGGCTTTCATACGGACAATACCAGTTTTGGATTCAGTTTGAACTGGCAGATATGAGGGCTGGCGAATATGACCGGTAGAGTCTTGCATCTGATAGCGCCGATACGGGGTGACGTTGTCAACGAGGCTGAGGTACTGGGTGCCGCCGTCTGGCTCTGGATGCATTCGGCGCGTCATCGAACTCTGTCGCTTCAGGCGTTGCAGGGGATGCTGCTGCCGGCCATCAGGGCTGGTCAGTATGTCCTGGCGATCGAGGCCGGACGTCCGGTGTGCTACATGGCCTGGGCCTGGTTCGATGCCGAAGCGGAGGCGCGATACCTGGATGATCCGGAGCGGCTGTTTGACCAGAGTGAGTGGTCATGTGGTGATCGCTTCTGGGTTATTGATTGGGTGGCGCCGTTCGGCCACAGCAGGAGCCTGCGCTATCTGCTGGATGAAGATCTGTTGTCGCACAGCTGTTCGCGGATTCTGTGTCGAACGCACAAAGGCCGTGTCGGGCGGGTACTGCAGCATCGCGGTCGGCGTGTGACAGTGGCGGAGGCCAGAGCCTATTTCAGGGCAAGACCGCCAGGTAAGGCTGATGGGGCGGAAGGCGAAGCAATCAGGGTGGTACAGGTATAAACAGGGATAAATCAGAGGTGAACAGGGATGAATAAGCACCGTTATCGAATCATTTTCAACAAGGCCCGTGGCACCTGGATGGCGGTTGCGGAGATCGTCAGATCCTGCGGCAGCTCAGCCTCTCCCGTGGTGAATGCTAATGGTGGCGCAAGCGCGGTTAGACGTTTTCTCTGCACTCTGCGGCCGGTCAATTTTGCACTGTTCACGATCTTGGGAATGGTTCATGTCCCACTGTCCCAGGCCGATATCGTTGCTGATGGAACCGCCCCGGCAGCGAAGCGGCCGACTGTCACCCACGCGGCCAACGGCACGCCGCAGATTAATATCCAGCCGCCGGATGGGTCAGGCCTCTCCCATAACCACTACACGCGTTTCGATGTGGACTCACAGGGGGTGGTCCTGAATAACGCCCGGGTGCCGGTCAAGACTGAGCTGGCGGGATGGGTCAACGGCAATCCCAATCTGGCCGGCGGCAGTGCGCGGATCATACTCAACGAAGTCAATGCGGCCGATCCCTCCTATCTGCGTGGCTTTGTCGAGGTGGCGGGTGACCGCGCACAGGTGATCGTGGCCAACCCCGCTGGCATCACCTGCTCCGGTTGCGGCTTCATCAATGCCAACCGCGCGACCCTGACCACCGGCAGTCCCCAGTTTGATCAGGGTGCGCTGGCCGGATTTGGTGTGCGGAGCGGGGAGATTGCTATTGAGGGTCAGGGACTGGATAGTCGTGGCGTGGATTACACCGATCTGATTGCCCGGGCCGTGACGGTCAATGCGGGTATCTGGGCACAAAATCTCAATCTGGTCACCGGTGCCAATGATGTCACTGTTGAAGGCAGTTTACGCGGTGTCCATGCCGTCGCCGGCGCGTCCCCGGCATTTGCCATCGACGTCAAGGCGTTAGGCGGCATGTATGCGGGAAAGATTCTGCTGGTCGGTACGGAGCAGGGCGTTGGGGTGCATAATGCCGGCCTGATCGGCACATCGGTGGGCGATCTTGTCATTACCGCCAATGGCAAGCTGGTCAATCAACAACAGATAGAATCGGCCGCCGGCCTGTCGATCGACGCCGTGGGGGTGGACAACCGTGCGGGCACGATCCTGTCGCTGGATGATCTCACACTGACAGTGGATGCCGTGGATAACAGCGCCAGCCTGATCCATTCCGACAGGATCCTGACCTTGCGGGCGGGGACCCTGATCAACAATGGACGAATCCAGGCACTGGAGGAGGTCAATCTGCATGCTGATCAGATCGACAACCGGGAGGCCGGCGTGATCAGCGCCAATGCAACCAAACTCATCGCAACAGAGCAGCTGGTTAACCGTGGACTTGTGGATGGCGTCACCACGCGGATCCAGTCCGACCGGCTCGACAACATCGGCAGTGGTCGCCTGTATGGTGATCAGCTCGCTATTGCTACCCGGCAGTTTACAAACCGGGAATCCAACGGCAGTGCGGCCACGGTTGCCGCCAGAAACCGGTTGGATATCGGTACCACGGAGCTGATCAACCGTGAAGGTGCCCTGCTGTTAAGTGCGGGTGATCTGCATATCGGAGGCAATCTGGACGAACTGGATCAAGCCGCCGGCAAGGCAAGTATCATCACTAATCAGAGCGCCACTATCGAAGCACTGAGTCAGTTGCATGTTGCTACAAGGGAGCTCCACAACAACAACGCCCACTTCACCAAAGAAGAACTGTCGGTGCTGGTGGATGAGCCCCATTTTGAACAGCAGTGGATAAACCCTGAGGACTACTACGCCTATGATTTTCTGCGAAATATTTCCGAGGAGGTGATGACCGGCAGTGATCCCGCCAGATTGCTTGCCGGTGGTGACATGATCCTAGAGGTGGACGAGCTGATTAACGACAAAAGTCATATTCTGGCTGGTGGCACACTGAATGCAGATCTTGGTAGCCTGGAGAATCGTGAAGGAGTGCTGGAGCGGCGGGTAGAAGACCGCGGTGAAGTGTGGTTTAGTTGGATCGAATATTGCGGTTCCCTCGGTAAAAGCAAGTGCCGGCGCGAGACGCCACACACGCCCTACGCCCCAGCAGATACTATCACCAGTATCACTCTCCCGATAGCGCGTTTTGAAGAGCATGCCGGCGAACCGGGCAGTGGTACCCTGATCGATGCCCTGACTGTGGCGGGCAGTAGCACCGGTGGCGGATTGATCCAGCTCCCGAACAGCGGACTGTTCCAGGTCCATCCTGAACCGGCACATCAGCGGCTGATCGAAACGGATCCCCGCTTTGCCGGTTACCGGCAATGGCTCAGCTCCGATTACATGCTGGATCAGCTCCAGCTGGATCCCGCCGCCACACAGAAGCGTCTTGGTGACGGCTTCTACGAACAGCGTCTGATCCAGCAGCAGATAACTCAGCTAACCGGTCTACGTTATCTGGCCGGTTATCAGAGTGATGAAGAGCAGTACAAGGCGCTGATGAACGCCGGTATCAGCTTTGCCCTGGATTATGATCTGAAGCCGGGTATCGCACTCAGTGCCGAACAGATGGCCCAGCTCACCAGCGATATTGTCTGGCTGGTGGAACAGGAGGTGATGTTGGCGGATGGCAGTCGTCAGCCGGTTCTGGTGCCGCAGCTTTATGCCGTGCTCGAAGCGGGGGATCTGAATGGACAGGGTGCCCTGCTGGGTGGACAGCATGCCGTGCTTGATCTGAGGGGTGATCTGCTGAATGAAGGTACCCTGTTAGCCGACCGGTCCCTGAGCCTGGATGCGTCCAATATCAACAACCGACGGGGCACAGTCGCCGCGGAAACCTTAGCCTTGTCGGCTGAGCGGGATATCAGCAACAGCGCCGGCCGGATGCGGGCGGAGAACCGCCTTGTCCTGCAGGCCGGGCGTGATATCTCGGTGGCAGCTGCTACTCGTGAAAGCGTCAACCGGATCGGTGCGAGCCGGTTTGAGCGGCTGCATCTGGATGGTATCGGCACGCTCCAGGTGATGAACCCAGACGGCATCCTCACGGCCGCTGCCGGTCGTGATATCAATCTCACTACGGCCCATGTCACCAATAGTGGAGCAGGAAGCGCCACCATGCTCATGGCTGAAAACCAGATCAACCTCAACACCACGGTCACGCGGAAGCGTGAGGCCATTGTCTGGGATGCGCGTAGTTACCTGACTGAAGGCCAGACCCGGGAAGAGGGTGCGTTGATCGAGACTGCCGGGGATTTGGTGATGCAGGCAGAAGCCGATATCAATGGCCGTGCCGCCACGTTGCGCAGCGCCGGGGCGTTGGCGGTGAATGCCGGAGGTGACATCCACATCAACGCCGGTGTGGATGAGCAAGTGTGGAATCGCCGCCAATATATCGCCAAGAGCGGGCTCTTCTCCTCCAAACAGACCATCGACGAGAGCCGCTCCACCGTTCGCCGCGTGGAGGGCAGTACCCTGAGTGCCGATCAGATCAATCTGCAGGCCGGACAGGATATCACTATCACCGGTTCACAGATTGTCGGTACCGGTGATGTTACCCTGGGTGCCGACAGGGACATCGTCATCCGGAGCGGTGAACAGACGACGTCCAGTTACGGCTATCACCAGGAGAGAAAATCGGGACTGATGACCAGCGGTTTTGGTATCACCCTGGGCAAACGAGAGATCAGTGATGAACTGGATCAACAATCCAGCATGGCTATTGCGAGCACAGTTGGCAGTATCGAGGGCGATATAACGCTAACATCTGGCACCAACTTCAGCCAACGCGGCAGTGACCTGCTGGCACCGACAGGAAGCGTGAATATAACCGCCAGGGATATCGAGATTGTCGAAGCACAGGATAGCATGACCACCCGTACTGAAAGCCGCTTCAAACAGTCGGGCCTGACCTTGAGTCTCTCCAATCCCGCTATTGATACGGCGCAGACAGTACACCAGATGTATAAGTCCGCGCAGCGCACCGATGACCCGCGCCTGCAGATGCTTGCCGCCGCCACAGCTACGCTGGCGGCCAAGGACGCCTACGACCAGGTCAAGGCCGGGCAGGGCAGCACCATCAATGGCCGTGAAGGCCAGATCAAAACCGGTGAGACCCAGCCGGACGGCACTTCCGGAGCGCGTGATACCACGGCCATTGATAAGGTTGGGGGCGTCAGTCTCAACATCAGTGTAGGTAGTAGCAAAAGCCGGAGCTCCAGCCGAATCGAGACCACCAATGTTGCCAGCTCCACTGTCCAAGCGGGTAGTGATATCACCCTGGCGGCAGCAGGTGACGAGACGGAATCATCTATCCTCGTACGTGGCGGTTCGATCAGTGCGGGACGGAATATCATGCTTGATACCGAGCGTGGGATTGATCTCCTGTCCGCACAAAACAGCTACACCCGGAATGACAACAACAAGAGCAGTAGCGCCAGTCTGGGCGTCAGCCTCGGCCTGGGTAACGATGGTGCGGGACTGGCGGTGACCGCCTCCGCTTCACGCACTCATGGCTATACCGATGCCAGTGATCTTACTCATACCAATACCCGCGTCATCGCCGGTGAAACGGCGAACATCCGTTCTGGCAAAGAGACCAGGATCGAAGGTGCCACGCTGGAGGGGAAACAGGTCATTGCCAACATTGGTGGCAACCTCCATATCGAAAGCCTGCAGGATCAAAGTCACTACGACAGCAAACAGCGGGACAGCAGCGGTAATCTGTCGGTGGGCCCAGGAATATTCAGCGCCGGCATTAACAGCAGCAAAACGAATGCCCGTGCAGTATATGCCAGCGTTAGGGAACAGTCCGGGGTCCGTGCGGGCGAAGGCGGCTTTGATGTGAATGTCCAGGGTAATACCCGGCTTGTTGGCGGCATGCTGGCAGCCAGTGGTGAGGCCGTCAAGGGAGCAGGAAATCGCTTCACGACCGGTACACTCACGGCATCGGATCTTGAAAATATTGCGACCGCCAGCGCCAAGTCGGATGGATACAGCCTAAGCAGCGACATGCTGACCCAGGGCAAGTACGGTATTGCCAAGGCCATTATTACCAAAACTCAGCTTGATTCCGAACTGGATAACAGCTCACGTGGAGAGAGCCGCAGCATCGTCAGCAATGGCGAAGTTCATATCACCAATGAGGCCGGACAGCTTGAACGTACCAGCCTGACAATCGGGCAAACCATCACCCTGCTTGATCGTGATGCAGACAAAACCCATAGCGCGGCACGCAAGCAGGATGCAGAGAATCTGCAGAGGAGCGTCGAGGCAGAGCGGGAAATCAAACAGATGGTCTACACCACGGCGGTGAAATTTACCGATGAGACCTATCGTACAATATTTATCAAGGAGCACCCCTTTTACGAAATATTACGTAATGAGGCGGGGCAACCGCTCATTGATCCGAAAACAGGAAATCCGGAACTGAGACTGCTCTCCGAAACGGAAAAACGCAATCTTAAGCCGGGCAGGGATGGCAAGGTAATCGTGTTTCCCAATGGTATTTTTAACGACGAAGCGGCAGCAGGCAGCTATGCAGTGCAAATGAGTGAGGCGCCCGTGGGCGATCCGGTGTATATGATTTACTTCCCCGAGGCGAACAATGCAGTGTCTGAGGTCCTGGTAGCGGGCTATCAATACTACCTGGAGAGTTCCGCGCTCGGAATATCCAGATCCTCCGCGGAAGTGATTGATGTCATGCGTCGGTATGGTGAAAGTGGCCTCACTCTTGTGGGACACAGCCGGGGTGCGATGACGATCGGGAACGCGATGGAAGCACTCGAAGCAGAACCGGGTTCGAGGGGAAGCCTGCTGGATACCGACATCAAGTTTGTTGGGCCGGCCTACAGCGCCCAGGAGGCGGCTAACAGGCTGGATAGATTGAGCGATGGTTTCAGTTCAGGTGTGGAGTTGCAAAATCACGCGGATGATTTTGTCGGGACTTTAATCGGGAAAAACCCGGCGACCTATGATAATCGTCCTGCTGGGAGCAGTGCATTGACTGAAACGCTAAGGCTGTTTGGCGATGCGCCCACTGTGCATAGTTGTTATGGGACCGGCAGTGCGAGCGATATGTGCAATGATGATTATGGTAAAGCACCAACAATTAACATCCAAGCAGACATAAATATACTAGAGTAAATCATGAAGAAAATATTAGTTTTTTTAGTGATTTTTCTTTCATCGTGTGCCAAGCCATTTCAGCCAGTGGCGCCAGGTTATACATTCTGGTCAAAGCCCGATGCAGGTGAACTAGAAGTTAAGAAGGCAATGCTGGAATGCGGTAAACCATCTCCAGATCCAACTGTTCAGATGTACAATTTCGCATATGATCTCAAAGATGATGATGAGCAATTAAATCATTACATAATGACAAATAGGTGTATGGAATCAGCTGGATATACTGATAGACATACAACTGCGGAAAAAAGTTGCTTGAAGTATCCGGAGCGTACGTTATTACCTGCCTGCCAACCCAACGCAATAATCCCCACACCCAGCGTTGAGCGCAGACTGAACAGCTGGTACTGCAAAATCAAAACGGACTATCAATACTGCCTGAAACATGCCGTGAATCCGCCGGCGTGCAATCCAGATGGCTACAAAAATCCACCTCCCGAGTGTTTGCCGTAATGAATAGGCCTGTAACGATTCGCTTTGTGACTGTCGTCAAAAAAACCTGCGCCAAACGGGGTTTGTACTTATCTGATTAGAAAATGGCGTGCTTGTTAACGGGGGCGCGCTGCTTGACCGTGATGTGGATAAGGCCCGTAGGGCGGCACAAAAACAGGACGCAGGGAGTATGCAGAGGAGCGTCGAGGCGGAACGGGAAATCCAACAGATGGTTTATTCCACATTACCTGGAGAGTTCCGCGCTCGGAATATCCAGATCCTCCGCGGAAGTGATTGATGTCATGCGTCGGTATGGTGAAAGTGGCCTCACTCTTGTGGGACACAGCCGGGGTGCGATGACGATCGGGAACGCGATGGAAGCACTCGAAGCAGAACCGGGTTCGAGGGGAAGCCTGCTGGATACCGACATCAAGTTTGTTGGGCCGGCCTACAGCGCCCAGGAGGCGGCTAACAGGCTGGATAGATTGAGCGATGGTTTCAGTTCAGGTGTGGAGTTGCAAAATCACGCGGATGATTTTGTCGGGACTTTAATCGGGAAAAACCCGGCGACCTATGATAATCGTCCTGCTGGGAGCAGTGCATTGACTGAAACGCTAAGGCTGTTTGGCGATGCACCAACGGTACATAGTTGTTATGGGACTGGAGATGCTAGTAGAGGGTGTAAGGATAGATATGGCAAAGCTCCGACTTCGAATATTCAACCAAATAAAAATAGGAATTAATAAATGATGAAAGATATATTTATCATTATTATCGTGGTATTACTTTCTGCCTGTGCTAAACCATTTCAACCAGTTGCTCCTGAATATAAACGTTGGACTAAGCATGGTGCAACTGAACTTGATATCAAGAAATCCTTGTTAGAATGTGGCGTGCCTTCTGTCAACCCTACAGTGAAAGTTTATGAATTTGCTTTTGATCTCAAAAAAGATGAAGAACAATTAAATAAATTTTTTTTAGAAAATGCTTGTATGGAAAAGAGTGGTTATATAGATCGTTGGGGAAGTGTCAAAGAATCATGTCAGATGTATCCTGAACGAAAATATTACCCCGCCTGCCAACCCAACGCAAAAATTCCCACCCCCAGCGTTGAACGCAGACTGAACAGCTGGTACTGCAAAATTAAAACGGACTATCAATACTGCTTGGAACACGCCGTGAACCCGTCAGCGTGCAATCCGGAAGGCTACAAAAATCCACACTCCCGAGTGTTTGCCGTAATGAGTAGGCCTGTAACGATTCGCCTTGTGACTGTCGTCAAAAAAAACTGCGCCAAACAGGGTTTGTACTGATCGGAATTGAAAGTGGCGTGCTTGTTAACGGGTGCGCTTTGGTAACACAAAAATGAAAGGGAAATCAGATGAGAAGAGTCTTTGTAGGTGTAACGTTAACAACCCTGTTGACAGGCTGTCTGACAACATCAGGCGTCTATAAGTTAAGTGCTGTCGATAAGCAGGGGAGACCGGTCGCTACTGAATTCAACTTGATCGCGCAAGGTGCGGGTATCTACAGTATGCGCAACGCGCTATGTGCTGCCTATCCTGGGTCGACGGTATACATAAAATCGACTTCGGATGGTGACAACCTCGATAGCGAGAGTCCCTACCAGTGCCGATGACCCGCTTGCCTTAAACAGGATGGATGCCCCGAGTCTGAAGTAAAGATTAGTTGTTGGACAGCGTGAGCGTTTTGTATCTATTCTTAAAACTGGCGGGATACGAAAAGGGTTATTTTTTGGACTGGTGAGTACGCTGTCTGGATTTTCTCGTCTACAAAGAGATACATGCCCATGAAACTGCTGTTTGTCGGGAGCCGTTCGGCTCAATCCGCTGCCTCCCTAGCGGCGCTGCTGGAGAGTAATGCGCCCCCCGATATGCTGTTTATCGATGGTCCGGACAGTGGTGGATTAGGAGTGGACGGGCGTCTGCCGCCGCTGATCACAGCGGAAGATCAAGCCGGGGTGTTGGAGCTGGCTGCCGCGCACGGCATTGCGGCAACCAGCGGATCATCACAGCAACTGCAGCAGATTGTCCAGATCGACCGTCCGGAGCGGGTGCTGGTCTCCTGCTATCCGCACCGGATATCACCGGCACTGCTGGAGGGTGTGCCGCTCGGCTGGCTGAATATCCATCCCTCGTTGTTGCCGGATTATCGCGGTGTTAATCCCATTTTTTGGCAACTGCGCGATGGGCAGGCCAGTATCGGGGTGACCCTGCATCGAATGAACCGGTTGCTCGATCTTGGCCCTGTAATCGATCAATGCAGTTTTGCGCTGACTGATTTTCCGGACTATATGGAGATCTGTCGGCGTGTGGGGCGTTGCGGGGTGGGGCTGTTTCTGGCGTATCTGGAAAACTACAGCAAGGGTTGGTCCAATGAGTCCAAGCAGGATGCGGAGTCGGGTAGCCGGCAGGGCCATCCCCGGCCGGAGGACTTCGCGATTGACCCCGACTGGTCCGCTCGACGGGTAGTGCGATTCGTGAAGGGGGTCAGGGGTTTGGGCGTCCCCTTCCTGGAGACGCACGCCGGTCGCGATCCGATTCAGGACGCGTCGCTTGCCGCGAGCGGTCACTCGGCACAACCTCTGCCGGGTGAGCGGCTGATTCACTGCTATGATGGTAGTGTGGTGCTGCGCGTCTTAACGAGGAGGGGTGGTGAGTCGTCCGATCAAAATTCCCGTGGATAATTACCAACTGGTTGAAACCTGCCTGCAGGAACAGCTACCTGGCGGCACGGTCCGCTGTGGACTCTGCTCCTGGCGCTGTAAGCTGAGTCATGGGCAGCGCGGATTCTGTCAGGCTCATGTCAACCGCAATGGTACTCTGTATAACCTCTCTTACGGCATCCTCTCGTCGATCGATGTCAATCCTATCGAGGCCAAACCGGTGCGCCATTTTCGACCGGGTACCCGGGTGCTCTCGGTAGGCAGCTACGGCTGCAGTTTTCGTTGCGGCGGCTGCCACAATCTGGAAATCTCCTGGGGCGTGACGGCTCTGGATGAACTGGCCAGAGGGGCTTCCACCGAGGCCTTTATCACCCCGGACGAACTGGTCCAGGCGGCCCTGCGTGAGGGTGTGGAGGGGATCGCCTTTACTTACTCGGAACCGGCGGTCTGGTTGGAGTACATACTGGATGTGGCTCCGCTGGCGCATCAGGCCGGACTCTATACCGTCTATGTCAGCAACAGCTTCATCACCCCGGAGGCGCTGGTTCGGGTGGCCCCGCATATCGATGTGCTCTGTTCCGACATCAAGAGCCTGCGGGATGATTTCTATCACGAGATCTGTCCCACCGCTCGGGTCGAGCAGGTGCTCAGTGCCATAGAAATGGCCCAGGAACTGGGGATTCATGTGGAGACGAGAACCAACGTGATCCCGGGCAAGAATGACGACAGGGAAGAGCTTTACCGCATCGCCTGTTGGGTGCGTGATCACCTGGGTGAAGAGAGCCCCTGGCACATTACCCGCTTCTTTCCTGCCTACAAGTTGTCACATATTCCGCAGACTCCCGTGGAGACCTTGTGGCAGGCGCATGCGGAAGCGCAACGGGCGGGGTTGAAAAATGCCTATGTCTATGCGGATACCGGCTGTGACTGCGCCAAGGAGAACAAACCCCTTCAGGCCTATTTTCCGGAAAAATCGCTGCAGCTGAATGCGGTGAAAAAGTGCAGCGCCTCCTGTTGCGGAGAGGAGGGTGTGCTGTTGAAAAAGTATGAGTAGTCTTTTGGTACAGGGTAATTGACTATGAAACGAATGGTTGAATGTGTGGTGCTCAAACGCAAGGCAGAGGGATTGGACAAGCCACCGCATCCGGGTGAACTGGGCAAGCGAATCTATGAGAATGTCTCCAGGGAGGGTTGGCGGCAGTGGCTTGATCGTCTGGTGATAATCGTCAATGAAAACGGCCTGAGCACCGCTGATCCAAAAAATCTGTCACTGATTGAGCAGCATATGCTCGGTTTTCTGTTTGGGGAGGGCGATTATGGTCAGCTCCCGGCAGGCTATCGTGCCGGTGGCGGTAAGAAGTAGCGGGACCGTTTTCAGTTATTCAGCAGGGGATCGATAGTAATCTCCAGCGCGCAATGGGCGTTGCGCAGGGCCTGCTCCGCAGCTTGCGGCGTGTCGGCGGCGCTGTAGATAAAGCCGAGATAACTGGATGCTTCCGGCAGGGTCTCAACGACCTGTCCGGACTCCATACTGATACGGATATCGGTAATGTGTGGCAGTGTCCTGATCTCCTGTACGCCGTTGATACGACGCAGGACACCGGCGCGGGGGATGGGGATCATTAGTACGCCCGATGCCCCCGACCGCCGTTCGACAGGCAGCGGGTTACCCATCGCGGCGGCCAGTACATACTCTTCCAGGGGGCGTGCCAGAACCGCATCCAGGCTCCTGCTGCACTCCCCGCCGATGGTGCGGGAGGCGATTTCCAGAATCCATACCTGATTTCCATCAATTCTAAGCTCTGCATGCACCGGCCCCTGGTGCAACCCATAGACACGACAGGCATCCGCTACCGTCTGCCTGATGCGCTGCTGGATCGCCTCAGGGAGTCGCGAGGGGGTGATGTAATAGGTCTCCTCAAAATAGGGCCCGGTGAGCGGGTCTGGTTTGTCAAACAGGGCCAGCAGTGTGAATACCCCTTGTTGCAGGAGTCCCTCCAGGGCGACCTCCTGACCCGGCAGGTAGCGCTCGATCAGCAGGGTCTGGCGTTCAATGGGGTTGCTTAGCGGCGCAATAATCCGGGCGATGGTCCGACACGCCTGGGCCGCTTCATCCGGATCGTTGGCGCGGATCACGCCGCGACTGGCGGAGAGACTGACCGGTTTCAGCACCACGGGGTAGGGGAGTCCCTGCAACTGGGGCGCGATCTCCCGGGCAAGGTCCAGCTGCCAATGCTCCGGCACGGGCAGTCCCGCGGCCTGCAGCTGTCTGCGTGCCAGGTCCTTTCGGTGGCTGAGGGTGGCGGAGGCGATGGAGTTGGTGGGCAGCCCCAGGCGGGTGGCGATTCGTGCCGCCAGTTCCACGGTGCTGTCGTCACTTGCGACCACTCCACTGAACGGGGTGGTCTGCGCCTGGGCGATGATGGCATCGAGTAGTGCCGAGGGTTCTGTAAAGTCGCCCTGAATGCCGTCGGCCACTTCACGGGTCAGTGAATAGCGGCTGTCGGAAACAATGGTCAGTGATACACCCAGCCGTTCTGCCGCCTTCAGATAGGGGGCCAGGCGATAGCTCTGGCCCGGGCTGATCAGCAACAACCGGGACTGCATCTGCGTCAGGTTCAGGCACAACCCCCGCCGCCACCCCCGGAGGCACCGCAGCCGCCGCAGCCGCCGCTCCCGCCGATGTTCTGGAACACATTGCGGAATACAATGCTGCTGTTGAGCCCTTGCGTCTGATAATCCACCTCGACCCCTTCCAGAACGCCCAAGGCCACCGGATCGACAAAGATCTTCAGTCCATCCTGCTCCAGGACGCAGTCGATCTCCTGGGGACTCTCCACGAAGGTCAGGCCATAATTCATACCGCTACAACCCCCGCCATAAATGAAGATGCGTATGCCGACGATGTCTTCCTCATTCTGGACCAACTGGATCAGCTGATCCCTTGCCTCCGGTGTCACACGTACCTCATCGGTGATCTGGTGACTGAACGAGGCCTTCTCTTCGGTTCTTTCCCGTTGAAATAAACCCATAATTAATCTCCTGCGCGGATATTTAAGAACATAACTAACTTGCCTGGTATGACCATGGATCGGTGTATAGGTTACAAGCTAGCACGAATTCGGCTGCATACAACCGGGTTTCGGCTGCTGTTTTCGCTCACTCTGTTGAGGCTTCCCGATCCTGGGGGGTGGTGATTATTCTTGTGGCAGGTTTTCTATGTGCACACCGCGTTGCCGTGTCCGTGATTAACGGGCGTTGACGGCCAACGCAGATCATTTGAATGCGATGGTATTCTTATTATTAACCAGCCACGCATTTGACGACATAGCGCAATAATTGTTAGTATTCTAAATTATTCATATTGAATGAAATTATTTAAAATGAATAATAATCAATATGTTATATATTGTTGCTGTGTACATTCCTGTTAAATCAATTTTGATACACAGCATATTTTGTTTAAGTGGTACAGCACGTGGAATCAACATAGTCCACTAATCAATTCAATCGCTTGGCTCTCTATCCGCGGGCAAGTGACAGGTTGTGAACCAAGCAGCCACCTCATCCGGAAAGTGATAACTATATGCAGCAATCGCCTGTCAAGGTTCAAGTAAAGAATCTATTCAAGATCTTTGGAAAAAACCCGAAGGAAGCGCTTCGTCTGGCCAGGCAGGGTGTGGATAAAGAGACCGTTTTTGAAAAGACCGGTCATGCGGTGGGTGTTAATAACGCCTCCTTCGATGTCAAGGAGGGCGAGATATTTGTCGTCATGGGGCTGTCCGGCTCCGGCAAATCGACCATGGTGCGCCTGCTCAACCGGCTGATTGAGCCCACGGCGGGTGAGGTGCTGGTGGATGGCCGGGATATCGCCTCCATGACGGATGAAGAACTGCGCGATCTGCGGCGCAGGGACATGAGCATGGTGTTCCAGTCGTTTGCGCTGATGCCGCACCTGACGGTATTGCAGAATGCCGCATTTGGGCTGGAACTGGGTGGTACTCCGTTGAATGAACGTCTGCAACGGGCCGAAGAGGCGTTGCAGCAAGTGGGACTGGATGCCTGGGGCGAGAGTTTTCCGCATGAACTTTCCGGCGGGATGCAGCAGCGGGTCGGCCTGGCCAGGGCGCTGGCCAACGATCCTTCCGTGCTGCTGATGGATGAGGCGTTCTCCGCGCTTGATCCGCTGATTCGCTCCGAAATGCAGGATGAGCTGCTCAATCTGCAGGAGACCCGTCAACGCACCATTATATTTATTTCCCACGATCTGGATGAAGCCATCCGCATCGGTGATCGCATCGCCATCATGGAGGGCGGTCGCGTGGTACAGGTGGGGTCGCCAGATGAGATCCTGCGCAACCCGGCCGATGACTATGTGCGCTCCTTCTTCCGCGGGGTGGATGTTTCAACGGTGTTTACCGCCGGTGATATCGCACGCAAGACCCAGGTCACTGTGATTGAGCATGGTGGTATTGGTGCGCGGGCGGCACTGGAACGATTACGGCAGCATGATAGGGAGTACGGCTATGTGATTGATCGGGGACGGCGCTTTGCCGGGATTGTCTCGGTTGATTCCCTGAAACAAGAGCTGCAAAACGATGACCCGCACCTGAAGAATGCCTTCATACCGTCGGTTGAAACGGTACAGCAGGATGCTTCGCTGGGCGACCTGTTTGGTCCGCTGGCCCAACACGGCTACGGACTGCCCGTGATATCCAGCGACGGGCGTTATATCGGCACGGTGAGCAAGGCCACCATGCTGGAAACTTTGGACAGGCAGGCCAGGTGATTGAATTATGAGCAGTGAGAACAGCAGTAATCCCTGGGCCGCCTCCGGAAGCAGTGACAACGTCGTCGGTACGCCCACACCCGATACATCCGCTGCCGCGCCCGCGGCCAATCCCTGGGGGACGGGTGCCCAGGCACCCCAAGAGCCGACGGCCAACTGGCTGGATACGCAGCAGGCGCCACTACCCGAAGATGCTTTCAACTGGCTCGACCCCTTTGCCCAGAAACTGATCCCACTGGATATCTGGGTGGATCAGGGACTGGAGTGGCTGGTGGATAATTTCCGTCCGGCTTTTCAGGCGGTGCGCTGGCCGATTGATGCCACCCTAACTGGAATCGAATCCGCCCTGCTGGCAGTGCCATCCATTGTCATGATCATCCTTTTCGGTCTGATTGCCTGGCAGGTGAGTGGCCGACGCCTGGCGTTGGCGACGGTAGGCTCTCTGGCATTTGTCGGCCTTATCGGTGCCTGGCCGGAAGCGATGGTAACCCTGGCGCTGGTGCTGACCTCGGTCTTTTTCTGCATTCTGTTCGGTCTGCCGACCGGCATCATGCTTGCCCGCAGTGACCGGGCTGAATCCACCCTGCGACCAATTCTGGACGCGATGCAGACCACCCCCGCTTTTGTCTATCTGGTACCGGTGGTGATGCTGTTCGGCATCGGCAATGTGCCGGGTGTGGTGGTGACCATTATCTTTGCCCTGCCGCCGCTGATCAGGCTCACCAACCTGGGCATCCGGCAGGTGCCGGCTGACCTGGTGGAAGCGTCCCGCTCATTTGGTGCGTCACCCCGCCAACTGCTGTTCAAGGTACAGCTGCCACTGGCCATGCCCACGATTATGGCGGGTGTGAACCAGACCCTGATGCTTGCCCTCTCCATGGTGGTGATCGCCTCCATGATCGCCGTGGGTGGACTGGGACAGATGGTGCTGCGCGGTATCGGCAGGCTTGATATGGGACTGGCGGCCGTCGGTGGTGTCGGCATCGTGCTGCTGGCCATCGTCCTCGATCGCATCACCCAGGCGATGGGTGAGCAGGAGCGCAAGCAGCCGGCGGCACGCTGGTATCAGACCGGGCCGCTGGGTTTTGTCATGGGCCTGCGCAAGTCCGGTAACAAGTCACAAGCCAACCCGCAGTAGGGCTTGGCGGAGTACCTAGAGTTAAGAACAATGAGGAAGATTATGAGACTGAATAAATTGAAGAGGATGCTACAACTGACCACCGCAGCAGCGGTGCTCTGTCTTGGCGGAACCACTCTGGCAGCAGATCTGCCGGGCAAAGGCGTAGAGGTTCAACCGCTGAAGAGTTCCATTGCCGAAGAGACCTTCCAGACCCTGGTGGTGATGAAGGCGCTGGAAGCACTGGGTTACGAGGTGAAGCCGATCAAGGAGATCGAATACGCCGCCGGACATATCGCTATCGCCAATGGCGACGCCACTTTCCTGGCGGATCACTGGGATCCGCTACATGTGGATTTCTACAACAAGGCCGGTGGCGACGAAAAGCTCTACCGTGAAGGGGTCTACTCCGGTGGTGCGTTGCAGGGTTACCTGATCGACAAAAAGACCGCCGACAAATACGGCATCAAAAATGTTGCCCAGTTGAAGGACCCGAAAATCGCCAAACTGTTCGACAGCAACGGTGATGGCAAGGCGGATCTGGCCGGTTGTAACCCGGGCTGGGGCTGCGAAAAGGTCATTGAACATCACCTGGACGCCTATGGGCTGCGTGATACCGTGGTCCATAACCAGGGCTCCTACGGCGCCATCATTGCCGACACCATTGCCCGTTACAAACAGGGTGACTCCATCTTTTACTACACCTGGACGCCCTACTGGGTGAGTGGTGTGCTGGTGCCGGGCAAGGACGTGGTCTGGCTGCAGGTGCCGTTCTCCAGTCTTCCCGGTGCGCGTGAAAATGTGGACACCAGCCTGCCGGATGGCAGCAACTATGGTTTCCAGGCCAACACCCAGCGCATTATTGCCAATCGCGCCTGGGCAGAGGCCAATCCGGCGGCCGCGAAACTTTTTTCCATTATGCAGTTGAGCAATAACGACATCAGTGCGCAGAACCTGCGCATGCGTGACGGTGAAAAGAGCGCCGCCGATGTCGAACGCCATGCGGACGCCTGGATCAAGGGGCATCAGGCGACGTTTGATGGCTGGATTGCCGAGGCGAAGAAAGCCGCCATGTAATCGAATATATCGATGTATATCCATAGGGGCCCTTGGGGCCCCTTTTTTATTGCCGTATCCGTATTGGGTTTAGTGGGAAAACTACGTCACCAGGTGTGTCGCAGTATTCACTGCTCGGCTGTTCCACCCTGCTGGAGGGTATTGCCTGCGTAGTGCAGGCGCAGGGCGATCCATTCGGCGAGCTTGAGTTGAATCAGGTAATTGATGCTGCCCTCTGGAAACAGTCCATCTTCATCGGGTACGCCCGCCGGCAGACCAGTTAGCAATTCCATCGCCTGCTCCACATGATCCACCGCGTGGACATTGAAAATACCCGCTTCGGCCGCTTCGAGAATCTCCTCCTTCAGCATCAGGTCTTTTATGTTGGAAGAGGGAATGATCACGCCGTGCTGTTTGTTCAGCCCGCGTGCCTTGCAGATATCGAAAAATCCCTCGATCTTCTGGCAGACACCGCCAATTGCCTGCATCTGCCCGTGTTGATTGATGGAGCCGGTAATCGCCATGGATTGCCTCAAGGGGATATCGCCAATCGCCGATAGCAGGACGCAGAGTTCAGCCGCGGAGGCGCTGTCACCCTCGATTTCACCATAGGTCTGTTCAAATACCAGGCTGGCGGTTACCGAGAGGAGCTGGTTTTTTGCATAGCGTTGCCCAAGATAGGAGGAGAGAATCATCACTCCCTTGGAGTGAATGGGACCGCCCTGTTTGGTTTCCCGCTCGATGTCGATAAATTCACCCCCGCCCATGCGAGCCGTGGCGCTGATGCGCGTGGGGGCTCCAAAGGCGTGATCGCCCAGTTGCAGATAGGAGAGGCCATTGATCTGGGCCAGCTGTACCCCACTGGTTTCGATACGCAGGGTGCCGTTCAGAATGGCCTCCTGCAGCTGTTGCTGGTACTGATTGCCCCGGAAGATCTGCGCCTGGATGGCGGCGTCCACGTCGATCCGGCGAATACGGCTGCCACCCCGCTGCTCGGCGCGATAATTGGATTCCTGCAACAGATCGAGCAGGCTGCTCAGCTTGAGGGAGATCTTGTCGTTGTGGTTGGCTAGCCGGACCAGCTGTTCGATAATGCGTGCCACGCCATCACGGGTGATGACCCGGATTCCTTCGCGCTTCTGCAGTGTGGCAATGAGCCGGGCGTAGAGCAGCTCGTTTTCATCTTCCCGGGAGAGCTGTTCCGAGAAGTCCGCCGACACCTTGAACAGCAGTCCGAACTCCGGGTCATACTGTTTCAGCAGATAGAAGAGCATCCGGCTGCCGATCAACACCACCTTCAGATCCATCGGAATGGTTTCAGGTTCCAGTGAAATCGTGCTGATCAGACTCAACTGTCGCTCCAGTGATTCAATACGAATCTCGCGGGAGCGGATGGCTCGCTTCAGGCCATCCCAGGCAAACGGGTTGGTGAGAACCTTTTCGGCATCCAGGATCAGGTAGCCACCGTTGGCCCGGTGCAGGGCGCCCAGCTTGATCAGGGTGAAATCGGTCTGCAGGGTGCCATAGCGGGCCAGGTGTTCGATGCGCCCCAACAGATTCTGGTAGGTGGGATTGTCTTCAAAGATAACCGGTGCGCCCTGTGTTTCGGCATTGTCCACCAGTACATTGATTCGATAGCGGGTGAATTCAGGGTCCTGCGAAGTGAAGTTCTTCTCCTCAGACTCTCCAGCCTGACGAAACATGTCGACGTTTTCAATAATGTCCTGCTTGGTCTGGGCGAGATAGGCGCTGATCTTGGCGTTGCTCCGGTAGCGCTCCTCCAGTTCATTGATGAATTCGGTCACGGTCAGTTCCATGGTCTCCCGGTTCAGGCGACTGAACTGCTGCTGCATCTCGCGCTGCCACTCCGGCACGTGGCTCATGGTCTCCTTCAGCTCCTGTTTCATCTCCTCCATGGCGTTGCCCAGCTGTTTCTGTTCTGCTTCCGGCAGATGGTTGAACTCCTCCGGCGTGAGCATTTTTCCCTCTTTATGCGGGGCCAGGGTGAATCCGGTAGGACCCTGCATCAGCCGGATATTCAGGCTCTCGGCCTTTTCTCTCAAACGTTGCACCATAACGTTTTCACGCATGCTGAACTCGTCCTGAATCTCCCGGGCCTGGCGCTGGTACTCATCACCGCGGAAGGCGGCGGGTATCGCCTTGATCAGGTTGTCGATCAACTGTGCCATGTCGTGGCGCAGGCTGCTGCCCATGCCTGGAGGAATGCCCAGTGTAGTGGGGTTGTGTGGATGCTGGTAATTGGCGACGTAGCACCAGTCCAGTGGCGTGGGGGCCTCCATCGACTGTTTGATCAGCGCCTCACGGACCAGGGTATGACGGCCCAGTCCGTTGGAGCCCATGACATACAGGTTGTAACCGGAGTGGGGCATGCCGACACCAAAACGGATCGATTCAAGCACCCGCTCCTGCCCGATGGTTTCCGCCAGATGCTCCAGCTCGGCGGTGGTTTCAAAGGTAAACAGTTCTGTCTTGCAATTGTGATAAAGCTCTGCTGGCTTCAACAACATGTCCGGTGACTCCTGGCTTGTCGGTTGGTCCGTTGAATGTCGTCCACCGGTAGGACGTGGTGAGTGAAACGAACCGCATCACTACAGTCTGCGCATCCCACAAAGGGTTAATCGGAATAGCTGAATAGTTGCGAATAATGTAACACACCCACTCACAGGCGAAGGGTGGTAACCGGAGCCATTCCAGTAATCAGGGAAGAAATGGGTTCATGACACCCATGGGGCGGGACATTTGCCGCACATTCTCCCGCATGATCGAAACATTGCCGGTCATGTGGCCCGTCCGTTGCTCGATATTGAGCATGCCCTGTTTCATCAGCTCCATGTCCTGGCTGATAGCATCCACTTCAACCACCATGCCGGCCATGGAGGCGGCGATCTCCGGCAGATGCCGGGATATGCCCGCGGTGTGCGTATTGATACTGTCCATGTATTGGATACTGTTGCCGATGATCTGAACATGCCCGGCGATCCCCGTCATATCACCGGTTATCTGCCGCAGGTTGGTATGCATCGAGCCCATGTTGTAGACGATGCCATTCAGGTCTCCGTGCAGCACCTTGACGTAGTAAACATTGATCACCGCGAGCACCACCAGCAACAGGGAGATGACAATGGTGACGACGTTGGTGATCCAGAAGTGGCGATGCCGCTCATCCAGGTGCAGCTGGGTCTCCCGCCCGAGCCGGGCAACCACCTCAACCAATACGCGTCTTGGATCGTCTGCCATTGTACTGCTCCTGAATCAGGGGAGTGGGATCATCCGGTTCATGCTGCGCGCCGGCTGACCCATCCGGTGCACCTCCTGTCCGAGACCATAAACCTCAAGATCCATCTGGCTGATGATCTGGGAGATGTTGTCCACATTGCTCCTGACAGTGGTGAGATTGCCGCTGATCTGCTCCACTGATCCGCGCATGGTGGTCAGATCTGTTGCAATAACGGCCATTTCCTGGTCCATGGTTCGGGTATGGCTGTCCATCTGTTGCAGCAGTGCGACTTGTTTTTCCATTGAGCCTACCGCCTGCTTGATGGCGGTCATCTGTGTTGTCACCGAGGTAAAGTCGTGGTTCATTTCAGTGACCACGGCAGAGATGCGGGTGATCTGGGAGGAGAGTGTGAGTAGCAGAATGAGTATCGATGCGGCAATCAGGCCAAGGATAACCAAACCGGTACGTATGCTGTAATTGAGGCGATCGGCCAGCCGGTTCTTGATATCAATCTGGCTGAGAATAATGCCTTCGAATGAGCTGACAGCGCGCATGAACTGCTGCTGCAGAATGGTGTCGTCACCGCCCGGGCTGTTATTGGTCTTCTGTTCAGCCATAGATCGATTGTCCGTTTGATATTAGTCAAAGCATATCGAAACGGGGTCGCGGTTGCCAGAGAATCCTGATAGGACCACACCTGAATCGCTGTTTTTATTGGTGTCGCCGGTCTTCCATATATGTGGCTTTTCGGTGCTTTAAAATGGCTTATGCCGATCTTGCTCCGTGATCAAACAAAGCGAACCTTTGATAGATTTTTTTATACACTGTTTTCCATATTCAATGTGTGGTTATGGGCTGGATAACATTAATTCATCCCTGTTTCCTTAAATCCCCTTTGGCATCTTCTATGCTTAATAGGCAAGGCGGTTACGCAGCCGCGTGTTGATGGCGGGCATCCCGTTGGCAGAACCTCAGGAGAGCTGAATATTGGACGGAATTTTTATCAGCTATCGACGTGAAGACTCTGCCGGCTATGCCGGCAGATTGTACGACAGGCTTGCGGCGCACTTTGGTGCCGAACGGGTCTTCATGGACGTGGAGGGGATCGCTCCCGGTACCGATTTTGTCGACGCCATAGAACGTGCCGTGACCTCCTGCAAAGTGTTGATCGTGCTGATCGGCAACGAATGGACGGGTATCGCTGACGGCAGTGGCCGCCGCAGGCTGGATGATCCCAACGACTTTATTCGTCTCGAGACCTCTACGGCACTTAAACGGGATATCCGTGTTGTTCCGGTACTGCTGGAAGGCGCGCAGATGCCGCGAGTGGATGAACTGCCCGATGAGTTGTCTTCTCTGAGTCGTCGGCAGGCCATCGAGATCAGTCATAAACAGTGGGAGGCAAGTACCGGTAACCTGATTGAGGCACTGGATAAAATTTATTTTCCGGACACCTCGACAGTAACACCACAAGTTACTACCACCACCGGTCAGGAAGATTCATCCCGATCGCACGCCAAGCGTTGGGGGCCGTGGCTGGCGGTCGGCCTGGTTGGCGTGGCCCTGGCAGGGGCCTGGGTGGCAACCCGCTGGCTGATGCCGGAAGAGACCTTCACTGCTACACCCGTTGCACCGATTACCCGACCTGCCGAGGTGCCAATTGCCGCATTGGAACACAAGCCGGAGTCGGCACAACTGTCCGGGGCCGAACCGGAGCCTGAAGCTACAAGCGCACCAGAGCCAGAACCTGTAGCCGAGCCTGAACCTGCTCCCTCACTGGAGACTGAGCCTGAACCCGTGCAGCTGGTTGGCCGACTGGATGTCCAACCGCATCGGATTGATTACGGTACCATTACCCTGGGTGCATCCGGTATGGCCAGTATCACGCTGACCAACAGTGGTGATGCCGATCTGGCTGCTCCTCGGATTGGGGGCGTTGAAGCGGCAGATATCACCCTCGATAACCGGTGTCCCGATAAACTGGTACCAGACGAAAGCTGTGTGGTCGGGTTGCGTTTTGAACCACGGCGTGCGGGTCCGTTGAATATCGAGTTGAGTATTGGGCGGGTTGATGACACTCCCATTACCATTTTGTTGACCGGCAAAGTGGTGGAAAAAACCTTACCCGTACCCAGTACGCCAATAGTGGAGTCCACTCCACCACCCGCCAAGCCGCCACCGGAGCCGCCGAAAGCCAGCCCTCCGCCAGCACCAAAGATTCTCAATTTCACCAGCAAGGTGAGCGGCAGTGCGGCCGAACTCTGCTACCGGGTCGCCAATGCGGAGCGCGTCACTATCACACCGCGGCCGGGTCGCCTGAATAATCCGCAGAGTGGTTGTGTGACTGTTCGCCTCAAAGAGCGAACGACTTTCAAAATAGTGGCCCGGGGGGCAGACCGCAGTATTACGGATAGCCTGGTGGTGGTGCCCGAGTCACCGGTAGCGGCACCCGCCGCCCCGGAGGTCATTCCAGCCAAGCCCGAACCCAAGGCTCTGGTCAATAGCAGACTGCCCAATGTGCGTGACCGGTGGACCTATCGAGTGCGTGGGCAATGGGCGTCTTCGCCAAGGCGCACCATTGAGGTGTCAGCACTTTCGGTGAATTCCGACGCAGTAGAAGAGCTGCTATCACAGGTTGAGGCCGAGTCGCGCAAGACACTGGCTCAGCGGCATGTACGCGGGCCAGTTGCCTATATGACCCAATCGCCCATACTCGGTACCGAGTTCAGTCCTTACCTGGCCGCCTTTGGTGGTGTTGACTCCAAGTCGAGCTGGAAGGGAATCCCCACGCCCGATACCAATAATTTCTGGACCAAATGGTACAGTACCGGAGAGGTGGAGGGACACGAATCAGTGACCGTACCCGCGGGTACTTTCGATGCGATAAAACTGGAGATATGGAGCGCTCGGACCGCCTCCGGCAGCCAAACGGAAAGGGATTCAGAACCGGTGCGGATACAATACAACATCTGGTATGCGGCGGAGATCAAGCGTTATGTGAAGATGGTGCGCACCACCACGGCCGCTTCGGGACAACGGATGAATACGGATACCTTTGAACTGGTCGCGTACCGTCAGCAATAAGAATGAGCGGCGTGATAGACTCGTGAAGCAGAAATGGTCTGTGAACTTCTGCGAAGATGACCGCCCCTTAAATACCGCTCAAGCAGAAAAGGTTCCCGTTTGCGCAGAAAGAATCATTGAAAAATGAAAAGGGACATTCAAGCCGAATAACGCGCTTTTGCCTCACGTGCCGCCTTAACCTCATCCGGATTGTATGCCTTGCCGGACCAGAGCATCGAATAGACGATCTCCTCGTTGCCGTTTTCGCAAAGTTCCAGCACCTGTTGAAACAGTGGCTGAAAACTGTCGCTGCGGTGCGAGCGCTCATGTTCCTGGAAACTGTCCCAGAAGGTCACGATCAAGGCTTCCCGGTCTTTCAGGTCGCTATCCACCGCCTGGCCGATGGTAGAACCCTCATTGGATATCTGGCCGCTGTTAAGGGCCACAAAACCGCCCACAAAACCCTGGTCAGAGTGATAGGTTTTTACATTTTCACACAGCACGGCTACCCGCTCCTGCAGATCGTCCACACTGTATTCAGGTTTCAGAATCACCCGGTTTACCGTAATAATCCCGCTCTGAGGAAAGTTAGCGATTAGATCATTCATGACAACCTCGCGATTGATTCAGATTTAAAGACTGGTCATCTGTTCTCATCGGTACCTTTGACTGTGCTGGTTGAACCGGCCATCCGCACGGTTTATGCAGATTCAGTCCTGAACAGCGCATTCCGATCATCTGGAGAAAGTACTTCCTGATGTTGGCATCGAAGAGATATCAGAACCATCAGTTATAAATATAAGAGAGTTCTGATATTTATCAAACGATATTTATTCGTAATTGATATCGTATATTTCGATATTAATCAGGGGGTGAAAAGGGGATTGGTGTGTCTTGGCATTGGCCGGAGCGATCCGCTATGCGGGCGAGGGACACTACAATAAACATCTCTGTATGGAAATTTTCCCGCGTCATCCGCCAGTGGCGGTTCAGTTTCGTAATCGATATCGACCTGGGGAGTGTGGTGGCTGGTACTTGCTTAAAGAAAGCTACCCCCGCTCCAATCGTTTGATCCGTTCCCAGCGTTGCAGGGCAGCGCGCCGACTCTGGTTCAGGTCAACGATGGGTCGGGGATAGTCGATGGGGCCGTCAGTGTCGAGGCGACCGTTGTGCAGAACGGCCTTGTCGGCACCTTTGAGCTCCGGCAACCAGCGCTGGATATAGCCGCCGGCGTCGAAGTGTTCGGCCTGCCTGGCCGGATTGAAGACCCGGAAGTAGGGGGCGGCGTCAACCCCGCAGCCGGCGGTCCACTGCCAGCCGAGGCTGTTGTTGGCCAGGTCGGCATCCACCAGGGTGTCCCAGAACCAGCGGGCACCTTCCCGCCAGTGGATGCCCAGGTTCTTGGTCAGGAACGAGGCGACGATCATGCGTACCCGGTTGTGCATCCAACCGGTGTGCCAGAGTTCTCGCATGCCGGCATCCACAAGCGGGATGCCAGTCTCGCCCCTTTGCCATAGGCCGAGCAGTTGCTCCTGCTCCTCACCCTTAGGCCAGGCCGATTTTTCGAAGCGCCGGTCGAGCGATTCATTGGCGCTGTGGGGAAAGTGGTGGAGGGTGTAGTGGGCGAATTCACGCCAGCCGAGCTGGCTGGTGAAACGGTCCAGATGACGCCCCAGCACCGGTGACTGATCAGACTGCTGTTGCAAACTCCAGAGGATCTGCCGCGGTGAGATCTCGCCAAAGTGCAGGTGGGGCGAAAGGCGCGAGGTGCCTTCGCTACCGGGGAAATCCCGTTGATCTTCATAGTCGGGAAGGCGGTTCTGGAGGAAGCGGGTCCATCTGTCCAGGGCACCTTGCTCTCCCGGTTGCCAGGTGGCTTCCATACCCGCGTACCATTTTATCCTGGGTAGCAGGTCAAGCGTGTTGATGTCGAGGTTGGGATGATTTTGTGGCGGTGTTGGTATCCGGGTGATGTGGGACAGGGGTGGCGTCAGTGCTTGCGCCTTTTTTTGACACGCCTTCCAGTAGGCGGTGAATACCTTGTAAGGGGTGTCCTGTCCGGTCAGGATGCTGGCCGGTTCACTCAGCAGGTTGCCATTGAACGAGCGGCAGGTGAGGCCTGAGTCGGTCAATTCGCGCTTGATCCGGCTGTCCCGTGCGATGAACGCCGGTTCATAGCGCCGGTTCCAGAACAGATGGGTTGCCCCAGTCTCATGAGCGAGAGACTGAAGTATCGCCAGTGTTGGCCCTTTGACGATGATCAGGTTTGATCCGTACCGTCGCAGATCATATTGCAGTGCCCGGAGGCTCTGATGCAGCCACCAGTTACTGGCACTGCCGGGTACCCAGGGAGCTTCCTCTTCAGGTGCGTGTATGTAAAGTGGGATCACCCGGGCGCACTGCTCCACTGCGGTGCTTAGGGCCGGGTTGTCAGTCAGGCGAAGATCCCTGTGGAACCAGACCAGTGCGGTGCCGGTTTTGCTCATTGGAATAGTCTCTCGTGTTATTTGCCGGCTGTCATCCGGCATTTTTGACGCTATCTGTTGAAAATTGATGGGGATAGTGGTGCGGAAATAACAATGCGACCTATTAGTCCGCCCCGACTAGATAATCCACCAGGTCACCAGGCTGATCAGGCAGGCCAGCACCAGATTCATCACCATGCCTGCGCGCATCATCTGGCTCTGGGGGATGTAACCGGAACCGTACACGATGGCGTTGGGCGGGGTTGCCACCGGCAACATGAAGGCGCAGGAGGCGGCAATGGCAATGACTACCGCCATGATGGTGGCGGAGATGCCCATCGCCTCGGCAATGGAGGCGAAGATCGGCACCATCAGGGCGCTGCTGGCGGTGTTGCTGGCGAACTCGGTCAGTATCACCATGAAGAGCACGATCACCAGCAGGAGCAGAAGCAGCGGTGCCCCCTGCAACAGGCCGGCGGCCCCCTCGGCCAGGAATACGCTGGTGCCGGTCTCCTTGAGCAGGGCGGAGAGGGTGAGGCCACCGCCAAACAGCAGCAGTACACCCCAGTTTGCGGAATTCTCGATATCCCGCCACTCCACCAGCCGCAGGGCGGCGATCAGGACGATTGCCATGATCGCCACCAGTGAGTCAAAGTTGGCGTCAATTCCGAGCCATTGGGATAGGGGGCGGCTGGTCAGCCAGAGCAGCACGGTGAGCAGGAAGACGCCCAGTGTCAGCTTCTGTTGCCGCGTCAGGCGCCGATTATCCGGAGTTCCGGCCGGTGGTTTCAGTCGCAGTGTCAGGTCGGGGCGGAACACCAGCCACAGCAACAGCAGCATCAGCGGCAGCAGGACGAGGACGACCGGTAGTCCGAAGCTGAGCCATTCAACGAAGCTGATGCCACTGGCTGCTGCCGCAATCGCATTGGGCGGGCTGCCGACCAGGGTGCCGATGCCACCTATATTGGCCGAGTAGGCGACGCCCAGCAGCAGGTACCAGTAGGTCGAGCGGTGGGTTTCGTAGGGCTGGGCCGCCAGCAGTCCGAGGGCCAGGGGTAGCATCATGGCGGTGGTGGCGGTGTTGGATATCCACATGGAGACAAAGGCGGTGGTGACGAAGATGAGTAGCGTGGCTCGCGAAAGCTCTCCGTGGGCTGCACGCATCACCAGCCCAGCGAGTCGCTCGTCAAGCTGCTGGCGGTGCAGTGCAGCGGCCAGGGCAAACCCGCCCATGAACAGGAAGATGATGGGGTGGGCGAAGTTTTTCAGCGCCTCGGTGGTGTCGAAGATCCCGCTGGCAACCGCCAGTATCGGTATCAGCAGGGCGGTAATGGTGATGTGGAAGGTCTCGGTGACCCAGAGCAGGGCAATGAAGGCGAGGATGGAGAGGCCAATGCGCAGGGGTTCTGCCAGATCGACACCCCAGTAGAGCGCCAGGGCGATCAGGGTTGCGCCACCCAGCGTGATCCAGCGTTGATCCATGTCCTTCTCCCGTTATCTGTTTTTTCGTTATCGTTCTATTGTGCCGTGATTGGAGATGGTTTTTAAGGGGAATAGAGTCCACATGTTGCGACAATCAGCCGTCGGTTGCCCGGCTGTCATGTTCGGCAATGGCATTCATGAAGGTATCACCATAACGCTCCAGTTTGGTTTGGCCGACACCGCTGATCTGCAGGAACTCGTCTGACTCGGTCGGCTTATCCCTTGCCATCAGCAGCAGTGCGTTGTCGCCAAACACCACGTAGGGCGGCACGCCGGCTTCATCCGCCAATGACTTGCGCAGCGCACGCAGCCGCTCGAACAGCACCTCATCGTAGGCGCCGATCTCGGCGGCCCCTTTGGGTGCCTTGGGCTTGCTCTTTGTCTTTTCACGAATGCGCGGCACGGCAAGCTGCAACGGCTTTTCTCCGCGCAATACCGGTCGTGCCGCGGGAGTGAGCCGCAGCACCGAGTAGTGCTCGATATCCTGCAGCAGGTAGCCGTGGTGAATCAGCTGACGGATCAGGCTGGACCACTCGATATCGCTCTTGTCGCTGCCGATGCCATGGGTGCTGAGTCGATCATGGCCGAGGCGGCGGATGCGTTCGTTGTCGGCGCCGCGCAGCACGTCGATGACATGGCGCATGCCAAATGACTGGCCGACCCGGTAGACGCAGGAGAGGGCCTTGCGCGCATCCTCGGTGGCGTCAAAGGTCTCGGGTGGATCAAGGCAGAGATCGCAGTTGCCGCAACCGCCCTCAAGCTGCTCGCCGAAGTAGTTCAGCAGCACCTGGCGGCGACAGGTGACGCTCTCGGCCAGGGCGATCATGGTGTTGAGCTTGTGCAGTTCGATACGCACCCGCTCCGGATTATCGCCGCCCTCCACCAGCTGGCGCACCAGCACCATGTCCTGGGCACCAAACAGCAGCAGCGCCTCGGCCGGCAGGCCGTCACGGCCGGCCCGGCCGGTCTCCTGGTAGTAGCTCTCGATATTTTTCGGCAGATCGTAGTGCACCACGAATCGCACATCGGGCTTGTCGATGCCCATGCCGAAGGCGACCGTGGCAACCACGATGTCGATCTCGTCGCGCAGAAACTGCTCCTGCACCCAGTGACGCTGTTCGGACGAGAGCCCGGCGTGATAGGCGGCGGCGCGAACGCCCTTCTCGTAGAGCTGGGCTGTGAGTCGCTCCACCCGCTTGCGGCTGAGGGCGTATATGATGCCTGACTCTTTCGGGTGGTTAGCGAGAAACTGACGCAGCTGGTTGAACGGGTTGTGTTTCTCCAGTACCGAGTAGCGAATATTGGGACGGTCGAAACCGGTGATATGGCAAGCTGCCTGCTCCAGCTTCAGCACCCGCAAGATATCCTTGCGGGTCTGCGGATCGGCGGTTGCTGTCAGGGCGATCCGGGGGATGCCGGGAAACAGCGTCTCGAGCTGGCCCAACTGGGCGTACTCGGGACGGAAGTCGTGGCCCCACTGGGAGACGCAGTGGGCCTCGTCGATGGCGATCAGGGCGATATCGATCTGCCGCAACCGTTCGATGAAATCCTCCCGCATCAGCCGTTCCGGGGCGATGTAGAGCAGCTTCAGTTCACCGCTGTGCAGTTGTGCCAGGACCTGGCGGGCGTTATCGGATGACAGGGAAGAGTTGTAGAAGGCGGCATTGACCCCGTTTGCCCGCAACGCATCGACCTGGTCCTTCATCAACGAGATCAAGGGTGAGATGACGATGCCGACACCCGGACGTAGCAGCGCCGGAATCTGGTAGCAGAGCGACTTGCCACCGCCGGTGGGCATCAGTACGAAGGCGGACTCTCCCCCGGTAAGCTGTTGGATGATCTGGCGCTGATGCGGGCGGAACTGTGTGTAGCCGAAGACACGACTGAGGGTTTCATCCAGTCGATCGGTCGTGGGTGAGGTCGGATTCATTGAGGCATTCTAAAGGCTACGGGAGGTGGTCACAATTACAGGATGATCGAGAAGGTAAGGGCAGGCCCCCGTGCCTGCCCTTGTTGGCTGCTGTGCAAATTTTCGGGCAACCGCAGGGGCTATGAACTCTTGTCTTTACCCCGCAAATCGATATTAGGATCCACCGAGCGCAGGTGCAGGTCCCGTTGCGGGAAGGGGATTTCGATGCCGCCCTTGGCCAGCGCCTTGTTCAGGGACATGTGCAGGTCGTGCAACAGGGGCATGCGCTTGAAGTTGTCACTGACAAAGACCCGGATGTCGAAGTTCAGGGAGCTGTCGCCAAATCCGGTAAAAAAGATGGTGGCCCTGGGTTCCTTCATGACCTCGGGGTGATTTTCTACCACATCGGTCATGATCTGCAGGGCCCGGTCGGTGTCCGAGCCGTAGGCGATGCCCACCTTGATAACAAGGCGGGTGATCGGGTCCGACAGGGTCCAGTTGATCAGTGGATCGGTGATGAAATTCTTGTTGGGGACCACCAGCTCCTTGTTGTCCCAGTCGGTGATGGTGGTGGCGCGGATACGGATACGCGAGACGGTACCGCTGATGTCGCCGATGGTGACGGTGTCGCCGATGCGGATGGGCCGTTCGAACAGGATTAGTATGCCCGAGAAGAAGTTGGCGAAGATCTCTTTAAGTCCAAAACCGAGGCCGACACCCATGGCGGCAACCAGCCACTGAACGTCATCCCACCTCAAGCCGATCAGGTTCAGCACCAGCAGACTGCCGACACCGTAGATGGTATAGCGGCTGATCGTGGAGACGGCATACCGGGTGCCCAGATCCAGGCTCAACGGCTGCAATACGGCGATCTCCAGCAATCCCGGCAGGTTGCGCCCGGCAATCATGGTGAGGGCCACCGCTACCAGCGCCGCCAGACCCTCCCAGAGGGAGATATCCGAGATCTGGCCACCGCTTTCAAACTGCCACAACACCACGTTGTTCAACCAGCTCAGGGCCGGTGTCAGCTGTTCCCATATCAGGTAGATCAGGACGGCAAACAGCAGGGTGGTGCCCACCCGTAACAGGCGACGTGTCTGCTCGTTGATGGTGGCCAGGTTGACCGCCTCGAATTCGGCCAGCTCCGGTACCCCCTCGCCGGCGGCCTCGGCGGCCTCCTTGGCAACTTTGGCTTCCTGTGCCGCCTGTCGTTTGGCCCTTGCCCGCGCAAGTGCCAGGCGTCGTTCCGCCACCAGTAGCCAACGCGCCAGCAGGTGATAGACCAGGAAGATGAGTATCCCGGAGATCATTGAGACAAACAGCATGCGTTCCAGGTTGAGAGCGCTGAAGTAGTAGCCTTCAATGGCCAGTATCGCCAGACTCAGGTTGGTGAGCATGGCCGCCGGATACCAGAGCCTGCTCAGGTCACTGCGGCAGTTGTTTCCGTCGGTCGCCAGGAAGCCGGTCCAGGGATTGAGCATGCGGTGGAAAAACAGCGCGGTAACCAACAGACCGGCGATAAATGCCAGTCGCCCCAGCGAGTTGATATAGGCGTCATTCTCTACCCACTCGAATACGCCGACGGTAAAAGCGAGCGGAACCAGCGCCGCCACCAGCCAGCGCATATGGCGACGGAACATCTTTCCGTGCGCCGGGTTCCAGCGGAAGTGCACCTCTGCCAGACCGTTCTTTATGAACAGGTAACGCACGATTTGAATAATGAAAAAGAACACCGCCACACGTCGCAGGCCGATGGATACAGCCACGATAAAGGCGTGGTCGGAGCCCTTGGTGAGCCACCACCCCAGCGCGGCCATCAGCAACGGCCAGGGCAGGGCCAGCAACAAGGTGATGACAAATGCATTGACCGTATTCTGAAAACTGTCTTTGGCGACGTTGCCAACGGCCGGTGCGATCTGGGCCAGCCGCTGACGCATTTTCCTGCGGTTGGCCAGCAGCAGACCGAGGACAATTATCAGTATGATTACCCGGTAGGGGTAAAGCTTTAGACCGTTGACGATGCCTTCAGCCGCATTGCTCCAGTTTGGGGCGGAGAAGAACCAGCCGATGCCCTCTATTGCATTGTTCAAAGTAGCCGCCGTCATGCGGTCGGTGGAGGGGATCCAGAGCAGATGCCGGTCAAGCAGCTCACCATATTGGGCTACCCGGTCATAGAGTTGCAACTGCTCGGCGCTGAGATCGGCCTGTGCCTTCTCGTAGCGCCCGTAGGCGGTTTTGAGTTTGTCCAGGAGCACCAGGCGGTCGTACAGCAGTTGTTTCAGTTCACTGCGGATCTGATTCCACTCCTCGGCGGTCAGATCATCGGGTTGGGTTTCGTTAATCAGGTCATACCCGAGCTCTGCCTGTAGCTGTTGCTGCCGATCCTCGATCTGAAAGGATTCTAATCGTACGGTGGCGATCTCGGCGCGTCTCTTTTCCACGCTTTTCTGGATATCCGCCAACCTGGGCAGATTACTGCGCTGTTTCTGCAGCACGCGTCCCGGTTGCTCATCCAGGCCACCGATATTAATCTGTTGCTGAACCCGCTCCTGGCTCTGCCGGATAGCCTCTTTACGGGCTACGGTCTTCTCCAGTTCCAGCGTCACCGCTTCGGTCTGTGTGGCCAGCTGAGTCAGTTTCTGGCTGAGTGCGGTATTATTGTTGGCGTATTGCTGGATCAGCGGGTGTTTGCCGGCCGCCTCCTGTTGCGCGATCTCGGCTTGCTGCTGTGCCTGCTGTGCCTCTTGCGCCTGCAGTGAGGAGACCCGTTCCTGAAACTGCTGCATCCGCGCATCAGCCTGCTTGAGCCTGGTCTGAGCCAGTTCAATTTGCACGGCCAGCTGGTCCATACGATGGGTGTGGCTGAGACGTTCCATCTGCAGCCGGTTGATCTTGTTCTTTAACTTTGACTGAGTGGCCAGCAGGAGCTGTTTTTGGGGTGATTGGAGCCGATTCGCACTGTCTCCACTCAGCCGTTGTTCGATCTCCTCCAATTGCCTTTTGGCATCAGCCAGCTCTTTGCCGGACTGCTCGGGCCGGACACGCTGTATGGCGCGCTGTTCTTCCAGATCCTGCAGTTGAGTCTGGGCCAACTGGCGATCCGACTGAGCCTGGTTATAGCGCCGGGTCAGCTCCTCAACCGTCAGATTGACCGGCAAGACGAACGGCTTGCTCTCATTGACGAACCGGGCGAGGGAATTTCTCAGTTCCTTGAGCTGTTGTTCGGCGTTGTCGACGGTCTGCCTGTACAGGTCGGCCTGCCTCTGCTCACCCTCCGCCTGTTGTAGCTGTTCCAGGATCCGGCGGTAGCTTTCCAGTTCCTTAGTGTCGGCGCCCTCTTGCCCGGCGACGGCTTCCAGTTCGGTGATTTTTGCCCGGGTACTCTCGATGCTTGGGGTGGTTGATCCCAGTGGCCCGGTCTGGTTGGTTTCATTCGCTGCGATAGCGGGCAGCGTCACGGCCAGGCAGAACAGGATCATCGGCAGCATCCTGGTCAGCGGCCGAAAGTGGATCAAGTGGTTCAGCACAGATCTCCCCGGAGGTTCTCTTCTTTGTGGCTCATGTTGGCAGATACCGACCCGTCCCGGGTCGGTTAGTTCAAAATCCCATCCCCCGGGTTTGCTGTCAACAGAAACTGTCGCGCTATTGAAGTGCAATCCAGTCATGTCGCCAGAGAGAGACAGAGCCGGCTGGTTGGCTGAGGGGTTGGCCCAATACGGATTTGGCCCGGCAGCTGTTTTGTGAGGATCAGCCTTCCCCGTGGGCATGCTGATGTTCGGGAATGCTGCCGTCGTGGTCGTGCCCGGCATCAATGCCGGCGGCATGGATATGCAGATGGGAATGGGTATGAACGTGCGGATGGCTGTGCATCACCCCTTCGATCAGGGTGCCGTCCTCGATCATCACGGCGCGGGTGGCCAGCCGTTCCACCAGTTTGCGGTCGTGGGAGACGAATACCATCGCCTGGGGCAGTGACTCCAGATGCTCCAGCAGTCGCTGCTCGGCCTTTTCATCGAGTCCGTTGGTTGGTTCATCCATCAACAGCGCCTGTGGCTGCATGGCCAGCACCGTGGCCAGTGAAATCATCCGTTTCTCACCGCCTGAGAGTTTGTGGGTGATGCGATCAGCGTAGCGGGAGAGCCCGAGAGAACCCAGCACCTGTTCGGCAATCACCTTTGCCTCGGTCTCCGACTTGCCCAGGTTACGCGGGCCGAAGATGACATCCTCCAGCACCGTGGGACAGAACAGCTGGTCATCGGCATCCTGAAACAGCAGTCCCGCCTTGCCCCGTACATCCCGGAAGTCCTGCTCGCTGCGGCGCTCGCGGCCAAAGGCGTGGATGCGCCCGCGGGTGGGTTTGTGCAGCCCCACCATCAGTTGCAATAGGGTGGTCTTGCCGGCGCCGTTCTCCCCCAGCAGGGCAACCCGCTCACCGGGGTGGAGATGAAAATTTACTCCGGACAGTACCGGGTGGTTCGGATAGCCAAAACTGATATCCCGCAGCGTGATCAGGGCTTCATTCATAAGGTCTGTTCCAGCAGTAGCAGTGTGCCCGAAAGGCTGAGCGAGAGGAGCAGAGCCAGCGTGTCATGCCGGCTCCAGATATTTTGCTTCACCAGATAGAGCCGTCCATTGAAACCACGGCATTTCATGGCGGCCAGAATCCGCTCGGAGCGCTCCAAGCTGCGCACCAGCAGCATGCCCACCAGCCAGCCGAAGGTTCGCCAGGTATGCCGATTGCTGCCGGCGACGAAGGCGCGTGCGCGCATCGCCAGACGCAGGCGCCGATATTCGTCAAACAGGACGCCGATGTAGCGCACGGTAAACAGAAACAGATGGATCAGCTTATCGGGCAGTCGCAGCTGTCCCAGGGCGTGACCCAAAACCACCGGCTCCAGGGTACCGATAAGGGCCATTAGCAGAATCACAATGGCGTTGGCTCTGAGCACGATCTGCAGGGCCCGCTGCACTCCCTCTACGCTGGCGTTGAACGGCCCCAGGGTCAATAAGCTTTCGCCGGGCACGGAAAAAGGCAGCATGACCAGCAGTGCAATCATGAACCCCTCCATCACCAGGAGCCGTTTCAGCAGCAGCGATCCACTCAGGCCGATCCACCATGCCATGCCCAACGCCAGCAGCAGGGTGAGCAGCAGCAGCGGGATCAGGTGCAGGGAGACCACCGTCAGCGCGAACAGCAGGGCGGCAATCAGGCGCAGGCGCGGATCGAACTGTCTCAGCCGGTCGTTTCCGGGTTCATCTTCAATGAGGGTCAGTTGCATTATTTTCCCCGTTCAACCTGCCTGCCACGCCACCAGAGGGCGATACCGGCGAGACCGAAAATAAAGCCGACGCCGCCGAGTATATCGCTCAGGCGCGCCCGGTCTTCGCTACGTTGCAGCGCCTCGCGCAGGGGGCCGATCTGCCGTGCCACGGCCCGCTCGATCAATCCTGCCAGTTGTGGGGCCGGCAGAGCAGGGAGGGTGTTGTCCGGCTTAACCGCCTCCTGACCACCGCCGGCCGTGGCGGCACCGGCAGGGAACGCCTGGCTGAACTCGTCCGCCCGGATCAGCCACTCTGCACGGTGGCCCTCGCCGGTATCGGCCCGAATATGGTATTCACCCGGGGTGGCCGGGGTGTAGCTGAAGCCGCCCTGTGAGTCGGTTTTCAGACTGACAAGCTGTTGATTGTTGCGGTCGCTGATGGTGATTGCCAGGCCGGCGGCATTGGTGCCTCCGGCAAAGTAGGCAGAGCCGTGAACGCTGGCTCCCTCGACATAGGCAAACAGTTTCAGCAGGTGCGCCTCTGCGGTGCCGTTCAACAGCAGCAGGAGTGGGAGAATCAAGTGTAGGCGTGACATCAGTTCACTCTGGAATGGTGATCAGTTCTGGCGCCACCTTGAGGATGAACCCCAGGGTAAAGCCGGTGACAGCCGCCTCGGCGATCATCAGTGGTGCGTAGGTGGCAAGCACGACCTTGGCGGCCGGCAGGAAATCGGCACTGCTCAGGCCGAGGCAGAGACTGACCAGTGTGCCGGTCAAGAGAACGCCCGCTGCACCGCTTACAGCTCCCCAGATCAGGCTGAATCTGCCGTCGGAACGCCGCAGCGCCGGACCCAGAAGGGCTGCGCATAACAGCGCTGGGAGGGCGATATTCATGGTATTCACCCCCAGCACCAGCAGACCGCCATAACCGAAAAATACCGCCTGCATGATCAGCGCAACAAAAATGGCGGGCACCGCTGCCCATCCCAGGATCACCCCCATCAGACCGTTCAGTATCAGATGGACGCTGCTGGGGCCGACCGGCACCGAGAGCAGGGAGGCGATAAAAAAGGCCGCCGAGAGCACCGCCGCCTGGGGTATGCGGTCGAAGTCGAGCCGCCGGATCGCCACCGCCAACAGGCCGGTGGTGACGACAGCGCCGGTGATCAGTACGGGCGTGGAGAGCACTCCGTCAGGAATATGGGCCATGGTCGTGGCTCCTCAGTTACGGCATATCACGGGCAAAGACCCAGATCAGTGCCCCCTGTTCCACCGGCACGGCCTGCCCGGCGGGATTGTTCAGCTTTTCCGGACCCTCCAGCAGCGCGGCGAAACCCCACCAACCGGCACGGGGCATCACATAGCTGAAGGTGCCGTTGGCGTCCGCCCTGATCACCTGGGTGATATAGGCGTCTGCCGGTGGTATGACGCTGCCGTCATTCAGCCACTCGACCTCCACCTCGGCGAAGGGCACCGGCTGGCCGTTCCGCCTGACCACTCCCTGGAACAGATTGCCGGTCCAGAGTCCGAAGGGGCGGGTGAGTGGTTCGATCTCGACCGGAAAACCCACCAGCCTGTCCCAGCCGGTCTCCGCGGAGAAGGCGTCCACCACCACCTTGGTGTAGTGCTCAATCATCACCCCCTCGGCCGGCTCCCAGTAAGGGGCGGGCTGCAGATAAAAAAGATAATCACCGGGCCGGGTGAAACGGTAGTCGGCCCGATAGGCCGTTTCGCCCTTTATCTGGTACGGGGAGAGAGTGTCGTTCAGGTTCTGGTGTCCACCGGGGCCCAGCACACCGAATTGCACCGGCTTACCCATCGCCATGGCGGGGCCCCCCTGCATCGGGTGGGTGAAGGCCATGTCCAGCCGGATGATGCGGGGGGTTGCCTCATGGACCAGGTCATGGGAGGGGATCAGGGTCTGGAAGTGGGGCGTGGCGAGTGTTGGAAACAGGGTCAGTGCTGCCGTCAGAAATCGGGTAAGCCGTTTATACATTCGCAGACTCCGGTGGAGAAACTCGCCGGCACGACTGTGCCGCAGTACCCGGGTGAGTTATGAAATATTACAAAAAAATAATTCGTAATACAACTGCAGGGAAAGGGCAGGGTTATGGCTGTGGCGGTGGCTTCATGCCTGCTACGGTGCTTGCAGGCAGGTCCCGCCGCTGACGATTCCTCGGTTGTTGTCCCTGTCCGAAGATTCAGGTCTGGGGGTGGGTATGGCTGTGTTTGTGGGCGCCGCTGCCATGGTGGTGATGCTCCTGCTGTACCTCCACCGGAATCAGGTTGAGCTTGCCATGGCGCACACCCGGCTGGGTGATGACGGCATTGGCAAACTCTTCGACCTGTTTGGTGGGGCCGTTGACCACCACTGCCTCCAGGCAGTTTTCATGATCCAGGTGGACATGCAGGGTGGAGATCGAAACATCGTGATGGTGATGGTGGGCGTGAGTCAGGCGCCTGGCCAGCTCCCGTTCCTCGTGGTTGAACACATAGGTGAGGGTGCCGACGCAGTGGCCTGTGTCGGCATGCTCCATGCGATCCGCTTCCAGGGTGTCGCGGATCATATCCCGGATCGCCTCTGAGCGGTTCTTGTAGTTACGCCGTTTCAGGTACTCCTCAAACTGGCTGATCAGCTCCTCATCCAGGGAGATGGTGATGCGTTCCATTGGGCTTCCTCGTGTTTTCGGCGTGCTATGCTCGAATCATCGCAGGAGATCCGCGCGGGGGCAAACATTCGCCGGATCGCTCGAATACGCTTATATCACAACAGATTCAGGAGCAACCCGGATGGGCCGGCAGTACAGAGAAATTCCGCAAAAGATGATCGATTTTATTCGTGACCAGAAGCTGTTTTTCGTGGCCACGGCGGCGGCCGATGGCCGGGTCAACCTCTCTCCCAAGGGGATGGACTCACTGCGGGTGCTGGATGAGCGGCGCCTGGTCTGGCTCAATGTTACCGGCAGCGGCAACGAAACGGCGGCCCACGTCCGGGAGTTTCCCAGGATGACCCTCATGTTCTGTGCCTTTGAGGGCAGTCCGATGATCCTGCGACTGTATGGCACACCCCGCGTGATTCATCCCTACGATACCGAATGGGAAACCCTCTACCCGCTGTTCAAGCCACTCTCGGGTGCACGCCAGATATTCGATCTGGCGGTGGAACTGGTGCAGACCTCCTGCGGCATGGGGGTGCCGTTTTATGATTATGCGGGTGAGCGTGAACAGTTGACGGCCTGGGCGGAAAAGAAGGGTGAGGCGGGGATTCGTGACTACTGGCGGGAAAAAAACCGGCACAGCCTGGACGGCAAGGCGACCCATGTCCTGGAGCCGGAGAATTGATCAGCCGGTATCCGTAATGCCCTGCACCTTGAAGTCACCGGGGTTTACGCTATTAGTTACAGGTAAGGGGAGCCGGACACGGGTGGAAACTCTGTATGGTGCGTCTCTCCATGGTTGTTTTATGGCTCCTGTCGCTGTACGGCTGGTCGGCGGCGACTGCGGAGATCTCCAGAAATACCTATCACACCATTCTTGACGTGGTCGGCCGGACCTATGTTGCGGCGTTCAGTGAGCGTAACGAACGGCTGCGCATCGACCGGCTCTGGCCGGACGATACCAATCAGGCTTCAGCCTGGCGCGAGGAGGACCGGCGCGGAGAGATCGCGGTGCTGCGCATTCCAGGCGGGATCGCCCGCCAGCCGATTATCAATGCCGATGCTTTCACCCTGATAATTTGCCATGAAATCGGTCATCACCTGGCGGGACCGCCGGCGGTCTGGAAATACTCGGTGGAGGGGCAGGCGGATTATTTTGGGGTCTCCGATTGCCTGCGGCGCGTGTTCCCGAAACTGCCCGAATACAGCGTGCTGCGGGAAGAGACCACGCCGGAGATCGTGATTGACCGCTGTCGGGGGGTATTTGATGACCGCGAGGCGCGGGCGCTATGCATGCGCTCGGCCATGGCCGGGGCGCGCCTGACCCGTTACTTCGCACATAAACGGCATATCGGCTACCCGATGTTCGAGATGCCGGAACTGTCGATTTCACAGCGGACCAATATGGGGCTGCCCAGTCCGCAATGCCGTCTTGATACCTATTTTGCCGCCGCCCTGTGCGATCCGGAGAACCGTCGGTCAGCGGCTGATGCTCCATCCTGGCTCTGCACCCATCACCCGTTGCAGACTCACGGTGTGCGCCCCCGCTGCTGGTTCAGCGCCACCAATGGTGAGTAGATTTTCTATTCCCAGGCCTCAGGAACCCGACCCCGGCCGAATCTGTGGCAGGGATAATGCCCCTGGCGGGCTCATACCAACCCTTTCAGCAGTCCGATAGTACTGATCAACAGCAGGGCAGAGCCGAGCAGGCGGAAGAACAGCGGCGATTCCCGGTCGAGCATCCGCCGGTGCAGCCGCAATCCCAGCAGATGGCCGACCGTGGCACAGGGCAGCAACCAGAGCTGGTGGATCAGCTGCAGGTCGATGCCGACGGCAATGAAGGCGGCCATCTTGATGGTCACCAGGATGAACCAGAGGACAAACAGGGTATCGCGCAACTGGTGTTTATCCACATGATTGGCGAATACGGCGATGATCAAGGGCGCGCCGATCAGTGAGGAGCCGCTGATGTAGCCACCCAGCATCAGGAACAGGGCATCCACCGCCTTGCTGTTGCTCTTGAAGGGGCGGTTCAGGATATAGCCGATGGCATATACCGCCACGATGGAGAAGATGATGCCGCTCATCACCGCCGGTGGCAGGGTGATCAGGCCGAATACCCCGAGCAGCTTGGGTATGATCATCACCGCCAGCGCATACCGCAGATAGGCCCAGTCGATACCCTGCCTGAAGTCCCCGCCGCTCGCCTTCGCCAAGCTCGACCGCCGTGCGTTCACCAGCACGGTGGAGGAGGAGAACACCAGCAGGTGAATGGCGATGATGGGCAGGAAGATCAATGGCTGGTTTTCGATCAGCAGCAGAAACGGCAGTGACAGGGCCGCCCCGCCAAAGCCCAGTCCCGAGCGCACGAAGCCACTCCAGACAAAGATCAGCGCGATCAGCAGGTATTGATAGGTTTCCAGTTCACTCATTGCCCGGGTAATCCGCAGGGCGAGCAGGGTGAATATCGCATTATTTTCTCGGTTGATAAGTGGATGCGGTCGATGATGTCAGATCGTATAGTCGCTCGCGGGACCTATGATACGCCTTGGCGCGTGGTTGATGCAGTCCGTGCCTGGCTGTTTTGTACACGCCTGTTCCGTGCGATCAATGTCAACTATGCGGGGAAGAAACCGGGGTTGAGAAGTCGCACACGGCGGCATTTTGCTGATCCCTGTCAATTAAATCCGCAAATTTCCGTAGGTCTCTACCGGTTTTATTAAAGTCTCCAAGCAGGTGTCCGATAAGGGGAGTGATAACAAGCTGTGCTGAAACAGTGCCGTTATGCGCGGTATCAGTCGGCCGCCACGTGACTTCCACGTCAGCTTTTTCAGGTTGTTATCCCGATAATGGACTACCTCTATAGCGAAACCTATATATGATCAAATCACTCTTCTTGCGCATGCGCAGCATACACTGGGTCGGTATTACTATTCTGGTGGCCAATGCCCTGGTCCTTACCGAAAATTTCTGGTCCATGGTGATCCAACTGGTGGTGGCTGCGGTTGTTCTGGTACATGACCTGGATGAAAAACGCTGGGGTGTGGACGCCCTGAAACAGATGTCCCACTACATGGAAAACTTTGCCAGAAGGGATCTATCCCAGGAGTGCAAGGTCAACGCCAACTTCAATACTGAACTGGGGCAGGTGCTGTCGGTCATTGACAGCTTCAGGCACAACATCCGTTCGGCGCTGCTGGAGACGAAACAGTTTGCCAGCTCGAACAAGAACGCGGTGCATGACATTAACCAGATGACCGGCGAGATCAATCAGCGCATCAACGGTATTGCCAAGCTGATACAGGAGGCTCACCAGGAACTGGCGGAACTGGACCAGATCACCGACAGCCTTGTTGTGGATGCGGAACAGAGCCAGACCCTGATCCGCAATGTCAGTGAACATCTCAACAAATCCCAGCAGGGAATCAGCGATTTTGGTGAGAAGTTGCGCCGCTATTCGGTCAGCAATCGTGAAATGGCCACGGAGATCGCCCAGCTATCCAACAACACCGATCAGGTCAAAGGGGTGCTGACGGTGGTCAACGGGATAGCCGAGCAGACCAATCTTCTGGCGCTGAACGCGGCTATCGAGGCGGCTCGTGCCGGTGAACAGGGCCGGGGGTTTGCCGTGGTGGCGGACGAGGTGCGGGGCCTGGCGGTGCGCACCCAGCAGAGCCTGGAGGAGATCCACCGGATTATCGCCGATATCACCCAGTCGGTCAGTACATCGACCAAAAAGATGGAGAGTCAGACCACCCTCCTGGAGGGTGTGATGCATACCATGGAGGAGACTATCGAAGTCATTAACGCCGCCACCACTGACGCCGCCAATGCCTCCGGTCAGATGGAACACACGGTCAAGATGTCTTCGCTGTCGCAAGAGAAGAATGCGCATATCGTGGATTGCGTGGCCCAGGTGAATCAGATTTCACAGGCCAATCTGGATGCCATATCGGAAATCAGCAGCCGTATCCAGGAACAGGAGTCAAAGGAAGAGACCATGCAGCTGAAACTGGCGGAGTTCAAGCTCTGATCGGGTATCCCGGGACCCGGCGTTGCCTGGCGCGACGCCGGTCCCTGTCAGTCATAACGCCCCATACCCCCCGGTGACTGGAAGTCGATCTGCGGTCCCTTGGGGATTATGCCGTTCGGGTTGATGGAGGGATGACTGGCGTAGTAGTGAGTCTTGATGTGATCCATGCTTACCGTCTCTGCGATCCCCGGCACCCGGTAGAGCGCACGCAGCCAGGCCCAGAGATTGGGGTAGTCGACAATGCGTTGCTGGTTGCACTTGAAGTGTCCGTAGTAGACCGCATCAAAACGCACCAGGGTGGGGAACAGCCGCCAGTCGGCCTCGGTGGGCCTATCGCCTATTAGCCAGGGGTTCTGCTCCAGCCGCGCTTCAAGCTGATCCAGTGCGTCAAACAACTGGTCGAAGGCTTTTTCATAGGCTGGCTGGGTTTTGGCAAACCCGGCCTTGTAGACGCCGTTGTTCACCCGGTCGTAGACAAATTCATTGAGTTCGTCGATCCGGTTGCGCATTGGCTCGGGATAGAGATCCAGCTCTCCATCGCCCCAGGCATCAAAGGCGCTGTTGAACATACGTATAACCTCCGATGACTCGTTGTTTACGATCTGGTGGCGCTGTTTGTCATACAGTACCGGCACGGTGACCACGCCGTCATAGCCTGGTTTGACCTGCTCATAAAGCTGGGCCAGTTTTCGGTAGCCATGCACATGATCCACCGTGGCCCCGGGATAGCTGCCGAACAGCCAGCTCTCTTCGGGCATGACCGGATGCACCACAGACACCGAGATAACATCTTCCAGGCGTTTCAGTTTACGAAAAATCAGGGTGCGGTGGGCCCACGGGCAGGCCAGTGAGACATAGAGGTGGTAGCGCTCCGGCTCGGCCTTAAAGCCGCCTTCTCCACGCGGGCCTGCCTCGCCCGTGGGGGTCACCCAGTTTCTGAATTGGGATTCCCAGCGTACAAATTCACCTGTTTCACTGTTTTTCATCACTTCACCTATGCTGACGACCGCCAGGCCCCTGGGGCAGATCAAACAGCAGGATCTCCGACTCCTCAACACCGGTCAACTTCACCTGCGGCTCTTCCGACAAGGTGATGGCGTCGCCATCACCCAGGGTTTCGTTGTTGATTACCGCCTTGCCCCTGGCGATATGGACATAGGCGATGCGTTCCGCCGCCAGTTCGTGGGACACCGATTTGCCCGGTTCCAGCAGGGTGCCGTAGATCAGGCCGTCCTGGTGGGCGCTGATGGAGCCGGCGCTGCCGTCTGGCGAGACCAGCAGCTGGAGAAGGTTGCGGCGCTCCGAGGGGGGGAAGTGTTTCTGGGCATAGCCGGGTGTCACACCCTTCCGGTTGGGTAGCAGCCAGATCTGCAGCAGATGTACCGGCTGCTGGTCCGAGTGGTTGAATTCGCTGTGCCGCACCCCGGTGCCGGCGCTCATGCGCTGAATGTCTCCCGGCCGGATGAGTGAGCCGTTGCCCATGCTGTCCTTATGTTCCAGTACCCCATCGAGTACGTAGGTGACAATCTCCATATCCTGATGCGGGTGGGTGGGAAATCCGCCTGCCGGAGCGATCCGGTCGTCATTGATCACGCGCAGGATGGAGATCCCCATGTGGGCCGGATCATAATAATCGGCAAAGGAGAAGCTGTAATGCGTCTCCAGCCAGTCGTGATGCTGATAGCCTCGGTCATTTGCTGCTCTGATCTGTTTCATTTTCCAGACCTCATGTTGATGAATTAGAGTGTAGTTGCTGGGCTTCAGACAACCAATGAATTGCAAGGATAATGCCCCTGAGGCAAAGCAGTTGATGGCCTGCCGGGCTTTATGTCAGCGGGACGATATGGGATAAATGCCCCACAGGATTGGAGGGAAGCGCATGGGATTCACCGATTATCTGAAGGCACTGTTTGCCGACGCTGGCGAAAAGACGACGCAGCCGGTGGCCGCGGTAGCCTATAAGGGATTCGATATTCAGCCGGAGCCAATGGCCGATAACGGCCAGTTCCGGGTGCAGGGCTGGATTACCCGTGATGGGCAAACGCACCATTTTATCCGCGCCGATCTGCTGCCAAACCATGACCTGTGTGTGGAGGAGACCCTGCGCAAGGCGCGTGTGCTGATCGACCAGCAGGGGAGTGACCTGTTCAGATGAGCCGCTCCTGTGGATTGAAAGGTTACCGTCGATGGACCGGTGCGGATGCTGAATAGCGCGGCTTCAACCATTCGGCGGGTCGGCCGGGGACCGCTGCGGCTTTCACCCGAATGGCTGCTGCTGTCGTTATTGCTGACAGGCGGGTTACTGTTCACCGTGCATTCCCAGTGGCTGTGGCGACTGGATCAATTGCTCTATGACGTACAGCTCGACGCCTGGTCACGCCCGGCGCCCGGTGACCTGGTCATTGTCGCCATTGACAGTGCCAGCCTGGCGACTTACGGGCGCTGGCCCTGGCAGCGCAGCCTGCATGCCGATCTGATCGACCGCTTAACTCAGGCGGGTGCGCGTGCCATCTTCCTGGATATTCTGTTTGTCGAGCCGGATGTGCGGGACTCGCAGGGGGATGCACGGCTGGCACAGGCCGTGGCCGACAGCGGCCGGGTGTTTTTGCCGGTCATTATCGAACAACAGCAGTATGGGGAGTTGAGCGAGACGCTGCCGATGCCGGCCCTGCGGGCGCATGTCAAGGGCCTGGGGCATGTGGATATCGACCTGGATCCGGACGGGATTGCCCGACGTGTGTTTCTCCGCGAGGGTCTGGGCAGCGCGCGTTGGCCGAGTATTGGAGTGGTGCTTCTGCAGGAACTGGAGCCTGCCGCGGTTGATCCGTTACCGGGTGGCCGTAATCCGTCGGATGTGCCGGCCGACGCGCAGACCATTGTTCGGGATAACCACATTTTACTGCCCTTTGCCGGTTCGCCCGGTCATTTCCCCAGGATCTCCTACCAGGATGTGCTAACGGGTCGGTTCAACGCGGATGCGTTTGACAACAAGATTGTGCTGGTCGGTGCCACCGCGCCGGGGCTGGGGGATCTGCTGCCGACGCCGGTGTCCGGTTACAGCCGGCCGATGTCGGGAGTAGAGATCAACGCCAATCTGATCGACGCCCTGAGACGTGGCATCACCATTGAGTCGCTGGCTCCGAACCGGCAGCTACAACTGAGTGGGATCATCCTGATGCTGGTGTTTCTATCTTTTCCGCTGTTAAAGCCCAACGTGGTGCTGCCAGTCGTAACCGTTTTGGCGTTATTGACGTTGGGTATGAGCGGTCTGCTGCTGCACATGTTGCATCTCTGGTTTCCTCCGACGGCGGTTTTAATCGGTCTGCTGCTCGGTTTTCCACTCTGGAGCTGGCGGCGTATGGTACGGACGGTGCACTATTTTGAGCAGGAGTTAACCCGGTTGCGCGCGGAACCGCGCGGCATCGGATTTCATCAATCTCCGATGCAGATCTCCCGCGGACTCCGGTTCCTGCAAATGCTCCTGTCACTCGATGGCTGGATATTGCTGGATGCCGACGACGCTGTTCTTGAGCGCAATAGTTGGCGAGCTCCGCCCACCGCGCCTGTGCTGTCAATTCCACTGGAGCCGCTGATCCAGCAGCAGCGGGTTTGGATTCGCATACCACGGGGTGACGGCCACTGGAAGCTTGGAATCGAGATGAATGGGGAGCGCAGGGTGGATGATATGTCGCTGCAACTGCTGAGCGATTACACCCAACAGTTTGCCATCACCTATCTGCCCGAGCGCAGGGGCAATATTGAATTGGTGGAGCGGCAGGTGCGGCGGGTGCAATCGGCTATTGCCGACCTGAGGGCGGTGCGCAGACTGTTGTCCGATATCCTGCGCCAGATGGTGGACGGCATGCTGGTGATCAATCTGGGTGGCGAAGTGGTGATGAATAATACCCAGGCGGTGCGTCTGCTTGGCTTGCCGAATGAATCCGACCTGTCGATGATGGAGATGCTGACTCTGGCCGAGCGGATGGAGATCAAGAGCAGTGAGGGACTGGCGGGTGCACTACGCCAGGTATTGGTAAAAGGCGAAACCATGTCATTGGAGGGGCGGATTCTTCAAGGCAGTGAACTGCTGATACAGATCTCGCCGCTGACCGTTGCTGGAGGGCATTTTAATGGGGCGATTGTCATCCTATCCGACATCACCCGGCTAAAAGAGAGTGAACGTAGACGGACACAGACGCTGAATTTTCTCTCCCATGATCTGCGTTCACCGCTGACTTCGATGATCTCCATGCTGGAGATACAACGCGCGGATGTCGGGCAGATGGGCCAGGCCGAGATGGTCGAACGTATCGAAGGCTATGCTCACAAGGCACTGAAACTGGCGGATGATTTTCTGCGTTTGGCCAAGGCGGAAAATGCGGATTATGATGATTTTCAGGAGATTGATCTGGTATCGGTTGGGCACAACGCAGTCGATGCCGTTTTCGCCGAGGCGCAGAAGAAAACAATCCGTCTGGTGCGCGATATGCGTCTGGAGCAGGCCTGGATTAAAGCGGACGGTGCGCTACTGGAGCGTGCGCTGATCAATCTGCTGGAGAACGCCATACGCCACAGTCCGGCCGGCGCAGTTGTTGAATTGCAGATGGACGCCGCAGCGGATGAAATCCACTGTCGAGTCAAGGATCAGGGACCGGGCATCGCCGAGGCGGATCAGATGCGGATATTTGCCCCCTTTCAGCAGGTCAGGAAAGGGGATGGCAAGGAGCAAAAAGGCACCGGGCTTGGGCTTGCCTTTGTAAAAGTGGTGGCCGCGAAACATCGTGGGCGGATCAGTGTCCAAAGTGAAGTCGGCAGCGGTACCCGGTTCTGCCTTACGCTGCCTTTTACCAATGAACCACCGGTGGAGAACGAAACAGGAGTCGGATTGGAATGATTGAAAAGATAAAGCAGTTCTTCGAGGCCCACCTGTCTCCCGATTCTGACACCATGGCAAGGGATCCGGAACACGCTCTCCGGCTGGCGGTTACCGTGTTGCTGTTTGAAGTGGCAGAGTCGGATTTCCAGCAGCAGCCAGAGGAGAAGGAAGCGTTGTTGCAGGCGGTACAGCGCTATTTCGGTCTGGGCCAGGAGCAAGCTGAGGCGTTGCTGTCCATGGCCGAGTCGGAGCACGCCGACTCCACTGACTATTACGAGTTTACCCGCCTGATCAATCAGCACTACACCGCCGAACAGAAGAACCAACTGATCGAGACACTGTGGCAGATCGCCTTTGCCGACCAGTCACTGCACCGCTACGAGGAGCATGTCATACGCCGGCTGTCAGAACTGCTCTATGTACCTCACTCGGTCTTCATCACGGCAAAGCACCGGGCCGATAATCGCTCGACATGATCACCTGTTCTTGACTCAGGAATCACGGGGCTCCATGCTGCATAAGCCATTTTATTGGAATACTATTAATGGGCTGCCGGCTTGATCGGCTGTACTTTATTCACCGTTTTTTTGGTGTGGTTATCAGGAGAGGGAAAATAATGAAAAAGGGTCTGCTTCAATCTGTGATGATGATTTCACTGCTCGGTACTGCCTCGTCGGCCGCTCTGGCCGAGGAGGGTATCCAGGGGGCGATTGATTTCAGGGAGTCGGTCATGACCACTTATAAATGGTACATGGACCCGATGGGGGCGATGGTAAAAGGCAAGATCCCGTTTGATGCCGCATTTTTTAAAAGCCGCGCCGAGGGTCTGGCCAATGCCTCCCGTCTGGATGTCTCTGAAGGCTTTCCGAAAGGATCAGTGGGTGAGAGTGAAGCCAAGCCGGAAATCTGGGATAACTGGGATGATTTTTTGAGCAAATACCAGAACATGCAAGATGAGGCGGTCAAGTTGCAGCAGGTGGCGGCGACGGGTGACGAAGCGGCAATAAAGGCGCAGTTTGGAAAAACCGGTGAAACCTGTGGTAGTTGCCATAAAAAATACCGCAGCAAGAAATAGTCGCATTACTTGGTGATCGTGTGCCGGGCCGGCCTGTGCCGGCCCGGTGCGTCCCCGGGATTTTTTCCTGGCTGGACCTCCTGCCCGTTATTGGTATGATCCCCGGCTATTTATTCAAGGCACAGGAGCGCTTACCGGCGTGATCAGTCAACCAGCACCACTCTTTGACCCGTACAGTCTGGGTAATCTCCAGCTAGATAATCGAGTCGTAATGGCCCCCCTGACCCGCAGCCGGGCGGGTGCCGGTTTTGTGCCGACTCCACTGATGGCCGAATATTATGCCCAGCGCGCATCGGCGGGGTTGATTATCGCCGAGGCTTCGCAGATTTCCCAGCAGGGGCAGGGCTATCAGGATACCCCGGGTATCTACAGCCAGGAACAGACCGACGGCTGGCGTCTGGTGACCGATGCGGTGCACGCCGTCGGTGGCCATATCTTCCTGCAGCTCTGGCATGTGGGACGGGTGTCTCATAGCAGCCTGCAACCCGATGGCGGCCAGCCGGTCGGTCCCTCGGCCATCCGGGCGGACGCCCTGACCTTTGTCGATGGGGCGTTTGTCACCGCCAGCCAACCCCGGGCGCTGGCTCTGGATGAAATTTCCGGGATCGTGCAGGCCTATCGACAGGCAACCCGCAATGCCCTGGAGGCCGGTTTCGACGGGGTGGAGATCCATGCCGCCAACGGCTACCTGATTGACCAGTTCCTGCGCGACGGGTCGAACCATCGGAATGACCGGTATGGCGGTTCGATCGAGAATCGCAGCCGTTTTCTCAGGGAGGTGATGGCGGCGGTGATTGAAGAGGCAGGTGTTGGACGGGTAGGGGTGAGGCTATCCCCGGTCAGTCCGGCCAATGGGGTAAGCAATGCGGATAATTGGGCCCTGTTTGAATCGGTGTTTGATCAACTGGAGCAGCTTGCGCCAGTCTATGTTCATGTAATCGAAGGTGCCACCATGTCATCCCGGGACCATGATCCCGAGTTTGATTTTCAACGGCTGCGAGCGCGCTTCAGTGGTACCTATATCGCCAATAATGGATATACCGCTGAGCTGGCGCACGCGTTGACCGCTAAAGACCCCAACGCGCTGGTGGCCTTTGGTCGGTCATTCATCGCCAATCCTGATCTGGTGCGGCGACTTAAGCTCAATGCACCGTTGCAGCGCCTGGACAAGCAGACCCTTTATGGTGGTGGTGCCGCCGGGTATACGGACTACCCTGCGTTGGCCATGCAGCCGGGTGATTGAGTCGGGGGTGGAGTTACGCTTGCGGGCTAACTCGACGATTCTGTTATCGTATTAGCGTCGCGCAATTCAACAACGACGGATGAATGTAATCCAGGCACTGCGACGACGGTGTCGTCGTCACAAAAATCGGCCTGACTGGCGAGCCGTGTTATCCCGGTCGGCCATTGCCTGGTGGTAAAGGGCGCGGTAATGCTCGGCGCTGGCGTTCCAGGAGTAGTCGCTGCCCATCGCGGTGATCTGCAACTGCTGCCATGTATCGGTTTGCAGGTATAGTTCAAGCGCGCGCTGAAGAGTGGCCAGCAGATCGGCGGATGTCTGTGTTGGGATGACAAAGCCGTTGGCCGTTCCGTTTTTTATGGTCCGGGTATTGGCGTCCACCACGGTATCCGCCAGGCCGCCGACATTCCTTACCACCGGCAGGGTGCCGTAGCGCAGGCTGTAGATCTGGTTCAGTCCACAAGGTTCAAATGATGATGGCATCAGGAACAGGTCGCTGGCAGCCTCCAGCCGGTGTGACAGCGGTTCGTTATAGCCGATGATCACTTTCAATTGTTCGGGGTGTCGGCTTGCCCACTCCGTGAGCTGCAACTCGTAATGAATGTCTCCGGTTCCGACAATGATCAGCTGGGCGGGCATCGCCAGTAGATCGGCCATGCCCTGCAGGATGATCTCAAGACCTTTTTGCTCGACCAGCCGGCTGATCATGCCGATCAGCGGAACCCCGGCATCCACCGGGAGTCCCAACTGTTGCTGCAGACGGGTCTTGTTGATGCTTTTTTGCTGCAGATTTTGTATGCCGTAGGGTGCCTGGAGATACTTGTCGTTCTGCGGATTCCATACCTTGCTGTCGATTCCATTGAGTATGCCGGAAAGCCTGTCCCGGCGATGCCGCAGCAGTCCCTCCAGTCCGTAGCCGAATTCGGGTTGCAGGATTTCACGTGCATAGGTCGGGCTGACGGTATTGATACGATCGGCAAAGGCCAGTCCACCCTTGATGAATGAGAGCTGGCCATAGAACTCAAGTCCGTCGGGGTGCCAGAGCCTGGCCGGCAGATTCAGATCCAGAAAGGTTTGATAATCAAACAACCCCTGGTAGGCGAGATTGTGAATGGTGAACAGGGTGGCCGGCCGGCTTTGGTGCAGTTGCAGCAGCGCCGGCACCAGGCCGGATTGCCAGTCGTTGCCATGCACGATGTCGGGTTGCCAGTTGAGGCTCAGTCTGTTCAGTGCAATATCGACAGCCACAAGGCAGAAGATGGCGAAGCGCAAGGCGTTGTCATGCCAGGGCTCGCCATTGCCGTCGATATAGGGGCCACCGGGGCGATCGAATGCCGCCGGACAGTGTACCAGCCAGGTAATGACGCCGCTTTCCGGCAAGCGGGTTTCGAACAGTCTCACCTCCTGGTTGTAGTAGCTGCCGCTGGCCAGCAGGGTCGGCTGTTTTATCCAGCGCATGACCTCCGGATAAGCCGGCAGGAGTATCCGCATCTCCTGACCCAATTTCGTCAGGGCAGGCGGCAGGCTGCCGGCGACATCGGCGAGGCCCCCGGTTTTTATCAGTGGAAACAGTTCGCTGGTCAGGTACAGAACGTTATTCATGTTATTTTTGCGAGTATCAGTCCGGCCAGGGGCGGCAGGTCAAGGCACAATGAGGCCGGTCGGCCCATCCAGGGTGTATCGTCGGCCATCAATACTTCACCGCTCCCCGCATTACTGCCGGCATAATAGACCGAATCAGAATTGAGAATCACCCGGTAGCTGCCGCTTGTGGGCGTGCCGATCCGGTAACCCTTCCTGATGACCGGGGTAAAATTCAGCACCACCAGCAGATGCTCACCGTCCGCTGTGCGCAGATAGGAGAGGACCGACTGATCCGAATCGTGGCAGTCGATCCATTCGAATCCCGCGTAATCGAAATCGTACCGGTATAACGCCGGTTGGGTGGTGTAGAGCCGGTTCAGATCGGCAACCAGTCGCCTGACTCCCTGGTGCAGGGGATATTGCACCACATACCAGTCCAGCGCCTGGTCGCTGTTCCATTCATCGCCCTGGCCGAATTCACTGCCCATGAACAGCAGTTTTTTTCCGGGATAGGTAAATTGATAGGTATAGAGCAGGCGCAGATTGGCGAACCGCTGCCACTCATCCCCCGGCATTTTGTTGAGCAGGGAGCTTTTTTCGTGCACCACCTCGTCATGGGAAAACGGCAGGATAAAGTTTTCATTGAAAATGTACAGCAGTCCGAAGGTCAGTTGGTCATGGTTATAGCGGCGGTACACCGGGTCCTGCTGCATATAGTTCAGGGTGTCGTGCATCCAGCCCATGTTCCATTTCATACTGAAACCCAACCCGCCGAGGTGGACCGGGCGGGTGACTTGTGGCCAAGAGGTCGATTCCTCCGCGATCATGAGGGCGCCCGGATAGCGGTCGTGAACCACGCTGTTCAGTTCCCGGAGAAAGGCGATGGCTTCCAGGTTCTCATTACCGCCATGCTGGTTCGGTATCCAGTCGCCTGCCTCGCGTGAATAGTCGAGGTAGAGCATGGAGGCGACGGCGTCTACCCGCAGGCCGTCTATGTGGTACTCCTCAAGCCAGTAAAGCGCGCTGGCGAGCAGGAAGTTTTTCACTTCGTTGCGGCCGTAATTGTAGATCAGGGTTCCCCAGTCCCGGTGTTCTCCCCGCCGTGGATCCTCGTGTTCATAGAGCGCGGAGCCGTCAAAGCGAGCGAGGCCATGCTCATCCTTGGGAAAGTGTGCCGGAACCCAGTCCAGCAGGACGCCGATCTCATGGGAATGGCAGTAATCGACAAAGTAGCGGAAATCCGCGGCATCGCCGAAGCGGCTGGTCGGTGCGAAATATCCTGTTGTCTGATAACCCCAGGAGGCATCCAGCGGGTGCTCGGTGATCGGTAGCAGCTGGATATGGGTAAAGCCGGTCTCCTTGAGATAGACCACCAGTTGATGAGCCAGCTCCCGGTAGTTGAGAAAGTGGTTATCCCGGTCGCGTTGCCATGAACCGAGATGGCATTCATAGATGGAGAGCGGCTCATGCAGCCACGCCTGGCCGGCTCTTGCCGCCATCCATCCGTTGTCCTGCCAGGGGAAAGGCAGTGCCTGTTTGGCCACTGAAGCTGTGCGCGGACGCAGTTCCATCTGTTGCGAGTAGGGATCGGTTTTGGTCAGGATGGCTCCAGAATCACGGTTACGGATTTCGTATTTATACAGACTGCCGCTTGGCAGATCGGGGATGAACAGTTCCCAGACGCCGCTAATCCCGCGCGAGCACATGGGATGACGGCGTCCATCCCAGTTGTTGAAGTCGCCGATAACACTGACCCGTTCGGCATTGGGCGCCCAGGTGGCGAACCGTATGCCGTCTATGCCATCAATGCACTTAAACTGTGCGCCGAGGATGTTGTAGATATGAAAGTGTCTGCCCGCGGAAAAAAGCTGCAGGTCTTCGTCTGAAATCTGCAGGGGAAAGCTGTAAGGGTCATGGAATAGGCTCACCCGCTGATGTGTATCCAGTCGCCGCAATCGGTAATACCGGGGGATTGCCTGGGGATCTCCGGTATAGACAAAAAAGTCACTATCCCCAATGCGCGCGAGTGATTGATCCGGCTGTTCCAGGGAGAGTTCAAGCGTGTCTGGTGAGTAGCACAACAAGGGGCCGTCACTCTGGCATTGTTGCCTGCCCAGTACGGCACAGGGGTTGTAATGTGCCGCATTGGCAATCCGGTCAAGATCCTGTCTGACGGTAGAGAGATAGCTCAATGTCTGACGGTCCAATTCATTGGTGAGAGCGGTCATTACGCAGCCTTCCTGTAGCGGGCGTTATTCACGGTTAATCCCGAAAGTATAAATAATATCTATGTGGAACAATTTTACTGCATAAGTCGATGCTTTGTCGGTAGAACAACATGGTAGCCAAAATAGACTGGATAATTCATATTTTCTAACTACGCTTTACTAGGCGTGTAGCGGATGTGTACCGGAACGCCAGGAGTTTTTTCGGGAATCCGCTGGCTGAGAGTTCAGTGGCTGTGATCAATTTGACCTGGATAGCCCCTGCTTCGGGAGCGAAGTCTCGCGAGGCGTGGGCGCGCTGCCGATGGTAGAAAATTATTACAGATCATGAAGTGATGGATAACACAGGGAAAGTACGTCGATGAAGTATAAAAACTCACCCCGCTTTATCAGTTATCTGACCCGCAACGCGCTGGCCCTGATATTGGCAGGTGGGCGGGGAGTACGCTTGAAGCAGTTGACAAAATGGCGCGCCAAACCGGCGGTGCCGTTTGGCGGAAAGTTTCGAATTATAGATTTCTCCCTGTCAAATTGCGTCAACTCGGGTATTCGCCGTATCGGGGTGCTGACGCAATATAAATCTCACTCTTTGAATTTGCACATACAACGGGGATGGGGGCATTTTCGTGGAGAGCTGCGGGAGTTCGTGGAGCTGCTGCCGGCGCAACAACGTATTGAGGCATCCTGGTACTCCGGTACGGCGGACTCGGTTTACCAAAATCTGGATATTATCCGCACCCACTCTCCTGATCATGTGCTGATCCTCGCCGGCGATCATATCTATAAAATGGATTACGGCACCATGTTGGCGAGACATGTTGATTATAACGCCGATGTAACCGTGGGTTGTATTGAAGTCCCCCTGGAAAAGGCATCGGCCTTCGGTGTCATGAGCGTTGATGAGGAGATGCGCATCAACAAGTTCGTGGAAAAACCGGAGACACCTGAGTCCATACCCGGCAATAACCGGTACGCCTTATGTTCGATGGGAATCTATATTTTCAATACGAAGTTTTTGTACGAGCAGTTGATCCGTGATGCCGATGATCCAAAGTCCAGTCATGATTTTGGCAAGGATGTGCTTCCCCGAATCATCGATAGATACCGGGTCTGTGCCTATCCATTTACCGATTCCGACAATCGTGTACAGGCCTACTGGCGCGATGTGGGAACGGTTGATGCGTTCTGGGAAGCGAACCTGGAATTGACTGCCGTCACTCCGGAGTTGAACCTGTATGACGATGAGTGGCCGATATGGACCCTGCAGGAACAACTGCCGCCAGCCAAGTTCATTTTTGATGATGAAAAGCGCCGGGGCATGGCTATTGATTCGATGGTTTCCGGTGGCTGTATCATCTCCGGTGCAATGGTCAGGCGCTCACTATTGTTCTCTCATGTCAGTGTCAATGATTACTCACGGGTGGAATCATCTGTGGTACTGCCGGAGGTCACCATCGGGAAACGGTGTCGCATCAGTCGTGCGGTAATCGACAAGGGGTGTGATATTGCCAATGACATGGTGATAGGAGAGAACCCCGAGGAGGACCGCGAAAAATATTATGTGACACCGAATGGTGTTGTCCTGGTTACACCTGAAATGCTTGGGCAGTCGCTTCACCATGTCCGATAAAAATTCCCGGCACAAGGTGATCAACGTTGTTCTTTACTGGCATATGCACCAGCCGGACTATCGTGATCAGCGAAATGGCGAGTACCAGCAGCCCTGGACCTATCTGCACACTATCAAGGATTATGTGGATATGGTGGCGCATCTGGAAAACAACCAGCAGGCCAGGGCGGTTGTCAATTTTGCGCCGATACTGCTGGAGCAGATAGAAGACTATACAAGCCAGCTGGATAACTACCTGCATCACGGAAAAGCGCTTCGCGATCCGCTGCTGGCGGCTCTGATAGACCCGGTTCTGTACCTGGATATCCATAGACGGCTTAAATTGATCAAGTCCTGTCTAAGGGCCAATAAACTTCGATTGATCGAGCGTTACCCGCAGTTCAATATCCTCGCGGATATGGCGCAGAATGCCATGAAGGCTCCGGAAAAACTTGCCTATTACTCCGATCAGTATTTTGTCGATCTGCTGGTCTGGTATCACCTGGCCTGGCTGGGAGAGACCGTGCGAAGGAGTGATGCCCGTGTTAAATCGTTAATGAACAGGTGCTGCAACTACACCATACATGACCGCCATCTGATAATCGAACTGATCCATGAATTGATCGGTGGCGTGATTGGCCGATACCGGCGACTTGCCGAGTCGGGAAGAATCGAATTGTCCTTGACGCCCTATGCCCACCCGATGCTGCCCCTGCTGATGGATTTCAAGTGTGCCGAGGAGTCCCTGCCGGATACGCAGCTTCCGTTATCACCGGTTTATCCCGGGGGTGAAGCGCGCTGTCGCTGGCACATGGAGCAGGGACTGGCGGTGTTTGAAAAACATTTCGGATTCCTGCCGGCCGGTTGCTGGCCATCCGAAGGGGGGATCAGTGGCGAGTGCGTGGAGCTGATTGCCGGGATGGGGATTAAGTGGCTGGCCAGCGGGGAGACGGTGTTGAGAAACTCCCTGAACAGATCACAACTGGAACAACCTCCCTGCATACACGATGCCTATAATTACGGGAACAGAGAGATCGCCTGTTTTTTTCGCGATGATGGTCTTTCCGATCTGATCGGCTTCAAGTATTCCAATTGGCATGCGGATGATGCCGTGGCCAACCTGGTACATCATCTGGAAACCATTGCGCAGACTTGTGCCGATAAGAGCGAGCCGGTGGTCTCCATCATCATGGATGGCGAGAATGCCTGGGAACACTACCCGGAGAACGGCTATTATTTTTTATCCGGGCTGTATGAAAAACTGAGCAGTCACGAAGGCATCAGACTCACCACCTATAGTGATTATCTCCAGCGGGCGACGAGCGACAAGCCGAGGCTGGAGCAGATTGTGGCCGGTAGCTGGGTCTATGGGAATTTTTCCACCTGGATTGGTGAGAAAGGGAAAAACCGGGCATGGGATATGCTCGTTGAAGCAAAAAATACCTATGACAAGGTAGTGAGTAGCGGGACCCTGGATGACGAGAGTTACCGCAATGCCACGTTGCAGTTGGCTACCTGTGAAAGTTCCGACTGGTTCTGGTGGCTGGGTGAGTACAATTCGGCAGAGTCCGTGGCGATGTTTGATGAACTCTTCCGCTTGCACCTTAGCAACCTTTATCAATTGCTTGAAGTGGAATCACCGGACTATCTCACCCGGGTCTTCTCCGTGGGTACCGGTGCGCCGGCCATGGGAGGCACGATGCGACCAGGCAGGCAGGAGTGATTGATCAAATCAGCAGTGAGCGGCAATCCATGGACAAATCACGTTGTGCAGGCATCCTGTTGCATCCGACCTCCCTGCCGGGCCCACTCTCCGGCGGCGATATCGGGCATGAGGCCTATCGCTTTGTCGAATTTCTGCACGCCTGTGGCATCAAGGTCTGGCAGATGTTGCCGCTCTGTCCGCCGCATGAGGATCTCTCTCCCTACCAGTGTTTCTCGGCGCATGCGGGGAATCCGGCACTGATCAGCCTTGACTGGCTGGTTGATAGAGGCTGGCTGGATCTCGAAGCTATTCGTCAACCTCAAGTGAACGGCCGGTACCGGTCCATCTGTCTAGAGCAGGCGCATAACCAATTTAATCAGGTGCCGCCGGATAGTGAGTGGAAGGGCCGTTTGCAAGAGTTCAGACTGAGTAACAAGTCCTGGCTCGACGACTTTTGCCTGTTTGTCGGACTAAAAAAAAGATACGGAATGAAACCCTGGTATCTGTGGCCGCCGGGGTTACGCCAGCGCAACAAGTCGGCGCTGTTGCAGGCGGCAAGTGAACTGTCGCAAGAGATCGATCAAGCGGTTTTTGAGCAGTTTGTGTTTTTCACCCAGTGGCGCGAGATTCGTGAATACGCCGCCCGGTACAACGTGCGTATTTTTGGCGACATGCCAATTTTCGTTTCCCATGACAGTGCAGATGTCTGGGCCAATCGTGAAAACTTCCAGGTAAATGAAGACGGTAGTATGACTTATGTGTCCGGCGTGCCACCCGATGCGTTTTCTCCTACGGGACAGAAGTGGGGCAATCCACTCTATGACTGGGAGTACATGCAGCGTGACGGGTTCAAGTGGTGGAAAGATCGGCTGGCAACCCTGCTGCAGTTATTCGACCTGATTCGCGTGGACCATTTTCGCGGGCTCGATGCCTGCTGGGAAATACCGGCAGAGGACGAAACGGCCATCAACGGACACTGGCGTGATGTCCCCGGTGAGACCCTGTTGAAGGCACTGCACGACTGCTATCCGTCTCTGCCCCTGATTGCTGAAGATCTTGGCGTCATCACTGATCGGGTCCACGCACTTAAGGAGCGTTTCGGCCTGCCGGGAATGAAGGTGCTGCAGTTTGCCTTCGACGGGAATAGCGCCAATCCTCATCTGCCGCATCGGCACAGACATTGTGACGTGGTGTATACGGGTACGCACGACAATGACACAACGCTTGGCTGGATCAAGGATGAAGAAAAATACAATGAGGATTTCTTTTTGGCCTATAGCGGCTGTCGCAGTGATTCGGCGGAAGAGCAGATGCTGGCCATGCTGCGCATGGCATTATCATCGGTGTCGTTTCTCTGCGTGTTGCCCATGCAGGATATTCTGTTGCTCGATTCCAGCGCGCGCATGAATACACCGGGAACTGTCTGCGGCAACTGGGCCTGGCGCTTTTCCTGGCACCAGGTAAATCCCGAGCGAACTGAACAAATTACCCGTTTAATAGCCTTGTACCAGAGGTGAAAGCATGTCCAACTTGAACAAGGAGTGCAACGATGAGCTGTTTGATATCGAGACTCCGGCCTCCGACAGTGATGCCATTGCCAGTGATTTTCAGCGCTATCTGACGCAGCATCTCGGGCGGTTTATCGGCTGCATGCCGCTCTATCAATACGAGGCGCTGGCCCTCACCATCCGGGACAGAATAATGACCGACTGGCGGGATACCTGGCGGCGTTATGATGAGCAGGGCGTACGCCGGGCCTATTATCTGTCACTGGAGTTTCTGATCGGTCGTTCGCTGGGCAATCATATACTCAATCTTGGGCTTGACCGTGAAACCGAAGAGGCGATGAACCGGTTTGCCCTGGACCTTGAAGGGATTATGTCTGAAGAGGTGGATGCCGGGCTGGGCAATGGGGGGCTCGGCCGACTGGCCGCCTGTTTCATGGACAGTTGCGCCTGCCTGCAATTACCGGTAATCGGTTATGGCATACGCTACCAGTACGGCATGTTCAGGCAGAAAATAGAGAACGGTTTCCAGGTAGAGGAACCGGATCACTGGCTACGTGACGGCAACCCCTGGGAGCTGGAACGCCCCGAGTTCAAAAACCTGATCCGTTTCGGAGGGCGGGTCGAGACTGTCACCGACAGCCAGGGGAAAAGCCGCAGCGTCTGGGTGGATACCGCCAATGTGCTGGCGATACCCTATGATGTGCCGATCTCCGGTTACAGAAACCACACCATCAATACCTTGCGCCTGTGGTCCGCCAGTGCGACCAGCGACTTCAATCTCGAGGAGTTCAATGCGGGCAGTTACTCGGAAGCGGTGGAGGCCAAGAACGATGCCGAGCATATCACCATGGTGCTGTATCCGAATGATGTGAGTGAAAACGGCAGGGAGCTGCGCCTGAAACAACAATATTTCCTCGCCTCGGCAAGCCTGCAGGATGTCCTGAGAATGTGGGAGAACAACCAGGGCCGCGATTACGCAAGTTTCAAGTCACGGAATGTATTCCACCTCAATGACACCCATCCAACGATTGCGGTCGCCGAACTGATGCGGTTGCTGATGGATGAAAAGGGCCTGGCCTGGGATGAGGCGTGGGAGATCACCAGCCATTGCATGGCCTATACCAATCATACCCTGCTCCCCGAGGCGCTGGAGAAGTGGCCCGTGGCCCTGTTTGAATATCTGCTGCCGCGGCTGTTGCAGATCATCTATGAGATCAATGCCCGGTTTCTCAGGATGGTCGCGATGAAATGGCCTGGAGATACGCAGCGGCAACGCCGGATGTCCATTATTGAAGAGGGCGAGGTCAGACAGATTCGCATGGCCTACCTGGCTATTGTCGGCAGTTTTTCAGTAAATGGTGTGGCCGCCCTGCATTCCCGGTTGTTGAGCTGTGGACTGTTCAGGGACTTTTATGAGCTGTGGCCGGAGCGGTTCAACAATAAAACCAACGGGGTGACGCCACGGCGCTGGGTGGCTTATGCCAATCCCGGCATGAGTGCCCTGATCACAGAGAAGATCGGTCATGACTGGGTACAGGATTATGGGAAGATCGCCGCTCTTGGTGCCTATGCCGATGATGAAGGATTCAGGCAGCGCTGGCATGCGGTGAAGCAGGCGAACAAGCAGCGGCTGGCGGATATGGTGATGCACTATTGTCAGGTTGAGTTCGACACGGACGCGCTGTTTGATGTGCAGGTTAAACGGATACACGAATACAAGCGCCAGCTGCTGAATATGCTGCACGTGATTCACCTGTATGACCGGATAAAGCGGGGTGATATCGAACATTGGACCAATCGCTGCGTCCTTATCGGCGGTAAGGCGGCGCCCGGTTACCGGATGGCCAAGAACATTATCAAGCTGGTGAATAATGTGGCAGAGGTGGTGAACAACGACCCGCAGGTGAATGGTCTGCTCAAACTGGCCTTTATACCCAATTACGGTGTTTCAAAAATGGAGGTGATCTGTCCCGGTACGGATCTCTCGGAACAGATATCAACCGCCGGCAAGGAGGCTTCGGGTACCGGCAATATGAAATTCATGATGAATGGCGCCGTTACCATCGGCACTTATGACGGCGCCAATATCGAGATCATGGATGCGGTGGGAGAAGACAACTTTTTCCTGTTTGGTCTGCGTGCCGAGGAGGTTGACAGGGAGCATGCCAAATACAATCCCGGCCTGCTGATCGAGCAGGATGAGGATCTGCGGCGGGTGATGCATCTGCTGCGTTGCGGCCACTTCAGCACCTTCGAGTCCGCTATCTTTGAAGAGCTGATCGACTCTCTGCAGAGCCCCGGCGATCCATGGCTGACCCTGGCCGACTTCAGAAGTTACATAGATGCCCAGAAGCGGGTGTCGCTGGCCTACCAGGATCGAAGTTGCTGGCTGAAAATGAGTATCGCCAATACCGCCTGTAGCGGCCATTTCTCAACAGACAGAACTATCAGTGAATACAATGAGGGGATCTGGAAACTCCAGGCCAGGCCCCGGGATGAACAGTCTCGCTCAAGAACAGCAATAAAGGAGACGTAACTGGGCCGAAAGGGAAGAGGTGCATATGTCAGATTTAACCGAGCTGGCCGTGTGGTCGGCGCTCAAACATCACTATGCCGAGATTCGTCACCAACACATGCGCGATATGTTTAACGAGGATCAGCAGCGGTTTGACCGGTTCTCCCTGCGGATCAACGATATTCTCTATGACTATTCCAAGAACCATATAACGTCTGAAACCCTCGGGCTGCTGGTGCAACTGGCGGAGCAGGCGCAACTGCCGCGCTGGATTGAGCGGTTATTTAATGGTGATCTCATTAACAACACCGAGCGCCGTGCAGTTCTGCACACTGCCCTGAGAGCCAGGGCGGGGGATGAGATCATCCTGGACGGAGTCAATGTGGTCAGTGAAATCAGTCACGAGCGGCTGCGGGTCAACCGGCTGGGGGAAGCGATACGGACCCGGGAGTGGCGCGGCGTGACTAATCAGCCGATAACCGATGTGGTCAATATCGGTATCGGTGGCTCGCATCTTGGACCGTTGATGGTTACCGAGGCACTCAGGCCTTTTACGCTGCATGACCTGGATGTGCACTTTGTATCTAACGTGGATGAAAATCACATCAACGATACGCTGGAGTTTCTCAACCCCGAGACGACATTTTTCATTATCTCGTCCAAGACCTTCACCACCCAGGACACCATGGTCAATGCCGAAACGGCACGGCAATGGTACATACACAAGGTCGGCTCCGCCGAACAGATCCAGCGCCACTTTGCGGCCGTCACCTCCAACGCGCGTCTGGCCCGGGAGTTTGGCATCGCCGAGGATAATATATTCAAGATCTGGGATTGGGTCGGCGGGCGTTATTCACTCTGGTCCGCCATCGGTCTGGCGATCGTGGTAGCCATCGGATCCAGGCAGTTCGATCAGTTGCTGGAAGGGGCGCATGATGTGGATGTGCACTTCAGACAAACACCGTTGGAACGGAATATCCCGGTTATCATGGCCATGCTCGGGATCTGGTATAACAACTTTTTTAACGCCCAGACCATGGCGATCCTGCCCTATGATCAGCACCTGCACTGTTTTCCCGGCTATCTGCAACAGGCGGACATGGAGAGCAATGGCAAGTGCGTGGACCGCAGCGGCAGGGCGGTGGATTACTCCACCGGCCCAGTGCTGTTCGGCGAGATTGGTATTGCCGCGCAACATGCGTTTTTCCAGTTGTTGCATCAGGGCACCAAGCTGGTTCCTGCGGATATCCTGGCGCCGATCTACACCGTTCGCTGCATCCAGCGTCATCACCGGGCGTTGATGTCCAATGTGTTCGCCCAGGCCGAGGCGCTGATGCGCGGCAAGACCGCCGAGGAGGCGCGTCAGGAGATGCTGGCGACTGGGATGGAGTCTGCGGAGATCGAGCGGCTGTTGCCGTATCGGGTATTTCCCGGCAATCGGCCAACCAGCACCCTGTTGTTCAATACGCTGGATCCCAAAACCCTGGGTTCGCTCATCGCCCTGTATGAGCACAAGATATTTGTCCAGGGTGTTATCTGGAATATCAACTCCTTCGATCAGTGGGGGGTGGAGCTGGGCAAACAGCTGGCATCAACCATTCGGCAGGAGCTGGATGATGGACGGACGGTTTCCGGTCATGACTGTTCCACCAATGGCCTGATCAACTATTACAAACGCCAGCGGCCGGTAAACAGGCAGCAGACGTAGCGGGGTTGCTATGCGAATTCTGGCCGGTGATATCGGTGGCACCCACGCACGTCTGATCTATGTGGACGACAACTCGGATTGTCCGGTCAGGCATAGCGGCAGTTATGCCTGCGCAGGCTACCCGGGACTGATGCCCGTGATCGAGTCATTTCTGTCCCACTATGCTATCGATAAATCGTTTGACGCCGTCTGTCTCGCGGTGGCCGGGCCGGTGTTTGCAGGCGAGGCCGTAATCACCAATCTGCCCTGGGAGATTTCCGCCGACAGGCTCGCGGCCCAGTTGGGCACCAGAAACATGTTTCTGATCAATGATCTGGTTGCCGTGGCCTGGGCCGTGCAGGGACTTCAGCCGGACCGGATTGTGCTGTTGCAGGCGGGGCTCGATCAACCTGCAACCCCGCGCAGGGCGGCGGTGGTGGGTGTCGGTACCGGACTGGGGGCAGCTGAACTGGTCTGGAGCGAGGGGCATTACACCGCGTTCAGCAGCGAGGCGGGGCATGCAGGGTTTGCCCCGGCCACGGTTGAGCAGGAGCAACTGCTGGCCTGGCTGCATCAACGGCATGACCGCGTCAGCGTCGAGATGCTGCTCTCCGGTAACGGCATTCACAAACTCTACAGGTTTTTCAGGGATGTCCTGGGAGTAACCGAATCCAGCCGGGTAGCGGTTCAGATAGCGCAAGCCGATGATCCGGCAGCGCTGATCAGTCGGCGAGCCCTGGCCGCTGATGATGAACTCTGCACCCGCGCCCTGGCCTGTTTTGTTGAAATCCTCGGGGCGGCGGTGGGGGATATCGCCCTGCACTATTTCCCGCTCAATGCCGTCTATCTGGCCGGTGGTGTGGTGGCCGGGATAGCACCTCTGCTGCAAGACCACCGATTTCTTCATGCATTGACCCGCAAAGGTCCCATGCGGACCCATCTGCAGAAGCTGTCGGTGACCCTGATCATGTCCGGCACGGCCGGCCTGGATGGCGCCGTTGCCTATGCCCGCCGGCGGTGTGTGCGGTGAATACATGACGGTCGGATTGCCCGGCTCAGGTGTAGGGCGAATTAGCGGCAGCGTCATCCGACAATTAATCCATGCCAGATGTGCCGGAAATGTTGTCGGGTTACGCCCTGACGGGCTAACCCGACCGAGGCTACTACATCCGGAACATCCAATGGGTTGCCGGAATGTTAGTTGGAGATCAGCTCTTCGATCGTTTTAACAACAGCTGCCTGTTCGTCCTCCATCGCGATCCGCTTTTGCTCGGTCAGCATTTCGCGCAGGATCTCCAGGGTGGTCAGGGGATTGGCCAGTACCACCCGAAATACCGTGATGATGTCATTGTCGTATTTTGGCCGAGAGAGCCGGGTACGGGAGACAAAGCTTTGACCGGCCGCGCGCTGACTTTTCTGGATCTGTTTGGTCAGGGTGTTGAGTTGGCGGTTGATTGTGGCGCGCTGCTCCGTGGAGGCATAGGAGAGTGCCGCCTGCACGTCGGCCGGAACATAGCGGTAAGTAAGCAGATTCAGTTCCGGGCGGGTGATCAGCTCAAAATTGGGGTCGGCCGCGATCATTTCGGCAAATGCCCTGGCGATATCGATTCCCTTGTCTATCAGCAGTTCATAACCCTTGCGGCCGATAATGTTCAGTGCCGAGTGAACCAGCATGGCTGTGCCCGGGCGTGAACCCTCCAGGGTGTGGCTGCCGAGATCCTTGGAGCCCTTGCGCAGAATATACTCGGCATGGTGTTCAATACTGGCCAGAGAAGCGGGGTTCTTGAACAGCACCATGCCCGCACCCATCGGCACATAGAGCTGTTTGTGGGCGTCGATGGTTACCGAGTCGGCCCGCTCAATCCCCTTAAGAAGTGGCTTGTGGGTTTCAGAGAACAGAGTGGGCCCTCCCCAGGCGGCATCAACATGGAAATGACACCCTTGCTGTTCGGCGATATCCGCCAGCCGGTCCAGCGGGTCCACATTGCCGGTCTCGGTGGTACCGGCGATGCCCACCAGACTGAGTATTTTGATGCGTTGTTCCCTGAGGCGTGCGCAGGTCGCCAGTAGCTGCCCGATATCGATGCGGTTATCCCGGTCAGTCGGAATGGCGACGATCGCATCCCGGCCGATCCCCAGGAGGTCGGCCGCCTTGCCGAAGGAGTAGTGTCCGCGTTGCGAAATCAGTACCGCGACCCCTTCGCACTGGTAGTGTTTGAGCGCCCGGTAGAAGCCCTCACGGGCGATCCCGCGAAAACCTTCAGTGGCAGGGAACAGGTTATTGCGCGCCACCCAGAGCGCGGTGATATTGGCCAGGGTGCCGCCAGAGCAGAAGGCCCCCAAGGCGCAGTCCCGATCGTGCATCCAGTGCTGGTAATAGGCGTCGTCGTTGCCGTAGATCATGGCGTGAAGCATGCCCAGCACCTGCCTTTCCATCGGTGTAAAGGCCTTTGAGGTCTCTATTTTGACCAGATTCTGGTTCAGCGCCGTCATGATTCGTGACAGCGGCAGCATGAAGCTCGGCAGCGCGGAGGTCATGTGGCCGACGAACCCGGGAGCGGCGGTATGCACCGACTGGGCTACCAGTGTGTCCAGCAGGAAATCGGTATAGTCAGAGACGAAAGTGGGCTGTTCAGGAATCCGGGGAGAAGAGAAGTCCTGTTCGATGATCGCCAGATCCTGTTCGGTTGCCACGATCCGGTTGCGCAGAAATCCGGTCAGGTTCTGGGATATCTCCTGGTCGATCTTGCCCAGTGTGGAGTCGGGTGATTCAGGTATGGTGAAAATCCGATACAGATTACTCAGATTGGCGACCGCATGTTTCTGGTCACTTGCTTTGCCTGGATTCATCATCGCTTTTGGAACACTCTGCTGATTGCCAGGGGTTGAATGTAGAGCCTGACCCGGACTCTGTCGAGTATTTTTTGCTGCTGCGCATCATTAAGGTAACATGAGACCTGTCCGCTATCGTTATACTAAGGTTAAAAGCAGATTGGTATCGTTTGAAATGTTTTGGCATTTTTATCCACTGAATCCGGCATCACCAGGAGAGCAGTTTAAGGCGTACCCGTGTCCGCGCCGAGGATACGGGCGTGACCTGTCGGTGAAGTCAAGGGGAACAGCGTGACTGTACAACAGCAATTCCATACCCGACTGGATGAGAGTCGTGCCCTGATGCGTACCCTGATCGAAACCCTGCCGGACCTGGTCTGGCTGAAGGATCTTCAGGGGACTTACCTGATCTGTAATCAACGGGTTGCACGCCTGTTCGGTACGGATGAATCGGAGATTGTCGGCAAGACCGATCATGATTTGGTTGCGCGGGAACAGGCTGATTTTTTTTCTCAGCAGGATCGGCTGGCCATCGAGTCAGGTGGTCCCCGGGTATACGAAGAGTGGGTCACCTATGCCAATGACGGCCATCAGGAGTTGCTGGAAACCATCAAAACACCGATGTATGACAACACGGGTAGCCTGGTTGGTGTACTGGGAATAGGCCGGGATATCACGGATAGAAAAAGAGATGAAACCGAGCTTCGCCAGTTTAAAAAACGGCTTACCGAGGTGCAGCGCCTATCCAGCAGCGGCAACTGGGAACTGGATCTGACCAGTGACACGCTTTGGTGGTCCGATGAGGTGTATCGCATCTTTGAAGTCGATGCGGCAACTTTTCAGCCCAGCTATGCAAGTTTTGAAGCCGCCATTCACCCCGATGATCGGGAGGCGGTCGGGCACGCCTATCGTCAGTCGGTAAAGCGGCGCGAACCCTACGATATCGTGCACCGACTGTTACTGTCGGATGGACGCATCAAGTATGTCCAGGAACACTGCGACACGGTCTATGCGGAGGACGGCAGGCCGTTGCGTTCGCTGGGCATGATTCAGGACGTCACCACCCAAATGGAAGCCCAGCAGGCACTCACCCTGAGCGAGCAGCGTTTGCAGGCGATTCTGGCGAATGCACCGGCGGTGGTCTATCTGAAAGACCTGGATGGCCGCTATCTGATGATTAACAACCTGTATGAGACGCTGTTTCATCTCGATGGGCAAGACGTGGTTGGCAAACTTGATTCTGATCTGTTCCCCAGCGCGCAGGCCGAGGCGCTTCGGGCCAATGATCTGCAGGTGCAGGAGCATGGGCGTGCACTGCAGGTGGAGGAGCAGGTTCCCCAGGATGATGGCATGCACACCTACATCTCCATCAAGTTTCCAGTTCGGGACGGAAATGGTCAGATTTATGGCGTCTGCGGTATCTCCACCGATATCACGGAGAAAAAGCGGGCGGAGCAGCGGTTAAGGCAATCGGCGGCTGTTTTTGAGAATATCTCGGAAGGGATGTTCATTACCGATGTTGAAGGACGGATTCTCGACGTCAATAAAGCCTTCAGCGAGATTACCGGATACACCCGAGAGGAAGCTTTGGGAGCCAATCCACGGCTGTGGAAATCCGAACGACACGATGCGGATTTTTATCGGGCCATGTGGAGTTCAATCACCAGACGGGGTCAGTGGCGCGGTGAGATCTGGAATCGGCGCAAGGACGGTAATATCTATCCGGCCCAATTGACCATAAGCAGTATCAGTGACGACCAGGGTGGCGTGACCCACTACGTGGCCCTGTTCTCGGATATCACCAATCTCAAGCAGTCGGAGGAGCAACTGGAACGGCTGGCGCACCACGACCCGCTGACAGAATTGCCCAACCGGCTGCTGTTCAATGCGCGACTCAGTCATGCGCTGGAGCAGTCCAGACGCAGCAACCAACGGCTGGCACTGCTGTTTATCGATCTCGACAGATTCAAGCATATCAACGACAGTTTTGGACATGTGGTGGGGGATGAACTGTTGCGTCAGGTTGCCGGCCGCCTGACAGCCTGCATGCGTGAGGAAGATACCGTCGCGCGTATTGGCGGTGATGAATTTATTATCCTGTTGGAAAGCGTTGGCGAACCAACCCACGTGGTGGTGGCCGCGGAAAAGATTCTCGAAAACTTCGCATCGCCCTTCCAATTGCATGAGCGGGAGGTGTTTATCTCCCCCAGTATCGGTATCAGCATCTATCCGCGGGATGGCAGTGATTGCGGTTCGCTGCTGCGAAACGCCGACACGGCCATGTATCGCGCCAAGGAGGCGGGGCGTAATGGTTTTGCCTTCTATACGGAAGAGATGACCGAGCAGGCGGTGCAGCGGGTGTTGCTGGAGAGCAAGCTGCGCAAGGCGCTGGAACGGGATGAACTGCTACTCCACTATCAGCCGCAACTGGATATGGAGAGTGGAAAGCTGATCGGTGCTGAAGCGTTGGTACGCTGGCAGCAGCCGGAGATGGGGTTGATTCCACCCGACAGGTTTATCCCGCTGGCGGAAGAGAACGGACTGATCCTGCCGATTGGCGAGTGGGTTCTCCACACGGCTTGTCGCCAGGCGAAAAGGTGGCTGGAACAGGGACTGGCGTTTGGCCGCATATCGGTGAACATCGCCACACCCCAGATACAGCGGGGCGATCTGGTGCGCCTGGTGGGGCAGGTGCTGCGGGAGACCGGCCTGCCGTCGCACTGCCTGGAACTGGAAGTGACCGAGAGCGTGATCATGGAGGACTTTGATCAGGCGATAGCGGTGCTGGAGGGGCTGCGTGCCCTGGGGGTGCGGTTGGCGATGGATGATTTCGGTACCGGCTACTCTTCGCTGGCCAATCTCAAACGCCTGCCGATTGAGCAGTTGAAGATCGATCAATCCTTCGTCCGGGATATCCCGGATGATTCCGATGACATGGCCATCACCCGGGCGGTTATTGCACTGGGAATCAGTCTGCAGCTGGAGGTCATTGCCGAAGGGGTGGAGACTGAGCAGCAGCGCCAGTTTCTCCTGCAAGAGGGGTGTCGCCTGGGACAGGGCTATCTGTTCCAGCGGCCGGTGGCACCGGAGCTGTTCGAGCAGTGGGCCGGCACAATTCAACCGGCGATCGGCCCTGCAACAACCGAAATCCCCGAAGGCTAGTGCGTTAACTGCACATCAACAGGGCAGCCGCTTCCTGCTGCCGGGGAGAACCGACTGGATGGGGCAGTCCGCCGTTGGGTTCACTCAGCAACGGTTGTGGCCGGGAGTAGAGAAAGCCCTGAATGATATCCACGCCGGCCCAGCGGACGAAGTCCGACTGGGTTTGATGCTCGATCCCCTCGGCCACCACCAGGCTGCCGCTGGAGGCGGCCAGATCCACCACTTCACGATAGAAATTGGCTGCCCAGATCCGCTCTGGCACGTCCCGTATCAACCCGAGGTCGAGCTTGATGATATCGAATCCCCCCTCGTGCAAGCGTCCCAGGTTGGAGTAGCCAGCGCCGAAATCATCCATCGCTACGAGAAATCCCTGGCGGCGCAGGGTGTGTACCCGCTCCAGAATCAATGAGCTGTCGACTACATCTTCCGCCACCTCCAGCACGATGCGCCGCCGCCGGGCTGGCGGCAACGCTTGCAGGGTGGATTCCAGAAGTGACCCAAACAGGCGGTCATCTTTCAACAGCTCTCCGGCCAGATTGAACCAGAGCGACCCATCGAACCGCCACTGACTATCCAGTGCGATCACGTCCTGAATCTGCCGGACGGTCAGTTCCAGCAGGCGTTGCGGTTGCATCTTCAGCAGAGAGAAGAGTACCTGCGGTGATACCGGCGCATCCGACTCGGCGCAATAGGCCCGGGTCAGGATTTCCCGGCCATACAGTCCGTTCAGGGCGCCGGCGACCAGCCCCTGCTGGTGCCAGTTGAGTACCAGGTCTTGTTCGCCCAGGCGTAATTTCATGTGCATGTCCAACCCTCGCGAAACTGCTGGTAATCCCGGTCCTCGGCCTCCAGCCGGGCATGGATTTCGTTCATCAAGTGGGTGATGGCATCCTGCTGTTCAGCGCTGAGTGTCAGGGCGGGGTGGCTCAGTTTCTCCCGCTGCAGGAAATCGGCAGTTGCCATGACCGCCTTTCGCAGGCTCTCATAGCCGGCGCGCAGACCCTGCAGTTTCTCTCCATCGGAGCCGGAAACCTCCCGTACCGCGGGATCGAGAAAACAGGCCTCCAGCTCCAGGTGCATCAGTACGGCACGACTTAAACGCCTCAGGCGTGCCTCTATCCGGTGCAGATGACAGCGTGGATGTTTCAGCAATTGAACAATCTGTTCAATCTCTGTCTGAATATCCCGATGATGCCGCAACAGCACCCGGGACCAATCCGCCAGGTGTTCGGGACCGGTCAGTGAGGCGGTGAGGTGTTGACAAACCAGTGGACGTTCCATGTTCACCACCTAGCTGTTCGAGACCAGCTCAAGCAGGATTCTTTCGACCGTCAGATATTGTGACTCCATCAGACTGATCTGTTCCTGGGCGCCTTTATGATCGCCCTGATCGGTTAGTGTCACGGCGTGTTCCGCATGCTCATGAACCCGGTCGTGCGGCTCTTCCAGGGCGATGAACAGCCTGTCTCCGCGAAACCGTTGCCGGATCTCATCCGCATAGTACCACTTGCCGATACCACACTCCCGGGAGGAGGGAATGTTGGAAAGGCTCTCCCCGGTGGGGTGGTTGACATAGGTAATGATATCGTTGCGCAGGAAGGTCTCGTCGATCATCGCCAACTCCAGCTTGGAGCGCCAGTTGGCGCTCTCCAGGTCGGCCTGGGTGGCGCTGATCCGCTCCAGCTGGGCGCCCAGGTCGTCCAGGGTGTTGACGGTACCCCGGGCGATGCCGTCCACGTTGGTCGACAATGTACGGTTGATCTCACCCAGTTCTGTCGAGGTGGCGGCCAGCCCTTTAAGGAAGCCATCGGCCTGCTTGGCCGAGGCACCGGTGGTTGAGGAGAGGGTGCGCACTTCGCCCGCGACAATGGTAAAGCCCCGACCATGCTCACCCGCCCGGGCGGCTTCGATGGCGGCGTTCAGGGAGAGCAGATTGGTCTGCTCGGCTATTTTGCTGATATTACCAACGATAGTGGAGATCTGGCGGATCTCACCGAACAGGCCCTCGAAGGTGGAGAGCTGTTGTCCCTGTAACTGCGTCAGACCGGTCAGTTCGGTGGCCAGCTGTTCAATTCGCTCCTTGGCGCCGCGTGAGACAATGACCGCTTCCCCGATGGCAGAGCTGCTTTTAAGCAGGTTTTCATCCAGCCACTCGAAGGATTTGCGCATCCTGCGCATGCGCAGGGAGAGTGACTGGAGTTCCGACTCATAGTAGGCCCTGGTCTCCCGCTCCTTACACAGGGCGAGTTCCCGCTCCTCGGCCAGCTGCTGTTGCTCGCGGGACTGATTGCGGCTGAGTTCCAGTTCGTCACGCAGCAGTTCCAGTTGATCTTCCAGTCGCTGTGCAGGAGACGGGACCTGTCTGCTCATACGTGACATAAGGGGCGCGAAAATGCTCATGGACCACTCCTCCATTAATAGCTCGTTGTTGTTGTGGTTATCCTAATTTAATGTGCATATAAAATGCAACTTATAAATCCCACGCATCCAGGTACCGCCGCAAGACGGCCGTAATCCTGTTGGTGTGGAGTGTCTGAAGCGCGTGCTGGGTTGGATCTGCCCGGGGCTGCAGCTAGCGGCTATAACTCAGAATCTGACCGCGAAACGGTCGTGATAGATAGTCGGAGTTTTCCGGTTTATCCTGGCGGTGAGTGTAGCCCAAACTCACCATCTGTCTGCTGAAGCGCGCGTGATTGCCACGTCCCGGATCAACCAGTACTACTTCGCAATGTGTCTTGGCATGCTGATCAATGAAACCGGACAACAGCTCGGCATGAGTGCGTTCATACAGCAGATCACTGCCGATGAGCAGGTCAAATTCGCCCAGGTCGCTCTCCGCATCTTCCCAGGCGGTACGCACAAAAGGGATCTTGTTTCCCTCGTTCAACAGGACATTTTCCGCCAGAAAATTTTCCGCTTCCGGGTGATAGTCGGTGGCGGTGATATCCGCCTGTCGGTGGTTCAGTACCAGGCTGGCCAATGCAATGCCGCAACCCACTTCAAGAATCCGTTTGCCGCCAATCTGGTAATCAAGCATATGGTGTGCGAGCACCTCACTGGAGTCCCAGACCACGCCGAATAGAGGCCACAGGGCGGAGGAGATGCCCAGCTTTTCCGCTGCCCCGTCAACATCGAGGAACTGTTGCCGGTCGCGCAAGGTGCGCAGGTGGATATCAAGGTCACCAAACTCTATGGTCTGGTAGCGTACGCGCATCGGGGTCATGGGAAATCGCCGGGTTCGGTTAAGACGCACGATTAACCAAGGCTATTCGACGTATGAGGAGCCTGCACTGTACAGGTATTCCAGCGGTTTAGCTAAATTATCCGCCGCTGTCAGATTGATTCAAAGTAGTCGATCATCTGCTTGCGCTGCTCGGCACTGGGCAGCCGGCCCCGCCCGGCCAACATATTGTCCTGCAGGTGTTTCAACTTGGTGGTGGCCGGTATGGCGCAGGTGATCGTGGGATGGGAGACAGTAAACTTCAGGAAGAATTGCCCCCAGCTGGCGCAGTCGAACTCGGCCGCCCAAGCGGGGAGCGGTTTACCCTTTACCCGGCGAAACAGGCTGCCGCGCTGAAATGGACGATTGGCAATTACTGCAATACCCCGCTCCCGGGCAATGGGCAGCAGCCGTGACTCGGCTTCCCGGTTTCCCAGATTGTAGGTGAGTTGCACAAAATCAAAGCTGTGTCGCTGCAGGATATCCTGCAGTGCGCTGTGATAACGGCCGTGCGAGGTGGTGATGCCGAGATAGCGAATGGCCCCATCCGCCTTCATCTGCTGCAGGGTCTCCAGGTGGGTCTCCCAGTCCACCAGGTTGTGGATCTGCATCAGATCGAAGCGCTGAATACCCCACTGTTGCCGGGAATCCTCCATCTGCCGGATGCCGCTGTCGCGGCCATCGGTCCACACCTTGGTGGCGGCAAACAGATTCCTGTCACCCGTCATCCTGGGCAGTAGTTGGCCGATCACCCGCTGGGCCGAGCCATACATGGGCGATGAGTCGATCATGCCACCCCCCATGTCAAAAAAGGCCTGCATAACCTCCTGTAACTGCATGAGAAGTGCGCTGCTGCCTCCGGCCTCGAAGGTGCGCGAAGTCCCCAGGCCGATTACCGGTAACAGCTCACCGCTTGAGGGGATGGCCTTGCGGATTGTTTGTGGCTGTGCCGCTGTTGTGCCGGGCAGGAGCAGGGCAGCGGTCAGGCTGGTGGCGGCCTGGATAAACCGGCGCCGATTCATGCTGGATAGTTGTGGCATTTCTATACCTCTTCAGGACAAGGGGCTTCGGCCAGCTTCACCTGTTGCCGCCCCAGGGAAAAAGCGATCCCGGCCCAGACAAGCGCCAGCGGTATCGCGATCATGGCAATTCCGGCGAGGTTCATGCCGAGGCCGCGCATGCCGGCATAGATCCAGGCGCTCACAGCGTCGCCGGTTCGATAAACCACCGTGTCGATCAGATTCTTCGCCTTGTACTTCTCCTCCCTGGTCAATACGACGTAGAGCATTTCCCGGGCCGGACGCATGATGGCGTAATTACCGGCGCGTCGGATCACTTGTACCACCAGTAGGACTGTCAGTACCGGCGCGATGCCAAGGAGGGTGAATCCGGCGCTGAGCAGGAGTGGCACAATGGCCAGTACCATGGCCAGTCCGAACCATTTAATCAGCCTGCTGGTAAGGAACAGTTGCAGTAGCAGCGTCAGTCCATTGACTGTCAGATCGATCGCGGCAAATACTGCGGTGCGTTGCGCTGAATCGGCAAACGCGTCCCGTACAATCTGTGCCTGCATCAGATAGAGGAAGGTCGCCAATGTGGTGAACAGCAGCATCAACAGGCAGATCCCCAGCAGATAGGGCGAACGCGCAACCAAAGTGATGCCGGCCCAGATGCCACCGCCCAGTGACTGGTTTTCGGCTGCTGTGACGGGTGTGTCGTGATTGGTTGGGTTGTCCGCCGACCAGTTCGACAGCCTGGCAATGCAGAAAATGGCCCAGGAGAGCAGAAGGGCGGAAACCAGCAGCAGGTTTCTTGCCCCCAGCGGCTGTACCAGCAGTGTGGTCAGGGCTGGGCCGGTCAGTGCTCCCAGAGTGCCGCCAGCGGCAATGAATCCGAACAGACGGCGTGCTTGGTTATTGGCGTAGATGTCTGTCATGAAACTCCAGAAAACGGAGACCACGAACAGATTGAACACGCTGGCCCAGATAAAAAAGGCCCGTGCCACATAGGGAGTAGCCCGATGCTCATCCATCAATAGATAGAACAGCAGCATCACCAGAATGAAAAAGCCGTAGACGTAAGGTAGAAAGCGGCGACGGGGAAAGCGGGAACTGACCCAACCAAACAGCGGGACCGCTGCTGTCATGGCGATAAGCGTGCCGGTAAATAACCACTGCAAGTTCTCCACACCACCCAGTATGCCCATCTCATCGCGCATCGGTCGGACGATGTAGTAACTGCACAGCAGGGCAAAGAAGTAGCTGAATGACCATAACAGCGCCGTTACTTCAGCCGGTTCGACCTGAACGGATCTGAGCAACAGGCTGTGGATGCGTGATTGATTTCGGGACATTTCCGCTCCTTGCGGGAAGGGTTGAGAGGGATTGGGTAATCCGACCGGTCTGCCGATTTTTCTAACTATAGCCGGTGCCCAAGCAATCGGACACTATTGGTGGATCAAGGCATGTTTCGTGTCGGTGGTTGCCGGCGCCCCGGTGCTGATCTGGCGGGGGGAGAAAGGCAGCCCCCGCAGACGACTATTGTCCTCGCTTGAATCGGCTATATTTGTAATCAGCAGTGCTGAATTCTATTCCGATTCTGTATCGATCCCTGTGTGGATCGTATTGGGAGGAGGCCAATGGTTGAGATAGGAGATCTTATTTCCGGCGGGTCATCGGCTCACTGGTTCAATAATGGCGGGAATACGGAACAACGCCCCTCACCACCCCGAGTTCTGCGTGATCTGGCTGCCGAGGCCGATGTACGCTTCAACGGTAACCGGCCGTGGGATATCCAGGTGTTCCACCCATCGGTCTACCGGCGGATTTTGATGCAGGGATCACTGGGGTTCGGTGAAACCTTTGTCGAAGGTCTGTGGACTTCGCAACGACTCGATGAAACCATCAGCCGGTTGCTCTCGAGGGATGTGGAGCAGCGGGTCAACCGTCGCACCCGGCTACGCTGGCTCTCGGCCCTGCTGAAGAATATCCTGTTCAACCGTCAGTCACGCCGACGCGCATTCCAGGTTGGTGAGCGGCATTATGATATCGGCAATGATGTTTATACCGCCATGCTTGATCCAACCATGAGCTATAGCTGCGGTTACTGGGCCCGGGCGGATAATCTGCAACAGGCGCAACGGGCCAAACTGGACCTCATCTGTCGCAAACTGAATCTGCGACCCGGATTGCGCCTGTTGGATGTCGGCTTTGGTTGGGGTGGTTTGGCCCGGCATGCTGCTGAACATTACGGTGTGACGGTTGACGGCATCACCGTCTCCCGCGAGCAGTTGATCCTGGCGCGGGAACGCTGCCGTGGCCTGCCGGTGCGTCTTGAACTGATGGATTACCGGGATCTCAAGGGATGCTATGACCGGGTGGTATCGGTTGGTATGTTCGAGCATGTTGGACCGAAGAATTACACGGCCTATTTCGAAACCATCAACCGCGTGCTCAATGACCAGGGTATTTTTCTGCTACACACCATCGGCGAGCACGCTGACAGCACCGTCACCGATCCCTGGATCGACAAGTACATTTTCCCGAATGGAAAAATTCCGTCGCCGCAACGTCTTGCTACGGCCTTCCAACCGTACTTCGTGCTGGAGGATTGGCATAATTTTGGCGGGGACTATGATCGCACCCTGATGGCGTGGTGGAAACGATTTGATGCCGCCTGGCCGTCGTTGAGGGCGCGCTATGACGCCTGTTTTTACCGCATGTGGAAATACTATCTGCACAGTTGTGCCGGTTTTTTCCGCTCCCGTCAGGGGCACCTGTGGCAACTGGTTCTCACCAAGCGCAAGCGTCCCGCAACCTATCGTTCACTGCGTTGAGGGGCAGCAGGGCTTTATCAGTTTGTACATGACAGAGTCTGTTCCGCGAAGTGACCGCCGAGTTTATTCCGTACTCCAGAATCCAGCGTGGCTTCTCAATACACGCGGGCCGGAGGGTGTTTCAATATGGGCTTCCAGAAACGCCTGGCTGTTTTTGGGGAGTGGATGTATTCGTGCCAGATCCGCGGCGCCGATGGACTCCAGAATAGAATCCAGCCATGCCGGATAAGGGTGATAGATATCCAGGCCCTGAAACCGGCACCCCGCATCCGCCATCTGTTTGGCCGGGTGTGAATCGACCTGCCAATCAATAATGTAGGGTAACATTCCACCCGCCAGAAGACGTCCGTCGTCCGGCAGTCCAAAATACCAGCTCAGTTTGCCTCGGCTGATTAAGGTGGCCTCGCCAAACGCACCCCGGGTTTTCTGCAGCAACTTGTTGATATTTTCCGTATTGACGACCCAGGACAACAAGGCGGGGCGGTTATACAGCGACTGTCGGACATGGGGGTCATCCAGACCGTACCAGCGGGGTCTGTTCGGCGGTTCCCTGTTGGGATTTAAGGCAATGACTTCGAGAAACAGTTCATCGCCAAGCCGCATCAGGTGATTGTGGGTGCCCATCGTATCGTGTGCACCGCCGTAGGGGATATCAACGCCCAACTGTTCTTTAACATAGGCGGCTCCCTGTTCAAGATTCGACGCACCTATGACGAGATGGTCTATTCGCGTGCCCATGAGCTGTCCCAATGCCGTTTCTTGCATTCATCATTGATCATGCTTCGCGCGCTGCAGGTATCCATCCCGGTCAGAATATCCACCCTTAACAAAACCCTGGCAATGACGCCTTGTTTTATTACCATTGTGGTATCGCCCGGTTGACCGGATTCAACAGTTGCGGAAAGCTGCCGGAAGAACCGAGCAACTTCCCGCAGGGGCATAATAAAGGAGGGGGCCTTAACTGGCCTTGCCCGCAGTGGTTGCCTCAGGGACTTCCATCAATTTTCCGGTTTTGCAATCGTAGATATAACCGTAGATCGGGATATCCGAGGGTACCATGGGGCTGCTCCTGATACGCTGTACATCCTCCACCACGCTCTTTGCATTGTCACTGATAGTCAGCCAGTTGATGTACTTGCCATCGGTGGTTCCGCCGCCCGCATTGCTGTCATGCCAGCCGCTCGCATCGATGCTGGCGGATTTCAGGCTGCGTGACAGCAGATCCCCCATGATCTCATTGGTAAATGTCTCCATACCGCAGTCAGTGTGGTGGATGACAAACCACTCCCGGGTCCCAAGCAGTTTATAGGAGATCACCAGGGAGCGAATCGCATCATCGCTGGCCCTGCCGCCTGCGTTACGGATGACATGGGCATCGCCCTCGGACAGGCCGGCATATTTTGCCGGGTCCAGCCGGGCATCCATACAAGTCAATATGGCAAACTTACGCCCGGGCGGCATGGGCAACTCTCCCTTGTCGCCAAAGTTCGCGACATAAGCAGCATTAGCTGATATCACCTCTTTAACGGTTTTACTCATTTTCCCGCTCCTCCGGTTAACCGCATCCTGTTCCGTCAGGTTCCCCAGCGGTGGTATCCGGAACCTGAAGGCCAACCCGGGGCAGGCTGCAACTGGCTGAATGCCAACGTCCAACTTGCCGGCCCCTTTGTATGGTTCGTATATATAGGTCGTTAGTGAACTGGTTCCACTCCATGATCGTGGGAAATGGAAGGTCAGTACCAACAACCATCAGTATAGGAACAATTGACGCCGGGTGGTGAAGGGAGTTTCGGCGGGAATTGAGAAAGGCAACGGGTGCGGGTCGGGTTGTCTGCAAGGCGTTATCTGAAATAGATCTTGATGAGGTGTGGAAATTGCTGTCCGACTAGCCGGTACAAAGGAGACATACAACTCTGTCGCCGAAGGTTTGGTTTAGTCGGCGGTCTCCTGTACAGGGTGATGTCGGGCTGCCGTCGCACCCAGTTCATCCAGCCACTTCAGACCCTCTTCCCATTCACCCAGTCCTGATTCGTGATTGATGTGGCCGTAGTCGCCGAGGGTTTCTATACGAGCGCCGAGCTGCTCGGCGAACAATCGTCCGCGTTTCAGGGCGCAGTAGGGGTCGTCGCTGCTTAAAACCGCGATGGAAGGGAAAGGCAGCGGGCTGAGTCTTGGGTTGGCGAAGCCCTGGATGGCATCCGGGAGATCGGGTCGCTGGACGTCGGGGATGGCGACCAGCAGGGCGCCGATGATCCTGTCACCGGGGTGTTCACTGGCCCATTCAGCCACGGTGATGGTGCCCAGGCTGTGGGCGATCAGGATAATCGGTCCCTCGGTGGCGGTGATTTCCCGGTCCAGCGCGGCGATCCAGTCATCATGCTCGGGGAAGTCCCAGCTGGCGGGTTGGGTGCGGCGGCTGTTGGGTAGTCGCCGTTGCCAGCAGGTCTGCCAGTGCTCTGCGCCGGAGTTGCCATAGCCGGGAACAATAATGTGGTGAATAGTGCTGTCAGTTGTCATGGTTGGGTTGGATCACAAAGCCGTTCAAGGTGTGTGACCGAGTATAGGCCGCCGGGAAATGACGGAAAAGAATGGTTGGCTATGTCGTCAGTCTATTCTGTTATGACGGTTCAAGTCTTGTTCTGAGTACAAGCCTGTAACATAATGACCTTATAAGCATAATTTATTATTAGAGTTTTACTTTCTATTAAGGCCAGCCAGTCCTGCACTAACAGATGAGACATTCCCGTCACCCGGCAAGGGTGGAAGGAGCGGCTATTCTTGTTTAAGTGGTACCGAAATTAGGGGCTGGGACTGAATGAAACATCCAGGTAACTGAGGTTCAGCGTGGTGGTGAGTTTTATCTGATTGTATTAACAGTGATTTATACATTAACAACTGTAACGCAAGTTGACGGGTGGATGCTTCAGCAGCTCGATTGGGGTACTTGCGACAGCGGGAGCTTCAGTGCAGTGGGGTGCTGCAACTCCGCGTGGAATATGTACCCGATTTCCCAATATTAAGATATAGCTTCAGGAGATAGTATGGATATGGCGATCAGCGACCTTTCAGTCAAAGTGGATCTCAGTCAGTACGGCATCACCGACGTGGCGGAGATCGTGCACAACCCCTCCTATGAGCTGTTGTTCGAGGAGGAGACGCGTCCGGACCTCGAAGGGTACGAGCGGGGTGTGGTTACCGAACTGGGTGCTGTAAACGTCAATACAGGAATCTTTACCGGTCGTTCTCCGAAAGACAAGTACATCGTCAGTGACGCCATGACTGGCGATGTCCTCTGGTGGTCACATCAGGGCAAGAATGACAATAAGATGCTCTCGCAGGAAACGTGGGGGGAGTTGAAGACCCTGGTGACCAAGCAACTCTCGAACAAGCGGTTATTCGTGGTGGATGCCTTCTGCGGGGCCAATGTGAATACCCGACTTGGTGTACGCATTATTACCGAGGTGGCGTGGCAAGCGCATTTCGTGAAGAACATGTTCATCCGCCCCAGCGAGGAGGAGCTAAAGAACTTCAAACCTGATTTCGTGGTGCTGAATGGAGCCAAGACAACCAATCCCAATTGGGAACGTCAGGGTCTCAACAGCGAGAACTTTGTAGCCTTCAATATGACCGAAAAGATGCAGCTGATCGGGGGTACCTGGTACGGCGGCGAGATGAAAAAGGGTATGTTCTCGGTGATGAACTTCCTGCTGCCGCTGCGTGGTATCGCCTCCATGCACTGTTCCGCCAATGTGGGTGAGAAGGGAGATGTGGCCATCTTCTTCGGTCTCTCCGGAACCGGCAAGACCACCCTGTCGGCCGACCCGAAAAGGGCGTTAATCGGTGACGATGAACACGGCTGGGATGATGACGGCATCTTCAACTTCGAGGGTGGCTGTTATGCCAAGACCATCAACCTGAGCGAGGAGAACGAACCGGACATCTACCATGCCATCAAGCGCGATGCCCTGCTGGAGAATGTCACTGTCGATGAGAGCGGCAAGATCGATTTCAGCGACGGCTCAAGGACCGAGAATACCCGGGTCAGTTACCCGATCTATCACATCGAGAATATTGTCAAACCGGTCTCCAAGGCGGGCCATGCCAAGAAGGTGATCTTCCTGACCGCTGATGCCTTCGGTGTGCTGCCCCCGGTCTCCAGGTTGACCCCGGATCAGACCGAATATCACTTCCTGTCGGGATTCACCGCCAAACTGGCGGGTACCGAGCGCGGCATTACAGAGCCGACCCCGACTTTCTCCGCCTGTTTTGGTGCGGCCTTCCTGAAACTGCACCCCACCAAGTACGCCAGGGAGCTGGTCAAGCGCATGCAGGCGGTGGGAGCGACCGCCTATCTGGTGAATACCGGCTGGAACGGTTCCGGCAAGCGCATCTCCATCAAGGACACTCGCGTCATTATCGATGCGATTCTGGATGGCTCGATTGAGCATGCAGCGAGCAAAACCATCCCTGTGTTCAATCTGCAAGTGCCGACCGAACTCCCCGGCTGTGATAGCGGCATTCTGGATCCCCGCAAAACCTACAGTGATGTGGAGGAGTGGAACCGCAAGGCACAGGATCTTGCCTACCTGTTCGCCGAAAACTTCGGCCGCTATACCGATACCGCCGAGGGCAAACGCCTGGTGGCTGCCGGTCCGCAGATCGACTGATTCGAGGATACGCAGGTGGAGACGGGCATTGTCTATCCGCACTCGTTGCCACTATGGCTAGGGATCGCCGGATAATCGTTGGGTATTTTGATTTGTGCCTCACGGCGGTTGGGGGCTGGCATCTTTATCCAGGGGTTCTGTTTGCACCGATTTCCCGATCCCGAAAGAGGCCGGTTGCGCTTGTGGCTCGGCCGGATAGGGAGAATGCATATGCAGCCACTTCTTCAGTACGGGCCGCTGCCCGGAGCCTGCCATCCGCCGATACTGCGCGAACAGCCTGTTGATGTTTCCCCGATTGCTCCTGGGGTTTAGGGGGCAGGCGAGTTCTATCCGTGTTCGGTACTGATCACAAGGCAGTATCTGAGTTACGGATTTGTTCACCCTTTAACGTGCGGATGCCGCCTGACAAGACAACCGGTCAGGATTCTCCCTGGCGGGTTGTCTTGTCAGTTGATCTATCGTTCTCCTGCTTTATGCGGAAAGATTGCTGCGACGCCGTTTCTGGTAACCCATACCCACGAGGCCAAGACCTATTAGTGCCAGAGTGGCCGGGACCGGGACTGATTCGTAACTAATCGAAACGGTGACCAGATCCCCATCGCCGAAGGTCGATACGTCATCACCAAACAGCACGCCGACGGATATGCTGTTGTCAATAAGAAGGGTCTCCATTGCGACTTGGCTCAGGTTGAATGGCAGTGAAAAATCGCAGTTGTTGAAGTTGCCCGAATTGTCCACAGCACCGGCAATGGGAGTTGAGCCGTTGTTGGAAGGTCCACCGCAGCTGTAGAAGCCCTGTGACAGGCCATCAAAGATGACCTCAAAATTTTCATCCTCTGCTGGGAAGGCGCCGCTGAGATCGAGACCCAACGTACCCTGGCCCTGCGCGGGAGCAATAGAGATGATCCCGGGGCCGCTGGTTGCCGGCAGTGCGTTGAAGTTGAAAATCATGTCCTGACCATCGGCAGTCAGGGCCTGTGTCTGTGTGATCAGGAGAGCGTGTGACGCAAACGAAGTCATTGAGAGTGCTGTAGCCGCAGCTAAGAGGAGCGTTTTTTTCATGGTTTTGATCTTCCTTGCTTGAGTTAGAAAGTTATTATTGTGCTTGCGGCTAATGAAGATTCCTTAAACCACTACACTAACACAGCAGTTAAGCAATTAATGCGCCATTTATTTTTAGTTGGTATTAACTTTTTAATAAACAAAGTGTTATATGGTGTTTTGTGCAATCGGCACAAGCGTGAATCGACTCGGCTGTAAAATCTTGTGACACTTTCCAGGAGCAAGACAGGCGAAGGCGCGGTCTGTTGAAAATCAACGTAAGTCAGATCAATTCTACTGAAAAGTGTTTGGCGGGCGATCAAGCAACGAACAACACCGGTGCAGCCCAAGACATACACCGGTGTACCTTCTCACGACTGACGAAGGTCAGTCGGGTCGTTTAGCGCTGACCGTACTTCGTCTTGGCCTCTCGCCGCCGTGCGTGCAGTACCGGCTCGGTGTAGCCGCTGGGCTGTTCGCAACCCTTGAACACCAGATCACAGGCGGCGGCAAAGGCGACTCCGTCAAAATCGGGTGCCATGTTGCGGTAGTTCGGATCACCGGCATTCTGCCGGTCCACCACGGCGGCCATGCGTTTCAGGGTCTCCATCACCTGCTCTTTCGAGCAGATGCCGTGGCGCAGCCAGTTGGCGATGTGCTGGCTGGAAATGCGCAGGGTGGCGCGGTCCTCCATCAGGCCGACGTCGTTGATGTCGGGCACCTTGGAGCAGCCCACGCCCTGGTCGATCCAGCGCACGACGTAACCGAGGATACCCTGGGAGTTGTTGTCCAGCTCTTGCTGGATCTCCTCGGCGCTGTAGGTTTGATCCCCCATCAGCGGAATATCCAGGATCTCATCCAGGCTGGCCATTTTACGCTTCGCCAGTTCATTCTGGCGCTCCGCCACGTTCACCTTGTGATAGTGGATGGCGTGCAGGGTGGCGGCAGTAGGCGAGGGGACCCAGGCGGTGTTGGCGCCGGCCATGGGATGGGCGATCTTGGCCTGCAGCATGCTGGCCATCTGGTCGGGGATGGGCCACATACCCTTGCCGATCTGCGCCTTGCCGCGCAGGCCGCAGCGCAGACCGTTGTCCACGTTCCAGTCCTCGTAGGCCTTGATCCAGGGGAGCTGTTTCATTGCTTCCTTGCGCGCCACCGGGCCGGCCTCCATGCTGGTGTGGATCTCATCACCGGTGCGATCCAGGAAGCCGGTGTTGATGAACACCACTCGTTCTTTGGCCGCCTGGATGCAGGCTTTCAGGTTGACCGTGGTGCGACGCTCCTCATCCATGATGCCGACCTTCATGGTGTTGCGTGACAGTCCCAGGGCATCCTCAATGCGGCTGAACAGCTCGCAGGTAAAGGCGACCTCTTCCGGTCCGTGCATTTTCGGCTTCACGATGTAGATACTGCCGCTGCGACTATTGCGGTATTTGCCGTTGCCCTTCAGGTCATGCAGTGCGATCAATGCGGTCATCATGCCGTCCAGGATGCCTTCGGGGATCTCGTCGCCGTTGCGGTCGAGGATTGCCTCGTTGGTCATCAGGTGGCCGACATTGCGGATGAACAGCAGGCTGCGACCCGGCAGGGTCAGACTGCCGCCAGCCGGGGTGGTATAGGTGCGGTCCGGATTCAGGTGACGGGTGATCGTCTTGCCGCCCTTCTCCATTTCGGCAGTCAGGTCTCCCATGAACAGGCCCAGCATGTTGCGGTAGACCACGGCCTTGTCTTCCGCATCCACGGCGGTGACCGAATCCTCACAGTCCTGGATGGTGGTGATGGCCGCTTCCAGGACCAGGTCCTTGATGCCTGCGGCATCCTCCATGCCGATCATGGATTGACGATCGATCTGGATCTCGATATGCAGACCATTGTTTTTCAGCAGGATGGCGCTGGGCGCCTCGGCGTCACCGTTGAAGCCCACCAGCTTTTCCGGCTGGGCCAGCCCGGTACGGCTGTCATCACTCAGGGTCACCGACAGTTTTCCGGTAATGATCTGGTATTCAGTGGCGTCCTTGTGGCTGCCACTCGCCAGTGGTACCACCTCATCCAGCAGATTGCGTGCGGTTTCGATCACCTTGGCGCCGCGGGTTGGATTGTAGCCGGCGGTAATTGCCAGGTCGCCGCTCTGATCGATAGCATCGGTGCCGTAGAGGGCATCGTACAGGCTGCCCCAGCGGGCGTTGGTGGCATTCAGGGCATAGCGTGCGTTGTTGATGGGCACCACCAACTGGGGACCGGCCATCTGGGCGATTTCCGGATCGACATTTTCGGTCTCGATAGTGAAGTCGGCGACCTCCGGGAGCAGATAGCCGATTTCGATCAGAAACGCCTTGTAGGCCGCGGCATCCAGAGGTTGGCCAGCCCGCTGCCGATGCCATTGGTCGATCCGGGCCTGCAGTTCCTCGCGCCTGGCCAGCAGGGCACGGTTTTTCGGGGTCAGGTCGTTAACAATCTTCTCCAGTTCACTCCAGAAGGTTGCGCTGCTGACACCGCTTTCCGGTGCGATCTTGTTCTCTACTAACTCTTTGATCACGTTGGCGATTTGCAGGCCGCCGATCTGTGTGCGTGCTGTCATGTAATGCCCTTGTTGCAGTTAATCAATACGGATGCCGTCACTCATGCCCGCAGTGCGGAGTGCCCACACTGTATTTTGTAAACAAATTCGCCGGTTCAGGAGATAACGGTAAATAATCAGTCTATCAAAATCGTGTATGGAATGTACCCCATGAAAATATGGAATTATTTTCAGTTACTCTCTGGCGCCAGCCGGGCCAGTGGGCGTTCGTTGATCGGCAGATGGATAATGGCCGCCAGCAGTCCCAGTACCACGCCGGCCCACCACACCGCGTTGTAGGTACCCGTGGTGTCATACAGACGCCCACCGAGCCAGACACCGAGGAAACTGCCCACCTGGTGGCTGAAGAAGACAATGCCGAACAGGGTGGCCATGTAGCGCACGCCGAACACCTGGGCCACGATGCCGGAGGTAAGAGGGACGGTGGAGAGCCAGAGTATGCCCATGGCGGCGGCGAACAAATAGATGGTCAGGGCGGTTTTTGGCGCCAGCAGCATCGCGGTGATGACAATCGCCCGGCTGAAGTAGATGAACGCGAGCCCGCCTTTCTTGCTCCAACGGGTGCCGACAGCACCGGAGAGAAAAGAGCCGGCGATATTGAACAGGCCGATGAGGGCCAGCGCATAGGCGCCCACCTCCGGTGCCAGCCCCAGATCCTTCACGTAGGAGGGGAAGTGGACCGTGATGAAGGCGACATGAAAGCCGCAGACGAAGAAACCGGTGGTGAGCAACACGAACCCGCGGTGTCCCGCCGCCTCCCGCAGTGCCTCGCCGAGCGACTGATCGAACGCCGGTTCACCCTGATGAGTATGGCTGTCGGGCAGTGCCAGGGCCAGTGGAATAATCAACAACGCCGTGGCGGCCAGGATCAGCAGGGCCGACTGCCAGCCAAAGGCGGCAATGAACTGCTGGCCGAGCGGGGAGAAGACCACCTGTCCCAATGATCCGGCGGCGGTGCCGAGTCCCAGCACCAGGGTGCGCCGTTCCGGCCCCACCACCTTGGCCATGGCGGCCAGGGCGATGGAGAAGGCAGAGAAGGCGATACCGAGCCCGGTCAGCACGCCACCAAACAGATGCAGCCCCATAGTGCTGCCGGTGGTGGCCATGCCCCAGACGCCGAAGCCGTAGAGCAGGGCACCGAAGGAGAGCACTCTCATCGGGCCGTAGCGGTCGGCCATCGCCCCGGCTACCGGCACACCGATGCCCCAGAGCAGGTTCTGGATCGCCATGGCGATGGCGAAGGTCTCCCGGCTCCAGCCGTGGGCCAGGGTCATTGGCTCCAGAAACAGACCGAATACCGAGCGGATGCCGAAGCCGATCATGGCGATCAGGCAGCCGGCGACGATGACCAGTAGTGGTGTGCGCCAGCTGTGCGTATTCGGGCCTGGAGTGAGATCGCGCATGGTGGATGCCTTTCGGGATCGACGGATTCGACATAGTACATGATCCAGTCGGAATAAATAACAGAGCCCGGCGAGGGTTAATTTCATCTGCAACTGAAAATGCCAGTGTCGGATCAGGCGTCAGTAATACGCAGCTGTGGCGCTGAGTAGATTGTCATTTTGGCGACTGTTCTGGCCAAGCAAATGGGTTATGATTCGGCAAGTCAAGTTGCTGGGGTAGCGGTAAAAAAATCATGTCGGCGGAAAGTGCTCTGGCTTTTTTTGTGGCCATCTTCATCTTCTCCATCACCCCGGGCCCGGGGGTGTTTGCCATTCTGGCACGTGCCATGACCGAGGGTGCGGGAGCCTGCGTCACGCTGTCACTGGGGATGGCGATCAGCGACATCATCTACCTGGTATTCGCCTGCTATGGTCTGGCGGCCATCGCCGAACACTGGGGCGGGCTGTTTACCGTGATACGCATACTGGGTGCCGCTTATCTGCTCTATCTCGGTTGGCAGATGTGGCGTGCCCGCCCCACTCTGGCAACGGAAGCCGCAACCCTGAAATCGAGCGATCAGCTCAAGAGTTTCATCCAGGGCTTTCTGATCTCCGCCTCCAACCCGAAGGTGATTCTGTTCTACATCGCTTTTCTACCGACCTTTATGGATCTGTCCGTGTTAACTGCGCAGGATATTGTGCTCGTGTCGCTGATCGCCCTGGTCGGACTGATGCTGGGCCTGATGCTGATCGCAGTCTCCGCCTCCTGGGCACGTAGAAAGTTTCGTTCCGAGAGGGCCATGCGTGGTCTCAACCGAGTGGCCGGTTCCATTATGATGGCGGCCGGCACATATCTTGGTTTGCGTCACTGATCCACCCTTTCGTCAACCAATCTCCATTCAAAACCGGAGCTTGATGCATGCCTGATCGCAAGACCCATCTTGACTTGCTGGCGATGGCCATTCTGCTGGTACTCTGCGCCAGTTGGGGACTGCAACAAGTGGCGGTCAAGCTGGCTGGCGTCGGTGTATCGCCGTTTTTTCAGGCCGGTATCCGTTCGTTGGGTGCAACGGTCCTGCTGCTGGCCTGGATGTGGCTGCGCCGTATCCCGATCCTGCAACGGGACGGCTCCGCCGGGTGGGGTGTGCTGGCCGGACTGTTGTTTGGTGGCGAGTTTCTGCTGATCTTCTGGGGACTGGAGTTTACCAACGCCTCGCGGGCCGTGATTTTTCTCTATCTCTCACCCTTTGTCGTGGCGATTGGCGCCCACTATTTTGTCGAGGGTGAGCGGCTGCGCTGGGTTCAGGTGATCGGCCTGATGGGGGCCTTTGCCGGAATCCTGCTGGCCTTTGGTGAATCATTCACCTTTCCATCAAGGGAGATGCTGATCGGTGATAGCATGCTGGTGGCGGCCGCAATCCTCTGGGGATCAACCACGGTGGTAATCAAGGCTTCGGTGCTGCGCAGTCTGGCGCCGAGCAAGGTTCTGCTCTATCAACTCGGTGTTTCCGCCATCCTGCTGTTGGGTGCCGCCTGGGTCGTGGATGAGCCGGGTATTACACAAATGACTCCGTTGATTCTGGGCAGCCTGCTGTTCCAGGCAGTCTGGGTTGCCTTTGTCACCTATCTGGCCTGGTTCTGGTTGGTCAGGCACTATCCGGCCGGACGCCTTTCCGCCTTCACCTTTCTGACCCCCCTGTTCGGCGTGCTGGCGGGGCACTGGATACTGGATGAACCGCTCTCCCTGGTGTTGCTGGTGGCGCTGCTGTTTGTCGGACTGGGGATCTATCTGGTGAACCGGCCGCAGCCCGGCAGGACAGAATTACCAGCGGGAGTTGAGGAAAAGCTCTAGTCGCGATTGTGTAAGGTCCGCGCTCCGTGCGCATCTCCACAACGATGCGCTGTGATTGCCATCTGTTCAAAGTTGATTTCGAAGCCCCAGCTTCTGTGGATGAGGCTGCAGATAGACCTGGCGGGAGATGTAAGGATCGGGATGCAGCCGGAAATAGTGCCGGAACAGGGTGATTGGCACCACCAGCGGTATCTCGCCCTGCCGGTAGCGCTCAATGCTCTCCCCCAGTTCCTGCTTGTCATGAGTGTCGATGTTGCGCTTCAGGTAACCCATGATGTGTTGCAGTACATTGGTGTGACCCTTGCGGTTGACCGGCCGCTGTAGCGCGCTCATCAGCTCGCTGAAGTAGTCCTGGCTGATACGCCTCAGTGCATTTTTCGGTACATTCGACAACAACCGCCCCATGCGTTTGTAAGCCGCCTGGGAGTGGGCCATCACCAGGTATTTATGCCGGGCATGGAAGTCGATCAGCCGGGCCGGCGTCAGCCCTTCGTCGGTGAGCTGCTGCCAGTGGTGATAGACGAATACCCGGTTGATGAAATTCTCCCGCAACACCGGGTCGTTGAGGCGGCCTTCATCCTCCACCGGCAGGTTAGGCAGATGGCTCATCAGCGTGTGGGCAAAGATGCCGGAACCCTGACGCTGGGCACTACCGCCCTGTTCCGGATACACCTTGACCCGTTTCATGCCGCAGCTGGGTGAGTCCTTCTTCAGTATGTAGCCGCTGATGCCGTCCAGGTTGGCGAGCGCTTTTGTCGAGTATGTCCGGAGCTGACGAGTCACATCCACGTCCGGATTGTCCACGCCGACGGCACGGGGATTGTCCGGGTCGCCCACCAGTCGGATGGGAGGGCGGGGCGTTGGCATGCCGCTGCCCATCTCTGGGCAGACCGGAATAAATCGCATGTATTTTGAGAGCTCACCGGTGATGAAACGGTCCCGTTTGTGGCCGCCGTCATAGCGTACATTCTCCCCCAGCAGGCAACTGCTGATGCCGATGGTGACCGGGCTGAAAGGTTTATCTGTCATGAAGGGGGATTGGCTCCTCTACTTTAATATTTAATAGGCACGCAGCGCTTTGCCCCATCTTACTGGCGAACTTTATATTATGGGGCGCTGGTGATCTTCGCCAGCGCCTTGGGCAGGGTATCATATTGAAAATGGAATCCCGCCTCGGGCAGACGTTCCGCGATCAGGTACTGTCCCGACGCCAGGGCTTCGGCACCTTTGCCAAAGAGCAGCTTCAGGGCAAACAGAGGCACGGGGAGCAGGACGGGACGGTGCAGTTGCTGGCCGAGTGCGCGGGCGAACCGCAGATTGGTGGTGGAATCAGGCGCGCTGAGGTGATAGATGCCGGTCATCTCCGGATGCGACAGCGCATAGCTGTAGGCGCGAATCAGATCATCGATGTGTATCCATGAAAATGGCTGGCTGCCATCGCCGATCGGGCCGCCCAGGCCCAGTCTAAATGGCAGCAGCAGCTGTTTCATCATGCCCCCATCCCGACCCAGTACCAGGCTCAAACGGAAGATCAGGGTGCGAACACCAACGGCTTCCGCCTGCCGGGCGGCCTGCTCCCAGTCGCGGGTAAGCCGGCCGAAAAAGCCGCCGGCATTGGGTGCATCGGATTCCTTGTAGCGTCCCTTGCTGTCAAAAGCGCCCATGGCGGAGGTGGAAATGAACAGCCCCGGACGCTGCTCCATCCGGGTCATCGCTTCCACCAGTGCGCGGGTGGTGAGCACACGGCTGTCATACAGCGCCTGCATGTACTTTTCGCTCCAGCGGCGACTGATATTTTCCCCCGCCAGATTGATTACCGCATCGCAGTTCTGGAGTTGACTGGCCAATCGTGCGCTGTCTGTGCGAACGTCGGCGCGTCCCAGTTGGACCAGCTGATGATCTTCACGGTTGAGTGCCCGGCAGAGGTGGCTGCCGATAAAGCCGGTGGCTCCGGTGATGGCGATTTTCATGGCGGTTCCTGATAACAGGGATATCTCTGTCAGTCTGCTTTAAGCATAGCCCAGCGCAGACGGCTTTGATCCGGCCGGACGCGTTGCGGTAATAGCCATGGCAAAATCCATTTTATTAATCTGCCGCAGACGCGTATAAGTCAACCTTTATCAGCACGCGCGAAGCTACGCCCAATCATGCTCACACACTCCGTCAGTCTCTATTTCGCCGCCGTCTTCATCTGGGGCTCCACCTGGTATGCCATCAAGTTTCAGCTGGGCACGGTTCCGGCAGAGCTTTCGGTGGCCTACCGCTTTGCCCTGGCGGCACTGATCCTCTTTGTCTGGTGCTGGGTACGCGGGCTGCCGCTCCGTTTTGACCGGCGAGAACACCTCTGGATGGCGCTGCAGGGATTCATGTTGTTCTGCCTCAACTACGTGATTTTCTACTGGGCCACGGCGGAACTGACCAGTGGTCTGATCGCTGTGATCTTCTCCACCATTGTGCTGATGAATATCCTCAATAGCGCGTTGTTCTTCCGCAAACCGATAGACGCCTCGATGGTGGTCGGTGCCCTCATCGGACTGATTGGAATCACCCTGGTGTTCTGGCCGGAGGTTGCCAATCTGCAGCACAATAGTGGCGCCCTGAAGGGGCTGCTTCTTAGTCTGCTGGGGACCTTTATCGCCTCATTGGGCAACATGATTTCGGCCAGAAACCAGCAGCAGCGCCTACCGGTAATTCAGAGCAACGCCTTCGGCATGGCCTATGGGGCGCTGATTCTGTTTCTGTATGCCGCGTTTCAGGGGGTGGGGCTCACCTACGATTGGTCTATCCCCTATAACCTTTCGCTGCTCTACCTGGCCCTGTTCGGTTCCGTACTCGCCTTCGGCAGCTATCTTACCCTGCTGGGACGGATCGGCCCGGAAAAGGCCGCCTATGCCACGGTGCTGTTCCCCCTGGTGGCACTGGGTATCTCGACGCTGTTTGAAAACTATCACTGGAGCCTGGTGGCGGCCGGCGGCGTGGCCCTGGTGTTGGCGGGGAATGTGCTGATCATTATGCCGAAACGGTTGCTGCTGCGCCTGGTTTCACCGCGCCGCATCGACCCGACGGAGGGGCATCCCTGACTCCGGCGCCCTGTTTACACCGCTTCCGGAGGGGGCTTTCTGTGCATCGCCGGCAATTGGGATATCAACATACCCACCAGCATGATCGCGCAGCCCAACAGTCCACGCGGCCCGAGGGATTCGTCCAGCAACAGCCAGCCTCCCAGCGCCGCAAAAACCGATTCCAGGCTGAGGATAATGGCGGCATGGGCCGCCGGTGCATGGCGTTGCGCCACCACCTGCAGGGTATAGGCGACGCCCACTGACAGAACACCGGCATAGGCGATGGGAATCCAGACGGTTGTGATGGCCTGTATTTCAAACCGTTCCCAGATCAGTGCCGAGCCAAGGCTGAGCAGGGTGCAGACTAGAAATTGCCCCAGCGCCAGACGAATGGCATCGATCCGACGGCACAGCCAGCCGATCAACAGAACATGCCCCGCCCAGAACAGGGCCCCGATCAGCTCCAGCAGATCTCCAAAAGCCAGTGTCAGGTCGTCCGTCATACTCAGAATGAATAATCCGATAACCGCAAGAGTGGCGCCGAACCAGGTATAGGGTGCTGTTTTTTGTCTCCAAAACAGTGCAATGATTGGTACCAGGACGATATAGAGGCCGGTGATAAATCCGGCGTTGCCGGCCGTAGTGTAGATGAGTCCAATCTGTTGCAGTGATGAGCCGCCAAACAGCAGTATGCCCGCGGCCAGGCTGCCGCCCAGCAGGGGAAGCAGGGGTTGATGGCGATCCGGCCTGCGCAACCAGACCAGTGGCAATAGTGACAGGCAACCGAGGGCGAAACGGGCCGTGTTAAATACAAAGGGGCCGATGTGTTCCATGCCGGCGCGCTGGGCTACAAAGGCCAGTCCCCAGATAATAGCGGTGACCAGCAGCAGGCCATCGGCTTGCCAGGTATTTGATTTCATCAGGAGGACTCGCGAAAGCAGTGGTGAGCAGTCTGCCTGGCAGATGCTTACAGTAGCAACAATTCTACAGTTTATAGTGGCTTTGTTCTATAATCCCGGCGAAGTGGATCTGCATGACTGCTCACAAGTTGTATCCGTGTCATCCAGTGATACTGAGTAATTACCGTTAACCAGACCCCGGACTTGTTGATGCCTGATGTGACAGCTGGTAATAATGACCCTGTTATGGTGGTCAAGGATCTCCACAAGCGTTTTTCCAGTCTGGAAGTTCTCAAGGGCATCACGCTGTCTGCTGACGAGGGTGATGTGATCTCGCTGATCGGCTCCAGCGGTTCCGGAAAAAGCACGCTCCTTCGGTGTATAAACCTTCTGGAAATACCCGATGCCGGCTCGGTCTACATTCATGGTGAGCTGATTCAGATGACCCGGAACCGCCGTGGTGAGCCGCTGGCTTCGGATCCGAGACAGGTCGATCGTATCCGTTCACGTCTGGGGATGGTATTTCAGAACTTCAATCTCTGGAGTCACATGAGCGTGCTGGAAAACGTCATGGAGGCCCCGGTGCACGTCCTTAAGGTGCCGAAAAAGGAAGCCAGGGAGCGGGCCATTGCGATGCTGGAGAAGGTCGGCATCGGAAATAAACTGAACGACTACCCGGCACAGCTCTCCGGTGGTCAGCAGCAGCGGGCGGCGATTGCACGGGCACTGGCCGTGGAGCCGGAATTGATGTTGTTTGATGAACCCACATCCGCACTGGACCCGGAAATGGTCGGGGAAGTGTTGCGGGTCATGCGCCAGTTGGCCGAAGAGGGGCGCACCATGCTGGTGGTAACCCATGAGATGGGGTTCGCCCGGGAGGTCTCTTCAAAAGTCCTGTTTTTACACCAGGGTCAGATCGAAGAGCAGGGCACCCCCGGCCAGGTATTCAACAACCCGGAATCGGAACGTTGCCGTCAATTTCTCACAAGTCATCTCTGAAGATTATCGCCGAGTGATACCACACACGACACAGTCAACCCTAAACAAGGAACGCTTATGAAACCGATCAGCATGCGCGCAATACTTCTCACCCTGCTTCTCTGTACCAGCGGATGGGCGACAGCCGATTCGATGAAGATCCGCATGGGTACCGAGGGAGCCTATCCCCCATTCAATCTTATTGATAAGAATGGCGAATTGGCCGGGTTTGATATCGAAATCGGTAATGCCCTCTGCGAGGCGATGAAGGCAGATTGTGAGTGGGTGACCTCGGATTGGGATGGCATCATTCCCGCCCTGCTGGCGAAAAAATTCGACACCATTATCGCCTCCATGTCGATTACCAACGAGCGCAAGGAGAAAGTCGCGTTCACCGATAAATACTACACCACCCCGGTCCGGTTCGCCCGTGCCAAGGGAACCGACTTCGAGATCTCGGAGAAGGCTCTGGAAGGCAAAATCGTTGGCGTGCAGGGCTCAACCGTCGCCGAGAACTTTTTACGGGGCCGCTTTGGTGAGATTGTAGAGGTGCGCGCCTACGGAACCCAGGATGAGGCCAATCTGGATCTGCTCTCCGGTCGCGTTGATCTGCTGCTGGCCGATTCTTTCGTGCTGGGTGAGTTTCTGAAATCCGAGAGTGGCCAGCCGGCTGAGTTTGTCGGACCCGGCTTCACGGACAAAAAATATCTGGGTGAAGGGATTGGTATCGCCGTGAGAAAGGAAGATACGGCCCTGTTGGAGAAGCTCAACCAGGCGATCAAACAGATTCGTGCAGATGGCACTTACGCCCGGATCAATGCCAAATACTTCGATTTCGATGTGTATGGTGAATAACGCCGGATTGACAGGCGGTTACCGGACCGGTCGAACCCATTCCCGGCGGGCGCATGTTTGATCTGAAAGGCTATGGCGGCATGCTGCTGGACGGGCTCTGGCTAACCGTGGCGGTGGGGCTCAGTTCAATGCTGCTGGCCGTGTTGCTCGGCCTGTTGGGGTCCTGGGGCAAGCTCTCCCGAAACCGACTGGCCAACTTTATCGCTGACACCTATACCACTGTGGTGCGCGGCATTCCGGAGTTGATCCTGCTGCTGTTGGTCTACTTTGGCGTGCCCACCCTGCTGCAGGATATTGCCAAACGATTGGGTCATGATATCCGCATAGACCTGGACCCGTTTCTGGCCGGGACTCTGGCAATTGGCTTCATTTATGGGGCGTTCAGTACCGAGGTGTTCAGAGGGGCGTTTATCTCCATTCCGTCAGGACAGTTGGAGGCGGCCAGGGCAATGGGGATGAGCCGGATACTCACCTTCCGGCGTATCCTGCTACCGCAGGCGATGCGATTTGCCCTGCCGGGACTGGGCAATGTCTGGATGGTGTTGCTGAAGGCGACCGCCCTGATATCGATCATTCAACTTGATGAGCTGATGCGCAAGACCAAGATCGCCGCCAATGCAACGCACCAGCCATTCACTTTCTACCTGCTCGCGTCCATTATCTTTCTTGGCCTGACCGTCGTCTCCATGCTACTGCAACACAGAGCGGAAAAGTGGGCGAATCGGGGCATCGCCGGGAAGCCGTGATGGATCTGCAAGTGGTCTGGGAAAATCTGCCGAAGCTGCTTCAGGGAGCACAACTGACCCTGGAGATTACCGTCACCAGTCTGTTGATCGGCCTGCTGATCGCAGTACCCGTGGCGCTGATGCGGTTGTCCAAGCACGCCGTATTCTGGATGCCGGCCTATGCCTATATCCTCTACTTTCGCGGTACCCCCCTGCTGGTGCAGTTGTTTCTGATCTATTATGGGAGTGGGCAATTTCGCGCCGAGTTGAGTGATCTGGGATTGTGGGGTTTCTTTCGCGATGCCTATTTCTGCGGCGTCCTGGCTCTGACCCTGAATACCGGTGCCTACACGGCTGAGATACTGCGCGGTGCGATTCAGGCGGTGCCGTCAGGCGATATCGAAGCGGCCCGCGCCTGCGGCATGGGTAGGGCCTTGATGTATCGCCGAATCATCCTTCCCAAGGCGATGCGACTCGCCTGGCCCATGTATGGCAACGAGGTGGTGTTTCTGATGCAGGCGACCTCCCTTGTCAGTGTGATCACCCTGCTCGATCTGACCGGGGTAGCCGGACGCATCATTTCCAAAACCTTTGCCGTTTATGAGATCTATATCGCCACGGCCTTGCTCTACCTGGTCATAACCTACGTTATTGTATTCCTGTTCAAGAGGATTGAGCGGCGGCTTAATCGCCATCTGGCGTGAAGGCCGGCCCGACAACCGGTTCCCGCTACTGACTTAAAAGCAGTTTCACCGCCATGGCGATGGTTGCGAGGATGATTGCCGGTCGCACCAGCGCCGCGCCACGGCGGATCACCATGCTGGAGCCCAGGCGTGCGCCGATAATCTGTCCCAACGCCATGACGATGGCGGCACTCCAGATCACCTGACCACTCCACAGAAAAATCACCAGCGACGTAGTGTTGGTCATCAGCACCAGGGGTTTGGTGTTGGCGGTAGCGCGGCGCATGTTGTAACCCAGCAGGCTGGTGAATGCGAAGGCAAAAAAAGAGCCAATGCCGGGGCCGAAAAATCCACCGTAGAAACCGATGCCGCCACCCACTGTCCAGTTGAACTTGCCCTGGCTGATCCTTGGATGTGAATCGTGATCATCCACCCGGGGTGAGAACCAGAAGTACAGTGCAATGCCGATCAGTAGGAAGGGAATAAGCCGTTGCAGAAAATCGGCGCTCATGTTCTGCACCGCAAAGGTGCCGACCGCCGCCCCCACACCGGCGCACAGCAGGGCCGGATAGAGCCGGGAAAAATCGATATGTCCCTTACGGAAATAGTTGATGGTGGAGGAGAGGGTGCCGAACACACTCTGGAATTTGTTGGTGGCCAGGGCGTTGATCGGCGGAATGCCGACGGAGAGCAGCACCGGCAGGGCGATCAGGCCGCCGGCACCGGCGATTGAACTGACGAATCCGGCGCTGAATCCGACCAGGGCCAGCAGTGCCAGCAGTTGTAATGAGAGTTCGATGATGCTGTCCCCGAATGGCAAATAGCCGCGAATAATTCCAGGTGATTTCGCAGGATGTGGTGACTTGGATGAACTGCATCGGTGGCGACTGATGCGCATCGTCCTGCTGGGTGGCTATTCTGACAACACACCGACCGTGGAGCAACCGCAATAGGTCGGGAATGTTTCGGAGTGGGGGTCGGAGTCAAACCGGCCAGGCATGTATTAAGCGGATCCCGAACGTAGGCGGATTGAATCCGGCCCCGGCATGTCCTGCGGCGGGCACCGCCTGCCCTATGGCTTGAATTGCGAGGGGGCTACTGATTCAAGGATTCAAAATAATCCTGTACCTGTTCGTCATCCAGATCATCCAGGTCGTCCAGATCGATATAACTGTAGTCGAACTCGTCATGTTCGAAACAGGCTTCGGAAAAGCCGATAGCGAGTTTGTCATTCATTGTCCTGTCTCCTGTAGTTGCCGTTTCAGGGCACAGGCTAGTCGACGAATGCGTCAGCTTGATGACAGAGTCAGGACTACTCTTTTTTCTGCCCGGTAATCATCCACAGCATCTGCAGTAACAGAGTATTGTCGAGGCGCGACTGCTGGCAGGTTTCGAGCTGCTTCTCTTCGTGACAGATCTTGTCGAACAGCAGGACGGATTGCCCGTCATACTCGACAAACAGCAGCCGGCTGCGGTCAACCACGTAGGCGACGGCGGCGGAAACGTCACGCTCGGTAAGATCCTCAAGCCCGCCTTTTGGAGGCATCTTCCCATGTCCGTTAATTGCGTGGCTGATCAGGGTCGCCAGCGGAGTCTTCAGACGTTCCTCCCAGTCATTCACGGATCCCAGCTGGGGGGCGCCGGAGTCGGGTTCGCCATGGCATTTGATGCACTCACCGGAAAAAACTGCCCGTCCCAGACCGAGGTTGTATTGCTGCGGCTGGGTCTTTTCCGGACCCGGATCGACAGCCGCCGCACTGCAGGCCATCAGGGTGCCGAACAGGGCAAACAGCAGTTGTTGTGTAAAACCGAAGCGGTGCATGGTATTTGATTCCGATGTTGGAAAAGAGTCCGTGACTGAAGCCGGTGAGCTGTCCAGCCGTCTTGGTTTAATGCTACATCCAACTATAGTCGGCCGCCTTGATTCAGGTCGCTAAAACCGCTGAACCGTTTCTGATTGGAGACAGCTGTCTCTATCTGCTGAACAATCGACAGGCGTTATTCGACCAGTCCGGCGGCCTGAATGTCTGCGTGATAGGAGGAGCGTACAAAAGGCCCGCTCGCCACGTGGGAGAAGCCGAGCGATTCACCGAACGTCTTCAACTGTTCGAACTCCGCCGGGGTGACATAGCGACTGACCGGCAGATGGTGCGGGCTGGGTTGCAGGTACTGACCCAGGGTCAGCAGTTCACAGCCGTGCAGACGCAGATCCTGCATCACTTGTCGGATCTCTTCCAGGGTTTCTCCCAGTCCCAGCATCAGGCCGGACTTGGTCGGTATCCCGGGGTTGTCCTGCTTGAACCGCTGCAACAGATCGAGTGACCACTGGTAATCGGCACCCGGGCGTACCGATTTGTAGAGTCGTGGCACGGTTTCCAGGTTGTGGTTGAGCACGTCCGGCGGGGTGGCGCCGAGCATCTCCAGGGCCTGTTCCATACGGCCGCGGAAATCCGGCACCAGGATCTCCACCTTGATACCGGGATTGGCCGCGCGTACTGCCTGGATACAGGCGGCGTAGTGACCGGCACCGCCATCCATCAGATCATCCCGGTCCACCGAGGTGATCACCACATAGCGCAGACGCATCTTGCGGACCGCGCCGGCGAGGCGCGCCGGTTCGTCCTGATCGAGGGCCAGCGGCCGGCCGTGCGCCACATCGCAAAAGGGACAGCGGCGGGTGCAGATGTCCCCCATGATCATGAAAGTGGCGGTGCCGTGGTGAAAGCACTCCGCCAGGTTGGGGCAGGCCGCCTCCTGACAGACCGTGTGCAGACCGGTCTCCGCCACCAGCGCCTCGACCCGGCGCCGCTGCGCCGGGTCGGGCAGCTTGATGCGCAGCCACTCCGGCTTCGGCAGCGGTGCGGCGGCAGGCACCACCTTGATCGGGATGCGCGATACCTTGTCGGCATCGCGCAGCTTCTCGCCCGCCACCACTTTGCGTTTTACACTGGAGTCTGTCATTTGGCTGGCCTTGTCCGTTACTTCTTGCGTTTCGGGATAAACAGATCGGTGATGGTGCCTTCAAACGCCTCGGCCGCCATCGCCACCGTCTCCGACAGGGTCGGGTGCGGGTGCACCGTCAGTCCGATGTCGGAAGCATCACAACCCATCTCGATCGCCAGACAGACCTCGGCAATCAGATCCCCGGCGTTGGGGCCGACAATGCCGGCGCCGATCACCTGTCCGCTCTCCTCGTCGAAGATCATCTTGGTGAGTCCTTCATCCCGTCCCAGGGAGAGGGAGCGACCGCTGGCCGCCCAGGGGAAGGCTCCTTTGCCGAACTTGATCCCTTCGGCCTTGGCCTCCGCCTCGGTCTTGCCGACCCAGGCAATCTCGGGATCGGTGTAGGCGACCGATGGGATGACCCAGGCGTCGAAGAAAGTGCTGAGTCCGGCGCACACCTCGGCCGCCACCTTGCCTTCATGCACTGCCTTGTGCGCCAGCATCGGCTGACCCACCACATCGCCAATGGCGAAGATGTGCGGCACATTGGTGCGCTGCTGCTTGTCCACATGGATAAAGCCGTGATCATCCACCGCCACGCCGGCGTTCCGGGCGTCGATCTTGTTGCCGTTGGGTGAACGGCCCACCGCCACCAGGATCGCGTCATAGAGCTGGGGTTCAAGGGCCTTGGCACCCTCGAAAGTGACGCGCAGCCCCTCTTTCAGGGCCTCCACCCGGGTTACGCGGGTCTGGGTGAGTATGGACTCGTACTGCTTCTCCAGCTTTTTGTGCAGCGGCTTGACGATGTCCTTGTCGGCACCGGTGATCAGGCTGTCAAGCATCTCCACGACGGTGATTTTACTGCCCAGGGCGTGATAGACGGTGGCCATCTCCAGGCCGATGATGCCGCCGCCGATCACCAGCATGCGCTTGGGAATCTCCCTCAACGCCAGGGCACCGGTGGAGTCGATGATGCGCGGATCATCCGGCAGGAACGGCAGTTTCACCGGTGCCGAACCGGCGGCGATGATGCACTGGGTGAAACCGACCGTGGTGCTGTTGCCCTCTGCATCGGTCACTTCGATATTGCTCTGGTCAATGAACTTGCCGTAGCCGTTCACTACCTGCACCTTGCGCTGTTTGGCCAGTCCCATCAGGCCACCGGTGAGGCGGGTAACCACACCGTTCTTCCAGTCGCGCAGGGCATCCAGATCCACTTCCGGTTCAATGAACTTGAGACCGTGTTTGCGAAAATCGCGCGACTCCTCCAGCACCTTGGCGGCATGCAGCAGCGCCTTGGAGGGAATGCATCCTACATTCAGACAGACCCCGCCCAGGCTGCTGTGACGTTCGATCAGGATCACCTTCTTGCCCAGGTCGGCGGCACGGAAGGCGGCGGTATAACCGCCGGGACCCGCGCCCAGCACCACCACGTCGGCCTGGATATCGGCATTGCCGATATAGGCTGTCGGCTCCTGGCTGGCGGCTACCTTCGGGGCGGCCGGTGGCGGACTGGCAGCCGTCGATGCGGCCTTGGCCCCGGCGGCGCCGGGACTCGCTACCTCCAGGGTGAGCACCAGGTCACCCTGGGATACCTGCTCGCCCACCTTGACATGCACCGAGTGGACCGTACCACTGCTGGGGGAGGGGACCTCCATGGAGGCCTTGTCGCTCTCCAGCGTGAGCATCGGCGTCTCGACATTGATCTTGTCGCCTGGCATCACCAGCACTTCAATGACATCCACGTCCTGGAAGTCTCCGATATCGGGGACGTACACATCCTGCAACACGGTTTTGCCGGCATCACCCGGTGCCGCACCGCTTTTGGCGCTGCCCTGTACCAGTGGGTGCGGTTCCTCTGCCGCCACCTTGGGTTCAACCGCTTTATCCAGGCTCAGGATCAGGCTACCCCTGGATACCTTGTCACCCAGCTTGACGAGAATTTCCTGCACCGTACCCGATAGCGGTGAGGGGATCTCCATGGAGGCCTTGTCGCTCTCCAGGGTAATCAGGGGGTCGTCAATATTGATTGCATCACCCACCGACACCAGGATCTCGATAATCTCCACATCTTCGAACTCCCCGATATCGGGGACGTGAATCTGTTCTATGTTGCTCATGGTCTTATTCCGTTTGTTTTGGTGTTGGGGATGTTCAGAGCAGCAACCGCCGCACGTCGTTCATCAGCACGCCGAGGTGACGCACGAAGTGCGCGGCCTGGGCGCCGTCGATAACCCGATGATCGTAGGAGAGTGACATCGGCTGCATCAGGCGGGGGATGAACTCACTACCGTTCCAGACCGGCTTCATCTGTGAACGGGTGAGACCGAGAATGGCTACCTCCGGCGCGTTGACGATCGGGGTAAAGGCAGTGCCGCCGATGCCGCCAAGGCTGGAGATGGTAAAGGTGGCACCCTGCATGTCGCCGGGTTTCAACTTCTTGTCCCGTGCCTTGGCGCTCATCTCCATCAGCTCGGCAGAAATCTCGAAGATGCTCTTCTGGTCCACATCCCGGATCACCGGCACCACCAGCCCGTTCGGTGTATCGACTGCCACGCCAATATTGATGTACTTCTTCAGGATCAGGTTTTCGCCGCTGCCATCCAGGGATGAGTTGAAGGTCGGATAGGCCTTCAGGGTGGCGGCACACGCCTTCATGAAGAAACTCAACAGGGTGACCCGCACGCCCTGTTTCTCGGTCTCCGCCTTGAGTGATTTGCGGAACGCCTCCACTTCGGTGATATCGGTCTCGTCGTGGTGGGTGACGTGGGGGACGTTCAGCCAGGCACGACTCAGATTGATGCCGGTGAGTCGCTTGATTTTGCTTAGCGGTTGGAACTCCACCTCGCCGAACCTGGAGAAGTCCTGCTCCGGAATGGCGGGAATGCCGGACCCGGCCGCTGCGGCGGCTGCCGGCCTGGGCTCTTCAAATTGTCCGCTGGCCAGTGCCTGCAGTACCCGCTGACCCGCATTGGAGAGATCTTCCTGGGTGATACGGCCCTTGCGGCCGGTACCCTGCAGGGTATTCAGATCAATGCCCTTTTCGCGGGCGATACGCCGTACCGACGGGCTGGCATGGGTGCGCTCGAATGAGACATGGCGCAAATCGGCGGCGGGTTCGGTGACCGGGGCGGCGCTGCCGGGTGCCGGCTTCGCTGCAACCGGAGCGGCTGTGGGCGCCGGGGCCGCTGCCGGAGCCGGTTCTGCCGCCGCTGGTTTGTCTGCCGCTGCGGCGCCTTCAACCTCCAGCAACAGGATCAGACTCCCTTCGGAGACCTTATCTCCCAGGGATACTTTCAGCTCCTTCACCACGCCGGCATCGGAGGAGGGGATCTCCATGGAGGCCTTGTCACTCTCCAGGGTAATCAGCGGGTCATCCACGGCGATGGTGTCACCGGGGGCTACCAGGATCTCGATCAATTCAACGTCGCTGAAGTCACCGATATCCGGTACAAGAATTTCTTTAATAGTCACGTCTGTTTCTCCTTGTTCTGTGCGCGGCTTAAACGGTTACCGGATTGGGTTTGTCGGCGTCGATGCCGTACTGCTTGATCGCCTGACTCACCAGCTTGACCGGTATGACGCCTTCATCAGCCAGTGCCTTTAGGGCGGTGACGGCGACATAATAGCGGTCCACCTCGAAGTGGCGGCGCAGGCCTTCACGGCTGTCGGAACGACCGAATCCATCGGTGCCCAGAACATGATAGCGGGCGGGCACGAAGGGGCGGATCTGCTCGGCAAAGGCCTTCATATAGTCACTGGCGGCGATCACCGGACCCTCGCGGTCCTTCAGGCACGCCTCCACGTGGCTGACCCGTGCGGTCTGTTCCGGATGCAGACGGTTCCAGCGCTCCACATCCTGCCCGTCGCGGCACAGTTCATTGAAACTGGTGGCGCTCCAGATGTCGGCCGAGATGTTGAAGTCGTTCTTCAGCAGTTCCGCACCGGCGATCACCTCGTTGAGGATAGTGCCGCAGCCCAGTAATTGTACCCGTGGGTTTTTCTTCTTGCCCTTCTTCTCCACTTCGCTGCTTTGCAGGTGGTAGAGCCCCTTGAGAATGCCTTCCTCGGCGCCTTCCGGCATGTCGGGGTGGCTGTAGTTCTCGTTCATGGTGGTCAGGTAGTAGAAGACGTTTTCCTGCTCCTGGAACATGCGCCGCATGCCTTCATGCACAATCACCGCCACTTCGTAGTGGTAGGTGGGGTCGTAGGAGACGCAGTTGGGGATGAAGCTGGCGAACAGCTGGCTGTGGCCATCCTGATGCTGCAGTCCCTCGCCATTGAGCGTGGTGCGACCGGCGGTGCCGCCCACCAGGAAGCCGCGTGCCTGCAGGTCGCCGGCGGCCCAGGCCAGGTCGCCGACACGCTGGAAACCAAACATGGAGTAGTAGATATAGAACGGAATCATGGTGACGCCGTGGCTGCTGTAGGCGCTGGAGGCGGCAATCCAGGACGACATAGCGCCGGCCTCGTTAATGCCCTCCTGCAGCAGCTGGCCCTTTTTATCCTCGCGGTAGGGCATGATGTCGCCGGAGTCCATGGGCGTGTAGAGCTGTCCCTCCGGGGCGTAGATGCCCATCTGGCGGAACATGCCCTCCATACCGAAGGTGCGCGCCTCGTCCGGTACGATTGGGACCAGGCGCGGACCGATCTCCTTGTTGCGGGAGATGGCGACCATGGCCCTTACCAGCGCCATGGTGGTGGACATGGTGCGCTGTCCCGTGCCTTTTAGCAGCAGGTCGAACATGGAGAGATCGGGAATGGTCAGGACATCACCCTGGGTGCGCCGTTCCGGCAGGTAGCCGCCCAATTTCTGGCGGTGGTTGTGCAGGTACTGCATCTCCGGGCTGCCATCGGCCGGTTTCAGGAAGTTGGCCTCCAGGACATCCTCTTCGGAGATATCGAGATCGAGTCGGGCGCGGAATTTCTTTAGCTGATCATTACCCAGCTTCTTCTGCTGGTGGGAGATGTTCTGTCCTTCGCCGGCCTCACCCATGCCGTAACCCTTGACGGTCTTGGCCAGAATCAGGGTCGGTTGGCCCTCGGTATTGACCGCCTCGGAGTAGGCGGCGAACACCTTCTGTGGATCGTGGCCACCACGGATCAGGTCGTGGTAGATCTGGTCGTCGGTCATGTGCTCCACCATCTTCTTCAGCTCGGGGTATTTGCCGAAGAAGTACTCACGCACATAGGCACCGTCCTTCGCCTTGAAGCTCTGGTACTCGCCATCCACACACTCTTCCATGCGTTTGCGCAGCAGACCGTTGTGGTCCTGTGCCAGCAGTTTGTCCCAGGCTGCACCCCAGATCACCTTGATCACATTCCAGCCGGTGCCGCGGAAGTTGCCTTCCAGCTCCTGGATGATCTTGCCGTTGCCGCGTACCGGGCCGTCCAGTCGCTGCAGATTACAGTTGATCACAAAGATCAGGTTGTCCAGCTTTTCGCGCACGGCGAGCGCGATGGCGCCCTGCGCCTCCGGCTCGTCGGTCTCGCCGTCACCCAGGAATACCCACACCTTGCGATTGGATTTGGGAATCAGGCCACGATTCTCCAGATATTTCATGAAGCGTGCCTGGTAGATCGCCATGATCGGTCCCAGGCCCATGGAAACGGTAGGGAATTGCCAGAAGTTCTTCATCAACCAGGGATGGGGGTAGGAGGGGATGCCCTTGCCGCCGGTCTCCATTCGGTAGTTGTCCAACTGCTCTTCGCTGATGCGGCCTTCCAGGAAGGCGCGGGCGTAGATGCCCGGTGCCGCATGGCCCTGGAAGTAGATCAGATCGCCGCCGTGCGCATCACTGGCGGCACGCCAGAAGTGGTTGAAGCCGGTCTCGTAGAGCACGGCGGAGGACTGGAAGCTGGCGATGTGCCCACCCGGGGCGGCCGGCTTGCGGTTGGCCCGCACCACCATGGCCATGGCGTTCCAGCGGACGATGTCACGCAGCCTGGCTTCAACTGCGGGGTCTCCCGGCAGGCTCGGCTCGCGGCTGACCGGGATTGAGTTTAGATAAGGGGTTCGGGAGCAGTCGGGTGGCTCGACGCCTGCGGCCGTGGCCTTGTCGATGGTACGTTTGATCAGGAATTTCGCACGTTCCGTGCCTTCCCGCTCCAGTACCACATCGATTGCTTCCATCCACTCCAGGGTCTCCTGGGGGTCCACGTCCCGGTATTCACTTGAACGATCGCTCATTTGATCTCTTCCTCGACTGGTTTAGTGCTGTGCTCGGATTATTGGTGGCACATTGTTAGTAGTATTAATGGTCTGACCATTAAAAGGTATGTTAATAAACATGTCAAATAATTTTATGGTATGTATAACAAGGATTTAAGAAGTTACAGTGGTAATGGAATTAAATATTTAAAAAACAAATATTTATTATTGCTTCGTTATTTATGCTGATTAGTGTTAAAACAATGGTCAGACAAATAATTGGTTGTATATAATGTAAACGTTTCTCCGTTGTTCGGGTGAAGACGGTAGAAATTCAGTGTAGTGCATGGATGCCAAACTGTTTTCGATTGCCACTGGGGCTACGGCCGCGGGCAGTTGATAAATCAGGGATCGGGACAGTTTTTTTCCGATTCCTTGGAGGTGGCGTCCCGGGACAGGGGCATCTACCGCCAATTAATCCGGAGAAGTACCATGCAGTTACAACCCATCAAACCGGCCAGGGTCTCGGACTCGATCGTCGAGCAGCTGAAAACCCAGATTATCAAAGGTGTATTAAAGCCCGGTGACAAGCTGCCGGCAGAACGGGAGCTGGTCGAACAGCTCAAGGTGTCCCGCCCCTCGGTGCGCGAGGCGCTGCTGAAGCTGGAGGCCCAGGGTCTGATTTACAGTCGACAAGGCGAGGGTACCTTTGTGCTGGATGCACTCGGTACCACCATTACCAACCCATTGGCCAATCTGCTGAAAGATAACCCGGAGGCGCTCTCCGATGTGATGGAGTGCCGACACGGTCTGGAGGAGCTGGCGGCCAGTTATGCGGCGGCCCGGGCGACCGAAATGGACCGTGCAGTTATTCGGGAACGTTTCCAGGCGCTTCAGGCGGCCCATGAGCGGCGTGATCTGGAGTTGGAGGCACAGGCGGATGCCGCCTTCCATATGGCAATTGCCGATGCCTCGCACAATGTGGCGTTGATCCACCTTACCCAAAGTCTGTTCGATCTGCTGGGTGATATGGTGCTGCATAACTGGGAGAAGATTTACACCATGGAGGAGAGTTATCAGGCGATCCATGCCCAGCATGGAGAAATCTATCAGGCGATCTTTTCCGGTGACTCCAACCAGGCACGGCATGCCGCCCATGAGCATCTGGCCTACATCGGAAAATGCCTGCGGGGAGCAGGCTGACCTTAATGGTCGCTCTCCAGTTGCGCGATAAGCTGTTCCAGCGGCTTGATTGCCGCCGGGTAGTTGAATGCCCGTAATTGCTGTACCAGCAGCGTGATGGTTTCTGGATGGCTGGAGTTATCGATCTCCCGCTCGAGAGTATCGACAGTAACGCTCTCAACAAGGTCGTGCTGACTTATCTGCTCCCGCAATTGCCGCAATATCGGTAACAGATCGATAATGGCGTGATTGGCAGATGCTCTGTTTAGCTGGGCGTTTTTCGCCGCCAATTGCTCAGAGAGGATGCTGATACGTTTGATAACCCGGTCCAGCTCGGTCTCCAGTTCCTGGTAGTTGGCTATCAGCTGATCGGTTTCACCCCCGGCAAGGGCGGACTCCATGGCGGCGCAGCGATGGTAAAGCCCCATCGTGGCCATATTGCCGGCGACACCCTTGAGCCGGTGCAGGGACTGAGCAAGACACTGCCAATCCTGGCTTTCCAGGGAGTGTCTGATCTGCATCAGGTCGGACTGGAAGCTATCTTCAGCCTGTAACAATAAACGGAGTACACGCGCATGATCACCCTCAAAACGACCCAGTAGCGTTGCCAGATCAATAGCCGGGAGGGTGTGTGGCTGCGGTTGTACACTTGTATCCGCGATCTCGGTGTTTTCGCCGGTGAGTTGCAGGGACTGGCTCAGTGCCTTGATCAGATCGTCCCGATTTATCGGCTTGGTCAGGTATAAATCCATACCGGCTGCTAGACACTGCTCACGGTCGCCGGTCATGGCGTTGGCGGTCATGGCAATGACCGGTATGGATTTTAATAGTGGATGTTTGCGTATTCTGCGTGTGGTTTCAAAACCGTCCATGACCGGCATTTGAATATCCATCATGACGGCATCAAACTCCTCAATACCCAATTCCTCAAGTATTTTCAGTGCATCTTTTCCATTGTCTGCCAGGGAGACCGAGACGCCCAGCTGATTCAGCAGCTCGGTAACCACCTGTTGGTTCAATGCCGTATCCTCGGCAAGCAGTATGTGCATGCCGGCCAGTTGATCAATCTCCTCCAGTTGTGATGAACGGCGTTTTAAGTGTTTGTGCGGCAGGTCGGGGTTGAGCATCTTCAGCAGTGTCGCTTCCAGCTTGTCCTGGGTCAGTGGCTTTTGTATTACATTATCGAGTAACCCATTACGCTCATCCTCGAAGCTGTATAGCAGCAGGATTTGGCATTTGTTGGTTGTTGGGCAGGTATTGAGGGTTTTTTTCAATGTGGTGTCTGAATCACCGATAGCGGAAGTGTCGACAATCAGAATATCGGGTGCGGCCCGTGAATCTGATTCTATGAGGGCGTCTTCAAAATGCTCCATGCTATTGAAGTGATGAGTGGTGCAGCCAAAATCCTCGAGATATCTAAGGACAGTTTGGTTAATAAAGGGATCGTCGGAGAGCAGGGTAACGGATTTTCCCACTAATGCCGACGGGCTTGTCTCCGGGGTGTCAGGGGATTGTTCCAGTCGTTCGAAAGATGCATAGAAGCTAAAGCAGCTGCCGCCGCCCGGTTGTGATGTGACGCTGATTTCACCACCCATTTTTCTCACCAGACGCTGACAGATACTGAGTCCCAGTCCACTGCCGCCGAAGCGGCGGGTGGTTGAGGCATCCGCCTGGGTAAAGGGGCGAAACAGTCGCTCCACCTGATCCGGCGGAATTCCCGGTCCGGTATCCTCGACTGCAAATGCCAATATCAGTTGGTTCTGATCACGGTTTTGAATATTAACACGCAACATTACATGTCCCTGTCGCGTGAATTTTACCGCATTGTTGATCAGGTTGGTCAGTACCTGTTTGAGCCGCAGGCTGTCTCCAATAATCTGATCATCAATATCGGGTGAAATGTCATACGCCAACTTCAAGCGCTTTTGCGCCACCGCCGGAATCATCAGGTCGGCAATCTCCTCCAGTACCTGATTCAGATTGAAGGGGCTGTGTTCGAATTTCAATTCTCCCGCTTCAATTTTCGAGAAATCCAGGATGTCATTAATAATGACCAGCAGTGAATTGGCCGCCGCGCTGATGGTGTTGAGGTAGAGCTGTTGTTTCTGGGTAAGCGGGGTCGACTGCAGCAATTGACACATGCCAAGTACACCATTCATCGGTGTACGGATTTCGTGTGACATATTGGCGAGAAATTCACTCTTTGCCTGATTGGCAGCCTCCGCCAGCTCTTTTGAGTGACGCAGGTCGTGGGTCTGACGGTCGACGCGCTGCTCCAGGTTTGAGATGAGGTCGTTCAGCGTGTTGGCCATGCTGTTGATGCCGGACTGAACCTGACCCAGCTCGTTGTTCGCGGGATTGGCAATGCGGGTGTCCAGTCGACCCTTTTCGATCAGCTTCAAGGCCTCCAGTGTTTGCTGGATCTGTTTATAGAAGCGTTCATAGAAGATCAGGAAAAGCAGGCTGACGCTGACCAGCGGGATCAATGTCAGCAGCAGGGCGAGGAGGGCGAAGAAATTGCGCTGCATAAACATTTCGGCCTGAGTGATGGTCAGGATCAATGTCCAGTCCCATGCCGATTTGGCAAATACCGCAAACATGGAGTCGCCGCCGGAGTGGTAGCTTAAACTGCCTGTTCCCTGGTCCGACAGGGACTCGGTAATCAGGTCGAAAGCAGGTGGTGCGTGTCTATTGGCGAGCGACATCAACAACACATTGCCTTCGCCATCCAGGATGGTCAGGCCGCCAGTTTCACCAAACCTGTAGCGCTTCAGTTTGGAAATCAGGTGCTCTTTTTCGGCCTTGAGATAGTCCTCCTGCGAAAGTATGCCGGTGGGTTTAAGTCGGATTACGCTCTCCCTGATGGTGTTGTTAATGTTTGCCACTTCTCGTGTGAAGCTGTCTTCATACAGATGGAAAACAATCCGGTTGATAATCCAGTAGCCGCCGGTGGCGACTGGTAGCATGAGCATAATGACCATGCTGAGAGTGAACAGGATGAACTTCAACTTGATACTCATACAATACGCAGGGTCCTGGTGTGGTGCATGGATCAATAAAGGACGGTGGACAGTTCCAGACGTGCGACAGCTTGGTTAATTGTATAGTTGATTGTTAAACGTATTGCCGTGAATAGCGTCATACTAGACGCTTTCCGGATTTGTCTGGAAACTTGTTTCATTGCTGAATATTTTGCCCCTGACGCAGTTTCGTCCGGCGTTTTTTGCGGCATAGAGCATTTTGTCCGCCAGCTGCACAAGGGTGCGCGGAGTGCTCCGGGAATTGGGTGTGTTCGTGGTCACCCCGAGGCTGATGCTGATATAAGGGTGGGTACTGATGCCACGGGCATGGGGAATCAACAATTTGGCGACCTGGACGCGCATCTTTTCAGCCAGGTTCAGCGCCACGCTGTGTTCGGTTTCGGGCAGGACCGCGATGAACTCCTCTCCGCCGTACCGGAAGATGCTGTCGGCGGGTCGTTTCAGCGGTATCGGCAGCGCCTGGGCGACCCGGCTCAGGCAGCGGTCTCCCGCCAGATGGCCGTAGTGATCATTAAACTGTTTGAAGTGATCGATATCGAGAATGATGATCGATATCGGTTCTTGCGACCGACGACAGCGGGCCCACTCACGCTTCAGTATCTGCTCAAAACGTCGGCGATTCGGCAAATTGGTCAGGGCATCGATCAGCGCCAGTTTTTCCAATAGATCGCTGTTGTGCTTCAGTTGAATATGCGTTCTTACACGTGCTCTTACGATGGGTGTCCGGAAGGGCTTGGTGATGTAGTCGACAGCACCCAGTTCGAGTCCGCGCGTCTCGTCTTCTATCTCATTTTTGGTGGTGATGAAAATAATGGGTATTTTACGCGTCCCATCGCTGGCCTTCAGGTGGCGGCAAACCTCGTATCCATCCATGTTCGGCATGACAATATCCAGCAGTATCAGATCAGGCTGCTGATTACGCGCCGCCTCTATACCGGATTCACCACTATTGGCCACCTTGATATGGTATTCCGACTTAAGCACCTGTGCCAGGTACTCGATATTGATCGGACTGTCGTCAATAATCAGAACGGTCTTTTCCTTACGTACTTCTGTCTGCATATCGGGTGGCAACCTTTGGATTAAGATGATTGATATTCCATTCCCCCCATCTCACAGAATAGTAAAAATATGTGGCGGCAGAAAGGAATAGGAAAAATAGGAAATAATCTATCGATTAAGCGATATGCCGGGATTACGGCTACAGGCTGATTGAGGATTTGGGGCGAAAAGTGGTTACGATCCCCGGTTTAATGGCCGGGCAGGCTGTGCTCATTTGTCATCAGGCGTGGAACCCAAGTGGAAAGCCGGTGTCTTTTCATGGGAGGAGGAAGGGCCTAGAATGACCTGTTTAGCGCCGTGTGCCATGCTGCCTGGACGGCGGGTGTGTATACACGGACCGTTACAATCCGTTGTAGCGTCACAAATACAATAATATCTATCTGTTGAGTATGATAATGCGCAAGCTATTGCCGCTGCTTTTGTTGGCCCTGTTTATTGGCATCACTCAGTTGATCTCCCACTTCAAACCGGTTGCGGCAGTACGCGATACGCCTCCCACCCCCGTTATCACCGTAGAGACCCAGCAATTGACGCCTCGGGACTATACCGTGGTAGTCAACTCCTTCGGCCGGGTACAACCGCGCACCGAGGGCGAACTGGTGGCCCAGGTATCCGGACAGATTATCGATGTCAGTCCCAACTTTCGTGATGGAGGTTTTTTTGAGGCGGGGGAGACCCTGATCACCATCGATCCCCGCGATTACAAGATTCAGGTGGATATCGCCGCGGCGGAGCTGGCCAATGCCAAGGTGAATCTTGAGGAGCAGCAGGCACTGGCAGATCAGGCCAGAAAGGATCGGGAGATCCTCAACAAAAAGGGGTTGGCATCGGACTACGCCTTGCGCAAACCGCAACTCGCAGCGGCCCGCTCACAGATCGACGCAGCCCAGGCAAAACTGGCCCAGGCCAGACTGGCGGTTGAAAGAACCGAGATCAAGGCGCCCTACGCCGGGCGGATTCTTTCCCGCAACGTGGATCGTGGCGTGGTGGTATCGACAAACCAGGCGTTGGCAAGAATCTACGCTACCGACCGGGTGGAGGTGCGGCTGCCACTGAAAAACAGTGAACTCGGTTATGTGGAGTTGCCGGAAAATTATCGCAATGCAGGTTCCGACCAGAGTCATCTGCCCTCGGTGACTATTATTAACAATCTGGGTACTACCCCGGAGCGGTGGCCTGCCACCCTGGTACGCACCGCCGGCGCCATCGACGAGCAGAGTCAGCAGCTCTATGTGACCGCACAGATTGAAAATCCCTATGTGGAGAACAAGGATGGACGGCGGCCATTGAAGATTGGTCAGTATGTCACCGCGCAGATTGAGGGGCGCACCCTGCCGAATGCCATCGTCATTCCAAACTCGGCCATTTATCAGGGCAGCTATGTCTATCTGTTTGATCAAGGGCTGTTGCAGCGCACGGAGATAGAGGTGGCCTGGCAGAACAGCCGTGAGTCGCTCATCAACATGGGTCTCAAGCCTGGAAATCAGCTGGTACTGACCCCTCTTGGGCAGGTCAGCAGCGGCACACCGGTAAAAAACATGGCAGGCGGCAAACCGGATAGCGCCAAGCGGACTGCCGAGCAGGGTAATAAATCCAACAGGCGGTCATCCGATGCCGCTACAGTTAACTAGGTTTCGCCCATGATCGCCTGGTTTGCACGTAACCATGTGGCCGCCAATCTGCTGATGGTGAGTCTGCTGATTTTGGGGCTGTCGTCGCTTTATTTTCGCATCCCGCTCGAAGTGTTTCCGACCCTGGAGGCGCAGCAGGTCAATGTGGAGATCAGCCTGCCCGGCGCCACCCCGGAGGATGCGGAGCAGGGTATAGCCATCCTGGTCGAGGAGGCGGTACAGGATCTGGAAGGGATCAAGGAGATCACCAGTCGTTCGTCCGAGGGTACTGCCAGCGTCGGTCTGGAGATTGACAACGGTTATGATCCCCGGGAGATGCTGGCCGATATCAAGAGCCGCGTCGACTCCATCAACAACCTGCCGGTCGATGCGGAGAAGCCGGTGGTCAGCCTGGCAACCTGGCGACGGGAGGTGATTACCGTCGCGATAGCGGGCCACTATCCGGAGCGGGAGATCCGCGGATTGACCGAACAGGTACGTGATGATCTGTTGCGTATCCCCGGCATCACCCAGGTAGAGCTGGATTCGGTGCGCGCCTATGAAATCGCGATTGAGATGTCCGAGGATAGTTTGCGCCAGTATGGCATCAGCCTGCGTGAGGTGGCGCAGGCGATTTCCAACAGTGCGCTGGATCTTTCAGCGGGGAATATCAAGGCCGATGCCGGAGAGATCCTGATCCGTTCCAAGGGGCAGGCCTACCGCCGCGATCAGTTTGACAGCATCATTGTGCTGACCCATCCGGACGGCAGTATTGTCCGGGTGAAGGACCTGGCCCGGGTCAACGACGGGTTCGAGGAGTCGCCGCTGCGCAGCCGCTTCAACGGCAAGATGGCCGGCTTTGTGGATGTGTTCCGGGTGGGGGATCAGAGCGCCATTGACGTGGCGGACAAGGTGAAGGCCTATGTGGCGGAGCGTCAGGCCTCACTGCCACAGGGGGTTGAGATGACCACCTGGCGGGACCGTTCCCGCATTGTGAAGAAGCGCCTGCAGACCCTGACCAACAATGCCATTCAGGGTGGTGTCCTGGTGCTGCTGCTGTTGACCCTGTTCCTGCGGCCATCCATCGCCTTCTGGGTGTTTATCGGCGTGCCCGTCAGCTTCATGGGGGCGTTCGTCGCCATGCCCTTTTTTGATGTCAGCCTGAATGTGTTCAGTCTGTTCGCCTTTCTGCTGGTGCTGGGTATCGTGGTGGACGATGCCATCGTCACCGGTGAGAACGTCTACACCCACCTGCGGCATGCCGAGAATGGACTGGAAGCGGCGATACGGGGTACCAGGGAGGTTGCCGTGCCGGTCACCTTCGGTATTCTCACCACCATCGCCGCGTTTCTGCCGCTGGCCTTTATCGAGGGGCGCCGGGGCCTGCTGTTTGCCCAGATCCCCATCGTGGTGATTCCGATCTTCCTGTTCTCGTTGATCGAGTCCAAGTTTGTCCTGCCGGCTCACCTCAAACATATCAAGCTGCGCTCGGAACGCCATCAACCCGGATTGCTGGAACGATTCCAGCAGGGCTTTGCCGATGGTTTTGAGCGGGCAATCCTGCGCTATTACCGGCCAGTGTTGAAAACGGCGTTGGATCACCGGTGGAGCACCCTGGTGCTGTTCTGCGGTATTCTGCTGATCATGGTAACCCTGGCGACCACCGGCTGGACCCGGTTTACCTTCTGGCCACGGGTACAGAGTGAGCTGGCGCGCGCTTCCCTGACTATGCCCACCGGCACGCCCTTTGAAGTGACCGATCGCTACATCCGCAAGATTACCGATGCCGCCTTTAGCCTGAAACAGAAGTACCGGGATGACGAGGGGGTCGATCTGGTGCTGGATATTCAATCCACCACCGGCTCCAGTGGAGCGCGGGGTTCCGGCTCCCATACCGGACTGGTGATGTTTGAGATCGTGGCGCCGGAAGATCGTATATCCCAGGTCACCAGTATCGAACTGGTGCGGGAGTGGCGCAAGATGATTGGGGTGATCCCCGGTGCCGAGAGTCTCACCTTCCGGGCCGAGATAGGCCGTATCTCCGACCCGATCGAGATCCAGTTCTCCGGTGTCAATTTTGCCACGCTCTCGGAAGTGGCGGACAAGGCGAAGGAGCGCCTGGCGCTCTACCCGGCGGTGTTCGATATCAGCGATACCCTGTCGGATGGCAAGCAGGAGTTGCAGATCGAACTGAAGGATGAGGCGCATGCTCTCGGGCTGACCCGTTCGGATGTGCTCAACCAGATCCGCAATGCCTTCTACGGGTTTCAGGTGCAGAGGATACAGCGTGGTCGGGAAGATATCCGGGTAATGGTGCGTTACCCCGAATCCGAGCGCAAATCGGTAGCCAATCTGGAGGATCTGCGCATCACCAGCGCCAACGGGCTGAGCGTACCGCTGGGCCAGGTGGTGACACTCAAGCCGGGAAAGAGTCCCACTTCCATTATCCGCATTAACCGCTACCGCACTGTCAAGGTGGCTGCCGACATCAATAAGGCGACGGCCAACATGACCGTACTGCAGGGCGAGCTGAGCGACTTCCTTGACAATCTGCTGTTGCAGTATCCGGGCGTCAGTTACAGCTTCGAGGGCGAGATGAGGGAGCAGCAGGAGTCGTTCGGCTCCATGGGTATAGGGCTGGGGATTATGCTGTTTGTTATTTACGGCCTGTTGGCGATCCCCTTCAAATCCTATCTGCAGCCTTTGGTCGTTATGTCGATTATTCCGTTCGGCGCCATCGGCGCACTGGGCGGGCACTGGATCATGGGCATGGACCTCACCATGCTCAGCCTGCTGGGAATGATGGCCCTGGTGGGCGTGGTGGTGAACGACAGTCTGGTGCTGGTGGACTTCATCAATAACCACAAGCAATCCAGCAATCTACAGGAGGCCATTATGAATGCCGGCGTGGCACGTTTCCGGCCGGTCATGCTCACCTCCCTGACCACTTTCATGGGACTGATGCCACTGCTGTTTGAACAGTCCACCCAGGCGCAGTTCCTGATCCCGATGGCGGTTTCGCTCGGCTTTGGCATCCTGTTTGCCACCTTTATCACGCTAATACTGGTGCCGGTGAACTATCTGTTGATGGAGCGGGGCATAGCCGGCTGGAAGCGGTTGATGGAGCGATGAGGATACTGCATACCGCCGACTGGCATATCGGTCGTCAGTTGCACAATCTTTCCCTGCTGGAAGACCAGCGCCATGTACTGCAGCAGATTACCGAACTGATCGAGGCGCGTCGGGTGGATGTGGTGCTGGTGGCCGGTGATATCTACGACCGTTCGGTGCCGCCGGCCGCCGCCGTGGCACTGCTGGATGAGGTACTGAACCACATCTGCCTGGAACTGGCGGTGCCGGTGATCATGATCGCCGGCAATCACGACGGACCGGAGCGGCTGGCGTTCGGCGCACGGCACCTGACCAGGGCTGGACTGCACATCGTTGGCCATCTGACGGCCGAGCCGGAACCGATCCTGCTCGGTCCACCGGGCGATGAAGTGGCCTTCTACGCCATTCCCTATGCCGATCCGCCCAGTGTTCGGCAACTGTTCGATAGTGAGGTCTCCAGCCATGACGAGGCGATGGCCTTTCTCACCCGCCAGATCCTGGAACATAACGCAGGGCGCTCCCCCTGTGTGTTGCTGAGTCACTGCTTCCTGGCCGGTGGCGAGGTCTCTGAATCTGAACGGCCGCTCTCTATCGGCGGTGCCGAGTGGGTCTCTCCTGGCCATTTTCAGCCCTTCGACTATGTCGCCCTGGGCCATCTGCATGGCCGCCAGTTCCGGGGGGCTGAGCATATCCGCTACGCCGGCTCGATCCTTAAATACTCCTTCTCCGAGGCCCGGCACCACAAGTCGGTGACCCTGGTGGAGTTGGACGGGTCCGGTGTCTGCCAGATCGAGCAGGTGGATCTCAATCCGCTGCACGATATGCGCATCCTGGAGGGCGAACTGGAACAACTGCTGGCACAGGGTCGGAATGATCCGCAGCGCGATGACTATCTGCTGGTGCGCCTGACCGACAGTCATGCCATCCTCGACATCATGGGCAAGCTGCGGGCGGTCTATCCCAACGTGCTGCACCTGGAGCGGCCGGGGCTGATGGCGAGTGGTGAACAGCACACCCTGCAGCGGGATCAGTTGAAGCGCGGTGAACTGGCCATGTTCCAGGACTTCTACCGGCAGGTTCGGGGAGACTCGCTGACACCGGAACAGCAGGCCCTGATTACCGATCTGCTGGAGCAGATACACCGGGAAGAGGGAGAGGGCTGAGATGCGGCCCCTGAGTCTCACCATGTGTGCCTTCGGGCCTTTTCAGGCATCCGAAACCATCCCGTTTGAACGGCTGGGTGAACACCCCCTGTTCCTGATCAATGGTCCCACCGGTTCGGGTAAGACCACCATCCTCGATGCCATCTGCTTCGCCCTCTATGGCCGCACCACCGGTGATGAGCGGGAGGGGAGCCAGATGCGCTGTGATTATGCCGCTGACGACACCCTGACCGAGGTGATCTTCAGTTTTGAGCTGGCCGGGCGGGACTATCGTATCCGCCGGGTGCCGGAACAGCAGCGGCCCAAGGCGCGGGGCGAAGGGACCACCACCCAGTCAACCGAGGCCCAGCTCTGGGCCATTGACCCGGATGGTAGCGAGCGCCTGCTGGTCCCCAGCAAGGTGAGCGAGGCGACCCGGGAGATTGAACAGCTTACCGGTCTCAGCGTGGAGCAGTTTCGCCAGGTAATGGTGTTGCCCCAGGGAAAGTTCCGGGAGCTGCTGCTGGCGGAGTCGAGACAGCGGGAGGAGATCTTCAGCCAACTGTTCCAGACCCGGACCTACCGACAACTGGAGGAGCGGTTGAAGGCACAGTCGGCCGGAATCCGGCGTGAGGTGGAAAAGGGGCGACAGATCCAGCAGGGCATCCTGCAGGGGATCGGTCTTGAGACAGCGGCACAGTTGGATGAGGCGCTGCAGGCACTGCAACCGGAGCTGGAACAGGCCCAGGCGCGGCAACGGGTGGCGGAGAGTCAACATGCAGAGGCCGTGCAGGCGCTACAGCAAGCGCGGCATCTTCAAGACGGGTTTGCGCGGCTGGTAAAACTGCAACAGCAGCAGGCCGGACTCGAACTGCGGCAGGATGAGATCAAGCTGATGCAGCAGCGACTGCAGCGGGCAGAACAGGCCGGGCGACTCGAACCGCTGTTCGATCGCTGGTCGACAGCCCGTGAGGCAGTGCAGGAAGCGCGACAAAAACAGCAGCAGGCGGGGCAGGCCCAGGAGAAGGCCCGACAGGCGCTGACAGACGCGGAAGCGGTGCTGAAACAGAGCGAGGCACTGAGTGAAACCCTGGATCAGCAGAAGCGGCAGTTGGCTACCCTGCAGGGGTATCAACAGCGTGCTGTCCGGTTGGTCCATGCGGTTAAACAGCTGAAAACGGCGGAAGCGGCCGAGCAGGAAGTTCTGGCTGCACAGCAGAAGGTACAGGCTGAACTGCGACAGATTCTCCAGCAACGGGAGCAGTTCCAGCATGAGCTGAGTCAGCAGCAGGCGCAGCTCAACCAGTTGCACGATGCCCCGTTGCGGCTCAAGCAGATCAGCGATCAGCTCAGGGACAAAACCACCCTGGATAGCTGGCTCCAACAGCGTGAGCGACAGCGGCAGGCGCTGGATCAGGCCGGGCAGGCGGGCAAGCGGTTGGCGGCGGAGCTCCAGGACCAGGCCGATGCCTGCAAGCGCGTCGAACTGGCCTGGCACCAGGGGCAGGCGGCCCTGCTGGCCCGGGAGCTGCAGGTGGATCAACCCTGCCCGGTCTGTGGCAGCCGGGAGCATCCGGCGCCGGCCGGGTTCGCCGGCGATCTGCCGGGCCAGTCAACCCTGGAGCAGGCACGTCAGGCGGTGCAGGCGGCTCAGGAGCGGCTGAATGTGGCGCGTGATGACTACACCCGAAAAAAGAGTGAAATCGCGAGCCTGGATGACCGTATCGGCGAGCTGACACAGCAGCTGGGCGAAGTGAAGGATGCGTCGCTGCAGGAGCTTCAGCAGCAACAGCAGGCACTCCAGCAGGCTGTGGAGAAACAGGCGTCCATTCGACAAAATTTGCAGTCACTGGATACCCGGGATGGTGAGCAGAAACTGAATGAGGAGAAACGACGCAACCATCTGGAGCAACTCAATGCCCAGGTAATGGCGCAGCGTTCCGCGGCGGCCGCTGCCAGTAGTGAGCTGAAGAGTGCCGAGCAGGAGTTACCCGCCGATTATCGCGAGCCGGGCGTACTTGACCGAGCGATCCGCGAAACCGGCATGGAAGTAGAGCGGCTGGATCGAGCCATCGGTAGTGCCCGTTCCGGGTACCACCAAGCCAGCAGCACCCATGCCTCCGCCAAGGCCACCTGCCAGTCGGCGGAAGAGTCCCGCATGGCGGCGCAGGCGGCCGCACAACAGGCCGAGAGGCAATGGAGTGAAGCCCTGAAGATCAGCCCCATTGCCGATGAGGCGGGATTTCTCGAGGCCTTGCTCAGCGAAGACGAATGGTCCCGGCTGCAGCAGACGGTGCGCGACTATGAACAGATGGTCCAACAAACCAGTGGGGCGCTGCAACAGCAACAGGTTGCCCTGGAGGGTCATGCGGCACCGGACATTCCAGGCCTGGAGCGGCAATTGGCTTCAGTGACCGAAACCAGGGCAGCCGCCGACCAGGTGTGGCGTCAACTGGATAAACGGCAGGGCCAGTTACAGGATGCCAGGGAAACACTGCAGCAGAGCGAACGCCAGTGCGTGGAGTTGGAGCAGCAGTACGCCCTGATCGGTACCCTCAGCGATGTGGCCAATGGCCAGACCGGCGACAAGGTCAGCCTGCAGCGCTTCGTGCTCAGCGTGTTGCTGGACGATGTGCTGGTGGAGGCGAGTCGACGTCTGCAATTGATGAGCAAAGGACGCTACCAATTGTTGCGCAAGAGTGAGAGGGCCAAGGGCAACCGGGCATCGGGCCTGGAACTGGAGGTGGAGGATGCCTACACCGGCAAGTGCCGTCCGGTGGCCACCCTCTCCGGTGGTGAGAGCTTTCTGGCCGCGCTCTCCCTGGCGCTGGGCCTCTCCGATGTGGTGCAGGCCTACTCCGGCGGTATCCGGCTCGACACCCTGTTCATTGACGAGGGATTTGGTTCACTTGATCCCGAATCCCTGGATCTGGCGATCCGCGCCCTGATTGATCTGCAGTCATCCGGACGCATGATCGGCGTTATCTCCCATGTGGCCGAACTGAAGGAGCAGATGCCGCTGCGCCTGGATATCGACAGCAGCCGGGAGGGGAGCCGGATAAAGCTGGTCACACTCTGAATGCTTCCGTACCCAACTACCCGAAGAACTGATCTACAATGGTAAAACCAGTCGGGTCTAGCCTGACTGGTTTTGTGCTGAGTGGTCGGTGACAAATCATCCAGCCACCGATCCTGTATATAGAAATGACAGAGGAGTGGTCATGAGCAGAATATGGATAAGTCTACCCCTGCTGGCATTGCTGACCGGCACAGTGCTTGCCGCAAGCGGTGTCAGTGTCATCAGCGTCAACGGTGTCAACGGCGCCTGGATTGGTTATAGCGACGGCAGCGTGCGTTTCTGCAACGGTGGCGGTGGGACCGCCGTGCCCTACTGGACAACTTGTACCACGGCAATCAAAGCGAATGGCTCCGCCGTAACCGATATCAGCAACAGTGATCGACGCGCCTGGATCGGCCATGCCGACGGTCGGTTGCGGTATTGTAAAGATAGCGGTAGTGAGCAGGACCCGGTGACTGAATGCGTAGATGTGAAACCGTGATTCGGGTGTGCATGAAAACCGTGCTTGCGTTTGCACCTCTCATCCCTCTGCGAGGCGACTGCATGGATGCAGGAGATAGAGTAGCATGCAGCGGCTAACGAGGGATGGGAGGCGCGACTGGTCTGCACCGGTATTTGCCTATTGCACACGTCAGGTCAAAAAATTAATCACCCCATATCAAGAGCACAACAGGATACCCCTTGATAAAACTGCAACAAGCCCTGTACGACTGGCCGACCAAATCATTTGAACAGTCACTGAAAAATGAACTGCTGGCCCTTGCGCCGGGCATCCTGCCGCTACAGCAGGGGGTTGCACAGGGTGGCTATGTGGATGATTCCGATCTGCAGTTCACCTTGCTGGATAAATCGGCAACTGCGCACCAGATTGTCGTCAAGGTCGGTGTGTTTTTCAGTGAGATCATTGCCGGTTGCAGTTGTGGTGACGATCCGGTGTCGGAACATGTCTATTGTGAAATCAGTATACATATTGACCGGCAAAACGCCGAGGCCTGGTTTTACCTGGTGTAACTGTTGTTGAATGTGATTCATGGATCGATCTGCACTGTCCCGGCACGGTTGTGTTGTCAGGAAGTGTGCCTACACTTTCGGTATACGCAACATTAACAGGACTATTTCGGCAAAAATGAGTGACCTGGACACCACTGGTTTAATCATTATTGGCCATCTTGTGGGCGCAATGGTCGTTGGGGGTGCCATAGGTCTTGAACGGAGTTTTCATGCCAGGCCGGCCGGGTTCCGTACCCATGTGCTGGTCTGTATGGCGTCCAGCACATTGATGCTGGTGACCTATTTTCAGTGGAAATGGCTGCCCCAGACACTCGTGGATACGGTGCGTGCCGATCCAGCCCGAATGGCCCAAGGCATTATGACCGGAATCGGCTTTCTGGGTGCCGGGGTGATATTCAAGGAAGGGCTGAGTGTCAGGGGACTGACCACAGCGGCGTCGATCTGGATCACGGCCGCCATCGGCATTCTGATTGGCATTGGGTTTTACTTTCCGGCAGTTGTCGCTACTTTGTTGACGTTGGGGACCTTGTCGGTATTCCGTTGGATTGAAACCAAGCTGCCTTCCCAGTTTTATGCGCACTATCACATACGTTTTGATCGCAATACCGCGTTGCCGGAAAGTGAGATAAGGCGGGTATTGCAGGAACATGGTTTTACGGTGGCGAATATGAGCTATCGGGTTGGAGATAACACAACGTCATTCGAGTATCGGATGATCATTCGCACCACGAATTCCGCAAACATGGCCACATTGGCAGAATCATTACGCATGCAGAATAACGTATGCTCATTCAAGATTTCGCCGACCGGGGACTAGGTCGGGTCACTTGGTGAGTACGTGTTTTTTTCTTAATGCGATTTCCATTTTAAAGTGCAGATCAGCTGAGTCGGTAGTGTAAGCGCCTTAATCATGACATATCCCGCTCTCACTATTTCGTTAGGCACTCAGTAACTCTGCCGGGATGTCATTCTCTTTCTTGATTGTGTCCGGTGTGCAGTTAAGTCTGTGAGATTTTTACCCGACTCCTTCCTTGGTTAATCGGCGCACAAAACTGTGCTGAGTAGGAACATATTTTTTTGGGTTGCTCGTCATCACGGTACTGGTAAGGAAGCTGGCTGTGCGGGGTTTAATTCATCATGGGTATCCCGGGAAAATAATGCCCGCCAATAATTCTGTCTTGTGCAGTATCTCCCCTTTGATCAATAAAACATTGCGTCGATACAGTTAACAGGCGAGAAAAAACAGTCGACTGATCTACATTATTTGCAATAGTTCACTGAACAATTCTATTTATTAAAAAATACGACAAAGCCATCACACTTTCTCCACAAAGCAGAATATTGGTGGAAGTAGTTCACTAAAAAAATACCACCCATCTATATCATCCTGCCACGATTAATTGAGCAGAGGAGACGACGTTTTGCAAGTATATATCGCGTCGATCGATGGTCGGTGTGTGAATGAAGTAATTATAAATAGAGTTCCGGAGTTACAAAACAGAAGGCGATTATTAATTGAATTATGCATAGGAAAAATATTATCCGGGTCGCGCGACGCTCCCCGCAGCAGCTGAAAGCTAGAAAGGCGTACCGGCCACCAGGCGTCTGCATCATTTACAGTTCGCGGTGACGAATAGCGGGTTGATGGACGGGTCTACGCCCCTCACTGATTGAAGGTAGTGAGCACCAGGTAGACTGTGTAGCCGACATAGCTGATCAGCAGGAAGGCGCCTTCATAGCGGTTGATTCGGCCCGGGGCGCGAAACCCGTAGCCAATCAGGAAAAGTGAGAGGGTCAGAGATGCCATAACCAGAATATCCCGTGACAGTGCTTCTGGTCCTACCGACATCGGTTGGATCAAACCGGCGATTCCCACCACCGCCAAGGTATTGAACAGATTGGAGCCGAGAATATTGCCGAGTGCAATGTCGTGCTCCTTTTTTCGCGCGGCGACGATCGACGTGGCCAACTCGGGGAGCGAGGTACCGACTGCCACGATGGTCAGCCCGATAATGAGGTCGCTGACGCCAAAGCCATGGGCGATATTAACTGCGCCCCAGACCAGGATGCGTGAGCCCACAATCAGAAGCAGCAGGCCGACCACCAGCCTGACGATTGCCCGGTTTACCGGTATGTTGTTGATGTTCAACTCTCTATCTATCCCGCTACCCAGCGCGTCGATCCTGTCCCGCATGCCGTGCCAGAAGGTCCAGGTCATCAATCCGCCAAACAGGGCCAGCAGCACCAGTGCGTCGCTACGGGTGATCTCTCCGTCCCGTAGTTGCCAGGCGGCCAACAGCGTAACCGCGCTGAGAATTGGCAGTTCCCTGTGCAACACGCGTGATTGGACAACTATAGGACTGATCAATGCAGTCAATCCCAGAATGAGACCGATGTTCGAAATATTCGAACCGTAGGCGTTCCCGAGGGCAATCCCCGGGTTTCCTTGAGATGCAGCGAGCGCTGAAACCACCATTTCGGGTGCTGATGTTCCGAAACCGACGATGACCATGCCGATCAGGAGCGGGGGCATGCGGAAATGGCGCGCAGTGGAGGCGGCGCCCTCGATAAAGCGGTCGGCGCCCCAGACAAGCAGTGTCAGCCCAAAAGTGACGGCAAGAACTGCGCTAACCATGGAACTCCCAAACCAGGATACAATAAGCTTGGTGACATTTTCCGGTTCTGACTGCGTCTGGTCAACTGGCTGCCCAGCGGGGTAGTCGGAATCTATCCATATGCCGGCCAGGCAGAGTGTACTACGCTTAGAATCTGAACAGTCAGCAACGGGGGGAGTATGGGCTGGAAAACCGATTATCGTTCATTCTATTACCAGGGAGCGCCCGAACCCGAGGATCTTATACTCTCCCCGCAAGAGACGGTGTTGCTGACTATCGATATTCAGAACGTCTACCTGCAGTTGGCGGATGATCCTGCCGGGCAGGAACGCTGGGCACCGTTTATTCAGCGCATGCGTGAGATCGTCATCCCGACCGTGCAGCAATTGCAGACCCGCTTCCGTGCCCAGGGCATGGATGTGCTGCATGCCCGGATCGCCTGTCTGCTGGCGGATGGGCGGGACCGCTCCCTGAGCCAGAAAAAGCCGGGCTGGAACTACCTGCTGTTGCCCAAGGATGAGAAAAGTTCCCAGATCATTCCGGAGCTGGCTCCCCGACCCGGGGAGGTGGTAGTCACCAAAACCACCGACAGTGCCCTGACCGGCACCAACTTGCGTCTGATACTGCAGAACATGGGTGTCAGAAACGTGGTGATGACGGGAATTTTCACCGATCAGTGTGTCTCGTCCACGGTGCGCAGTCTGGCAGATGAGAGTTTCAATGTGATCGTGATCGAGGACGGTTGTGCCGCGGGCACCGATGAACTGCACTACCGGGAGCTGGAGATCATGAACATGATCTATTGTCAGGTGCTTGGCAGCGGTGAACTGTTGGAGATCATGGGGATCTAGCAGTTCTTCGCCATATTCAGAAAAATAATAGCCGTGAATGGCTGAAAATGAACACGGATAGTGTTATTCCGCCAATACTTCATTCCCTGTCCTGGTGGGCATTCAGCAAGGATGAAACTGTTTGTGTCTCCTATACTCCACCAAGGAGTGTCCTGTGAAGTTGTACTTCATGACACCTTAAATGATCGCTCAGGGCATCAACCTGAGCAATCATCTCCAATAATCTTGGTCAGGGAGAGAGCGATGTCACAACAGAATAATCAAAAACTGGCTGAGGATCTGGTGAGCGCATTGGCGTTGCAGCACCAGCCGCTGGCGATCAGTTTTACCCAGGAACCAATGCCCGGGATTGACCTTTTTTCTGACGCCATGCCAACACCAACAGAAGACGGTCGTACCGGGCGTGTTCCTGCCGGTTGTGTTTTCTGGATGAAGGCTGCAACTAACACCTTCAGCACGGTGGCGGAAGATCATGCCAACTGCAGCGTGGGCAGCGTGACCCACGGCTTCAAGACACTGGAAGAGGTCGGCAGCAAGTCGGATGTGGGTGCGCTGGTGGGAGCTGGATGGGTGGCGCCGGAGATGTTCCCGCAGATACCGGTTGTTAAGGAGCGGTTCCGTTATGTGACTTATGGCCCATTAAAGGATTCGCAGAGCGTGCCCGACGTGGTGTTCCTGCGCATCAATGCCAAGCAGGCGATGACCCTGTCGGACGCCCTCCCGGGTCTGCGTTTTGAGGGCAAACCGCAGTGCCACATCATCGCCATTGCCAAGGAGCAGGAGACGGTTGCCGTCAGTGTCGGCTGCATGCTCAGTCGCGTACGGACCGGTCTGCCGAATAGTGAAATGACCTGTGCGATACCGGGCAGCCGCCTGGCCGAGGTGGTGCAGATGATCAAGACCACGGCGGTCATAGACAGCACGGTGGCAAACTATGCCAGTGAGGATTCCAGGCGTTTCAGCTCGTAATCACCAGCGGCCGCTGCGGTTGCGGTATCGCTTGTGCCGCTCAAGCCGTCTGTTCAGCGCGGAGATCATCTCATCCTCGCTGAGATAACCGTCGGCGTTACGGTCGATCTCCTCGAAACGGAGAGGCGGCGGGTAACTCTTGCCGGACCCGTCCGCCGCTTTGCGACGCTGTTCAAGCGCTGTAAGAAACTGGCCATATTCCTCGCGGCTCAATATTCCGTTCCGATCCAGGTCATGGATGGAGAATGGACCGGCGTGGGGTCCAATGTCGGCGTTGGGGAGCTGTTCCGGTGGTGCCGCAAACGATATGCCCAGGCCGAGTGCGCCGGCAATTATCAGTGCCGTCGCCAGTTGTGAAGGCCATCGGGTGTTGCGCCTTTTCATTTCCCCTCCATCATTTTTTTGAGCCCAGGAATTTTTCCAGGATATCGAGCTGGTCATCAGAAAAGTCCAGCCGCTTGTGTGAGCGGATGGTTTCTGAACGCAACAGAGTGGGGATCTTTTCTGCCGCTGTCACAAACTGCGAAGGATCGGCCGAATGGCAGTAGATACAGTTCTCTTCATAGAGTCGCTGTCCGGCTTCTATGGCCGCCTCGGGTGTCTCGTTGCCTGGTGGTACCGGTGGCAGTATCTGGTCCAGGTTGACATAGAAACCACCCTTGTCCCAGAAGCCTGGCTCTGAACAGCCCAGGCAGGGATGGCCTGATTCAATCGGAAAACTGGTTCCCTCATTCCATTTATAGACAGCGCAGGCATTGTGGGTAATCGGTCCCTTGCAACCCAGTTTATACAGGCACCAGCCTTGGCGGGCACCTTCATCATCAAACTGTTCGGCAAACTTCTGTTCCTCGTAGTAGTGGTAGCGGGAACAGCGTTCATGCACCGTGCGGCCATAAAAGCTCACTGGACGACGCAAGGCGTCCAGTGCCGGGAATTGTTCGAAAACCAGGTAGTGGGCCAGTACGCTGCTAATAGCGATGGGAATGGGCGGGCAGCCGGGCAGATTGATCAGTGGTTTGGTTTCAATCTGGCCACTTTCCATCAGGTCTGCCACACCGCTGGCGCCGGTTGGATTGGGGCTGGCGGCCGGCAGACCGCCAAAGGCGGCGCAGCTGCCGACGGCAAAAACGGCCGCCGCCCCGGCCACACACTCCTGCAGCATCTGTAGATTGGTCGTGCCGGCGATGGTGGAGTAGATGCCTTCATCGGCAACGGGGATGGAGCCGTCCACGACCAGCAGGTAATGGCCGAAGTGTCTTTCCATGGCCTCCAGCCGGGCTGCTTCCGCGGCCTCACCGGCGGCGGCCTGCAGGGTGTGATGGTAGTCCAGTGAGATGTAATCAAAAATCAGTGATTCAATGGTGGGTGCATGTGAGCGGGTAAATGATTCGGTGCAGCCTGTGCACTCCTGGAAGGAGAGCCAGATCACCGACGGCCTACGGGCCTTGTTGAGCTGTTCAGCGAACGCGGGTACGACCCCGGCAGGCAGGGCGAGCATAGATACCATCGCGCTGCAGAATTTGAGTAGTCCCCGGCGGCTGATGTCGTGTTGAATTAGTGGATGTTCTCCGATGCCTTGACCCTGCATGGTAGTGCTTTCCTAGATTGTCTCGACAATGTGGAAGACGGCTGGTGTGAGGTCGATTAGGATCCCCCCGTTCCAGAATCGGGTGGCGTACTCATTCTAGGGTATACAGGCTGAGCATTACACTATCTGTCGGTGGGATATTATCCGTGATGTTGATTTGGATCAAACCTGGATCTGTCTCTGTCATGCGTCCCGGTGCCTGGTGCAGCGCTGCTCATTGCGTCCAAAATGAATTTTAATTCGCAAGCATGTTTGAGCGCCTTGCCGGGCTTTTCTGCACTGAAGGGCGGGGCATGCCGGTACTTCGCAAGTTGTCTATATCCATACCAGAGTATGTCTCAAGGTCTTGAACAAATGGCCGATATTGAAATAGTGGAGTCTCACAACCGCTGGCTGATATGCGATGGAAGAAAAACCGATTTCGGGAAATGATTAATCGACCCACATGAATAAAACAGGCGACCGGTGTTTGTATCCGCGGCCAAATAATATAGCTACTTGCAGTAGCAGAGAGCAGTATGGGAGAAAGGTGTGATGAAATTTAAAAGCATTCGGGGGAAATTGCTGGTCCTCATATCCGTTGGAATGATTATCGTGGCGGCTGTCGTGCTTCATGGATTTAACTCGGCATGGCAAAGTATCGGGCTCTTCGAGCAGGTTATTCTTCAGGAAGTGGACAATGAACGCCAGATAACCAACATGGCGCTCGAATTCAAGAAGCAGGTGCAGGAGTGGAAGAATGTCCTGCTGCGTGGCGCGGACAGCAAGCAGTTGGAAAAGTACTGGGGCAAGTTCGAGAAAACCGAGGCAGCCATTCAGAGTTCGGGAGCTGGATTACAGCAACGCCTTGAGGGTCAGACAAAACAGCTGGTTATGGATTTTTTGCAGGCGCACAAGACCATGGGTGTCGCCTATCGCAAGGGCCTGGAAGTATTCAAAAGTTCAGGATTTGATCATCATGCCGGCGACAAGGCGGTAGCCGGTATTGATCGAGCGCCGACAGAACTGTTGGAGAATGCGGCCAAAGAGATCAGCAGGCAGGCCAGCGATACGGCTGATCTGACCATTGTCAACAGTAAGGATGATTTGTTGCTGAGTGTGATTATTCTGGTGGTCGTCTTTATATTGACGGCAGCCTTTATTGTTCTGTTTGTGAATGCACAGGTTGTCAGACCTGCGATCAAGATTCAAAACCTGCTGGAAAAAATCGCGGCAGGAGATCTGTCACGGTTCGCCAGTATCGAAAGCCGTGATGAGTTTGGGAGAATTGCCGGCAGTGTCAATCAAGTACAGAAACATCTGGGTGAAGTGATTCGGCGCCTGGTCAGTGTGGCGGGCCAGGTGAACGGATCGTCTGAAGATGTTTCCAGCATCACGGAGTCGAATCTGCAGGCGCTGTCCCGTCAACGCGGCGAGATGGAGATGGTTGCGACAGCGATGAATGAGATGACCATGACGATCCAGGAGGTAGCCAAAAACGCCACCGAAACCGCCCAGCAGGCAAAGGACGCCGATCAGCTCGCCGAGCAGGGGAACCAGAAGGTCTCTCAGGTGATTGGTGCGATCAGCCAGTTGTCGAACGAGATACAGGGACTGGCGGGAGAGGTACAGGCGCTGGAGGCGGATTCGACGGAAATCGGATCCGTGGTTGAGGTGATCCACAATATTGCCGAACAGACCAATCTGCTGGCGTTGAATGCGGCCATTGAAGCAGCGCGTGCCGGTGAGCAGGGACGCGGATTTGCCGTTGTTGCCGATGAGGTGCGTACCCTGGCCGACAGAACGCGCAAGTCCACCCAGGATATCCAGGCGATGATTGAACGTCTGCAGCAGGGTACCCGGAAAGCGGCAAGCGCCATGCAACAGGGCACCAAAAAAGTGGAATCCACTGTTGAGCTGGCAGAAGAGGCGGGTAAGGCACTGGGTCAGATCACCCGGGGGATCAACATCATCAGCGGGGCCAACATACAGATTGCCAGTGCCGCGGAAGAGCAGGGAGCGGTGGCGGAAGAGATTAACCGGAACATTGTCAGCGCCAATGACCTCGCCGTTCAGGTGCATGAGTCGGGTGCGGCAACCAGTCAATCCACCCATAAACTTGCTGAACTATCCACCGAGATGGTCGAATTAAGTGCCCATTTCAAACTTGCCGACGGAGATTAAAGCGTCTGGCAGTCGGCCGCACCAATAGTGGAGGTCGCCAACCGGGGCGGCCTCCACCTTACAATTTCTCATTGTGTGCGATAGGCTGCCTGAAGCTAACAGCCGCGCCACATCTCTATTCCTGCTTTGACTATCTGACCTCCCGTAGATGAAATGCCGGTAAAACCGGGATTCGATATGCATTTACCTCCCAACTGTTCTGGCCTACTCTAGGTTCAATAGAACCCATAACGGGTAGGTCATGGATATAACTCGATTCTGATGTTTAGGGGATATGGGGATGCTTACAACTCTTTTCTGGTTTCTGCTGTTTACGGGGGCGGCGATAACCCTGGCTTATCGGCGCGAGAGCCTCAAACGCTCCACGTTGATCATGGGTGGTCTGTTGCTCGCCTACACCCTGTTCGGGAGTGGATGGGCGCTCTGGTTGCTGCTGCTTTGGCTGATTTTTCTGGGCATGCTGCTGCTCAATTTCGACGACTTCAGACGCGACACAGTCTCCCGAAGGCTCCTCGCCATCTATCGGCAGATGCTGCCCTCCATGTCTAAAACGGAGCGGGAGGCGCTGGAAGCGGGTACGGTCTGGTGGGAGGGTGACCTGTTCTCCGGCTCACCGGACTGGGAAAAACTGCATCAAGTGCCGGCACCCCGATTGACCCGTGAAGAGCAGGCGTTTCTCGATGGTCCCACCGAGACACTCTGCCGCATGCTGGATGACTGGCAGATTACCCACGAACTGGCGGACATGCCACCGGAAGCGTGGGCCTATATCCGCCAGGAGAAGTTCTTTGCCATGATCATACCCAAACGGTATGGCGGCCTGGAGTTCTCCGCACTGGCTCAGTCCCGGGTACTGAGCAAGCTGGCCAGCCGCAGTCTGGTTGCCGCCTCCACGGTGGGTGTACCCAACTCCCTGGGGCCGGGTGAACTGCTGCTGCATTACGGCACCGAGGCGCAGAAAGATTATTATCTGCCACGCCTGGCGGCCGGCGATGAGATTCCCTGTTTTGCCCTCACCTCACCCCGGGTCGGTTCTGATGCCACGGCCATTACCGATACCGGTGTGGTCTGCCGGGGAGAATACGAGGGGCAGGAGATCATTGGAATCCGGCTCAACTGGGACAAGCGCTATATTACCCTGGCGCCGATCGCCACCGTGCTGGGGCTTGCCTTCAAGCTTTACGATCCGGACCACCTGATGGGCGAGCAGGATGAATACGGCATCACGGCCGCGCTGGTGCCGACCCGACTGCCCGGCGTAAAAGTTGGGCGTCGCCACTTTCCACTCAATATCCCGTTCCAGAACGGTCCGACCCAGGGTGAGGATGTGTTCGTGCCGCTGGATGCCATTATCGGTGGGCCGGCGCGGGCCGGGGAGGGGTGGAAGATGCTGGTGGAACAGCTCTCGGTCGGGCGTGGTATCACCTTGCCTTCCAACGCCATCGGTACCGGCAAGGCGGCGGTCTACGCCTCCGGAGCCTATGCCAGGATTCGCCGCCAGTTTGGTCTGCCGGTGGGCAAGTTTCACGGGGTCGGCGAGGTGCTGGCAAGGATGGCTGGTCGTACCTATATCATGACCGCCGCTGCCGATGTGACCATTGGCGCCATTGATGCGGGGGAGAAGCCCGCTGTTCCTGCCGCCATCCTCAAGTACCACAATACCGAGATGGGCCGTGCTATCGCCAACGATGCCATGGATGTACAGGGTGGCAAGGGGATCATGCTGGGGCCGAAAAACTATCTGGGGCGCAACTACCAGGGGATTCCCATCGCCATCACGGTGGAGGGGGCCAATATCCTCACCCGGGGCCTGATCATCTTCGGACAGGGCGCGATCCGCTGCCACCCCTACGTGCTGAAAGAGATGGAAGCAGCCGGCACCGAGGGAGAGGCGGGTTTACAGGCGTTTGACCGGGCGCTGTTCCGTCATATCGGTTATGCCATCGGTAATGCCGCCCGCTCGCTGGTGATGGCACTGACCCAGGCGCGCTACGTGACGGCCCCGACACGGGATGATACACGCCGTTATTATCAGCATATCTCCCGCTACAGCGCGTCGTTTGCCCTGGCGGCGGATGTGGCCATGTTGACGCTTGGCGGGGCACTCAAGCGCAAGGAGCTGCTTTCGGCCCGGCTGGGTGATGTGCTGAGCGCCATCTACCTAGCCTCGATGGTGTTGAAGCACCACGTCAATCAGGGCAGCCCGGAGGAGGACCTGCCGATTGTCGAGTGGGCCTGCCGTTCTCTGCTCTACGACGCCCAGGAGCAGTTGCACGGGCTGTTGCGTAATCTGCCTAACCGCTGGGTGAGTGCGCTGCTGCGGCTGTTCGTGTTTCCACGGGGCCGTACCTACTCGGCACCGTCGGACGAACTGGGTCAGCAGATTGTTGAACTGATCATGAAGCCAACCGGCAGCCGTGAGCGGCTCTGCCAGGGGATTTATGCCGCTGTCGAGCCCAACAATCCGCTCGGGCTGCTGCAGGAGGCGCTGGAACTGACCGAGTCGGTCAAGCCCCTGGAGCGCAAGGTGTTCAATGCACGTCGGCAAGGCCAGTTTGTCTCGGAAGACACCCCGTCACAAATCAATGAGGCGGAACAGAAGGGTATCCTGACTGCTGACGAAGCCGAGCAGTTGAGAAGTTTCGATGCCAAGGTAATGGCGTTGATTGCAGTGGATGACTTTTCCTCTGAAGAACTGGCGGTAAGTAAAGCATCGGCGTCTGCAGCAAGGCCCAAGGCTCCTGCGAAAAAGCGGGTGGCGAAGAAGCGAGTGAGTAAGAAAAAGGTGGCGAAAAAAGCCGTCCCTAAAAAGGCCGTTATTGATCGCGAAGATAAGCAGGGCGATTGATTTACCCGTCATGTAGCAAGAATGTCGCAAGATCGTGGATTTGGGTTGGAATCGCCAGTTGACGGCGCTGCCCTTTTTCATGCGCTAGGGGCATTCGAGATTCAACTGTACACTGAACCAACCAGGGTTCATGTCGTCCCACTGTTATTGTCTTTATAAAAAAGGGAAGTGGGGACCGATGACTGTCTTGAAACGATTATCGATATTTGTTTTGCTTGGACTGGTACTGTCCGGTTGCTCTTCGAGCAAGGACTGGCGTACCGCCAGTCGGGAATCGGCGGGAATCGCCCCCGATCCTTCAGCTACCAATGAAGCCGTTTTGCAGGTCTATGGTGCCGACGCCTGGGGCTGGCGTGGCTGGTTTGCCATTCACACCTGGATCGCCGCCAAACGAACCGGCGATGATGCCTACACAGTATTCGACGTGATCGGTTGGCGGGGTCGAAACGGCCAGCCGGTGATGCGGATTACCCAGGATGCCCCAGACCGCTATTGGTACGGGGAAAAACCCCGGATTATAAAGGAATACCGGGGAGCGGGTGTCGATCGGCTGATTGATGCGGTGGAGCAGGCTGCCCGGGAGTATCCATGGAAAAACCAGTACACCGTGTTTCCCGGTCCCAACAGCAATACCTTTACCGCCTGGATCGCCAAACGGGTGCCGGAACTTGAGCTGAATCTACCCTTGTCTGCCATCGGTAAAAGTTACGTGGAGTAGGCAAAGTCGGGTCGCGTTGAATGTGGGAAAACCAGTGGATCTAAATAATCAGTTAATCATTAGTGTCGTTCATTGCCTGCTGGAACGATTCATGGGTTGATTTTCTTCCCTGAGATGGTCGTACTGTCCAGATTAATAATCTAAAAAAACGATTATTAAATAATAAAAAATCAATTAGATAAACTATTTTTCATCATCTATCCTTTCTACACGCACTGAGATAAGTGCGCGAGTACCAGAACTATGATGAGGAGAAAGATATGGAACTGAAAGGTAGTAAGACCGAACAGAATCTGAAGGATGCATTTGCTGGTGAGTCACAAGCCAATCGTCGCTACCTCTACTTCGCCTCCAAGGCGGATGTCGAAGGATACAACGATATCTCCGCACTGTTCCGCTCTACTGCTGAAGGTGAAACCGGACACGCCCATGGCCATCTGGAATACCTGGAGAGCTGTGGTGATCCTGCAACCGGTATGCCGATTGGAGGCACTGCGGACAATCTGAAAAGTGCGGTCGCGGGTGAAACCCACGAGTACACGGATATGTACCCCGGGATGGCTAAAACCGCGCGTGATGAAGGCTTTGATGAAGTGGCCGACTGGTTTGAGACCCTGGCCAAGGCCGAGCGCTCGCATGCCAACCGTTACCAGCGTGCACTGGACGAGATGGACTGATCTCTCATACGGAACAGGACCGGGATTGGTCCAATCCCGGTCCACTCACACAGGAAAGAATGGTTACAGGAGACAGCTGACATGGCAGTGAAAGAGGGCAATCTGGAGGCACCGACAAGGCATCCTATCGATTGGAAAAATCCCGATTTTTATAATGAAACCTCGCTTATGGATGAGTTGGAGCGGGTTTATGAAATCTGCCACGGTTGCCGGCGTTGTGTCAGTCTTTGCAATGCCTTTCCGACCTTATTCGACCTGATAGATGAATCCCCGACCTATGAAATCGACGGGGTAAATAAAGATGATTTCTGGAAGGTAGTGGATCACTGCTATCTGTGCGATCTCTGCTACATGACCAAGTGTCCCTATACGCCGCCCCATGAATGGAACGTGGACTTCCCGCACCTGATGCTGCGCGCCAAGGCGGTGAAATATAAAAAAGGTGATATGCCTGTTCGTGACAAGATACTGACCAGTACCGACAGAGTCGGCTCTCTGGCAGGCATTCCAGTGGTGGCGGGAATTGTTAATGCGGCCAACAAGGCGAAGCCGACCCGCAAGCTGCTTGAGTCAGTCCTGGGTGTGCACGCGGACGCCAGACTGCCGGAGTATCACTCCAATACATTACGGAAACGCCTGCGTCAGAATGTGGGCGCTTCCGGTGAAGGTGTCCCGGCCGGGCCGACCCAGGGCAAGGTGGCGCTGTTTGCTACCTGCTATGGCAATCGTAACGAACCCATTATTGGCGAAGATCTGGTGGCGGTGTTTGAGCACAACGGTATTCCGGTAACGATGGCGCAAAAGGAGCAGTGTTGTGGCATGCCAAAGCTGGAACTGGGTAACCTGGATGCCGTGGAACAGGCAATGCAGGCCAATATTCCGGAGCTTGCAAAGCTGGTTGATGAGGGATGGGATATTGTTGCCCCGGTACCTTCCTGTGCCCTGATGTTCAAACAGGAGTTGCCGCTACTGTTCCCGGATAACGCCGAAGTAGCGAAGGTGGGCAAGGCAATCTATGACCCGTTTGAATATCTGTTTCTGCGCAATAAACACGGGAAACTGAAAGCCGATTTTAAACAGTCCCTGGGCAAGGTGGCATACCATGCCGCCTGTCACCAGCGGGTGCAGAATATCGGCTCCAAAACCCGCGATGTACTATCGCTTGTTCCTGATACCACGGTGGACGTGATCGAACGCTGCTCCGGCCATGACGGTACCTACGCGGTAAAGAAAGAGTTCCATGAGACCTCGATGAAGATCGTACGCCCGGTGGTCAATCGGGTAAAACAGGCGGCCGCGGATCACTATGGCAGCGACTGCCCAATGGCGGGTCACCACATCGAACACGGCATGGGTGACGGTAGCCAGACTGAGCACCCTATGAGTCTGCTCAGAAAAGCTTACGGTATATAAATAGTTTGAAAAAAAGGAGAGAAACAATGGCAAGTGAAGGTTATCACGAACCGATCGAGGAGCTCTCGACAGAGACTCGGGATATGCATCGCGCCATCGTGTCACTGATGGAAGAGTTGGAGGCGGTAGACTGGTACAACCAGCGGGTGGATGCCTGCAACGATCCGGAACTGAAGGCGATTCTGGCCCATAACCGGGACGAGGAGAAAGAGCACGCCTCTATGGTGCTGGAGTGGATACGCCGGAATGATCCACGCTTTGATCATGAACTGAAGGATTACCTGTTCACTGAAAAACCGATTGCACACGAGTAGTGGTACAGGGATGTACCGTTTACGGACCTGAGGATGGAATAAGCGTTATCAAGGAGTTTTCGATCATGAGTAAATTGTCACACCAGGATCTCTACAGTCTGGAGGAGTATTCCCGTATCCGACCCGAGTTTCGAGCCAAGGTGATGGAACATAAAAAGGATCGGCGGGTAGCCATCGGTGAGCATGCCGCACTCTATTTTGAAGACACCCTCACCATGCAATACCAGGTGCAGGAGATGCTCAGGATCGAACGCATCTTTGAAGCGGAAGGGATTCAGGATGAACTGGATGTCTATAATCCGCTGATACCGGATGGACAGAACTGGAAAGCCACTTTCATGATGGAGTATGCCGACGTGGAAGAGCGGCGACATGCGCTGGCTCGCCTGATTGGCGTTGAGAAAGCGCTCTGGGTTCAGGTGGAAGGTTTTGACAAGGTGCATCCGGTGGCCAATGAAGACCTGGATCGCACCACCGAGGATAAGACCTCGGCGGTGCATTTTGTCCGCTTCGAGCTCACGCCGGAGATGGCGGTGGCAGCCAAGCAGGGAGCGACCATCCGGGCCGGTATATCACACCCGGCGTACACTGAAGAGACGGTAGTGAGCGAGAATGTACGCAACTCTCTGGCGGGTGATCTGCACTAGCCAAGATTTTCTGGCAGCCGGTGCCGACATCGGATCAACTGTCAGGCAGTGACCAGCATTTCACTGAACAGCGCCACGGAAAAACCCACTACTGCCCCCAGGGGAGGCGCCCAATGCCGCCGTAGGCGCGCCTGGGGCGCCACATCCTGGAAAATCAGATAGACAATGCCCCCGGATGCAAAAAGCATAATCGCCCCCAGAATGGTCGGAAGGTCCGATAAAAAGAAAAAGCCGGTGAGGCCTGCAACCGGACCGATAATCACTAGTGCAGCCATGACCCGTAGGATCTTTCGTCGGTTGCCGCGGTCATGCTTGATCAGTTCCCGGTAGCTATTGAAGCCCTCGGGAAGATTCTGCAGGCCGATCAGCAGCGCCAACAGGGGGGCAATCGGAGAATTAACCGCAACCATACCGCCCAGAGCGATCGCTTCGGGCAGGTAGTCCAGAATCATGCCTATGAACTGGGGTGACTCCCTGCGTTTTAGCCCCAGGGCCCGTTCAATCAGAAAGAAGGTGCAGCCGCCAGATAAGAACAGCGGAATTGCGAACAGGGAATCCTGCATGCGTGCAATGCCTTCGGGAACCAGCACCACGGCTACAGCGCCCAGCAAGATACCACCGCCCAAGGCGATCAGGAAATGACGGAACTCCCGCTCCAACCAGTTTGGTCGGATGTGTTCAAAGCTGGCGAGCAGACCGCCAAGGAAAATACAGCTTCCCGAAGCGATGGTCAGCGCCAGAATAGTAATTATTTCTGACATCTCTTATGGCTGCTGTAGATACAGGATGATGGTAATGTCAGGGTGTTTGCTTTACCGGTGTGAAGCGGTTGTTATTATATTGGTTCGGATTGGGTTTGTAATGCGTACATGAAAAAGGCCAAGCAGGAGTTGGCCGTTGCGGCAGGAAGGGTGTTTTGCGGGGCCGATAGATCGGCAAGTTTCGCGCTGAAGCGCAGCGTGCCCATCAAGCGTCCTGGATCACAACCATAAAAAAACCGCTACCCGAAGTTTCGGGTAGCGGTTCAGGTCAATCAGAAAGCAGTGATTAAGCGGCTTTCTTGGCGGCTGGAGCCTTCTTGGCAACAGGTGCGAGGTTGTTGACTGCAGTGGTTGCAGACTCAACGCTCTTTTCCGCGATCTTCTGCGCTTCGGCTGAGAACTGGCTGCCGATGTTGGCAACAGCCTGGGAATCAGCAATCACTTTCTCACCGATGGTCTTGAAAGTCTCACCCTGTTTGCTCAGGAAAGATTCCAGTGCTTTCTGATCGGTGATCTCGCTGGCGGAACGCATCTGCTCAAGACAGATTTCGGTATAATCGCGGGCGCTGTTCAACTGGATTTCGAACAGCTTTTCGATGTTGTAGACATAGAGCTTGTTAAGCTCCTGGACAGGTGCAAAAACAGTCTGTACCTGGGCGGTGAATTTCTCAAAGATTTCGTTAGTCATGACAATGGCCTTCCTTAGATGAGGGGGGGGGTTACGTTGATGATGCAGTGCAGCATAGCACTGGCAATGCTGCACTGCAATAACAATCTGGTTAAATTTTTGTTAACTGTGATATATATTTGAAATATAAGAGATTATCTACATCTCTAAGGAACTTTTCTGAAAGGCTACAGCCCGTTCTGCCCATTGCGGATGCGGGAAATCTCTAATATCTTGTTCGGCAAGCAAATAATTCAGGAGTATTCATGTCCAGCAATCAGCACCTCCCCCTCACGGATGTCAGAGGTATCGGACCCAGCGCGGCGTTACGGATGAAGCAATATGGCATCCTCACGGCCAACCAGCTCGCCGGAATGTCCATAGCAGAGTTCAAACTGAATTGTCCATCACTGGAGAAAAAGGGAGAAGCCTTTGTAAAGGGAGCGCGTAGACTGCTCAAACGGGCGGGTGGGGTTGCTGCTCCCACTAACAAAACGCAAACCGGATATCAGGTTGATTCCGGCCCGGATGTCGTTGAGAGCCGCCCGGTTGTCGATGATCAGGTCTCCCGTCCGGATGAGGCACGGGAAACAAAAAAGACCAAAAAAGGCAAAAAGAACAAGTCGCCCGTCGCCACTCTCGATGGAAAAGAATCTGTGGAGAAGAAGTCAAAGAGTGATGAGAAGAAAAAACGGAAAAAGAAAGATAAATTGAGTGAGCAGGATAAGAAGGAGAAGAAGGAGAAAAAGGAGAAAAAGGAGAAAAAGGAGAAAAAGGGCGCTAAGAAAGATAAAGAGGGGAAGAAAGCGGACCAGAAAAAGAAGTTGGATAAAAAAGATAACTCATCCGACAAAAAGAAAAAGAAGGAAAAGAAGCGTGATAAAAAGGATAAAGGTTAGTTTCTCGGCGTGGGGCTGAATCGGTGGCTGGTTATTTGGAGGGGTGGCGGACACTGCTTTTCACAAGAATTCATTGGGCTAACGGATTGTTCTGGATTATCTGACTGAAAAATAAAAAATTTTCTGGCTAATTGAGAAGACATGGCCTATAGTGTCCGCAGCTACAGATTTTGTTATCGGCAGTTTTGGTCGTTCCATTCTTGTTACCCCCTCAATTCCTCGTTTCATTACCTGTCAGCAACAAGCACATTGTTCAATTTATTATCAGGTAAAAGATTATGGCTACAGGTACTGTAAAGTGGTTTAACGAGTCCAAAGGTTTTGGGTTTATTTCCCAGGATGATGGCGGCCCCGATGTATTCGTACATTTCAATGCGATCCAGGGTTCGGGTTTCAAAACCCTGGCCGAAGGTCAACCGGTCACCTTTGAGGTCGAGAAGGGTCCCAAGGGCCTGCAGGCGAGCAAGGTTAGCGCTTAAGTAGCGTTTCGTCGGCTAAACCGATATGAGGAACCCCGCTTCGGCGGGGTTCTTTATTGCTGGAAATACCGCAGTAACAGCTTCAATATTGTTAAAGAGGGAACCGCATTGAAAAAGATATTTATCGGAAATCTGCCATCCGACACCAATGAAGAAGATATTCAGACACTATTTTCCGAGTTCGGCACTGTCCGTTCATCCAAGCTGGTGATGGATGTCTTTTCCGGCCAATGCAAAGGCTTCGGTTTTATTGAAATGGAAGGCCATGAGGCGCGTGCCGCTATTGCCGGACTGAATGGCAGGGATTTCAACGGCAAGTCGTTGAAGGTTAACTTTGAAAGCCCCAAACCGGGTGGTGGTCGTCGACGCCGCTAGCCGGAAGGTGGTAAATACCAAGTATCAGTAGCGCCCCCGCTGTTTCATTCCGGCCATCAATTGCACCTGACATTCAGTCAGGTATTTATGCCGGAAAACCAGTACCAAGCCCGGACCACCGGATACCTATCCATTATTCGGCAGTACAGCAGAAGGCCATCCGCGCATCCTTTCGCGGACGGCCCAAACAAGTCCCCAAGCCTATTATTCAGAGGCTGGTTTGTCGCCCTTATCCATCATGGATTCGAAGGCGCTGAACTCTGCCTGGTCAATGGCACCGTTGGCATCCTTATCGATGGTTGTCCAATTCTCACTCACAGTGGCGTCCCGAGCGGCCTCTTCGGCAGTCAGCTGTCCATCCTGGTTTTGATCCAGGGACTCAAACTGAACGGTGTTCATATCTGCGGCATAGGTGGCTGCGGATAACATGGTGATAACTGAGAAACCAAGCAGTTTTACCAAGGTTGAAGTCTTCATTTTTTCCTCCAATTAGTCTTTGTGGTAGATCCACATGCTGAATAAAGCAGCATCCATGCCAGGCGCATAAATATGCATAAAATCAATGTGTTATGTGGAATTCGCTGGAGCGGCTATCCCGTGCCGACTCGAATCTGTCGCTGGTTGGCAACGGCTTTTTATGCCTGTTATTCAACTATCTGAATTAACGGGATATTTATCTGTTGCAAATCGACGACAGCGGCATGAATCTGAGGGAACGACACCGGGTGGCGCTGCTTATTGGTGCTATTCAGGCGCCTGGGGTGATGGGCGTTTGACCGGGGATTGTACTTCGTAGCCTTTCTCTTTCAACATATAGGCAGCGGTACCCCCAACTGCCGCACCCACCACGAATGCACAGCCCTGGATAAGGGTGCTGAATGCCAGGATGCCAATAGCCAGATAGAATGACTTTTTTCTCATCGTAATTCTCCGCTCTGTTCCAGACAGATGGCGTGGGTATTGAACAGGCGGGAGACCATGCCCCCGCCTGTAGTGAATCACCCTGCGTTGAACTTGATACTCCACCTCTGCGCCGTTGCCAGCGAGAGGCGGAGTATCAGGCCCAGCTACTCTTGCTCTTTCTTCTGCTCGAATGCAGAGAATTCAATAATGGGGCGGTCATCCGGTTTTACAACCAGATAATGCTCTTCCGTATATTTCTCACGGGCGGACAGCTCCTCCTGGGTGACCCCTATATGCAACTTATCCTGTTCCAGTCGCAGCTCATTCAGTGGCACCACATGCTTTGAGCCACCAATCAGGCCCAGGAACCCACCGGTGGAGATCACGGCGTAGACGTCGCCATTCTCCTTGCCGCTCACAACATCACTGACTTTCCCGATGGTCTCTCCGTCGCTGCCGACCACTTCCTTTCTATGGAGGTCGTCGGGTGTCAGTGTGAGCATAGGATTGTTCCCAGCCATTGGCTTGGCCTCGGTCCTGACCGGTTCATCCATGGGCTTTGGGGTACTGGTGGAGTATTGCGGTGATTCCTGCATGGTGGATTGCCCGGCCGGGACATCCGTCGTCCCGGGCGTTTGTGCGGTATCCTGCGCACTCAGAACGGGCAGAGTGACCAGGGCGGCTATAGTGCCCGCCAACAATGATTTTCGATATTCCTTGTTCATATATCCCTCCTGCCATTCGGCAGCGCTTGGGTTAGTCCACCGGCATCAGTCAGATGGGTGGTGATTGGTTCGATATTAACGGGGCAATTTTCTTGCCAGGAGATAAAAAAAGCTGTTACTTCAGTGTCTTGTCTGGATGGTGACAGAGGAGGCCGAATGGAAATCGGCGCTAGGGATGATCAGGGCGCCATACAGGGGATGTATCCCGTCGCCAGATGGCGACAGGTGCCAACCGGAGGCGCGGGGAAGGTGAATTATCGCCGTAGCGGTGGGCTCTTATTTTTCCGGGGCGCTGGCCAACATTCCGTTATTGGGGCAATTACTGAGGATCAGGTTGGGTGGGTCGAAGGAGAAAATAAACGGGCCTGCCTGCTTGAGGGCACTCAAGCCCAGAATTTGGCGCGTCTTACCGGGAAACACGGCCGCCTCGACGTTGCTCAGCTGGCATCCACCACCGATATTGAAATTTGACAATCGATAGACCGGGACCACCATCTCGGTGCCGTTGGCGAGTATGCCGCGCAACTCTCGCAGATATTCGGCCTGCTCGTTGCGTTGCAGCTCTCCCAGGGTCTCCTCGTTGATGGTGGTGTAGCCGGAGCCGGTATCCACCATGAAATCCATCGCTTCCAGATCCCCGGCCACTGCCTTTACATAGTAAGTAGTGGCATTGCCGGCGCGCATCGGGATGCTGGTGCCGAATTCGCCGGCACTGGCAGCGGTGCCGAGAAGAAGGGCACAGAATCCTGCGAAGGTTGTTATGACTGTTTTCATGGTCTGATATCCCGTGTCCAGTGGCAGATGAAGCACAGCACACCTTCCCGGGCAGGCCCATACTTGATCCGATGTTATCAAATAATGCGGCAAAGGATCATGGGAAAATAGATTCCCACAACCTGGGTTACTCAAACTAACAAAATAACTCCATCAGATTAACTATCGGAAGATTCGTGAAAATATTTAGGAGAGTTTATTACCTATTGGATGCGCGATTGGACAGGAGCATTAAGTATCGGTTTTGATTCCAACGATTGGGTATTGTTTTTCGACAGGATAGGGTGAGTGCAGGGGTGTAGAAACCACCGGCCAGGGCCGGTGGTTTCCGGGTTTAACATGGGTCGTATGGCGCAGCTTGCCAGGGTGTTATAGAAACAGATTCATGGCGACCATCATCACCACCAGGAACAGTACGGTCATGATGCCGCCGGCGCGCATGAAGTCGGGCACCCGATACCCGGCCGGTCCCATGATCAACGCGTTTACCTGGTGGGTCGGGATCAGGAACGAGTTGGAAGTGGCGATGGCAACGGTGAGTGCGAATATGGCCGGGTCGGCGCCGGCGCCGATGGCGATGTTGACCGCCAGCGGCACCAGCAGCACCGTGGCGCCCACGTTGGACATCACCAGGGTAAAGAAGGTGGCCAATATGGCGACTGCCGACTGGATGACCCAGATCGGCTGTTGGCCCACCACCGAGAGGGTCTGCTCGGCAATCCACTTGGCGGTGCCGGTACTCTCTACCGCCAGCCCGAGTGGAATTAGCGATGCGAGCAGAAACACGGTTTTCCAACTGACTGCCTCATACGCCTCCTCAATGGAGAGTACCCCGGAGAGGATCATGCCCATGGCCCCGGTAAGCAGGGCTACCGACAATCTGATATCGGTAAACAGCACCATGAAGAGGGCAATGCTGAAGAACAGGGCGGCCCAACCCACCTTGTGCGGGCGCAATTCTTCTCGCGGATACTCGGTGGTAACTACGACGAAGTTGCGATCCTTCTCCAGACGGGCCAGGGCCTCCCAGGTGGTGTGAACCACCAGGGTGTCACCAGCGACGAACGGGATGCTGCGGATATCATCCCCTTCGCGCATGGTTTCACCGTTTCTGTGCAGCGCGATCATGGCAATGCCATAGACTTTGCGCATCCAAACATCACGTGCGCTCTTGCCTATCAGCTTGGAGCCGGGAGGGATCAGCACCTCGGCAATGCCGGCTTTGGTGGCGGCCAGGGATTCGGTGAAGGTGCGCAGTTCATTGCGCTTCCTGAGGCCGAAGGTGTCGACAAAATGATCGATGTTGCGAGACTCGGCGATGACGCCCAAAACCATGCCGTTCTCAATGGCGGTATCGCGTGCCAGCGTGCCTGGGCCTACCTGGCTCTCACCACCCGGGCGCTTGTTGGCGATGACGCGCACTTTATACAGCGTTTCGATATCATCCAGCTCTTTGCCGACCAGCTCGCTGCCATCGGGAACCACCAGTTCAAACAGGCTGAAACTGACCCCATAGAGATCACGGAAATACTGCATGGCGCCGGCGGCAGTGGTGCTGCTTTCGCTCTTGGTGGCGGGTAGAACGAAACGTCCCGCCAATACGAAATAGATCACCCCGGTAGCCACCAGCAGTAGCCCAATCGGGGTGACGGAGAACAGGCCCCACGCCTCCATCTGCATTTCCTCGGGCAGGGCGCTATTGGAGGTTTTGATCAGGTCGTTCAACAGGATCAGCGGGGACGATCCCACCATAGTGACGGTGCCGCCGAGAATGGCACAGAAGCCCATCGGCATCAGCAGGCGCGACATGGGCAGGTCGGCCCGGGCGGAGATACGGGAGACCACCGGCAGGAACAGGGCGGCGGCGCCGACGTTCTGCATGAATGAAGAGATGATAGCGACGGTGCTGGAGATGATCGGAATGATGCGGCCCTCGGTCTTGCCGCCGATCTTGAGAATGAAGGCGGCCACCTGGCTCATGATACCGGTGCGGTCCAAGCCGGCGCCGATGATCATTACGGCGATGATGGAGATCACCGCATTGGAACTGAACCCGTCAAACAGGTGCTGGGTATCCACCAGTCCGGCGCTCAACCCCATCAGGGGGGCGGCCAGTGATGTGAGACCAAGCAGGACCATGATCATAATGGCCGCCACATCCACACCTACCACCTCAAAGGCGAACAGGTAGATAGTGAGCAGCAGCAGGGCGGTGACCCAGGCGATCTCGATAGAGGGGACATTCATGGCCAACAGTACCGCGCCGAGCAGGAAGAGTCCGGCGGAGATGATCTGTTTCAATGACAGCAATCGTGTCTGGGGAACTGTCTGCTCCTCATCGGCCAGTGTGTTCATGTATCTGCTCCCGAAGTAAAACTTGTATATTTGATTTGTGAAACTCCCTGTCCCGGGATAGTGCTGCCACTCTACTGAGTAAATTTGATATTCCGACGCCTGCGCATGCGGTCACCCCTCGCCAAGCGGCAAAGGCCGATCGAACTTCTCCATGCAGCCGCGCCCGACAAGCGCTGTGACACAGTCCGCCGGGTAGCTTGACGCTATGAGCTGTTGATTATTGGGCTTCTGGAATGCGTGATCAGCAGCAGCTGATGTTCCGAGGGGAAAAGATACTATAAATCATAAGGCCATTCTAATTTATTAATTTGCGGGTAGCGCAAACTGCTACTTATGACTTAACCGAAATCGCCCGCTGCATCCTGCCCGTTGAGCTAACTGGGTAATCAGGTTAGTTAACTATTAAGGCTAAAACCGGCAGACATTGCAGACCCCCAACTGTTGCTGGATGGCCATCAACTCCCGGGTGAGTTTAATCCGCCCCTCAGCCAGTTGACTGAGGATGAGCCTGCTGTCGGCGATAGCCTGTTGGTGTGTCGGCGTGATACCGGTTTTGGTGGTAATCAGTGTTTCATGTATTTGCTTTTGCTTGTTTTCATCCTTGACCAGGAGCTGGAAATTCTCACCCAGGGAGGCCGCCAAATCCATTTGCTGTTGTGTGAACGGAACGGCCACTTTGACGTGATGGGTAAGTTGGGTCTGCTCGGCCCATTCAGTCGTGCAGAGTCCTTGTATGGCCAGTTTGCCCTGGACCTGAGAGGCCTCATCGGGAAAAACAAGCGCCGTATGGGGGATGGACGGGAGCTGCACGTCTGTCGCATGGGAGTGATCATCTTCCATGGTCTCGTCGATGATTTTTATGTTGGCCAACAGTAGTGAAAATAGATCAAGGGACGACTCCGCCTCAAAATCAAGGGCGGCTATCTGGACATCGGATAGATCAAGTGTGGGCAGGTCGGCGGCAGTAAGCACTCCTGTGGACAAAATCAAATACTTCATACGGTGTCCTTTACTTCAAGTCTTCATCTTGATCAGCACTAATTGCGGTCAACAATGGTGCGCTGACACGCTATGATCGCGGCTGGGATAAGCATCCATCCGACAGGTAAATGGCTGCTGCTCTTATATCGTATCTTTGCACAATATTATCATAAACAGTTGGATATCAATCCAGTTTTCCCCGTGCTGTCTTGACGCCGATCTGCCTGGCACGGGGGTATCGGCAGCAGATGCGTTTTACGATTCGACAGAGCCCTTGCAGTCGTGCGACTGCTGCTCCAGCGCCAGCAAAAACCGCTTGGCGCGGATGCCGCCGCCAAATCCGGTCAGACTGCCATTGGCACCGATTACCCGATGGCAGGGGATGACGATGGGCAGCGGGTTGCGGCCGTTGGCGGCCCCCACGGCACGGACAGCGGTTGGTTTGCCGATTTGCTGCGCAATATCGCTGTAACTGCGGGTTTCGCCATAAGGAATCGACTGCAGGGCTTGCAGTACATGGAGTTGGAATGCCGTACCATGCGGGTGCAGCGGCAGATCAAACTCAGTCCGGTCGCCGGAAAAATACTCCGCAAGCTGTGCCTTGACCGTGGCAAATGGCTGACCATCCCGTATCCAGTCTGCTGCGGGTTCGAGATGACCCTTGCCTTCAGGAAAGCCGATGAATCGAAGGCCGCTGTCATCGCCCGCCAACAGCAGTGAGCCAATAGGGCTGTTGTAGTAGTCGTATTTCATGTCAGGTTATCCGTTCAGTTGTGCCGCCGCGCGCCACAGATACATGCCTGCATAGGCGCGCCAGGGACGCCAGTTGGCGGATCGTTCAAGCAGTGCCGCCGCGCTCTGGTCACCGTACAGCTGCCTGGCTACTTTAAGCAAAACGAGATCGGAATGCAGAAAGGCGTCCGGATCGGAGAGCACGCGCAGGGCGATATAGCCGGCGGTCCATTCACCGATCCCCCTGATGGCAACCAGGGCTTGTCGCAAGGCGTCCGGCTCGACCCATCGGTCCAGGTTCACCACGCCCCCGGCAACGGCGCGGGCCAGGTCAACAATGGCCCGCGCGCGCGCCTGTGGCATGGGGAAGTCCGTCGGATCGGCCCGCATCAACCGCTCTGGTGACGGGAACAGGGTGGCACCGTTCACGGTGGTGCCGAAGCGTTCTGCGATCCGGCCCATGACCGTGGTGGCCCCGCTGACTGAAATCTGCTGTCCCACGATCGCCCGCACCGCCAGTTCAAAACTGTCCCAGCTGCCGGGTACCCGGATGCCTGGATTCTCCGACAGCAGTTTGTCCAATGTCTTGTCGTGTGAAAGGGTGCCGTTGATCTCCAGCGGGTCGGCATTGAGATCAAACAGATTCCTGATCCGCTCCACCAGCGTGTAGAGGGGAGCCGTAGAAGGTAAATCGAGCCGGCACTGCAGCGCGGGCTCGGATTCACTGTGGCTTACCTCGATATGGCCGACCTGACCATCCAGTTCGACGTGTCGGTGCCAGCGCCCATCACTGACCCACTCGACCCCGGGTACGGCCCGTTTGGCCAGAAAGGCGCTGATTGAATCCCAGCAATAGGGGGCGCGGTAGGGCAGGCGGATACTGAGCAGGCCGTCGGAAGCCTGCCTTGTGCCGGCTCTCAGTGCGGAGGGTGGTCGATCATAGACCTTGCGGAAATGGTCGTTAAAACGACGTATGCTGCCGTAACCCGCCGCCATCGCCACCTCGGTCATGGGGAGGCTGGTCTCATTAATCAGTTTTTTCGCGAACTGCAGTCGCCGGGTCTGGGCAATAGCGATAGGTGATGCGCCGAGATGCTGCTGAAACAGTCGGCTAAGATGCCGGCTGGTTATGCCGAGCCTGTCGGCGAGGGTGCTGATCGAGGATTGGTCGAGTGCCCCTTCATGGATCAGCCGCAGCGCCCGGGTGACGCTGGTCGAGCTGCCGCACCAGGCCGGCGTGCCGGGGGCTGATTCCGGACGGCAGCGCAGGCAGGGACGGTAACCGTCTTCTATTGCTGCCGCTGCACTCTTGAAGAAAATGACGTTTTCCGCTTTCGGCAGGCGTACAGGACAGATCGGCCGGCAGAAAATACCGGTGGTTTTTACCCCGACAAAGAAGCGCCCGTCGAAGCGGGGGTCCCGGGTCTGTCTGGCCTGTTCACAGGTGGTGAGGTCGATCTCCATCGCCGCTGTCTGCCTTTGTGGATTACCGGTTTCGGTTATCTTAGGGCAGTGACTGGCACGGTGCTAGCCGGAATCGGACCTCTATTCCAGCATGGTCGGAGATCGTTCTGCCCCGCTAGCCCTATGTTCCTCACCCGACAGAGTGTCCGTAAAGGAAGGTGAATGTAGAGTGGATAAGCGACAGTGCATCCACCGGGCATTGGCGGATGCGCCTACCGGCTTATCCACCCTACCAGACAGCGGGTTCATCCTGGGGCTCTGGTCTTACCGGGCGCTATGCCTTGCTGCCGCACTCCTGGAAGATGCGTTGCTGACAGCCGGCGCATACCGATTTGTCCAGCTTGTGGTAGATGGCATGAATGGCCGCGTTCTTCGATTGGAAGATATTACGGTCACCGATCTCCTCGAGATCGCCACTTCGCTCCAGGGCATCCCACAACCGCTCCTTGACATCAATCAGGTAGAGCCTGCCGCCTGCATCCTTGCGTCGTTTTGCCTCTTCAACCAAGGCGTGGCCGCCCTGCAGGTCCACAAAGTTTATGCCGCTGGCAATGATGGCGAGGTGCTTCTTTTCGGGATGGTTGGTGCGGATGCGATCGAACTGCTCCTGCAGGTGATTCACCGAACCAAAGAACAGGGAACCGTCGATGCGGATAATCTTGAGCTGTTTGCACTCCGGCAGATCGGGGTCGCTGGAAAAGGCGTGCTTGTAGAGACGGGGATCCGGCACCCGGGTGACGATATTGGGTTTGGAAACCCGCTCCAGATAGAGCACCAGGGAGAGCAGGACACCGGCGAAGATGGCAAATTCCAGTTCCAGGAACATGGCGCTCAACAGGGTCACCAGCAGCACCGCGCTCTCCCGTTTGGAGGATTTCAGGACGTGTCCAATCGCCTTGAAATCGATCAGGCCCCAGGCCACCAGGAACAGGATACCGGCCATAGCCGCCTTGGGCAGATAGGCGGCATAGGGCGCCACCAGCAACACGATCACCATCAACAGCAGGGCGGCAAACACGGCAGCCAGCGGGGTCTTGGCACCAGACTGATAATTGAGTCCGCTGCGGTTGAATGAGCCGGTCGCTACATAGCCGGAGAAGAAGGAACCGGCGATGTTGGACAGACCCTGGCCGATAAACTCCTGATTGCCATTGATACGATAACCACCACGGGCCGCAATGGAGCGGCCGATGGAGACGGCCTCGGTCAAGGCAAACAGGGTGACCGCCAGCGCGGTGGGGGCCAGATCCTTGATATGCTGGAGCGACAGGTCCGGCGCCGAGAGCGGCGGTAGCGCCGCCGGCAGGGCGCCGACGGTGGGAATATGAGTGATGGCGTGGCCAAAGGTGTAATCCAGCAGTAGCGATACCAGTGTGCCGGTGAGCATGGCGGCGATCATGTAGGGAATGCGCGGAAACCAGTGCTTGAAGGCGATACCGGAGAGCAGGGTGATCAAGGCAATACCACTAACCCAGGGGTTGATCTCCTGCAGATGTTGCGTGAAATTGAAAACAATCTCATGCAGATGGCCGCCGCTGTCCATTTCGATACCGAAAAAGTACTTGAGCTGTTTCGCTGCAATCAATACGGCGGCACCCGCGGTGAATCCGATAATGACCGAGTGGGAGATGAAATTGACCAGCGCACCCATGCGCGCAAGACCCAGCGCCAGCTCAAACACACCGACCATGAAAGTGAGAGTGAGGGCCAGAGTGATGTAATCGGCGGTGCCCGGGGTGGCGTAGACCGAGAGGGCGGAGAACAGCACCACCGAGGCGGCGGTGGTCGGACCTGAAACCAGATGCTTGGATGAGCCGAACAGGGCCGCGATGATCGCCGGGATCATGCCCGCATAGAGGCCGTATTCCGGTGGCATGCCGGCGATAGTGGCAAAGGCCACGCCTTGCGGCAGCACGACGATGGCGCCGGTGAGAGCGGCAATCAGATCGGCACGCAGATCGCGCTTGTCGATGTTTGGAAGCCAGTGGGTGAACGGGAATAGAAAGCTCAAGCCGGGATGCAGTGCCGTAATACGCATCTGTTCTTTGTGATTACCTCGTGTCAAAGCCGGCACCTGGAGTTGCCGGGATCTGGTACATCCGCTGTGTGCACTGTGGCCATCCCAGCGCATTCCGGAAGGAAACCGGGTTCAGCGTCCGGACCGGCGGTCTGTCAAGCAGATAGGTGTTGCAAGTTGTTGATTCTTCAGCATCCAGAACGGATTATTGCGTGTGCTGATGTTTCGGCTTTTACCATACAATAAACAATTAGGTTTTTCTAATTTATTAATATTACCGTTAGTGTAAGTCACAGCTTATACATTGCCGTTTGACAACAGTCCGAATAAAGGAACGATGGGGAGCTGACGGCCGCAGATTTGTAGGGCAGTGATTAAGGTGGACGGATAGGCCATCGGCCACTTCACAGCGATGATCGCAACGAAGACGCGGGGTTGCACTCTAACCCTGATGGTTATGATTGTGTGACCGGCACGGGACCATAATTGGAGCGTCAGGTGCATCTATTGGAATTTATCGGTCGTGCTTTGGCCCATTATCTGCATCAACCGAGCAGGCACGGTGCCCGCCCCGCCACCTGTACAACCGATCAGTTGGCAACCGTCCTGCGTAAGGGTGATGTCCTGCTGGTTGAGGGCTCCAGCCGTTTCAGTACGGCGGTTAAATACCTGACCCAGTCAACCTGGTCGCATGCCGCTCTCTATATCTCGGCGGACGGTGATTCGCCAGATGCAACCCTACAAGGCGGAACGCTTGTGGAAGCGGATGTGCTCGAGGGCGTGCGGCTGGTCCCGCTGAGTGACTATTGGAATCTGCACACACGTATCTGTCGTCCGATCGGCCTTACCCCGACCGAGATCGATGCGGTGGTGGAGTATGGTGTATCCAGAATCGGCCATCAGTACGATCTGAAGAATGTTCTCGACCTGGCGCGCTATCTGATCCAGACACCTCCCGTGCCTTCCCGCTGGCGCCGCCGTATGCTGGCGCTGGGCAGTGGTGATCCCACCCGGGCTATCTGCTCTTCACTCATCGCCCTGGCGTATCAGTCGGTACAGTATCCGATTCTTCCCGATAGCGTTCTCATGAAATCGCCGGACCAGGCGTGTCAGGACTGTTACCAGGAGATGCTGCACATTCGTCACCATAGCCTGTTCGCACCGCGAGATTTTGATATCTCGCCCTATTTTCAGATCATCAAACCGATGCTGCAGATCGAGTTCGATCCCCATACCCTGACCTGGGGTGATCCCGCGGACAATGAGCATGGAGATCCCTGATATATCGTTTCCGGATTACCCGCCAAACTCGGCCAGGGTTTGCTGCCGCTCCTACCGCTACGCTTGGTCGCCGGAGTGGGTTTGATCTGTAGGAGGCCCGCCCCGGGCCGAATTCGCGGCGAGGGCGCCGCTCCTACCGCTACGCTTGGTCGCCGGAGTGGGTTTGATCTGTAGGAGGCCCGCCCCGGGCCGAATTCGCGGCGAGGGCGCCGCTCCTACCGCTACGCTTGGTCGCCGGAGTGGGTTTGATCTGTAGGAGGCCCGCCCCGGGCCGAATTCGCGGCGCGGGCGCCGCTCCTACCGCTACGCTTGGTCGCCGGAGTGGGTTTGATCTGTAGGCGGCCCGTCCCGGGCAGACTTCGCGGCGAGGGCGCCGCTCCTACCGCTACGCTTGGGCGCCGGAGTGGGTTTGATCTGTAGGAGGCCCGCCCCGGGCCGAATTCGCGGCGCGGGCGCCGCTCCTACCGCTACGCTTGGTCGCCGGAGTGGGTTTGATCTGTAGGCGGCCCGTCCCGGGCAGACTTCGCGGCGAGGGCGCCGCTCCTACCGCTACGCTTGGGCGCCGGAGTGGGTTTGATCTGTAGGAGGCCCGTCCCGGGCAGACTTCGCGGCGCGGGCGCCGCTCCTGCCGCTACGCTTGGTCGCCGGAGTGGGTTTGATCTGTAGGAGGCCCGCCCCGGGCCGAATTCGCGGCGAGGGCGCCGCTCCTACCGCTACGCTTGGTCGCCGGAGTGGGTTTGATTTGTAGGAGGCCCGCCCCGGGCCGAATTCGCGGCGCGGGCGCCGCTCCTCCCTGGGCAAATCCGCTCACGCACATCCATGTGCTTCGCGGTATAAGCTCCTCCCTGAGCAAATCCGCTCACACTCACGCGGTGGTTTGGATCGTACTACTGGCTGGTCAGCGTGCGCTTGTAGACTGCCTCGGCAATCGCCAGCAGTTCCCGCCTCACTCATGTCGGGGTAGAGGCCGCGGGCGATCTGCATGCCGATCTCCAACTGGCCGTCCCGGCACAGGCCCGACATAGCGGCCTGCTCCATGGCTTCGAGGATGGTAGCGGTATTTGGATCCATGATCTGATTCTAGTACCTGTCGCGGCTTCAGGAGTCAACAAACCCGACGACGCTCTGGGCACTGCGGGCGATCTCCAGCTCTTCATTGGTGGGAATCACCAACAGCCGGACCCGGGAATCGGCCGAGTGCAAAGCCAGTATGTTGTTGGATGCTGTCGGCTCTTCACAGGAGATAGCAATACCCAGTCCCTCCAGTCCCGTGCAGATTTGCTGGCGCAGTTCCGTATCGTTTCCACCGATACCACCGGTAAAGATGAGCGCATCCACCCGGCCCAGGGCGGCGGCGTAACTGCCGATGGTCTTTTTTATCCGGTAGGCGAACATGGCTCTTGCCAGCTGTGCGGCATCGTCCCCCTGCGATGCCCGTTGACCTCACCTCGCGCATGTCGCTGGAGCCGCACACACCTTTCAGACCGCTCTCCTTGTTCAGGAGTTTTTCCAGCTGATCCGCGGACAGGCCGCCTTCACGCAGCAGATAGAAGTGCAGCGCCGGGTCGATATCGCCACAGCGGGTGCCCATCATCAGCCCCTCCAGCGGGGTCATGCCCATGCTGGTGTCTATGCAGTGGCCGGCTTCAATGGCAGCCGCGCTGCAGCCATTACCCAAGTGCAGGGTGATCAGGTTGAGTGAATTAAGCTCGGTGGAGAGAAATTCGGCCGCCTGCTTGGCCACATAGTGATGCGAGGTGCCGTGAAAGCCGTAGCGCCGTACCTGGTAGTCCCGATAGAGCCGCTCCGGCAGGGCGTAACGAAAGGCGTAATCCGGCATGCTCTGGTGAAACGCCGTATCGAACACCGCCACCTGGGGCACCCCGGGACAGAGACCCTGCATCACCTCGATCCCCTCCAGGTTGGCTGGGTTGTGCAGCGGCGCCAGCGGGATCATGGCGCGGATGGCCTGGATCACCTCATCATCAATCAGGACCGGTTGACTGAAACGCTCACCGCCATGCACCACCCGATGCCCAATGGCGGTCAATTGATCCAGCGAGGCCAGTGCGCCGCTGGAGCTGAGCTGCGCCACCACCTGCTCCAGCGCCTGGTGATGATTGGCCACAGGAGCGGCCGGCTCGCCGATCCGGTCGATCATCCCGGTGGCCAGGGGTAGCTGCCGTTGCATATCGAACAGCTGATACTTGATGGATGAACTGCCTGCGTTGATCACCAGAATGGTCACGCCGGATTCTCCCGCTGGTCGTTCTCCTGTGCCTGGATGGCGGTAATGGCGACGGTGTTGACGATATCGGTCACCGTGCAGCCACGGCTGAGATCGTTGACCGGTCTGTTCAGACCCTGGATCACCGGGCCGATGGCCACCGCGTTGGCGGAGCGCTGCACCGCCTTGTAGGTGTTGTTGCCGGTGTTGAGATCGGGAAAGATGAACACCGTGGCCTGGCCGGCCACCTCGCTCTCCGGCATCTTGGAACGGGCCACGCCGGGATCGATGGCGGCATCGTACTGGATCGGTCCCTCCAGTTTCAGGTCCGGCCGCAGGCGGCGCGCAATGGCTACCGCATCCCGTACCGACTCCACATCATCCCCCTTGCCGG